>NZ_MVOG01000009.1 GCF_002286915.1 Bifidobacterium italicum | reverse complement strand
GGGCTTGACTGCGAGATCGACGGATCGAGCAGGGACGAAAGTCGGAGATAGTGATCCGGTGCCGGCGTACGGACGCGGCATCGCTCAACGGATAAAAGGTACCCCGGGGATAACAGGCTGATCATTCCCAAGAGTCCATATCGACGGGATGGTTTGGCACCTCGATGTCGGCTCGTCGCATCCTGGGGCTGGAGCAGGTCCCAAGGGTTCGGCTGTTCGCCGATTAAAGCGGCACGCGAGCTGGGTTCAGAACGTCGTGAGACAGTTTGGTCTCTATCCTCTGCGCTCGTTGGAATCCTGAGGAGGCCTGCCCATAGTACGAGAGGACCTGGGTGGACGAACCTCTGGTATGCCGGTTGTCGCGCCAGCGGCACGGCCGGTTGGCTACGTTCGGGAGGGATAACCGCTGAAAGCATCTAAGCGGGAAGCCCGCTCCAAGATAAGGATTCCTGACCACCCTCCGGGGTGGTGACAGACCCCACATGAGACCATGTGGTCGATAGACCGGACGTGGAAGCCCCGCAAGGGGTGGAGCCGACCGGCACTAACGGTCGAAAACGACCCCCCGCCACGACGCCCCGCGCACCACACGCGACCGGGACACGCGACTGGAGGATCCACACGAACCAAGCATCAACACGCAAACAACGAACCATCGTTCCCGCAGCACGAACACCTGCGCCCGCGTCCACCATCCGGTCCCCAAACCAACCACCAACCCCCACACGGGGGTGAACATGAATAACAGAACAACAGTCTTGCGGCGGTCACAGCCCAGGGGAGACGCCCGGTCCCATTCCGAACCCGGAAGCTAAGACCTGGCACGGCGATGGTACTGCACCCGACAGGGTGTGGGAGAGTAGCACGCCGCCGCACCCACACTTCACCCAGGAGAGCCCACCCAACAGTGGGCTCTCCTCATTTTTTCCTCCCCACCGGCATACACCCCCAATCAGCGGACCCTCATAACACCACACCGGTCGGGGAGACACATCTATGATGTGCAGTATGCATTACTTCACGCCGAAACGTTGCGAGACGACGAGCAAGATCATGTACCATGATCAGCAGATCGCGTGGCAGGCCGCCGAACAGAGCCGCATCGAGCGCGGCGTGGAGTTATGGGTGTACCGGTGCCAGTACTGCGGGCAGTGGCATCTGACGCATCGCGATCCGGCGTTGAATCAAGACGTGGGCCATTTCAAACGTTCACAGAAGCGATATTCACGAAAGAAAGGGTACAAGCCGCGCTATAGGTGATGCGGCTCGTACCCTTGGTCCATCGTCGTGCATGCAGGGGGCTGCGCGACGATGATCGATCAGCGATCCAGTTCGAAGCCCTGCTTTGCCGCGTGCTCAAGTCCACGGCCGAGCACTTCGCCGGCGACGGCCTTCTTCGCGATTTGCGCATCATAGGTCGGCAGCGGCGTATTCGGGTCGCGCAGATCGTAGTACTGATGCACCTCCTCGTTGAACTCCGCGATATTGCGCATGATGAAGGCGGGGTCGTCATTGTACCGGTCGTCGAAGAACTGCAATGCGCCGCTCATGCGCGGCTTGACCGCCGGCTCCTGCGCGGGCTTGCCGATCGCCAGACCCAGCACCGGATAGGTGTACTTCGGCAGATGGAACAGTTCGATGAGCCGCGGAACGTCGTTGAGGATCGAACCGAGGATCACGCAGCCGAGGCCAAGCGCCTCCGCAGCCGTCTCCATCGCGTGCAGCGCGAGCACGGCGTCGTTCTGCGCCTGAGAGAACCGGTAGCTGGTCTTGAGCGTGAACGCGTCGGAATCGACGGCGTCGCCCTGTTCGCGGGCGATGACCATGTTGCGGTACTCGTCGAGGACGAACACATAGAGCGCGGGCGCCTGCGCGATGTACGGTTGCTTTCCGATCGCGGCGAGATCGTCCTTGAGTCGCTGGTCGACGACGCGGATCGCCGACCAATCGTTGAGATACTGGCTGGATGCCGCATGTTGCGCGGCGGATTCGATCGTCGCCGTCATTTCGGGCGTCAGCGGTTCAGGACGGAACGCGCGGATCGAACGACGGTTGAGCAGGACATCGATGGTGTCATTATGCAAGAGTTCAGTCATAGCCGTCATTGTGGCACATCGCCTTGCATACGTCCACATCGGTCGGCCTGACAGCGCAATGGACGGCGCCGGCCGATGATCGGACTGGTCAGTCGCGTTTCGCCTGCATACGGTCGATGATCTTCTGCACGCCCTTCGTGGAAACACTGGTCAGCAATGTGCCGAAGGCCGCCGACGCTGCCGCGAACAGCATACTCATGACGAGCCCCTGCTGCCTGTCCTGCTCGTCGTCGTCAGGGCTCGGATGGACCTTCGCGACGACCAGATTCCATACGGAGCTGAACACCTTGCCGCCGACGAGACCGACAACGGCCGGGAAGGCCATGCGGAACACCTTGTCGCCGAGCGTATCCGGATCACTCGTGCGCGCCTTGCGCATGGCCGTGACTTTGTCGTCCACCCGGTTCAGCGCCGCGACCGTCTTGTCCGTCGTCGCGTCGAGAGAGGAGCGTTCGCCGGCGATGGCGCTCGTCGCGGCGGTGAGCTTGGCGTCCACGGACGCCGATTCGTACTGATGCTTGTCCATACTGCACCAGTGTATGCCATCATTGATCCATGGCGGCCGCCCCGCGCCGCCCGTCGTCGCACACGGACGCCGCGCCTTCTTCAGGCGGCACGGTACAGTGGGCGTATGCAGAATTCAACGATGAATGATCACGCGAAGCGGTACGGCACGCTCGTGCTGCTTCGCCATGGGCAGACACGATGGAGCGAATCCGGGCAATACACCGGCCGCACCGACATCCCCCTCACCGACGTCGGCATGCAGCAGGCGCGCGAGGCCGGCGCTCGCCTGCGCACGCTGTTCCCGGACGGTTTCGCCGATGGCGACGTCTACTGCTCCGATCTGCAGCGTGCGATGACGACGGCGCATGAGGCGGGATTCGCGGCGCCGATCCTCACCGCCGACCTCGAGGAGTGGGATTACGGGCGCGCCGAGGGGCGCACGCGTGCGGAGCTCCTCGCCGCGCTCGGTGAGGAATGGGACGTCTGGGCGCAGGGGCCGACGGCGCTCGCCGAGCATCTCGCCGGCGAACGCGTCGAGGTTTTCCCGGATGGACAACGGATCACGATCATCAATGGTCCGGGTGAACGCCTCGACGACGCGGCGCAACGCGCGCGGCGCGTCATCGATCAGGTGCTGCCGGCGCTCGAAGCCGGCCGCGACGTGCTCTGCGTCGCGCACGCGCACATCCTGCGCATCCTGACGACGCAATGGCTCGGCATGGAGCCGCGCTTCGGCCGCCATCTCAAACTCGACACCGCGCACATCTGCGCGCTGTCCGTCTACAAAGGCGATCACGTGATCTGGAAGTGGAACGTCTGAGCGGACGGGCGGCGCGCAAGCGCACGGCATCGTGACGGCGGCGCGAATCAGATGCGCATCCACACGGCGGCGTCGGCAGGCAGCGCATAGCCGTCGAAGGCCGTCGAACGCAGCACGATGTCGCCATGCGGCAGGTCGACCGGAGAGGGGCCGAAGTTGACGATGCAGGCGAAGCGGTCGCCGTCGCCGTCGGAGACCGGGCGCGCATAGGCGATCACATCGGCGTCGCCCGGATCGAGGATGTCATCGTCGAGCCACTCGAGCGACAGATCTCCGGTCGGCGTCAGATGGTCCTGACGCCAATGCAGCGCACGACGGTAGAGATTGAGCATCGATCCGTCATCGGCGTCCTCGGCGTCCGCCGCATAATCGGCGTACCACAGCGGCTGCGGCAGATGGGGATCGGCGGGGGCGGAGCCGTCGGCCGGCGCCGACGAGAAGCCGAAAGAGGCGCCGGTACCGAACTCGGGGTCCCAGTCGGCGGGGCGCGGACGGTCCCCTGCGATCCACGGCAGCGGCACGCGGCAGCCGTCGCGGCCCTTCTGCGCGTCGCCGTGGTCGGTGTTGAACGCGACCGGGTCCTCGAGACGGTCCCACGGGATCGTCGCGACTTCCGGCAGTCCCAGCTCCTCGCCCTCATACACGTAGACGGAACCGGGCAGTCCCAGCTCCATCAGGATCGCCGCGCGCGCCCTGCGGGCGCCGAGCGCGCGGTCCTCGGGATAAGTGGAGCCGGAACGCAGCAGCCAATCGTTCGCGAGGATGTGGTAGCTGTTCGTGCGCACCTGCGGCAGGCCGTAGCGGCTCGCGTGACGGCAGACATCATGGTTGCTCATGACCCATGTCGTCGTCGACTTCGCCTCGTCGGCGCTCGCGAGCCCTTCGACGATCGCCGTGCGGAACTCGTCGGCGAACCAGTCGGCCTTCGCGAACTCGAAATTGAAGACCTGCCCGAGTTCGTCCTTCGACGCGTACAGATGCTGATGCTCCGGCACGACCCAGGCCTCGCCGACGGCGAAGCGCGGCGGGTCGTATTCGTTGAAGACGGCGTTCCACTCACGGTAGATGTCGTGCACCTCGGGGCGATCCCACAACGGGTGGCTGCCATCAGACGACTGGTCGGCGCCGACCGTCCAGCGCTCAAGCTCCTTGAGCGGACGTGAATCGAGGTCCTTCGCCAGACCGTGCGCCACGTCGACGCGGAAGCCGTCGACGCCGCGGTCGGACCAGAAACGCAGCGTGCGCTTGAAGTCGTCGTGCACGTCCCGGTTCTTCCAGTTGAGGTCCGGCTGCTCCTTCGTGAACAGGTGGAGGTACCACTCGCCGCCGCCGACGGGCTCCCATGCGGGGCCGCCGAACAGCGACTGCCAGTTGTTCGGCGGCAGTTCGCCGTGCTCGCCTTCGCCGCGGCGGAAGATGTACCGGTCGCGCTCGGCCGAGCCTGGCGCGGCGGCGAGGGCGGCCTGGAACCACGGATGCCGATTCGACGTGTGGTTCGGGACGATGTCGACGATCACCTTGAGTCCGGCCGTGTGGGCGGCCTCGAGCATCGCGTCGAAATCGTCGAGCGTACCGAGGCGCGGATCGACGTCGCGGTAGTCGATGACGTCATAACCGCCGTCGGCGAGCTCGGAAGGGTAGAACGGGGACAGCCAGACGGCGTCCACGCCGAGTTCCTTGAGATAGCCCATCTGCGCGGTGATGCCGGCGATATCGCCGAGACCGTCGCCGTTCGCGTCGCGGAAGCTGCGGGGATAGACCTGATAGACGACGGCCTGCTTCCACCAGTCGTCGTGCGTGTTGTTGAGGGTCATGACGTTCCTTTCCCGACGGCATGCGAGTTGTATGCATGCCTCGCCATGGATGTTCGCGCGGCGTGCGCGACGAAGTTGTCCGGGCACACGTTGCCGCGCGTAATTATATTCCCCGGTAAAGAAATGCGCGCTTGGCATGACGGCGCCCGGCGTCGGCGGCCATGTGCGGTCCGCGCCGCGCCTCCGGGCCGTACACGGGGTTATCTGCGGCGCAAGTCGGGTGGGCGTGTCGTTAGCAAACGCTTTCATCAATGGTGAAACGTCGTGAAACAGTGGAAAAGCGGTATTTTTGCGGCGTGAGCGTTGACGAAATCGACGGGAACGCCGCCATTCGGCGTGCCTACGTTTGCACTTTTTGCATTTATGGTGCACAATGGTCGATGAAAGAAGTTGTCGAGGAAAGAGACTTCTTAACGTGCACCGTGAGGGTGCAGCGCCCAACAGGGCGTACAGAGAAAGGTTCGAAGATGAATCGTACGATGAAGACAACCGTGGGTCTGCTCGCTGCGGCCGCTATGGTCGTGCCGCTCGCCGCATGCGGCGGCGGAAGCTCCAGCTCGTCCGGCGACGGCAAGGGCAGCGTCTACTTCCTGAACTTCAAGCCGGAAGCCGCGGACCAGTGGACCGCGCTCGCCGCGAAGTATGAGAAGGAGAAGGGCGTCAAGGTCAAGGTCCAGACGGCCGCCTCCGGCACCTACGAGCAGCAGCTCAAGTCCGAACTCGCCAAGAGCGAGGCTCCGACGATCTTCCAGGTCAACGGCCCGGTCGGCTACCAGAGCTGGAAGGGCTACACCGCGGACCTCAAGGACACCGCGATCTACAAGGACATGAACGACCAGAGCCTCGCGCTCACCGACGGCGACAAGATCGTCGGCGTGCCGTACGTCATCGAGTCCTACGGCATCATCTACAACAAGGACATCGTCGCGAAGTACACCAAGCTCGACGGCGCCGTCATCAAATCCGCCGATGAGATCAAGGACTTCGACACGCTGAAGAAGGTCGCCGACGACATGCAGAAGCGTAAGAAGGACCTCGGCATCGAGGGCGCCTTCACGTCGGCCGGCTTCGATTCCAGCTCCGACTGGCGTTTCAAGACGCATCTGGCGAACATCCCGCTGTACTACCAGTTCAAGAAGGACGACATCACCGCTCCGCCGGCGTCCATCAAGGACATGTACATGGACAACTTCAAGAACATCTTCGACCTGTACATCACCGATTCCACGACCGAGAAGACCCAGCTGAGCTCGAAGACCGGCGATGACGCGAACTCCGAGTTCGCGCTCGGCAAGGCCGCCTTCTACCAGAACGGCACCTGGGCGTGGAGCGATCTGCAGAAGGCCGGCATGAAGGATTCCTCCGTCGGCATGCTCCCGATCTACATCGGCGTCGACGACAAGACCGAGGGCCTCGCGACCGGCTCCGAGAACTACTGGTGCATCAACTCGAAGGCTTCCGAGGCTGACCAGAAGGCCTCGCAGGAGTTCCTCGAGTGGGTCATCACCTCCGAAGACGGCAAGAAGGCGATGAGCGAGGACATGGGCTTCACCACGCCGTTCTCGACCTTCAATGACGTCAAGACCTCGAACCCGCTGATCGCCGATGCGAACGCCAGCATCCAGAACAAGGACCTGACGCAGGTCGCTTGGGACTTCTCGATGATGCCGTCCGAGGAGTACAAGAACGTCCTCGGCCAGGCGATGCTCGCCTACGCGCAGGGCACCGGCGACTGGAACGCCGTCGTGGACGCCTTCGTCAACAACTGGGCGACCGAGTACCAGGCGACGCACTGAGTCGATGGGACGGCTGCGGTTCCGCGGCCGTCCCGATCCATCGGCGGTCATCGTCATCCGATGATCGCCGACGGCCGATAACCGAACAACGTATAACCGAACAACGTCGCATGGCCGCACCTCTCTGACCTGTGGACGCCCGCATGGGCGGCGGCTTCCGCATGGCGGCCGCGCGACGCCCCCCGACCACGGTCGACGATAACTGAACATCGATAACTGAACACTGTTTTTCTTTTCTTCCTCTGGATCCTTCTGCGCAAACGTGGGATGCCGCATCGTGCGGCGTCCCACGTTTGCGTTTTCGGGCATCGCCGTCCGGCGACGCTGCGGGGCGTGCGGGGCGTGCGGGGCGTGCGGGGCGGCACCATCGGTGCAAGGGCTGCGGGTGCAACGCAAAAGGCCACGATGAACATCATCGTGGCCTTTTGCGTGGTCGCGGGACGGCCCCGTCGTCAGGGGCGCGGCGCCGCCGGACCGGTCGACGAGCGGATGACGAGCCGCGCCGGTTCGGTGACATACAACTGCTCGGGCGTCTCGCCGTCGATGAGCGCAAGCGTCATCTCGGCGGCCTTGCGCGCCATGAGCACCGGGTCCTGCGAGATCGTCGTCAGGCCGATGTCGCTGGCATAGGTGCTGTTGTCATAGCCGATGACGGAGATTTGCCCGGGCACTGAGAAGCCGCCGCGCATCAGCTGGAAGATGAGCGGGATCGCGATGCCGTCCTCCTGGCAGGCGACGGCCGTCGGCATGCGTTCGAGGCTGAGCAGCTGCGTGACGACCTCGGCGATGCGGTTCTCCGATTCCTCGGCGACGATGACATGCGGCGAGACGCCGGCGTGGCTGCAGCATTCGATGAATGAGTCGAAACGTTGCTGCACGCTGAAGTGCAGCGAGACGTCGCGGTTGGAACGCACATAGGCGATGTCGCGGTGGCCGAGGGCGATGAGATGCCGTGCGGCGAGGATCGACCCCTGCTCGTCGTCGATGTTCACCGACGCCGAGAATCCTCGTTCCTGAGGCAGCACCGAGTTGATGCCGATGATCGGCACATGGATCGAGTTGAGCTGCGCGATCTCCTGGCTGTCGATGTCGAATGAGACGACGATGACGGCGTCCGCGTTGCGGCGCACCGGCAGCATCTCGAAGAACTCCTTGCGTTCCTCGATGCTCGAGATCTGGAAGATCGACAGGTCGTAGCCTTCGGCGTGCAGCACCTGATTGAGGCCCTCGATGACGGACGCGCTGAACCACAGCCGCAGATGGTCGCTCACGAGCAGCGCGATGCGCAAAGCGCGGCCGGTCTTCAGCGCGACCGCCGAGCGGGAGGTCGAGAAGTTGAGCTCCTCGGCGATGCGCAGCACCTTCTCGCGGGTGGCCTTCGAGACCAGCTCCGGACGCGTGAAGGAACGCGACACCGTGGAGATCGATACGTTGGCGGCGCGCGCGACGTCCTGGATACTCGTGCTCATCTCGGCTCCTTCGACATTGAAGAACGATTCGGTGGCGGTGACCGATGTGCAAACGTTTGTGCAAGATGGATTTCACAAACGTTTGCAGTATATCATGCTCCAGCAAGAACGGCGAACTTCCAGCGATTCATCGTCGGGGGTCGATTGACGGGCGTCGGAGGTGGCCGCGCTTGAGACACGCAAAAATGTAAACGTTTGACAGTGCTCTGCATCGCTGTTACAGTGGGCACTGTCATCCGCATGGCCGGAGGCGAGGACGTGCCGGCGCGCAGCCGGAGCGGCCGAAGGCAAGGGATAGAGCGCATACGCAGGAGTATGCACAGGAAAGAACGAGGAAAGTAGGCATACTATGATCAGTATGGCCGGTAAGGCGATACGCCGTTGGTGGGCGTTATTTGTGCTTCCGACATTCGCCGCATTCATCATCGGCTTCGTGGTGCCGTTCATCTATGGCATCTATCTGAGCTTCTGTGAGTTCACGACGGTCACCGACGCGCAGTTCGTCGGTTTCAAGAACTACGCGAAGGCGTTGCAGGACAAGACCTTCCTGCACGCGCTGCTGTTCTCCACATTGCTCACGATCGTCACGACGATCATCATCAACGTCGTCGCCTTCGCGATCGCGTACATGCTGACGAAGTCGATCCGGGGCTCCAACCTGTTCCGTTCGGTCTTCTTCATGCCGAACCTCATCGGCGGCATCATCCTTGGCTACATCTGGATGCTGCTGCTCAACGGCGTGCTCGCCCATTGGTCGAAATCGTTGACCTTCGACCAGAAATACGGCTTCTGGGGTCTCGTCATCCTCGTGTGCTGGCAGCAGATCGGCTACATGATGATCATCTACATCGCAGGCATGCAGTCGCTGCCGACCGACGTGCTCGAGGCGGCTTCGGTGGACGGCGCGAACGGCCGCCAGACGATGTTCAAGATCATCATCCCGCTGATGATGCCGTCGATCACCGTCTGCTCGTTCCTGACCGTCACGAACGGCTTCAAGCTCTTCGACCAGAACCTCGCGCTGACGAACGGCGCTCCGAGCCGCATGTCCGAGGGTCTGGCGCTCAACATCACGAACACGTTCTACGGACGTGTCGGCTTCGAGGGCGTCGGCCAGGCCAAGGCCGTGCTCTTCTTCATCCTGGTGGCGATCGTCTCGCTGCTGCAGAACAAGCTCACCACGTCCAAGGAGGTCGAGGCATGAACGGCGAAAAGGCTAAGCACAGTGGTCTGTGGACCCTGTTCTTCTCGATGATCTCGATTGCCTGGGTCTTCCCGATCTTCCTGGTCATCATCAACTCCTTCAAGCAGAAGGCGTACATCAGCGACAACGCTTTCTCCTTCCCGGCGGGCGACACCTTCGCCGGATGGGACAACTATGTGCGTGGAATCGAGCAGACGAACTTCTTCGCGAGCTTCGGCTGGACCGTCATCGTGACCGTCGGCTCCGTGCTGCTGATCCTGCTGTGCACGTCGATGTGCGCATGGTGGATCGTGCGCGTCAACAACTGGGCCGCCAAGGCGCTGTACATCCTGTTCCTGTTCAACATGATCGTGCCGTTCCAGATGCTGATGTTCACGCTCTCGTGGCTCGCCGACCGCCTCGGCCTGAACACGCCGTGGGGCCTGTGCATCATCTACCTCGGCTTCGGCGCCGGCCTCGCCGTGTTCATCTTCACCGGCGTCGTCAAGGGCATCCCGCAGTCGCTCGAGGAATCCGCGATGATCGACGGCGCGTCCGTCCCGCGCATCTTCTTCCAGGTCGTCGTGCCGATCATGAAGCCGTCGATCATCTCTGTGGCGATCCTTGAGGCGATGTGGGTCTGGAACGACTACCTGCTGCCGTATCTGACGCTCGACCTGAACAAATACAAGACGATCTCCGTGTCGATCCAGTACCTCAAGGGCGGCTACGGTTCCGTGGACATGGGCGCGATGATGGCATGCCTCGTGCTCGCGATCATCCCGATCATCCTCTTCTACATCCTGTGCCAGAAGTACATCGTCAAGGGTGTCATGGCCGGTGCCGTCAAGGGCTGACGTTGAGTCAGCCCTTGGAAAACAGCGCGGTGCGCTGTTTTCAGGTGCCGGTCCGAGCGGCTGTGCCGCGAGGGCGGGTTTGGGTCCGGCCGTAGGCCGGTCAGTATTTGCAAGGCCGGAGGCGGTGCCGTCAAGGGCCGATCTTCCCCACCATCAATCAACACGAAGGCCGGGTGCCGCGGCTTCCCCTCCGGGGGCGCCGCGGCACCCGGCCTTCGTGTTATGGGGCGGACGATGAAATCAGCTGTCCGCACTAAGCTCGGACGGAGCATGCGAGACAGGCAGGAGCGTACATGAACTGGCTTTCCCCGGATTCGAAATTCATGCAGGCGTGGAACAACTTCACCGATGCGATCATCATCAATCTGCTGATGCTCGTCACGAGCATCCCGATCGTGACGATCGGCGCCGCGTTGTCCGCCGGCCAGACGGCGTCGCGCAAGATGCTCATCGGCCAGGGTCACGTCACGCGGAACTACTTCGCCGCGTTCAAGGAGAACTTCGCCCGTGCGACGATCCTGTGGGCCGTCTATCTGCTGTTCGGCGCCGCACTCGCCTACAGCTGGATCGTGCTGCAGATCACGCCGCTGCTCATCCCGAAGATCGCATTGACGATCCTGTGGATCATCGGCTTCGAATGGGTGTTCGCGCTGCAGGCGCGCTTCGAGAACCCGCCGGCGCGCACGATCGTGAACGCCTACGTCTTCGGCGTCACCTACTTCCCGGCGACGCTCGCGCTCGCCGTGATCGACGCCGTCTACTGCGGCCTCTTCGTCTATCTGTGGTTCAAGCTGCCGCAGATGCTGTTCCTGCTCGCCGTGCTCGGCTACGGCTCGCTGCTGTCGCTGCATGTGCCGATCCAGGAGTATGTGCTGCGCAGATACACGGGGCAATCGTTCTCGACGCATGTCCAGGAGGACACTTGGAGCGTCAAGAAGCATCAGTGAACGGCCGCCGGCACGCCATGCGCGGCTTATAAACCATGAAGGGCCTCCCGTCGTCGGGAGGCCCTTCATGGCTGAACCGTTAGAGAGAGGTCGAAAAAACTAACGGTTCATGATCTGGGACAGCGACATCACGCGCGGCGAGTCGAAGACCTCGTTCGTCGGAACGACATGGCCCCGGGCGTCGGCGAGCGGAATGCGCCAATTGGGATATTCGGTCGAAGTGCCGGGCTGGTTCTGCGTGCGCATCTCGCCGACGCCGTCGACGAGCGCGGCCTGCATCAGCAACGCGGGGGAGTCCTTGAGCATCGCATGCATCGCCTCGACGATCTGCTGCAGATGGCCCGGGACGTCGTCGGCCGCCGCCTGTGGCAGCCAGCCGCCGGTCACGAGCAGCTTGAGCATCTCATGCTGCTCGGCCTCGGCCGACCTCATGAACGCCTCGACCGGTTCGCTGAGCAGATGCAGCCGTTCGCGCAGCTTGACGTGCTCATACGTCAGATATCCGGCCGTCGGCGGCAGGTCGTGCGTCGTGACCGAGGCGAGCGAATACTCGCGGTAGGTGTCCGGCATCGCATACGGATCGCCGGCGTTCGGCGAATCGTCGACGCGCGCGAACCATTCGACCGTCGTGCCGAGGACGCCGTGTTCGGCGAGGATGCGCGATGCATAGGCCGGAACGGTGCCGAGATCCTCGCCGATGACCATGCCGTCGACCCGCGACGCCTCGATCGTGAGGATCGCGAGCATCGCCTCGTAGTTGTAGCGCACATAGGCGCCGCCGCGAGGCCCCTTGCCCTGCGGGATCCACCACAGGCGGAACATGCCGAGGACGTGGTCGATGCGGATCGCGCCGGCGTGCGCGAACATCGTGTGCACCATGTCGCGGTAGACGCCGTAACCGTCCGATTCCATGAAGTTCGGGTCGAAGGGCGGCTGGCCCCAGTCTTGGCCCTGCTGGTTGTAGAAGTCCGGCGGGCAGCCGACGGTCACGGTGCCGACGGCGAAGCGCTCCGGGCTCCACCACACGTCCGAGCCGTAGGTGTGCACGCCTACGGCCATGTCCTGCATCAGGCCAAGCGCCATGCCGGCGTCCTTCGCCGAACGCTGCGCCGCCTCGACCTGCTCCGCGGCGATCCACTGCAGCCAGCACGCGAAGTCGTAGAGGTCGCCGTAGTCGTTCTCGAGCTGCGCGATCTGCGGGCTGTGGCGGTCGTACTTCGTGAACCAGTCGTTGTCGGCGCTCCATGGCGCGCCCCACACCTGGAACGCGACTGACCACAGCGCGAAGGCGCGCAGGTCCTCGCCGGCCTGCCGGCGGAACTCGTCGAAGTCCGCCTGACGTTCGGTCGAGCGCTCCTGCCGGAAGACGATGTGCAGTGCCTCGCGCTTTGCGTCCCACGCCGCATTGATGTCCATCGGGTTCGGATCGGTGTTCGCCGCCGCGACGCGCGCGTGCAGCGCCTCGACCTTGTCGAAGTCGTCGCCCTCAAGGTGGCGGTATTCGGGGATGTCCTGAGGGCGGATGTAGGTGACGTTGAGGAATCGGCGGGACTCGGGCAGGTACGGCGACGGCTCGAGCGGCGTGACCGGCGCCGTCGCGTGGATCGGATTGATGAGCATGAAGTCGGCATGCGACTTCGTCGCCGCGTCCGTCGCGAGCTCCTTCAGGTCTCCGTAATCGCCGACGCCCCACGACTCGGCCGAACGCACCGAGTACATCTGCGCCATCCAGCCCCAGCGGTGGCGATCCTGCACGGCCTGCGGCACCGGGATACGCGCCGGCGCGCAGATCACATGGGCCGTCGCGCGGCGATCGCCGTCCTCGACGGTGAGCGTGTGGTAGCCGATCGGCAACGCATCGGTCAGTGTCAGCGCATAGACGGTCACGTCGCCGTCCGGCGCCGCCTCGGCGTCCTTGCGCTCGACGGTGAAGAAGTCGCCGTCGGCGCGCGCGCCCTCCTCGAGCATCAAGGTGACGGTCGGCGCGCCGTGCAGCGTATGCAGCTCGACCGCCTTGTCCGTACCGATGAACTTGACGACGGTCGGCGGCGCGAGGCGCGTGGCCTCCTCGTTCAGACGCAGCCTGAGCGCCTCGTCGACGCGTTCGTCGTTCGACGCGTCGACGCCGAGCGCCTTGAGCACGGTGACGAGGACGTCGTCGTCGATTTCGACATAGGTGCCGAGCTGGTCGATATACGATGTGGAAATGCCCCACATGTTCGCCAATCGGATGAGGGGGCGTGCGAGGCGCTCGGCGCTTTCCTCGCGCTGCTGCATGGTCTGTTCCGGCATCGTTGCTCCTTGTTTTCTCCGCGGGGCGACGAGGTCCTCCGCGTCATGCGCGGCGGCCTCATGCTCCCCAGTGCTTTCCTCGACTGCTGATGGTGGTCGCGGAACGTCATACTTCGTTGGTGACGAACCATCGCCTGTCACCGAGTATACCGCATGTTGAAAGCGTTTGCAAACACGGCGGTTTGGCTTTGTAGAGCCAAAATTTGATGATATGGACCTGAGGGCGCGGCGATTCTTCTTTGATATGTACGCCTACGTTTGCAGGGCGGTGTCGACGGAAGAGGGAGGCGCCCGCGCGGCGCCGGCGTCGGTTTGCGTCCCACTCCATCGCAAGGGGCGACGAACTGGGACGCAAACCGCTCCGATGCCGTCCCGGTTCGTCGAGGCGGTGGATGGATCGGGGCGGAGCGTCCCGATCCATCGACACCTCCGACGAAGCCACCCGGGAATCGGTCGGTTTGCGTCCCGCTCCGTCGAGGTGGTCGATGGGGCAGAACGGAGCGTTCCGGTTCGTCGACGGAGCCGATGGATCCTCCCGCCGACTGGTTGTTCCGCGTCCTGTTCCGTCGTGGCCGTCGATGAAGCCACCCGGAAGCCGGTCGGTTTGCGTCCCGTTTCGTCGATGGGGTCGACGAAACGAGACATGGGGGTGCGGAGGCGCGACCGTTCGGGGCGGCCAAGGGTGTCCGGGTCGTCCCGGTGGCTATTGCAGCACGGCGAAGGACTGCGCCGGCAGCGTCAGCGTCGTGTAGGCGAGCGTCGGGGAGCCGTAGGACAACGTCACGGTGCGCGCTTCGCTGCCTTCACCGGCCGGCAGCTCGATCGTCTCGGCCTCGCGGCCCGGGTTGACGGCGACGACGGCGCTGATGCCGTCCTTCGTGCGCTTGAAGACGAAGGAACGCCGTTCATCGGAGGCGAACAGCACGCTGAAATCGGCGTCGGCGTGGAAGGCCGGCGAGTCGGCGCGCAATGCGAGCGTGTCGTGGACAGCCGTCCACAGCGAATCGTCGGCGTCGATCTGGTCGGCGACTGTCGGCGCGTCCGCGGATTCGTCGATCGGCAGGTACAGCGCGTCGGCGCTCGCGCCGGAGAAGCCGTCGTTCGCCGAACGGTCCCACTGCATCGGCGTGCGGCTGCCGGTGCGCGTGTATCCGCCCTCCTTCGTAGGCAGGTCGCGGTAGCGCATGCCGATCTCGTCGCCGTAGTAGATGAACGGGGTGCCCGGCATCAGCAGCATCGTCGCATAGGCGAGGCGGATCTCCTGCGGCGACAGGCGGGGGGCTACGCGTGCCGTGTCATGGTTGCAGGTGATGAGGTCGAAGTATCCGCCGCGCTTGCGCGCCTGCGTCAGGCGCGGCTCGTATTCGTCGAGGAAGGCGCGGATGCCGACGCCGCTGTCCGCGTTGAAGTAGCTCTTGTCGCCGTCGTGCAGCAGCGGCGTGTCGGTGTTGCGCAGCAGCATGTTGTATCCGTTCGGCTTGCCGTCCCAGCGCCAGTCGAGGTAGAAGTCCATATCGAAGCCCGCGTCGATCGACTCGTCCGGACGTCCCCATTCGGAGACGAAGGCCGCATCCGGGAACTCCCCGCGGATCTGCCCGAACATATACCGCCAGGTCGCGATCGTGGCGGGCTTGCCGTCGTCGTCGCGCTTGACGAGGCTGTCGGCCATGTCGACGCGGAAGCCGTCGGCCCCGCGTGACAGCCAGAAGCGCATGACGTCGAGCATCGCCCCGCAGGTGTCGAGCGCCGCGTCGCCGAGCGCCGGCTGCTGCCACGGCTTCGTCGGGTGCGCGAAGCCGTAGTTGAGCGCGGGCTGGAATGCGAAGAAGTTCGTGATCGCGGCGCCGTCGCGCGGGTAGACGCCGCCGATGAACGGCAGGCCGTCGCCGCCGGTGATCCACGAGTCGGTCCAGATATAGCGGTCGGTGTAAAGGTTTTGCCGTTCTTCGCCGCTGGCGATAAACCACGGATGTTCGTCGCTTGTGTGCCCCGGGACGAGATCGAGCAGGACATGCATGCCGCGGACGTGCGCCGCGGCGAACAGGTCGACGAGGTCGTCGTTGGTTCCGTAGCGTTCCGCGACCTTCGTATAGTCGGTGACATCGTATCCAGCGTCGCGGAACGGGGATGTGAAGCAGGGGTTGATCCACAAGGCGTTGCAGCCCAATGACCAGATGTAGTCGAGGCGCTCGGTGATGCCCGGAATGTCGCCGATGCCGTCATTGTTGGAATCGTTGAAGCTCTGCGGATACACCTCGTAGAAGACGGCCTGTTGCAGCCATGAAACAGGTGCGTGCATGGGATTGGTCATATCGCTCCTTGCTGTGGGGTAACGCTCACGGCGTTTCCGTGAAAACGACACTCACGATGCGGACAGTTTTGACAACGTTTGCAGGTGTGGTATACAGTATAGACCACTGAAGCGTTACGCAGCGCTCCGCTGAATACCAACGGCGGAGGCGGCTACGGCGTCGAGTCCATGCGGAGCCGATCCGCGGGGCTCACGCATGCGTGATGTTGAGGAAAACAAATGCAATTGCATTGATTGATGGAAAGGAAAGGTCAATGATGATCAATTGGAAGAAGGCAATCGGTCTGACCGCGGCTGTTGCGATGCTCGTCCCGATGGCGGCTTGCGGCGGCAACGATTCGAACGCGAACGGCAACGCCAGCGCTTCGAACTCGAACGAGAAGCAGACCGCGACGCTCACCGTGTGGGCGCCGTCGGAGGACGCCGACTGGATGAAGGCCATGCAGGAGGACTTCGAGAAGGCCCACACCAACTATGACATCACCTGGAAGAACGCGACCGTCTCCGAAGGCGACGCCGCCAAGACCGTGCAGACGGATCCGTCCGCCGCGGCCGACGTCTACATGTTCGCGAACGACCAGCTCGGCACGCTCATCAAGCTCAACGCCATCGGCGAAGTGAGCGATACCGTCGCCCAGCAGGTCAAGGACCAGAACTCCGAGACGATGGTCGAGTCGGTCACCGGCGCCGACGGCAAGATCTACGGCGTGCCGTACACCTCGAACACGTACTTCATGTACTACAACAAGGACAAGTTCTCGGCCGATGACGTCAAGAACCTGAACACGATGCTCGAGAAGGGCAAGGTCTCCTACCCGCTGACGAACTCCTGGTACATCCCGGCGTTCTACCTCGGCGCCGGCATGCAGATGTTCGGCGACAAGGGCCAGGACGGCGCCGCGGGCATCGACTTCGGCTCCAACGCCGATGCCGTGACCAAGTACCTCGTCGACATGGTCGCCAACCCGAACTTCGTCCTCGATGACGGCACCAACGGCGTCTCGAACCTCGTCGACGGCGCGACCGACGCGATGTTCTCCGGCTCCTGGTCGGCCGCCGACGTCAAGAAGGGCCTCGGCGACAAGTACGGCGCCGTCGAGATGCCGTCCTTCACTGCCGATGGCAAGGACTACCAGATGAAGTCCTTCGCCGGCTCGAAGGCCATCGCCTTCAACCCGAACACGAAGGCCCCGCAGGTCGCCTCCGAATTCGCCGCCTTCCTCGGCTCCGCCGACGCCCAGAAGAAGCACTGGGAGATGCGCGAGATCGTTCCGTCCGACAAGTCGCTGACCGACCTCGAAGGCATGAAGGACGCCCCGTACGTCCAGGCCCAGATCGACACGATCGAGAAGACCTCCGTGCTGCAGCCGACGATCGCCGCGATGAACGGCTGGTGGACCCCGGCCGAGAACTTCGGCAAGGCCATCTACAACAAGGATGTGACTGCTGACAACTACAAGGAGCAGACGCAGACCTGGATGGACACCGAGAACAAGGAAGTCAAGGCTCAGGCGACTGAGGAGTGATTCCACGGGGCCGCGAGGCCCCGTCCCGCCGGCGCGCGCCGGCGGGTATCGGTAGATAATCGAAAACAGTGTGCGGAAGGCCTCGGACCCTGAGCTTTCCGCACACCTCATGTTCAGGGTCAACCAGGCGGCGTCGCCTGAGGGGCGCGCGGGGTCATTCTCGGACCATGCGCGCACCCGTTCCACGATCCATCGCGAGGTAGCACGGTCGTGGGCACGGTCGCACGCCCCACATATCAAACTTTTCAAAGAGAGGCGGTAGAGGGTTCATGAGTACGGTAACCCTTTCACAACGAGAACTGCGGCGCCGCCGGAAACTGGGCGCGGACTATGTGGCACCATCGCCATACACGCTGAAGAACGCCTTGGAGAAGGGCGACGTCTTCACCAAGCTGTCCATCCTGATTTTCGGCCTCGGCAACGTGGTGCGCAAGCAATACGTCAAGGGTCTCATCTATTTCGCCGGTGAGGTCCTGTTCATCGTCTACATGATCACGGCCGGCGGCACATGCTTCAAGAACCTGATCACGCTCGGCGGCAACAAGCCGACCAGTGGTTGGGTCAACGGCCAGTACGTGAACATCCCGGGCGACAACACGGTCCTGCGCCTGCTCTACGGCGTGGCCGCCGTCGTTTTCTGCGTCGTCTTCGTGCTGTGGTGGATCCTCGAGATCCGCTCCGCGTACAAGGCGCAGTGCCTGGCCGGCAAGAACGGCCGCGCCCCGTCCTTGATGGACGACATCCACACGCTCTTCGACGCCAAGGCGAACCAGCTGCTGCTGTTCCTGCCGATCGCGGGCATCCTGATCTTCACGGTCCTGCCGCTGATCTTCATGATCTCGATGGCGTTCACGAGCTACGACCATAACCATCTGACGCTGTTCAACTGGGTCGGCCTCGAGAACTTCAAGACGGTGTTCTCCAACTCCGGCAGCAGCGCGGTCTCCGGCAGCATGTTCCTGTCCGTCCTCGGCTGGACGCTGATCTGGGCGTTCTTCGCGACGTTCCTGAACTTCTTCTTCGGCCTGTTCCTCGCGATGATCATCAACCGCAAGACGACCTACGGCAAGAACGTGTGGCGTGCGATCTTCTCGATGTCGATCGCCGTCCCGCAGTTCGTCTCGCTGCTCGTCATGCACCAGATGCTGCAGCCGACCGGCGCCGTCAACCGCCTGCTGCAGACCTGGGGCTGGATCGACGGTCCGCTGCCGTTCTTCACCGACGCCACGTGGGCGCGTGTGACGGTCATCATCGTCAACCTGTGGATCGGCATTCCGTACACGATCATGCAGGTGACCGGTATCCTCCAGAACATTCCAGCCGACCTCTACGAGGCCGCGAAGATCGACGGCGCGAACTGGTGGCAGATCTTCACGAAGATCACGATGCCGTACATCATCTTCGTGCTCACTCCGTACCTGATCACGACGTTCACCGGCAACGTCAACAACTTCAACGTCATCTACCTGCTCACGCGCGGCGACCCGGCAGTCAACGGCGCATCCGCCGGCAAGACCGACCTGCTCATCACCTGGCTGTACAAGCTCACGGTGGATCGCAACGATTACAACCTCGGCGCGGTCATCGGCATCATGACGTTCATCGTCCTTGCCGCGGTCTCGCTGATCACCTACCGCAACAGCGGTTCCTATAAGAACGAGGAGGGCTTCCGGTGAGTAAGCATACTGAAGTCAAAGCACAGAGCCAAGGATTCCTGCACGATCAGAGGAAGCGCCGCATCGCGGCCGATGTGGGCACCTACATCCTCCTCGGCGTGCTCTCGGTCATCTGGCTGTTGCCGATCGTCTGGATCTTCCTCGAGAGCTTCAACAAGAACACCGCCCCGTACCAGAGCACGTTCTTCCCGACCGAGTATTCGTTCGACAGCTACATCGGCCTGTTCACCGACCGCAGGGTCCTGGACTTCCCGCGCATGTTCATGAACACGTTCATCATCTCGATCTTCACGTGCCTCATCTCCGTGTGGTTCGTGCTCTCGGTCGCATACTGCATGAGCCGCATGCGCTTCCGTGGCCGCCGCTCGTTCATGAACCTCGTGCTGATCCTCGGCATGTTCCCGTCCATCATGTCCGTCGTCGCGATCTACTTCATCCTCAAGGCGATGGGTCTGACGAGCGACGGCATGACGATCCTCGCGCTGATCCTCGTCTACTCGGCGGGCACCGGCGCCGGCTTCTACGTCATGAAGGGCTTCATGGACACGATCCCGACCTCGCTTGACGAGGCCGCGATGCTCGACGGCTGCACGCGCTGGCAGGTCTTCGTCAAGATCATCATCCCGATGTCGAAGCCGATGATCGTCTATCAGGCCATCGTGGGCTTCCTGATCCCGTGGCTCGACTTCGTCATGGCGAAGGTCATCGCCCGCACGCAGGAGAACTACACGGCCTCGCTGGGCTTGTGGCTCATGCTCGAGAAGGAGTACATCAACACCTGGTTCGGTCGCTTCGCGGCCGCCGCCGTGATCATCTCCGTCCCGATCGCGATCCTGTTCATCGTGATGCAGCGCTTCTATCAGGAATCCATGTCGGGTGCAGTGAAAGGCTGATCATGATCCAGGCATTCGAGCCCCTTTCCGAAGGGTTGGAGCCGGGTGTCGCAGAACCGTTCCCGCTTTGTCCGGAACGCACACTGGGTGCCGAGGTTTGCGAATCCGGCACCCAGTTCGCTCTCTGGGCACCATCGGCGCGTACTGTGACGCTGCGTTTGTTCACCTGCGGTTCCTCGGAGCAGTCCGATGACATGCTCATCGAGACCGTGACGATGGCGAAGCAGTCCGATGGCGCATGGACCGCGAACCTCCCGCGGAACCTCGACGGCGTCTACTACGACTATCTTCTCGAATTCGACGGCGGCGTCACCCACCGTTCAGCCGACCCCTGGGCGCGCGCGGCCGGAATCAACGGACGTCGCAGCATGGTCGTCGACCTTGCGCGCACCGATCCCGAAGGATGGGACGAGGACGAGCGTCCGCGCACGCCGACCTCGGAGACGATGGTCTGGGAGGCGCATGTCGGCAGCTTCAGCAACAACCCGCACAGCGGCGTCCCCAAGGAGCACCGGGGCAAGTACCTCGCGTTCACCGACATGGACACGACGCTCGACGGCGACGGTGAACACCCGACCTGCATGAACTACCTGCGCGACCTCGGCGTGACCGCCGTGCAGCTGCTGCCGTTCTACGACTACGGTTCCGTCGACGAGCGCGACCCGTCCCAGTTCAACTGGGGGTACGATCCGCTCAACTACAACGTGCCGGAAGGCTCGTTCTCGACGGACCCCTACGACGGCGCGAACCGCATCACCGAATGCAAGCGGATGATCCAGTCGCTGCACGCCAACGGCATCAAGGTCATCATGGACGTCGTCTACAACCACATGTACTCGGCCGACAACTGGTTCGAGCGCACGGTGCCGGGATACTACCTGCGCCGCAACGACGACGGCACGTTGGCGAACGGTTCCGGATGCGGCGACGACATGCAGACCGAACGTTCGATGTTCCGCAGGTTCATCGTCGAATCGGTCACGTACTGGGCCCGCGAATACCATCTCGACGGCTTCCGCTTCGACCTGATGGGCCTCATCGACGTGCAGACGATGAACGCGGTGCGCGCATCGCTCGACCGGCTGCCCGGAGGCGAATCGATCCTCATGTACGGCGAGCCGTGGGCGGCCGGTCCGACGAACACGCTGCCGGACACCGAACTCGCCGACAAGGAGGGGCTGCGCTACCTCAGCACGCGCATCGGCCACTTCTGCGACCGCACGCGCGACGCGATCAAAGGCCACGTCTTCTACATGGAACGCAAGGGCTATGTGAACGGCGACGCGCGGGCGAACAAGCCGCTCATCGAGCTCGGCGCGGACGCGTGGCGCGCGCCGGAGACGAACGAAGGCGAGGCCGGGCAGATCATCCAGTACGTGAGCGCCCATGACGACCTCACGCTGTGGGACAAGCTGACGATGAGCATGTTCGAAGGCGCCGAACGGCTCGAGGCGATCTTCGACGCCGAACCGTGCCCGCAGACGACGGCGGTGCTCGAGGCGAACAAACTCGCCGCAGGCATCATCTACACGGCCGCCGGCATCCCGTTCATGCTCGCCGGCGAGGAGTTCGGCAAGACGAAGCACGGCAACGACAATTCCTTCGACTCCGGCAAGGAGGTCAACGAGGTGGACTGGCGCCGCGCCTGGCACATGGGCGAGCTGCGCGACTACTACCGCCGGCTCATCGCGCTGCGTCGCGCGAACCCGGACTGGTTCGACGCCGAGCACATCGCCGTCGACGCGCCGGGCAACGCCGTCGCCTACCGGATGCACGACACGGCCGTGACGATCAACCCGGACGGGGACGACCACACGCTCGCCGCCGACAAGCTCACGCACGCCTACGCCGACGACGCCCATGACGATCTGCCCATGGTCGCCGGCGCCGACGGCGACGCGGCGCCGCCGCGCTGGGTCTGCGTGCTCGATTCGACGACGCAGGACGGCATGCCCGACCCACGTCGCACCGAGTCGGTCGACGGACATATGCCGATGCCGGCGCGCTCGCTGCGCGTGTGGAGGCTCGAGCCGGACGGCGTTACGCGCTGAACGGCGCTGGAAAGGAACTCGATGACAACGGCACTCAAGTATCAGGCGGTGTTCTTCGATCTGTACGGCACGCTCGTCGACATCCACACGGATGAGCAGGGCGAGGGACCGTGGACGGCGCTGCGGTGCGCACTGTACCGGGAAGGCGCCGACTTCGCGACGAACGAGCAGCTGCGTGCGCAGTTCACCCGCGAACGCGCGAAGGCGAACGCGATGCGCGACCAGCGCGAATGGTTCGAGCCGGATCTGCTGCCTGCATACCGCGGCCTGTTCGACGCATGCTGGATCGACGGCACGCCCGAACAGGCACGCGCCGCCGCGTGGACCTTCCGCCGTGCGAGCACGACGAAGCTGCGGCTGTTCCCCGGCGCGATCGAGCTGCTCGAACGGCTGCACGACGAAGGCCGCGCCGTCATCCTCGTCAGCAACGCGCAGGCGTGCTACACGAAGCCGGAACTCGCGCTGCTCGGACTCGACGAGATGTTCGACGACATCATCATCTCGAGCGACGAAGGCGTGCGCAAACCATCGTTCGAGATCTTCCGTCGCGCGCTCATTGACGCCGACGTCGAGCCGGAACGTGCGCTCATGGTCGGCAACGACGAGAACAGTGATATTTTCGGTGCTGTCGCCTGTGGCATCGACGCCGCCTACCTGCACACCGACGACAACACCGGCGGCGCCACGGCGCCCCGGGCCGCCGTCTCGCTCGAGGGGGCCGACTATGAAGGGCTGCTCGCCTTCATCCACGACGCCGATGCGACGTGGGACGCGTCGCATGCGCCGGAGGCGGCCGCGCGGGCGACCGACGGCGGCGCATGCGGCGGCAACGAGACGAAGGACTGAGCGGTCGCTCGGGTGACGGAACGGACGAAACAACATGGTGGACGAATACACACGGTACTTGGAGGAAAAAGGACGGCGCAAGCACCGGGGGCTGTCGAGATTCAAGCTCAAGGTCATCGGCGACGTGCTGCTGTTCCTTTCGGCGGCGAGCGTCACATTGATGCCGATGCTGCTCGGCGCGCCGACGGCGGAGAACATGGGTTCGCTCACCGTGTCGGTGCTCTGCGAGGCCGTCTCCTGGGTCGCGATCCCGATCTACGCATGGCTGCTGTACACCGGCTTCGACCATACGAGCAGCTGGCTGCGCTACGGCGTGCAGCTGTTGGTGCTCGCGCTCGTCAGCGAAGTACCCTACGACATGGTCACCTTCGGCAGCTTCTTCGACATGCGTTCACAGAACCCGGTGTTCGGCCTCGTCATCGCGCTGATCGTGCTCGTCCTGCTCGAGGTGCTGCAGGACTACGGCAAAGGGCTGCGCATCACGCTCAGCATCGTCGTCGTCCTCGTCGGGCTGCTGTGGGATTGGCTGTTCCGCATCGGACAGTCGCAGGCGATGCTCAACATCGGCATGGTCACGCTCGGCATGGCGCTCATCTTCTACTATCTGCACGCGCGCGAGAACACGATGATGCTCACGGCGGCGCTGCTCGGCGCCGTGTGCTTCATCACGCCGGGCATCGGCGTCGCCTTCCTCCACTACCGCAACGACGAGGTCGGCTATCGGCATCCATGGACGAAGTGGGCGTTCTATGCGGTCTATCCGTTCATGATGCTCGTGTGCGGACTCGTCGCCGTGCGCTGACGCGCATGAGGGCGGCCGCCGGCGACCACAATCAACAGAGAACAAGAACAACAAGGGAAGCACAGTTCAAGTAAAGGGGCACATCGTGCAGAAGCAAGGAATCCGCGAAGTCGCGCAGCTTGCGGGAGTGTCTATCTCCACAGTCTCACGTGCGTTCACCCGGCCGGAGCTCGTGTCCGAACGGACACGGGAGAAGGTCATGAGCGCCGCGGCGAAACTCGATTTCAACATCTCCCGTTCGGCGACGGCGCTCAAGTCGGGGCAGACCTTCCGCGTCGCGCTGCTGATGAACCAGGAGATCACCAGCTGGTTCAACGTCGAGGTCTTCGCCGGCGTCAACTCGGTGCTGCACAAGGAGGGATACGACATCTCCCTGTTCCAGCACATCGACGACGCGCGCACGCGCACGCAGTTCTTCCGCGACATGCCGGTGCTGCGCAACGTCGACGCCGTGTTCGTCGCGTCCTTCGCGATCGAGCCGGAGGAGGTCGAGCAGCTGCGGCGTACGCGTGTGCCGATCATCGGCATCAACACGCCGAACATCGAGGCCTTCGACGCGACGATCAGCATCGACGACGAAAAGGGCATGTACCGCGCGACGCAGCACATGATCAACCTCGGGCATAAGCGCATCGTCTACACATGCTCGGCGGCGGAGGAATCGCTCGAATCGTCGATCGACGCGCGCGGACGCGGTTTCATCCGCGCCTGCGAGGCCGCGCAGCAGACACGAGACATCGACTGGAAGGTGCTGTCGGTGCCGCGGGGGCACGATTTCGCCGACGCGGCGCTCGCGGCCGTATTGTCCGAGGAGACGTTCCCGGACGCGATCTGCTGCCAGATGGACATGATGGCGATCCCGCTCGTGCTCAAGCTGCAGCGCCACGGTTACCGCACGCCGCGCGACTATTCGATCATCGGATTCGACGACTCGTCCTACGCGGATACGATCGATCTGACGACGATGCGTCAGGATCCGTTCGCGATGGGCGCGGCGGCGGCGCGCAAATGCCTGCAGCTGCTCGCCGGCGAGGAACTGCAGGAACCGCATTCGAAGATCGAGCCGAAGCTGATCCTGCGCGGCACCGACGCCCGCCTCGACCCGGACGCGCCGCTCGAGCGCTGACGGCGCGAAGGCGGATGCGGGGAGGATATGCGAACGGCGATGGGGCCGGCGTACCTGTGGTCGGTATGCCTGTGGAATGGATGAGTGGGAATGAGCAACGGCGTGAGCCGGAGCGCGGGTAGCGGAGGACTGCATATCGCCCGATGGTGAGGACCAAGGGGCACAGGGAAGACGGGGCGGCCATGCCGACGGGGGCATGGCCGCCCCGTCGTATGTGCGGGGTCTGCGCGGGTCGGTTTGTCGATGTGCCCGACGGATTGGGTCGCTAATCGGGCTTGTTGCGGGTCGGTTCGTCGGGCTGGCCGATGGTTTGGGACGGAGCGTCCCGTTTCGTCGGCGAGTTCGACGGCTCGTCCCGCGAACTGGCCTGTTTTCGGGAGGGTTCGTCGACAGGCTCGATGGTTTGGGACGGAGCGTCCCGTTTCGTCGGCGAGCTCGACGGCTCGTCCCGCAATCGGGCCTTGTCGCGGGCGGGTTCGTCGTCAGAACCGATGGATCGGACCGCGGGTAGGGCCGTTTGCGTCCCGGTTCGTCGAAGGCGTTGACGGTCCGTTTCGTTGGTGAGCGGTGCTTGACCTTGCGGGTCGCCGCATATCACCCACCGCAACCTGAACGTTTACTGGGATATCGCTTCCCGCAGTCTGGAAATCGTTGCGCAACGGCGGTTTTGCAAGGCTCGGAAAACTTTTTCGGAAAAATCTTCCGCAGTGGGAATAACGGTTGACAGGAAATAGTTGAGTGATGTAGGCTCAAGTTTTGGATGGTTCAAGAAGGCGGGTCGCGCATGCGGTCGCCGCCGGACGGAACTCGAGCAAGAACGTAACAAGTAGCGAACCTAACAAAGGAGAACAAGTATGGGACGCGCAGTCGGCATTGATCTGGGTACCACCAATTCCTGCATCGCGACGCTGGAAGGTGGCGAGCCCACGGTGATCGTGAACGCCGAAGGTTCGCGTACGACCCCGTCGGTCGTCGCCTTCAGCAAGTCCGGCGAGATCCTCGTCGGCGAAGTCGCCAAGCGTCAGGCGGTCACCAACGTTGACCGCACGATCAGCTCGGTCAAGCGCCACATGGGCACCGATTGGACGGTGGACATCGATGGCAAGAAGTGGACGCCGCAGGAGATCTCGGCGCAGATCCTGATGAAGCTCAAGCGCGACGCCGAAGCGTATCTGGGCGAGCCGGTGACCGACGCGGTCATCACCTGCCCTGCGTACTTCAACGACGCGCAGCGCCAGGCGACGAAGGACGCCGGCACGATCGCCGGCCTCAACGTCCTGCGCATCATCAACGAGCCGACCGCGGCCGCGCTCGCGTACGGTCTGGAGAAGGGCAAGGAGGACGAACGCATCCTCGTCTTCGACCTCGGCGGCGGCACCTTCGACGTCTCGCTGCTGGAGATCGGCAAGGATGAGGACGGCTTCTCGACGATCCAGGTGCAGGCGACCTCGGGCGACAACCACCTCGGTGGCGACGACTGGGATCAGCGCATCATCGATTGGCTCGTCAAGGGCGTCAAGGACAAGTACGGCGTCGACCTGAGCAAGGACAAGATCGCGCTGCAGCGCCTCAAGGAAGCCGCCGAGCAGGCGAAGAAGGAACTGTCCTCGTCGATGTCCACGACGATCAACATGCAGTACCTCGCGATGACCCCCGACGGCACCCCGGTGCACCTCGACGAGACGCTCACCCGCGCCCACTTCGAGGAGATGACGAAGGACCTGCTCGACCGTTGCCGCACGCCGTTCAACAACGTGCTCGCCGACGCGGGCATCTCGGTGTCGCAGATCGACCACGTCGTGCTCGTCGGCGGTTCGACCCGTATGCCGGCCGTCAAGGAGCTCGTCAAGGAGCTCGACGGCGGCAAGGAGCCGAACCAGTCGGTCAACCCGGATGAGGTCGTCGCCATCGGCGCCGCCGTGCAGTCCGGCGTCATCAAGGGCGACCGCAAGGACGTCCTGCTCATCGACGTGACCCCGCTGTCGCTCGGCATCGAGACGAAGGGCGGCATCATGACGAAGCTCATCGAGCGCAACACCGCCATCCCGGCGAAGCGTTCCGAGATCTTCTCGACCGCCGAGGACAACCAGCCGTCCGTGCTCATCCAGGTCTATCAGGGCGAGCGTGAGTTCGCCCGCGACAACAAGCCGCTGGGCACCTTCGAGCTGACCGGCATCGCTCCGGCTCCGCGTGGCGTCCCGCAGATCGAGGTCACCTTCGACATCGACGCGAACGGCATCGTCCACGTCTCCGCGAAGGACAAGGGCACCGGCAAGGAACAGTCGATGACGATCACCGGCGGCTCCGCGCTGCCGAAGGACGAGATCGACCGCATGGTACGCGACGCCGAGGCCCATGAAGCCGACGACAAGAAGCGCAAGGAGGAGGCCGAGACCCGCAACCAGGCTGAAGCCTTCGCCTACCAGACCGAGAAGCTCGTCAACGACAACAAGGACAAGCTCTCCGACGACGTGGCCAAGGAGGTCACCGACGCGGTCAACGAACTCAAGGACGCGCTCAAGGGCGACGACATCGAGAAGATCAAGTCGGATCAGGAGAAGCTGATGACGGCCGCGCAGAAGATCGGTCAGGCGCTCTACGCGCAGCAGGGCGACGAAGGCGCCCCGGCCGGCGAGAGCGGTGCATCGAACTCCGGTGACGACGACGTCGTGGACGCCGAAGTCGTGGACGACGAAGACGACAAGGACAACAAGTAATGTCCGACTTCAACAAGGACGATTACCTCGACGACCTGCCCGACGCCGACGCGTTGGCGAACGGGCAGGCCGACCCCGGCTCCAGGCTCATGGACGACATCGAGCGTGACGCTGCCGCCGAGCAGCAGCCCGAGGCCGACATGAACGCCGGAGCCCAGGAGGACGCGCAGTCCGCGCCCTCCCCGGCCGAGGAGGCGGCTGAAGCGGCCCAACAGGAACCGCCGCAGGCCGACTCCGAGGACGGCAAGCTCACTCCGCTTGGCCAGGCCAAGAAGGAGGCGGCTGAGTACCTTGAAGCGCTGCAGCGTGAGCGCGCGGAGTTCATCAACTACCGCAACCGCACGCGCAAGGACATGGATCGGGCGCGTCAGCAGGGCATCATCGATGTGCTGACGGCCGAGCTGCCCGCGCTCGACGACATCGATCGCATCCGCGAACACGGCGAGATGGATGAATCGTTCAAGGCGGTCGCGGCGAAGATCGACAAGACCTTCGAGAAGTTCGGCGTGGAGAAGTTCGGCGTCAAAGGCGAGGACTTCGACCCGACGAAGCATGAGGCCGTGCTGCACAAGCCGGATCCGGACGCCGAGAAGGCGACCGTGGACACGGTTGTGGAGGCAGGCTACCGCATCGGCGATCGCGTGATTCGCGCGGCCCGCGTGGTCGTGGCGTCGCCGCAGAACTGACACGGACGACGCATGAGGAGGCCGTGGACCAAATCGGCGGTCCACGGCCTCCTGTGCGATGTGCCCTCAACGAAACGTATGACCATCAAATAAGTGCCGCCCGTCGCCGCGAGGCGTGGGAAGCCCCACGGCGACGGGCGGATTCAGCAGCACCTCGAAAGGAGGCACAACATGGCTGAGAACGAATGGCTGAACAAAGACTTCTACAAGACCCTCGGTGTCTCCAAAGACGCCACGGAAAGCGAAATCACGAAGGCGTACCGCAAGCTGGCGCGCAAATACCATCCGGACATCAACAAGACCAAGGAAGGCGAGGAGAAGTTCAAGGACATCTCCGAGGCCTACGATGTGCTCAAGGACAAGGAATCGCGTGAACGCTACGACGCGATCCGCCAGTTCGGCGCGGGCGGCGCACGCTTCGCCGGCGGCGCGGGCGGATTCGACGCGTCCAACCTCAACGACATCTTCTCGATGTTCGGCGGCGGCGCGGGCGCGGGCGGCAACGGCTCGCACATCCGCTTCTCGACGAACGGCGGCGGCGCGGGGTTCGACGACATCTTCTCGATGTTCGGCGGCGGCAACGCCGGCGGCTACGGCGGCCACGGCTACGAGGACTACGGCGACGGCGCATACGCCGGTTACCGCCCGACCCCGGCCCCGGAGGACGGCGCCGACCTCAACTCGAAGATCACGCTGACCTTCCGCCAGGCCGTCAAGGGCGCGACCGTCTCGCTGAGCGCGGGCGGCAAGAAGTTCAAGACGCGCATCCCGGCCGGTGTGAAGAACGGCCAGAAGATCAAGCTCGCCGGCAAGGGCAAGCCGGGCGTGCACGGCGGCAGGAACGGCGACATGTACCTGACCGTCACCGTGACGCCGGATCCGAAGTTCACGATGGACGGCGTGGATCTCGTCATGGATCTGCCGATCACCGTCGGGCAGGCCGTCGACGGTGGCAAGATCGACGTCAAGGACTTCTACGGCGATACGGTGACGTTCAAGGTCCACGCCGGCACGTCGAGCGGCGCAGAAGTGCGCGTCAAGGGCAAGGGCGTGAAGACGAAGCGCGAGACCGGCGACCTCGTCGGCCGCGTGCAGATCCACGTCCCCGAGCATCCGGGCATCGGCGAGAAGCACGCCGCGAAGGAGTTCGACAAGGCCTGCGGCGACTTCGCCGACAAGCTCGCCGAACAGCGGGAGGCCTGAGCGGCATGGCGCGGGCGTCCCAGCAGAAACGCCGGTTGTATGAGATGTGCGCGATGGCGATCGTCGCGCAGCGGGCGAATCTTGAGGGTGCGGCGCGTGTCGGATTCGACGTCGATCTGCCGATCTTCAGCGTCGGACGCGCCGCCGAACTCGCGGGCATCCACCCGCAGACGCTGCGTCAGTACGACCGCGCCGGCCTCATCGTGCCGCAACGCACCGAAGGCGGCGCCCGTCGCTACTCATTGCGCGACGTCGACCGTCTCGTGCAGGCGCAGTCGATGAGCCAGAGGGACGGCATCAACCTCACCGGCATCGCGCGGATCCTCGAACTCGAGGAGGAGAACCGGCAGCTGCGCCGGCAGCTCGCGCGGCTGAACGACGGCTCGGTGAGCGTCTTCACCGCCGACATGGACGGCGGCATCACCGAGGTGCGCCGCCCCTCGCGCGCGCGGCACTGGCGGCGGCAGCTGCATCCGCAGACGCGGCAGCTGTCGGCCGGCGCGAGCCATCGGCCGGCCCAGACCGAGTCGAAATCGGTCGTCCTGTGGCACACGATCTATCGGTGAGCCTTGGAGGACCGGCAAGCGTCCGGAACCCGAGTCTGGGTTCCGGACGCTTTTTGCGTCGTGGGACGTTATGCGTGTGCGTCCGGTGCTGCGTATGTGTGCGCGGTGCGTGACGCGGCAGGTGACGGGGAGGCGGCCGGGGTGGGGTTGCGGACCGGTGATACACTTGGCGGTCGTGTCGGCGAAACGTGTGCGCAAAACCCCTGAAGAGCGTATCGGGGAGATCGAGCGTGCCGCGATTAAACTGATCGCCGAGCGGGGGTACAACGGCATCTCGCTCAAGGACGTCGCCGATGAGGTGGGGATGAGCCAGCCCGGATTGCTGCACTATGTCGGCACCAAGGAGGGGCTGTTGTCGCTGCTCATCACCGATGTCTACGACAGCAGCGGCACCCCCGCGGATTTCATGGGTTCGGGGCTGCCTGGAAGCGATCCCGATGCGTTGTCGTTCCCCGCCTACCTGCGGTTCCTCGTCCGGCACAACGCCGCGCAGCCGCAGATGGTGCAGCTGTTCCTGATGCTGTACATCGAATCGGTGAACCCCTCGCATCCGCTGCATGAGTACTACCGCAACCGCCCGGAGAACATCTGGGAGCACTATTCGCGCTACCCATGGCGAATCCCGACCGAGGTCGGGCCGTGGGACCCCAACATGCGGCCGTATCTGCGCCGGGTCATCGAGGCGATGGACGGCGTGCAGATGCGGTGGCTGTGCGTGCCGCCGGTGGATCTGTACGATGAATGGCTGGCGTTCGAACGCATGATCTTCCCGTCGCCGTTGTGGGACGGGTATCGCTGATTTCCCCAAAGCCCTTGGTGGTCCCTCCGTCGCGCCGGGACTGACTTGCGTGCGCGTCGCGGCGGCCGCTGCATCCTAATCATAAATAACAATTGTTAGATATAGACAATCGCGCTATAAGACAACCGTGACACGCCGGCGTTCCGCAACTTGACTTTGACTGTGTTGCAAACGACAATCTTTATATCTAACAGATATTAGATATAAAGATTGTGCCGATGCGATGATGCACAGGTGTCGATGAGGACGAAAGGAGCGATCATGAGCGGTAGTGGTCGTGGGCAAGCGGAAGCGGTTGTCGGGGACGGGTCGGACGTCGCCGTGCGGACGTTTGCGAAAAGCGAACTTGACGAAGCCCTTGCGGGGGAGGGAGAGGCCTTGGGCGTCGCGGAAGACGGCGCGATGCCTACCGATCTGGGGCTGCGTCTGGCCATATATGACAGCAACCTCGAGGCGGCGCGTTCGAATCCCAAACTCTCCCCGGAGACGGGCAAGCCGATCTCGATGCTGACGAAGAGCCGGTATGCCGTAGGCTTCCTCGTCTTCGGCCTGCTGTGGATGAGCGGTCTGGGCATCGTCTCCGCGGTGCTGCTGCCCGAGCATCTCAAGTCGGTGCCCGGCATGGCGCCGGAGGCGCTCGTCGGCATCATCAATTCCTGCACGGCGGTGGCCTCCCTGGTGTCCAATCTCATGTTCGGCCTCAACTGCATGCTCGCGCCGATGGAGGCCATCATTTCCGACCGCATCCCGGCGGGCGTGCGCGGCACGATGTCCGCGTTCTACGGTGCGGGATCCACATGCGGCGCGCCGATCGTCATCGCCTCCGTGCTGTTCGCCATCGGCATCGCGATGCCCTGGCTCATGCCGTCGGCGACGGGCAAGGACCTGGGTATCCTCAACCTCGCCACGACGCTCGGGCAGATGCTCGGTCCGGTGCTCATGTCCGCCATCACGCTTTCTCTGGGGTACGCCTTCGCCTTCCCGATCGCGATCGCCTTCGCCCTGCTCGGATGCGTGTTCATCATGCTCATCCGCGGCGTCCGCTGACGCCGCTGTCCCGCCATGGAACATCCGGACGGCGCATGGCGCCGTCCGGCGCGACAACAAAGGAGTCAGACGATGACTGAAACCACCCACCCCTATCTCGACGCGACGTTGACGATCCCGGAGCGCGTCCAGGACCTGCTTTCGCGTATGACGCTTGAGGAGAAAGTCGGCCAGATGATGCAGCTGGATGCGCGGTCCGGCGACCTCGAACATCTGATCGTGGACCGCCATGTCGGCTCGATCCTGCATACATCCCCCGATGATCTGGTGCGCGCCGACGGCATCGTGCGCGGGAAGACGCGTCTGGGTATCCCGCTGCTCGTCGGCGACGACTGCATCCACGGCTACTCGTTCTGGCCCGGCGCGACGATCTTTCCCTCCCAGCTCGGCATGGCATGCAGCTGGGACGCCGAGAAGGTCGAGCGGGCCGCCCGGGTGACGGCCGAGGAGGTCTCCTGCACCGGTGTGCATTGGACCTTCTCGCCGGTGCTGTGCATCGGACGCGACACGCGCTGGGGCCGCATCGACGAGACCTTCGGCGAGGATCCGACGCTCATCGGCGAACTCGCATCGGCGATGGTGCAGGGGTACCAGAAGCACGCCCGGACGGGCGAGGCCTTCGACGGGGACGCCATCCTCGCCTGCGCCAAGCATTTCGCCGGCTATTCGTACACGCAGGGCGGCCGTGACGCCTCGGAGGCCGATCTGACGCGCCGAGCGCTCGCCAGCTGGTTCCTGCCTCCCTTCGAACGTGTGGCGAAGGAGGGCTGCGCCACCTTCATGCTCGGCTATGAGGCGATCGACGGAACGCCTGTCACCTTCAACGATTGGCTGCTGCAGACGAAACTGCGCGGCGACTGGGGCTATGGCGGCACGCTCGTGACCGATTGGGACAACGTCGGACGTGCGGTGTGGGAGCAGCGCATCAAGCCGGATTACCGTACCGCGGCCGCCGACGCCGTCAAGGCGGGCAACGATCTGATCATGACGACTCCGGGGTTCTATGAGGGCGCCATCGAGGCGGTCCGTGACGGTCTGCTCGACGAACGCGCGTTGGATGCTGCCGTCGGACGTCTGCTGACGCTGAAGTTCCAGCTCGGCTTGTTCGAGGACCCGCGCCTGCCCGATCCGGAACGCATCGAGGCCGTGGTGGGCAACGACGATCATATGGACGCGAACCTCGAATTGGCCCGCGAATCAATCGTCCTGCTGCGTAACAACGCGGCGCTGCCGCTGGCCGCCGAGAATGGCTCCCTGCGCACGATAGCCGTCGTGGGGCCGCTTGCGGACGACGCGCAGAACCAGCTCGGCGACTGGGCCGGCAATTCCGGACAGGTGCCGTGGATGCCGCAGGGGCAGCCGCGCGACATGATCATGACCGTGCTGGACGGCGTGCGCGAGCTCGCTCCTGAAGGCTGCGAGGTGATCTATGCGCGCGGCGCCGACGTCGTCGAACTCATCGACGATCCGGCGGGCGCGCTGTATCCGGATGGGCAGCCCCGGCCGAAGCTCGCCGTGTCCGCGGGCGTCGACGACGTCCTGCTCGACGAAGCCGTCGAACAGGCGCGGCGCGCGGATGCGGTCATCGCCGTCGTCGGCGACGTCGTGCAGCTCACCGGCGAGACCTGCTCGACGGCGACGCTTGAACTGCTCGGCGGCCAGAACCTGCTGCTCGAACGGCTGAGCGAGGTTGCACGTGAAACACATAAGCCGCTCATCGTCGTGCTCATGAGCTCGAAGCCGCAGGTGCTGCCGGCGTGCGTGATCGGGGAAAACGGCGTGATCGTCGACGAGTCCGCCGCCGACGGGCTCGGCGCCTTCATCTGGGCGCCGAACCCCGGCATGCAGGGAGGCCGCGCGCTAGCCGAGATCATCTTCGGTGTGACCGAGCCAAGCGGACGTCTGCCGATCACGTTCCCGCGCCATGCGGGGCAGCTGCCGGTCTTCTACAACCAGATCCGCGGGCAGCACGGCGATCGGTACGCCGATCTGACGCAGGACCCGGCGTTCGCGTTCGGCGAGGGGCTGGCGTATACGACCTTCGAATACGGCGAGCCCGCGATCGTGAACGGCTCCGAATTCAGGAAGGGCGATACCGTGCGCGTGGAGATCGACCTGACGAACGCGGGGTCCCGCCGTGGCACCGAGATCGTGCAGTTGTACGTCAGCGACGTCGTCACGTCCTTCACCTGGGCGGCCAAGGAGCTCAAGCAGTTCCAGCGTGTGACGCTCGAGGCGGGCGAGACGCGCCGCGTCGTGTTCGAGCTGCCGGTCGACATGTGCACGATCGTGGACGGCGACGCCAGGCGCATCGTCGAACCCGGGGAGTTCAAGGTGCTCGTCGGCCATTCGAGCCGTGATGCGGACCTGCGTTCCACGACTTTCACCGTCGTGGAGTGAACGCGCCGCGATGGCCGCCCCGGTGATGCCGGGGCGGCGGGTATGGTAGGAGGGACGATCGGCAACGGATGATGACGACGGAAAGAGGCGTGCATGGGCGTTCAGGAAAGCAGGGCCGCGAAGATCGGCGCGCTGCAGGGCGTGTTCTGGGACATGGACGGCACACTCATCGACTCCGAACCTCTGTGGCACGAAAGCGAGCTGCGGCTCGTGCGTGAATACGGCGGCCACTGGACGAAGCAGATGGCGATGGACGGCTCCGGGCGGCCGGTGCCGCAGATCGCGCGGGAGATGGCCGAACTCGGCTGTCCTCTGCCGCCCGAGGAGATCGGCCGTCGCATGATCCAATACGTGACCGACGAGGAGAAAAAGCAGCTGCCGTGGATCCCCGGTGTGCGCCGGCTGCTCGAACAGCTGCGCGACGCCGGCGTGCCGTCGATGCTCGTGACGACGTCGCCGCGGGAACTGGCCGAGAACCTCATCGCGCAGGCGCCGCCGGACACCTTCGCCGGCTACGTCTGCGGTGACGACGACGTGCCGAAGAAGCCCGATCCGGCGCCGTACGAGCTTGCCGCGCAACGGCTCGGCATCCCGGATGTGCTGCTGCCGTGCTGCGTCGCCTTCGAGGATTCGATGAGCGGCCGCACGTCGGCGGCCGCATCCGGCATGACGACCGTCGTCGTGACAGGGTATCTCGCCGGCGGATACGTGCCGGGGCCGGGATATACGACGACCGAGAACTACGACGACATCACGCCGCAGTCACTCAATCGCATGGTGCAGCGCATGTACGACCGCCTCGCGCCGCTCGCCGGGCTGCGCGGCTGAGCGGCGCCGCGCCGCGTCAGCGCAATGTGCGCGCCGTCGTGAGCCGCACATGCGCGGCCGGATAGATGTCGTCGGAGGCGACGACGGTGTTGCCGAGCGCGTCGGCCGCGCGCGAGCACACATAGAGCAGCGGAGTGCCGCTTGGCAGCCGCAGAGCACGCGCCGGCCGGCCGAAGCCGGGGATCATCTCGATCGTCTCCTCGACGGCGTGGATGACGGTGCCGTGGTTGAACTGCAGCAGCTGGTAGATCGACCGCGTCAGATCGAAATCGAGGAAATCCGGGTAGCCGCGCGGATCCAGATACGTCTGCTCATAGGAGATCGGCGCGCCATCGACCGAACGGACGCGTTCGACGCGGATGAGCGGCTGCGATGCGGGGACGTGGAACATCTGGCATATGCGCTCGTCGCAATGCTGCACATGCGCGTCGAGCACGGTCGTGACGCACGCCATGCCCTGCGAGGCGAGCATATGCGGCAGTCCCGAGGTGCTCGCCGACGTGCGGTCGATGATGCGCGCGGACTTCGCGTTGACGGTGACGCGCGAGGGGAGCGCGTGGCGGGCGATGTCGGTCGTGATGACGGTGCCGGCGCGGCCGCGCCGCGTGCTGATCTCGCCGCGTGCGCGCATGACGCCCAGCGCCGCGCGGACCGTTGAAAGCGACACCTGCAGCCGTTCGGCGAGTGCGCGCTCCGCCGGCAGATGGTCTCCGACGCCCAGTTCGTCGACGTTCGCGAGCAGATGGATGTCATGGATCGCGCGGCTGACGGCGGCGGTGGGTTCCGCCGTCGCCGTCGTGCGCTCGGTTGCCATGCCGTCCTCGTTTCCGTGCGGATATGCGTCGCTGTCGCGACTTACGATAACCGACTGATGTAACGGCGGCGGACGCGGCTCAGAGCGCGTCGTCGCCGCGTTCGTCGGTGCGGATGCGCACCGCCTGCTCGATGGCGCGCACGAAGATCTTGCCGTCGCCGAAGCTCGATGTGGAGAGCCGGTTGACGACCGCGTCGATGATGCCGTCGACCTCATCGTCCGGAACGACGGTGCGTACGCTGATCTTCGGCAGCAGCGCGACGCCCTGCCGGTCATCGCGCGTATACACCTGCTTGAGGCCGTGCTGGTGGCCGTATCCCATCGCCGACGTCATCGTGATGCCGCGGTTGCTGAACTGGTCGAGCACATGCTTGAGCGTCTCGAGTTTCTCGCCGTTGATGATGAATTCGATTTCCTTCATGGTTCCTCCGTGTTCATCGTGTTCGTCATGTGCGGATAGCGGAAGGCGGACGTCGCACGAGAGGGATGTGCGGCGCCCGGGCTTGGGAGGGGGCGGTGTCAGTATTCGATGACGCCGGCCGGCGTGCGCATCCAGACGGTCGAATCCTTGCCCTTGACGCGCCACTTGGCGAGCATCGTGCACCAGAGCACGAAGCCGACGCCCATGTATCCGGCGAAGCCGACCCACGTCTGCACGCCGATGCCGATGCAGCAGAACACGGCGACGGTCAGCGAGATGATCAGCGAGGCGATCTTCATCGCCATGCCGCCCGGCGCACGGTACGGGCGTTCCCATTCGGGATGGCGCACGTCGAGGAGGATCGCCGAGATGCTGCTCATCGCGTAGCAGATCGCGCAGGCGAATGCCATCAGATCGAAGAACGCGGTGATCGACTGCATCGCGAGGAAGCCGATGCTGATCGCGAGGATGAGCACGTTCGGGATGATCGGCTGGCCGTAGCGGTTGCACTTGGCGAAGGCCTTCGGAAGGAAGTTCTGGCGTCCCATCGCGAAGAGCATGCGTACCGCCGAATACCAGAAGCCGAGCACCGACGTGCCGATCGGGAAGACGACGCCGAAGACGCCGAGGGCGACGACGAACCAGCTCATCCAGCCGGCGCCCGGGAACATGAGCTTGAGCGTCTCGAACGTGACGAAGGGCGCGCTGTCGAAGGCGTAGGCGTTCCAGTCGATGCAGCCGGCCTCGGCGAGGTAGAAGATCGCGTAGATGATGCCGCAGGTGAGCACCGAGCCGAGGATCGCCTTCTTCTGGTCCTTGATCGGGAACGTGCCTTCCTCGACCATCGCCGGCACCGTCTCGAAGCCGAAATACGGCGTGATCAGGAACGCGCAGCCGATGATCCAGCCCAAGCCGATGCCGTAGTCGCCGGCGTTCGCGTTGGCGAAGAACGACGAGAAGTTGGACAGGCTCCAATGGCCGGAGAAGAAGAACAGGCCGGCGGTGATGAGAAGGCCGCCGATCGCGATGAACAGCATAGCCGTCTGCAGGCCGCCCGCGACGACGTTCTTGCACAGGCTCACAAGGCACCACAGACACAGGAGCACGGCGCCGACGATGACGGCATAGGATCCGTTCAATCCGTAATCGAGGAACTGGTAGTTGAGCCATTCGAGGATGCCGAGCACGCCCGCGGCGGGCACGGCGAGCCATGCGCACATGATGAGCCACGCGGACCAGAACCCCGCATGCTTGTTCATGCCGACCGTGTTGAACACGAGGCATGAGCCGGTGCTCGGCAGCATCGTCGACAGCTCCGCGTAGACGAAGCCGATCGGCAGCACCATCGCCGTCATCAGCAGGAAGCCGAGCCAGGTGCCGGGTCCGCAGTAGGACAGGAAGATGCCGTCCCAGTAACAGACGAACGTGAAGATCGCGCCGGTGGCCAGCGTGTAGACGAACAACAGGCGAAGGCTCTTCTTCAGCCCTCCGCCGGCCCGTTCGTCGACGCCGGTGGCTCCTGATTGTTTCGCCTCGATCGAGGTGGATTTCGTGGTGGCAGACATGGCCTGCTCCTCTCTGCTCTTATCTCATGGATGGTTCCTGGAGGTGGTCGATGGTGGATATGGATGGAAATGGATGGGCCGGTCGGAACGATCGGATGGGTGGACGGCGGCGCCTCAGCCGAAGAGCCGCAGATAGCGGTCGGCGAGCTCCGTGGTGCCGTCGATGTAGCCGTCGGCGAGCTCCTTGACCGGGTCGGAGTCGAGATGGGATCCGATCCAGGCCATGAGCTGCAGCCTGCGCATCATGATGAACGTGTCGATCTCCATGAAGTCGGTGTCGGTGAACGGCATGACGGTGCGGTAGCCGTCGAGCCACGCGTTGACGAGGTCGGGGACGATAGGCTTCGTCTCGATGAACGACAGCGCGCTCGCGAGATCGTGCAGATACCAGCCGAAGCCGCAGTCGTCGAAATCGATGGCCTTGATCTGCTCGCCCTCGACGAGCAGGTTGGCGACGCGCAGGTCCGCATGGATCAGGCCGTAGTTGTGCTCGCTGCGTCCGTAGCGTTCGAGTCGGCGCCGGATCACCTCGCAGCAGCGGGCGAACTGGTCGACGTCCGCCGCCGTCAGTCCCGGCATCGCACGCCAGTCGCCCCAGATCGCCTTGTCGCCGAGGATCGTCTCGTAGGTCCAGTGCCAGCGCGTCAGCTGGCGTGCGCCGTTCCAGATCCCGGTCTGCCGGTGCAGGTACGCGGTCGTCTCGCCGAGCGCGCGGAACTGGCGGACCGCCGTCGCCTCGTTGTTCTCGTCCGGGGCCTGCCCGGTCAGGAACTCGTACATGACGCAGCAGTAGTCGTCGCCGTCGCCGGCGCGAACGATCTGGATGTCCGAACCGTCGGCGGCGCGCAGCGGATTGGCCACGACAAGCGGCGTGTAGTCGTTGATCTGACGCAGCCATGCCATCTCGCTGCGGTACTCCTCGAGCGTGTGGTAGCCGGGACGCCCCACGCGCAGGATTCCTTCGGGCGCGCCGTGCGCGTCCTCGACGAGGTAGGTGGCGTTCTCCGATAGCTGCAGCAGACGCGCGTGCGCGTGCGCGCTCAACGGATAGGCGCGGATGGCCTGGTCGGCGACGTCATCGAAGATCGCGGTGTTCTCGAATACGGACATGGATCCTCCTTCCCGAGGGTGGTTGTGGTGGCGGCGGTGCATGCCGCGGTGCGGATCTCGCGGGTCGTCACTGTCCCATCGACGTGGTCTCGGGAAGCGTGGAGCCGCCGTCGATGACCACCTGCGTGCCGGTGATGTAGCTCGCCTCGTCGCTCGCGAGGAACGCGCACAGCTCGCCGCATTCCTGCGGTGTGCCGAGACGCCCGAGCGGCACGGCGCCCGCGATCGCGTCGATCGCGCGCCCGGGGTCGTCCGGATCGGACTGCGCGGCCATGCCCTCGACGAGCGGTGTGCGGATGTAGCCGGGGCATATGCAGTTGACGCGGATCCGCTGCTCGGCGAATTCGCGCGCGAGCGCCTTCGTCAGTCCCACGAGCGCGGCTTTCGTCATCGCGTAGGCCGCTTCGCCGGGGTCGGCGACGAGGTCGCCGGTGACGGACGACGTGATGACGACGGCGCCCCCGCCGGCGTCGATGATCGCCGGGATGGCGGCCTTGCACATGTTCCATACGCCGTTGATGTTGACGTCGATGTGCGCGTCGCGCCATGCGTCGTCGGCGTCGAGGAACGCGCCGAGCAGGCAGATGCCGGCGTTGCAGTCGAGGACGTCGACGCGGCCGTAGGCGTCGATTGCGGTCTGCACAAGGCGTGCGCAATCCTGCGGATCGGTCACGTCGCATCGCACGCCGGTCGCCTCGTATCCGGCCTTCCGCAGCGTGTCGGCGAGCGCGAGCACGTCGTCGCCGCGGGCGGCGAGGACGACCTTCGCGCCCTGTTGCGCGAAGACCTGCGCGATGCCCGATCCGATGCCTTTCGATGCGCCGGTGACGATGGCGGTTTTGCCGTCCAGTTTTCCCATGATGACCTCCCGTGTCTTGTGTCTCGTGTGATGTGCGTGTCGGCGTATCAGATGCCGATTGCGGCGAGCGAATCCTGCAATGCCGTCATGTAGCGGTCGACGTCGGCGGCGCTGAAGACGAGCGGCGTGCGGATCTTGAGGATGTTGCCATACGATCCGCAGTTCGACGTGAGCACATGGCGGCGGCGCATCTGCTCGATGAGTTCGAGCGTCTCGACGCTCAGCGGATCGCCGGTGGCGGGGTCGTCGAACTCGACGCCGATGTACAGGCCCGCGCCGCGTACGTCGGCGATCGCCGGATGGTCGACGGCGAGGCCTTCGAGCTGGGAGACGAACATCGAGCCGATGCGGTTCGCGTTGCCCATCAGGTCCTCGTCGTCCATCACCTCGAGCGTCGCCTTCGCCGCGGCCATCGCGACCGGGTTGCCTGCGAAGGTGTTGAAGTACGGGATCTTCGCGGTGAAGGCGTCGAGGATCTCGTGGCGCACCGCCGTGGCCGAACAGGCGATGCCGTTGGCCATCGGCTTGCCCATCGTCACGATGTCGGGGACGAAGCCGTGGCGGGCGAATCCCCAGAAGGCCTCGCCGGTGCGGCAGAAGCCTGGTTGCACCTCATCGGCGATATAGAGGCCGCCTTCCTCGTGCACCGCGTCGGCGACCTTCCTGAGCCAGCCGGCTTTGCCGGGGAAGATGCCGTCGGAGGAGAAGATCGAGTCGACGAGCAGGCCGGCGAACTTGATGCCGTCGGCACGCATCGCGACGATGCGCTCCTTGAGTTTCGCGACGATGTAGTCGCCGATCGCCTCGTCTCCATGGATGTGCGTGTCCGGCGTCGGCAGCAGGCCGCAGGACGGGGAGAGCTCCTGCCCCATGCCGATCGACGGGGAGAAGCCGGAGATGAGGTCGGTGTTGCCGTGGTACGCTTCGCGCGTCACGATGATGCCCTGGCCTCCGGTGTAGTTGCGGGCGATGCGGATCGCCAGGTCGTTGGCCTCGGAGCCGGTGCATTGGTAGGTGATGCGGTCGATTTGCGCAGGCAGCTTCGCGAGCAGCGCCTCCGAATAGTCGAGGATCGTCTCATGCAGATAGCGGGTATGGGTATTGAGCAGCGACGCCTGCCGGCTGACCGCCTCGACGACATGCGGATGGCAGTGGCCCACCGAGACGACGTTGTTGTAGGCGTCCAGATAATCGGTGCCATGTTCGTCGAAGACGTGGGAACCGACGCCGCGCACGATCTCGATCGGATCGCGGTAGAAGAGGCGGTAGCCGTTGCCGAGGGCCGTGCGGCGCTCGATCAGCGAGCGTTTATGGGCGTCGAGCGTATCCAGATTCGCGCCGTCGAATCGGTTCATGTCGAGAATCGTGGTTTTCGCGGCCATCGTGCCCTCCGTTCGGTTCGGAAACGTTGCCGGAAGGCCGCGGTCTCGGACGGTGCTTTGGTCCGTGGTGCGGCATCCGGCGGGTATGGAGGGCAAGCTAGGTTCGCTGTGTTACCTGCGCATGACGGTCTAATTTCCGGCACCGTTTTCAGACCAAAAAACGGACCAAACATGTCTCCGTCGCATCCATGGACGCCGCAGATGGCGGGAAACACGGATGGGGCCGAGTCGGACGCGGGCATGCATGGCGCGGTCCGGATTTGGGTTTATGCGACTGCGCCGTGGAGCGGATGCTCCCGCGCTCACACTGTACGGTCGGGCTTCGTGGTGTAGAGCTCGGCGGGGAAGTGCGCCGACGTCTTCAGATGTCCGGCCTCGTCGAGCACGAGGCAATCGAAGATAGGGAAGGACGCGGCGAGCCGATCGGGGTCGACGACGAACAGCGCGGTCGCCGATCCGACGAAAGCAGCCAAGACGGGCGGCGCCGAGGTCTGAACGCGTCCATGCGCCCGGCGTCCACAACCATCCAAGGAAAGGGAACGGCATGAAAACCTCGAAGCAACTGATGGCGTTGACGGCACTGTCGGCGCCCGGTCTGATGATGTTGTCCGGATGTGGCGAACCCAGCGCGCGGCCGATGGATGACGAGTTCGCAGGCGATTCCGGAGAGACGATGTCCGATTCCGTCGGCAAGTCGTGTTGCGACGACAAGGAGTCGGATGCGGATGACATCGCCGCGGATCCGGCCGCCGCGTACGCGGACGGCGATTACGCGGCGATCGGGCAGTGCGGCCCCGTCGGCGAGGACACGATAGACGTGTACGTCGGCGTGCGCGACGGCCTCGTACACGATGTGCGCGTCGTCGGACATCCGTTCACGTCCATCTCGCGCGGGCATCAGGAGGCCTTCGCCAAGGAGGTGCCGGGAGTCGTCACCGGCAAACCGATCAAGGATCTGAAGGCCGACAAGATCGCCGGCGCCAGTTGGACGAGCGACGCCTTCAACGCCGCTTTGGACGAGGTGGGGCGGCAGGCGCCGCAGCAGCACTGACACGTCCGTATCCGGCGCCGCTGCGATCGGTGGGAGGCAGGGCGCAATGAAGGTTCGTTGCATCCGGTTTTTGCCGCGGTTGATGGGAAATGCGAACGAAATGGGGCCTGTTGCATCCGTGTCCTTGCGGCCACCACGAACGCAACAATATGTGTAGCAGCCCGACCTGAGCGTTACGTGATTTTGCCGCGGTAGCGGAAAACCGCATGATTGCGGGCGAAGCGCGCCCCGGCCCCGTACTGTGGAAGATAGTTCAAGGTTTTCGGGACTTTGGCAAGATGTAAAGGAAGCACATTATGTATTGGATTTGGACGCTCATCGTAGGCGCGATCATCGGCGCGATCGCCGGCGCGATCACCAACCGCAGCGGATCGATGGGTTGGATCGCCAACATCATCGCCGGTCTTGTGGGTTCATCGCTCGGTCAGGCGATCTTCGGCAGCTGGGGGCCGCAGCTCGGCGGCATGGCGATCTTCCCCTCGCTTATTGGCGCGGTCATCGTGGTGCTGGTCACCTCGTTCATCGTGATGCGGGTCACCGCCAAGGACTGACGGTTCGCGCCTCGGCGCCGACCTCGCATAACGAAGGCCTTGCAGGCAGCGTGGCGGCTGCATGCAAGGCCTTCGCATTATGCCCGTTATGGAACCGGGTGCGGCCCGACCCGCGGGCCTACCGTTGCCGGCGTCCGGCGCACCAGACGTGCCGGACCGCCCAGTCGGCGGGGTCGAGCAGCAGCACGTCGGCCGCATAGCCACGGCATATCAGGCCGAGCGGCGCATCGGTGACGGCGTTCGGACGGTCGAAGCCGAAGACCTGCGCCGGGACGAGCGTCGCCGCCGCGACGGCGTCGGCCGGCGCCATGCCCAGCTCGAGCACCGCACGTTGCACGGCGCCCTCGAGCAGCAGCGTCGACCCGGCGATCGCGCCGTTCGAGACGAGACGGGCGTGGCCGCCGACGACCCGCACATCCAGTCCGCCGAGTTTGTAGGCGCCGTCCGGGCAATCGGTCGCCGCCATCGCGTCGGTGACGAAGACGGTGCGGCGCGGTGCGAAGCCGAGCGCCATGCGCAGCACCGGGTCCTGCACATGGAAGCCGTCGTTGATCAGTTCGATCGCGACGCGCGGATCCTCGACGGCCGCCGGGATCGGTCCTGGCTTGCGATGGTGCAGCGACGGCATCGCATTGAACAGATGCGTCATCAGTCGTGCGCCGGCGTCGAAGGCGCGCACGGCCGTCATGTAGTCGGCGTCGGTGTGTCCGACGGCCGCGACGACGCCGGCGTTCGCGAACATGCCGATCGCCCGCATCGCGTGCGGCAGCTCCGGCGCGCTCGTGATCTGCCGCAGGCAGCCGTCGGCGGCGTCGAGCAATGTCTCGACATGCTCCGGCGTCGGGTCGCACAGGCACGCGGGATCATGCGCGCCCTTGTGCAGCGGCGAGAGGAACGGACCCTCCAGATGCGCGCCGAGGATGTCAGGTCGCTCGCGCATCGCGTCGCGCACATTGCGCAGGTTCGCGGCCATGACGTCGAAGGGATTCGTGATGAGGCTGCAGACCTGCCGCGTCGTGCCGTGCATCATATGGCCGGCGCGCGCGATGCGGATGCCGTCGGCGCCGTCGTCGAAGGACATGCCCCATGCGCCGTGCGCATGGATGTCCACGTATCCCGGCGTCAGCAGCATGCCGTGCGCGTCGATGCGGGACGCACCCCCGACGTGATACCGTGCGGCGGCCGTCGTGAAATCCGACGTCGTCGTGCCTTCATCGACGATGACGCCGTCCGAGCAGATGACCCAGCTGTCGGGGACGATGCCGCGTGCGTCGATGCGCGTGGCGTTGACGATGCCGAAGGTTTCAGGCGGACGGGTGAAGGAACGTGCGATTTGTTCGGCGACCGCGGCGCGTTCGCGTGTTGCCGTCGGGATACTGGGAAGTGCTGATGCGCTGTCCTGATGCATGATCGTCATCTCCGTGTTCCGCATGGTCGGCTGGCAGGCGCGGGCGCCCTCAGATGCCCTGCCATGACGGCTTGTGCATGTACGCGTAACGGTAGTAGTCCTTGTTGCGCAGTCGCGCCGCCGCCTGCTCGTCGACGATGACGGTCGCGTGCGGGTGCAGCTGCAGCGCGCTCGCCGGGCAGAACGACGAGACGCCGCCCTCGACCGTCTCGGCGATCGCCTCGGCCTTGCCGTCGCCGAACGCGAGCAGCACGAGATGGCGCACCTTCATGATCGTGCCGATGCCCTGTGTGATGCAGTGCGTCGGCACCTGATCGACGTCGCCGTCGAAGAAGCGCGCGTTGTCGATGCGCGTCTGTTCGGTGAGCGTCTTGATGCGCGTGCCCGAGGCGAGCGACGATCCCGGCTCGTTGAAGCCGATATGACCGTCGGTGCCGATGCCGAGGATCTGCACGTCGATGCCGCCGGCCGCTTCGATGGCCGCGTCGTAGGCCGCGCCGGCATGCTCGATCGTCGCGAGATCGCCGTTCGGCACATGCACGAGCTCCGGGTCGAGGCCGAGCGGCTCGACGACGGTGCGCTCGATGACGCTGTGATACGACTCCGGATGCCTCGGGTCGAGGCCCGCGTACTCGTCGAGCGAAAAGCCACGCACCCGCGAGACGTCGAGGCCGCGTTCGTGGATTGTCTTCGCGAGTTCGCGGTAGGCGGCGAGCGGACTTGATCCGGTTGCAAGGCCGAGCACGCAGTCCGGCTTGCGTTCGATGAGGTCGGCCACGCACTTCGCGTAGATCGCGCCCGCCTGCTGCTGGGACTCCGTGATGATGATCTCCGTCATGATGACGCTCCTTTGTTTGATTGGTGCTGTTTATTGTGTTCGTTGGATGGATGGTCGTGTCAACGCCGAGGGCCGCAGAGCGATGGCAACGGATGTGTATGGCTGCGGCCATGATGCCGGGCGTCCGGGGGTATCATGACGGACGGCACAGCCGGAGGAGGGTGTGTGTTATGCGCCAGTCGGCAGAGATTGGGCGGTGAGGGCCGCCCCTATCGCACCCACCGGCAGTTCGGTCGGCGCAAGGCGCAGACGCGCCGGCAGATTGAGAGCGTGGATGAATCCGCTGTTCTGGCCCCGGCGGCGCAGCTCCGTCCGGATTGCATCGAGCAGTGGCGCGCCGGTTCGGGCCATGCCGCCGCCAATAATGATGACATCCGGGTCGACGGTCAGGGCAAGCACATCGATCGTGTCTGCAACCGCGGTGATGATCGTGTCGCGGGTCTCGATGGCCTGCCGGTGACGGGGGTGTGCGTTGTTGGCAGCCACGGCAAGGATATTCGGCATCGGAGGATCCGCATACGGCCATAGGCGTTTCGCCGCGCCTCCGCTGCCGGCGGTCTCGAGGCAGCCGCGCTGTCCGCAGGCGCAGAGCCAATGGTGGGGCTCGACCGGTATGTGGCCGATTTCGCCGACCGTGTTGCTTGAACCATGGTCAAGCCCACCGTTGCGGATGATGCCGGCTGCAAGACCCGTGCCGAGGTTGAGGAACGCGATGGTCTGTCTGTCCGCGGCGCCGGCCTCGACGAGACGTGCCGCGCCGACCGCGGCCGCGTTGACGTCGTTCTCAACGACCGTCGGCAGCTGGAAGTGTTCGCGCACGGCACTCGCAAGAGGCACGTAGTCGATAGACAGATTCGCGATATCGCGCACATCGCCGGTCGAGCCGTCCACGGTGCCCGGCGTGCCGATGCCTATCGCGCAAACATCGCCGGCATTGGAGGGAAGCTGCGCTATAAGTTCATCGATGATGACGATAGTGTCGGCGACGAGCGCGTCGGCTCCGCGGCGCGCCGGGCGGTTGGACTGTGCAAGGACGTGTACATCGCCGAATCCCGAGGGGTCCGGCACCGCGATCGCGATGCCCGCGATCTTCGTGCCTCCCACGTCGATGCCGATGAGCGACGGCGGGGTGTTCGGGGAACCTGTCATGACAACTCCTTTGTTGTGGATGAGGGGAGTGAGGCGCTTCCTCACTCGTCGTGTGCGGTATGCATACGGGTGGATAGTTGGCGGATATGTGGAACGAGGCGCCGCAATACGCTGATGGCTTGACCCCGCAGGGATGCGTTTGGTCCCACCTGGCAGCGATGCAGCAACGGGATCGTCATATACTGGGTGTTCAACGCGGCGCTCAATTCGCCGCCCATCGCATGAATGAAAGTCTCGCCAGCGATGTCCGCGGGGGCGTCGACCGTCACGTCGTGCAGGTTGAGCAGTCCGAGCGGCATCGCCATGACGCGGCCGAGCAGCTGTCCGGCGCCGGTGAGGATTTCGGTGCGGTGCGCGGGATCGCTGGCGATCTGAGCGTATAGATTGTTCGTCGAAAGATATGCCTCAAGGCAGCCGCGTTTGCCGCACGCGCAGCCTGGACCCTCCGGGTCGACGACGACATGGCCGATTTCGCCGGCCATACAGGTCGCCCCGTCCACGATCTCACCATTGATGCATAAGCTTGCACCTACGCCGGCGCCAATGCGGATGAGCATGGAATCGGCGCCGCCTTCACCAAAGAACCGTTCCGCGACAAGGGCCGCGTTCGTTGCGTTGCCGACGAGTACCGGCAGGTCAAGCATGTCGCGCAGCTCGTCATGCAGCGGCACGTCCTTCCATCCGAGCTGCACGGCATCGACGACGGTGCCCTCATGGTTGACGACTCCGGGGACGGCGACCCCCAATCCGAGGATCGGCTGCGAGGATACGGCCATCAGCTTCCGTGCAAGTTCGGCGATCAGTGCGATCGAGATGTTGGCGCAGTCCTCTATTGGTGTCTCCATGCGCTCAATGATGCGGCCGCCGAGATCGACGAGTGCGCCTTGGAGCAGATACTGCTGCGACAGGTCGATCGTGATGATGCGCCAGAAAGCGGTATCGATTGCAAGCATGACTGAACGCTTGCCGCGGCCGGTACGCGTGTCTTCGCCGACTTCGCGGATGATGTGATTGTCGAGCATCTCGCCGGTCACATCGGTGGCGGCCATGCGGGACAGCCCGAGTGTGCGTCCAAGTTCGCTGCGTGAGACGGTTGCGGCGGGGAACAGCAGGTTGAAGACGGCCATGATATTACGTGCCCGGATATCGGAAGGTACGGTTTTGGTGTTCATGTTCGTCGGAATACGTTCGAATGATGGGCCGATCATCGCTACTCCTTACCCTCAAATAGTGCGATACGATACATCAAGGTTCTACCAGCGCCAATGGGCGACGATACCTAGATTAACGATGCGTAGACATTATGTCAATCAAGTATACATAATTACGCTCTGGTGAAAACTGCCTCGTGGATTGGTCTTTGAACACGATGTCCTTTGATCTCTCTGCGATGAATGGAGTTATTGTCAGGGTGCCTTCGATGGGTTGTCGTCGCTTAGCGCCGTTTGGGCGCTTGGGGGTCGTCGCCCTGCTCCTCCTCGGGAATGGTGGAAAAGCCGATGTAGACGTTGCCGGCGTATTCGACTTGCGAGCCATGGGGGTGCCAGTCGGTGCATCGTGGCGCGGACCCGGTGTGGATGAAGGTGTTGCCCTCGATGATGGCGGCGCCGTCCGCGCGGTCGAGGCGCAGCGGATCGGCGCCGTCGGCGATGATGAAGACGTTGCCGGTGACCGCCGCGTCCGGGTTGCGCGGGATGTCGATCGCGCCCATCAGGTCGCGTTCGGAGACGTTGCAGTAGAACAGCGAGTTGACGGCCTTCTCGTTACAGAACATGATGCATCCGCCCGAATTGTTGCGTGAGTAGTTGTATCGGTACTCGGTGCCGTCGCCGAAGTCGGCGTCCCACGCCTGGCCGTCGCCGTTGCCGTGATCCGCATTGAGCGTGTCATACGCCTCGTTGTACTCGAAGAGGGCGTTCTTGCATCGCCATGGCCAGATCGCGGCGGCGACTCGATCGTTCGTCGTCGCTGTGTAGACGTCGTCACGGATGTCGACGGCTGCCTCACGCGAGACGTTGCGCTGTACGAGCGGACGGTCGCAGTACATGACGGTGATCGCGTCGCCGCCGGCGCGTTCCACGAGGTTGCCTTCGACGACGACATTCGTCGCGCCGTATCGGCGTATCGTCGCGTCGTCGATCGTGCCGTCGCCGTAGTCGAAGGTATTGTCCCAGTTGCCGTCGGTGTCGCGTCCGCCGTGGTCGATGAGATTGAGATAGGCGGTGTAGCCGACGGCGATGCCCCAGCGGCTCGTGTCGCGCACGACGTTGTCGGCGATGCGCAGGTCGTCGAAGCGTGCGATGTTCGTCTCGATCGTCGAGGCGTCCTCAGGGAAGTGCGCGATGATCTGTATGCCGCCGTTGGCCATGTGCTTGTCGTAGATGTTGCCGTTCACGTCGTGGATGTACAGCCGCTCCAGCCTGATACCGCGCGACGTGCCGCCGTTCTCGGCGATGACGGCGACGCCGGTGCGATCCATCACTTCGAGGTCGTTGAAGGCATGGTCGTCGGAGTCGTCGATGCGTCGGTTGGTGATCTCGAGGTCGCGCATGTGGACGTATGAGCAGTCGCGCAGCAGCACGGCCGTGGAGACTTCGCCGCGATTGCGGTGCGGCAGACCGCCGATCGGCGCGCGATAATCCTCGAACCATCGTCCGTTGCCGTCGCACGCGATGAGCGGCAACGACGCGTCTTCGGCTCCGTAGCAGCCGATCGTCACCGGAGCATCGGGGGCGCCGATGACGCCGTGCAGGTGCAGTGACTCGCCCGCGAAATGCGCGCCGCGTTCGAGCAACAGTGCGTCGCCGGGCTGGAAGGCTATCGTTCCGGCTTTTGAGAGCGTGCGCCAGGCGGTCGTGGGCGTCCGTCCGTCGCACATGTCGTCGCCGTGGGTGGAGGAGATGAAGTAGTGGGTCATAACGGGCCTTTCGTGGGATGGGAATCGCCGCCTGCCGTCATTGGCGAGCTGCGACTCGTAGAAAACGCTATTGCTTACTTTACACCATTTGAACAGTGGGTTGACAATATAGTTTTAGGCTTGAAAGCGCTGAAATATCAACGTTTTCAAGCCTATTATGCTCTTGGAGAACTAAAAAGTAAGTGAAGTTGACAAAAAAGACGATGCTCGGTATCGTGAAGGTCATCACCACTGGTGGAAGTGGCGGTGCAACTTCAGGAAACCAATCGGGTGGGTGAACCAAACGCCCATCCGCCTGATCACGAAGGAGTGCAGGGATTATGAAGCGGAATCGGTTGTTGATGGCGGGAGGCGCAGCGGTCGCTGCGCTATGCATGGCGCTTTCCGGTTGCGGTGGCGGAGCCTCAGGTGCAAAAACCGGGGACACCGAGCAGGCGGACCCGAATCAGAAGGTGACAATCACCTATCTTCACCGCCTGCCGAACAAGCCGGGCATGACACCGGTCGATGAGATTGTCGCGCGCTGGAACAAGGACCACCCGAACATTCAGGTCAAGGCCACGCAGTTTAACGGAAACGCGTCGGACATGATCACGAAGCTGGAGACCGATGTCAAGGCGGGCAACGCCCCGGATCTCGCGCAGCTTGGCTACTCCGAGCTGCCGGAGGCCTACATGAAGGGCATCATGGAGGATGTCACCTCCGAGGCCGAGCAATACAGCAAGGATTTCGCGCAGGGTCCGTTCGAGCAGATGCAGATCGGCGGCAAGACCTTCGGTCTGCCGCAGGACACCGGCCCGCTCGTCTACTACTACAACAAGACCGCTTTTGACGAGCTCGGCATCACGCTGCCGAAGACGCAGGATGAGCTCATCGCGGCGGCCAAGACGGCTGCCGCGAAGGGGAAGTACATCATGTCCTTCCAGGCCGATGAATCCGGCAACATGCTTACCGGTCTCGCCGGTGCGTCGAGCCCGTGGTATGAGGTCGAAGGCGATGCGTGGAAGGTGGACACGCAGACCGACGGATCCAAGGCCGTCGCAAACGTCTTCCAGCAGCTCATCGATGCAAAGGCCACCTCAACGAATCCGCGCTGGGACCCGTCATTCGATGCCTCGCTGCAGAAGGGCGAGCTCATCGGCACGATTGGTGCCGCATGGGAGGCGCCTCTGCTGATGGATTCGATGGCGGACAAAGGCAAGGGTGATTGGCGCATCGCGCAGATCGGTGACTGGTTCGACAACGCCGGCAAGACCGGCCCCGACGGCGGTTCCGGTGTTGCGGTCATGAAGGGTTGCAAGTACAAGGCGCAGGCGATGGAGTTCCTTGACTGGTTCAACACGCAGATTGACGACCTCACCTCGCAGGGTCTGATCGTCGCCGCTTCCACCGGCACTGCGAAGACCCCGGCCGCATGGTCCGAATTCTACGGTGGGCAAGACGTGATGAAGGAGTTCGCCGACGCGAACGCGAACATGAACAACTTCGCTTACATCCCGGGCTTCGCCTCGGTCGGGGCGTCCATGCAGGAAGCGGCTTCGAAGGCCGCCAGCGGCACCGGCAAGGTCTCCGCCGTCTTCGATGCGGCCCAGTCTGCATCCGTCTCGACACTGAAGGATTCCGGCCTCTCCGTGGTCGAATAATCGAGCGGTTTCTCGCCCTGTGACGGCTGCTGACGCCCGGGGCGAATCCATATAAGAGCCTTGGGTGGGTGCCTATGGCATCCCATAGGCACCCACCCAAGGCTCTTCGCTCTCCTCGGATATTTACTATGCAAAGGAGCATTGAGATGACTACCGCAACGACGACACCGGCCGATGTCAGAACGCTGCATGACGCCAATGAGTTGGAGTCGCGCGGATCTGAGTCGGGGGCGGTGCCCAAGGCCGGCAAACTCGGGCGCCGGCCACGCAGGTCGCCTGCAGCGCGCAGGGAGGAACGAACGGGCTGGATGTTCATGCTGCCATTCGTGCTCCTGTTCCTGCTCGTATTCGTCTTCCCGATCGTTTATGCGATCTACTCGAGTTTCTTCCAGCAGGTCGCCACCGGTGGAGCCTATGGAGGCGGCGAGGTCGTCAACAAGTTCGTTGGTTTTGAGAACTTCAAGTATGTGATCACTTCGGACAAGTTCTGGGGCGGCATGGGGCGTGTACTGATCTACACCGTGATCCAGGTGCCGCTGATGATCATCAGCGCGCTTGTGCTTGCGATGCTGATCGACTCGTTCATCATCAAGCATGTCGGTGGTTTCCGTCTCGGTTACTTCCTGCCGTATGCGATCCCGGGCGTCATCGCTTCGATCATCTGGGTCTACCTGTACAACGGACAGATCTCGCCTATCGTCAAAGGCCTTGCCGCCATCGGCATCCATGTGGACTTCTTCGCAAGCAACGTCGTGCTCGCTTCGATGGTCAACATCACGACGTGGACCTTCACCGGCTACAATATGCTGATCTTCCTCTCGGCGCTTCAGGCTATTCCACATGATCTGTACGAGGCGGCTCGCATCGACGGCGCCAACGGCTGGCAGATCGCGATGAAGGTCAAGCTGCCGAACGTGCGCGGCGCCGCGCTGCTCGCAATGTTGCTGTCGATCGTCGGCACGATCCAGCTGTTCAATGAGCCGCAGGTCATGCACACAGCCGATCCGGGCATCAACAACTACTACACGCCGATGATGATGGCGTTCAACAGCTCTCGTGGCTTCCTGACCCCGAAGGGCGCAGGCCCGTCCAATGCAATCGCGATCGTCATGGCGATCATCGCGGGTCTGCTCGCAATGGCGTATGCATTCATCGAAAGGAAGGTCAACGAATCATGACCGATACCATGAAACCCCGCTCGCGCAGCTCGATGCGCGCAGCGCGCAAGGCAGACCGCATTCGTGAGAAGACCGCCAATGACCTTCCCCGTTCGATGCGTCCGAACTTCGCGGTGAAGACGCTGACCGCGGTCATCCTCGTCTTCGCGTTGCTGTATTTCCTGTTCCCGATCTACTGGGCCATCCTCGCATCGACCAAGACGCCGTCTCAGATGACCAGCAGCAACGGCTTGTGGTTCGCGGTGCCGCTTGACGAGCTGCCTGATGCAATCGCCGACAACTACGGTATCCTGCTCGGCTGGACACGCGGCAACTTCTGGCGTTGGGTCGGCAACTCGCTGATCTACTCGTGCGTCTCCGGCGCCATCGGCACCGTCGTCGCAGTGATGGCCGGCTATGCGACCGCTAAATTCCGCTTCCGTGGCAAGGCCACGACGATCGGCATCATCATGGCCGCGATGCTGATGCCGGCTGCGCTGCTGACGATTCCGCAGTATGCGATCTTCAATTCGCTGCATCTCGACAACACGATGCTCGCCGTGATCATCCCGGGATGCGTCTCGCCGTTCGGTTTCTTCCTCGGACGCGTTTATGCGCAGAGCTCGGTACCCGACGAACTGCTTGAGGCCGCCCGCATCGATGGCGCAAGCGAGACACGCATCTTCTTCACGATTGTGCTGCGATTGCTCGCCCCGGCGATGGTGACGATCTTCCTGTTCATGTTCGTCGCTGCATGGAACAATTTCCTGTTGCCGTTGATGATGCTTTCCAGCGATAATCTCTATCCGGTCACGCTTGGCCTATACGGTATGGTCTCGCTCGCCACCTTCAATGATCGTGGTGCGCTGATGATGGGCTCGTTGCTTGGCGTTCTTCCGGTGATTCTGCTGTTCCTGACGCTGCAGCGCTTCTGGCGCGCGGGTCTCGCCGCCGGTTCCGTCAAGGGCTGACGGGGATAGCAGCTATTGCACGTACGTGGCCGCGTATGGGAAACCATGCAATGGAAATCAAGCGGCCACGTATTTCCTTTATTTTAATTCATCTTTTATGATTCGATAGTTCAAGGAGATAGCATGAATACGACTGGCCGTTTCACGATACCGAGCGAGGAACACTTCGCCGCGGAGACGAAGCGTCTCGCGGAACTGTGGGGAGCCGATGCGATTCGCAATTCCGATGGCACCCATCTTGACGCCGCCGTCCAGAAGCTTGGCAAGAAGATCTACAGCGCCTACTTCCCGACGCGCGCCCACAACGAATGGATCAGCCTGCATATGGACGAGACCCCGCAGGTCTATCTGCTCACACAGCGCGTCCTCGCCGAGGCGGACACGGTCGTCGTCGACCTGATGGAGCGCTTCTACGCCGAACAGCTGCAGCCGAACCGTGATGCCGATCCGCGCCGCTACTGGGAGGTCGTCGACCGCACGACCGGCGAGGTCGTCGATCCGGAACGCTGGGATTTCGACGCCGCTCATGACGCGGTGACGATCCGCGAAACGGAACCGATGCACGAATACACGGTCTCGTTCCTCGCATACATCATCTGGGATCCGGTCGAGATGTACAACCATCTGACGAACGACTGGGGCGACAAGGAACACGAAATCCCCTTCGACATCTACCATCCGGCGACGCGCGACTTCGTGTTCCGCACATTCGAGCAATGGCTCAAGGACAACCCGCGCGCCGACGTTGTGCGGTTCACGACCTTCTTCTACCAGTTCACGCTGATCTTCGACCAGAAGCATCGTGAGAAGATCGTCGACTGGTTCGGCTGCGCATGCACGGTCTCGCCGCGCGCGCTCGACGACTTCGAGGCGCTGCATGGCTACCGTCTGCGCCCCGAGGACTTCGTGGATGAAGGCTGCTACAACTCGACGTGGCGCATCCCGCGCAAGGCGCAGCGCGACTGGATCGCGTTCCTGTCGACCTTCGTTCGCGCGAACGTCAAGAAGCTCGTCGACGAGACGCACGCCGCCGGCAAGGAGGCGATGATGTTCCTCGGCGACCAGTGGATCGGCACCGAACCGTACATGGAGGGCTTCGACGAGCTCGGCCTCGATGCGGTCGTCGGCTCGGTCGGCGACGGCACGACGCTGCGCATGATCGCCGACATCCCAGGCGTGCGCTACACCGAAGGCCGCTTCCTGCCGTACTTCTTCCCCGACACCTTCCATGAGGGCAACGATCCGAGCATTGAAGGCCTCGACAACTGGCGCAAGGCGCGTCGTGCGATCCTTCGTTCGCCGATCTCGCGCATGGGCTACGGCGGCTACCTCTCGCTCGCCGCGAAGTTCCCGAAGTTCGTCGACACGGTGACGGCGATCGCCGATGAATTCCGCGACATCCACGAACGTACCGGCGGCAGGCCGGCCGAAGGCGAGCTCAACGTCGCGATCCTCAACTGCTGGGGCCGCATGCGCAGCTGGATGGCGTTCACCGTCGCGCATGCGCTGCCGAACCAGCAGACCTACTCGTACTACGGCATCCTCGAGGCGCTTTCCGGCATGCGCGTCAACGTGCGCTTCATCAGCTTCGACGACGTGCTCGAGCGGGGCATCCCCGACGACGTCGACGTCATCATCAACGCCGGCCCCGAGCACACCTCCTTCAGCGGCGGAGACGTGTGGCGCGACCCGCGCCTCGTCTCGACGATCCGCCGCTGGGTGCGCGATGGCGGCGCCTTCGTCGGTGTCGGCCAGCCGGCATCGACTGATTGGCAGGGCCGCTTCTTCCAGCTCGCCGATGTGCTCGGCGTCGACCAGGAACGCTTCCAGACGCTGTCGGTCGACAAATACTGGCCCGAGGTCGCGGACGCCAACTTCATCACCGAGGAGGCGGCCGACGTCGATTTCGGTGAGCCGATCCTCAACGTCTACCCGATTGATGAGGGCGTGACGCTGCTTGACGTCAAGGACGGCCGCGTACGCCTCGCCGCCAACGACTACGGCCGCGGACGTGGCGTCTACATCTCCGGATTGCCGTATTCGGCGGCGAACGCTCGGCTGCTCGAGCGCGCGTTGTTCTATGCGAGCCGCAACGAGGACCGTTACGCCGCATGGAGTTCGACGAACCCGGAATGCGAGGTCGCCCACTTCCCGGACCGGCACCTGTATTGCGTCGTCAACAATACCGATCAGATGCAGACGACGAAGGTGCAGCGCGCGGACGGCGCAATCGACGACTTCATGCTCGCGCCAAGCGCCATCGCCTGGAAGGGACTCGAGTAGTCGATATATCTCACGGACAAGGAGGCTGAAGATGGATAGGCACATGGAGCCGGCGGCGCTGGCACACATCGCGGACAGATTCGCCATCGACGGGACGACCGCGTCGGTCACGCCGTACGGTGACGGGCACATCAACGTCACGTATCTCGTGGTCACCGACAAGGCCCGTTACGTTCTGCAGCGGATGAACACCGATGTGTTCCCGGACACGGCGGCCCTGATGCGCAACATCGAGCTCGTCACCGGATTCCTGCACGCGCATGGTCAGGAGACGCTTGAGATCGTCCCGACGAAAGACGGCCGCAGCTGGCTCGCGGCCGATGGCGGCGCGTTCCGCGTCTACCGTTTCATCGAAGGCACGATGTCCTACAACCTCGTCGACGATCCGCGCATCTTCGAACGGGCAGGGGCGGCCTTTGGTGCTTTCCAGAGCCGCCTCGCCGGCTTCAACGCCGCGCAGCTCACCGAAACGATCGCGCATTTCCATGACACTCCGCACCGCTATGCCGACTTCCGTGCAGCCGTCGCAGCCGATCCACTCGGCAGGGCGAAGGACGTGCGCGACGAGATCGGATTCTTTGACGAACGCGCGCAGGGGTATGGGCGGATCGTCGACGCGCTTGCCAACGGGACGGTGCCGCTGCGTGTCACGCACAATGACACGAAGCTCAACAACATCCTGATGGACGCGGCCAGTGGTGAGCCGCGTGCGATCATCGATCTCGACACGGTGATGCCCGGTTCGATGCTCTTCGACTTCGGCGATTCGATTCGCTTCGGCGCGTCGACCGGTCTTGAGGACGAGCCGGACCTGGGCAAAGTGCATTTCAGCCTGCCGCTGTTCCGTGCCTATGCGCGTGGATTCCTAGGTGAGGTCCGCGACTCCGCGACGTCGTATGAACTCGAGCTGCTGCCCGAGGCGGCACGGCTGATGACGCTCGAATGCGGCATGCGGTTCCTTGGCGACTATCTGCTCGGCGACGTCTACTTCGCGACGAAGTACCCGGAGCACAACCTCGTGCGTGCGCGCACGCAGGTAAGGCTCGCATATGAGATGGAGGAGCGAATGCCGCAGATGCACGCGGTCATCGACGAGATCATGGACGACGGTGCCGTGAACGCCACCGGTGGGGAGCGCGGCGATGACTGAGGCGACGACCATGACGATCGCTGCCGAGACGCCGTCGATCCCCGGCGCCATCGACATGCTTGCCGACTATGCTCGCGTCCGGCTGCTGCTCGATCCGCGCGACGTGGACTGGATGCGTAACCGACTGCTGGAGATTTTTGACTCCGACGCGGCGCGCCGCGTGGAAGCGGCCGCGCTCGGTTTGGCTGAATCGGATATCGCGACGCCGGACGACGCTGCAACGTCAGCTGCCGCAGTCTTCCTCGACGACGACGTGATCATGGGCACGCTGTCCGCGGCGCCGTCGCGCATCCAGGACGTCTATGACGACGTGCGCGCCGGCGCCGGCAACATGGCGGCGATGCGGTGGCTGTACGACTACGGCGTCGCGAACGGCTACATCAAGCTCGCGCAGCTGCGGCGCAACGTGCGCTTCGACGGAGCCGGCCTCGTCGTGACGATCAATACGGCGAAACCGGAATTCAAGGACATGCGCAAGGCGGCTCGCGGCAACAGCGTCGAAGGCAGCTTCGCGCAATGCACGATCTGCCATGCGAACGAAGGGCTCGCGGCGCGCGGCAAACGCACATTGCGCACCGTCGAGGTCGAACTCGACGGCCGGCCGTGGTTCTGGCAGTTCTCGCCCTACGGCTACTTCCATCAGCACGGCATCTGCGTGAACCGCGAGCATACGCCGATGCACGTCGACAGGTCAACCTTCGCCAACTTACTTGACTTCGTCAACCAGTTCCCTGACTACTTCCTCGGCTGCAATGCCGCGTTGCCGCGCATCGGCGGATCGGTGCTCGCTCATGATCATTATCAGGGCGGCGGCGAGACGATGCCGATGCAGCGTGCGGCGACGTGGCGGCGCTACCGCTGCCCGGACGCCGACGACGCCATCCTCGAGATCATCGACTGGCCTGCGAGCGCGGTTCGCGTGCGATCCCATGACCGTGCGAGCATCGTGCGGGTGTGCGAACGCATCCGCGCGGCGTGGGCCGACTACGACGATAGTGGTTTCGACATCGCGTCGCATGACGCGTCGGGCGCCGCGCAGTCGTCTCTGTCGCCGATCGCGCGTCTTGTCAGCGATGCTGGGAACGCGCCCGAATACGAGATGAGCCTGATCCTACGCAACAACGCAGTGAGCGAGCGATATCCGCTAGGCGTCTTCCATGCGCATCCTGAGTACTTCTTCGTCAAGCAGGAGCCAATCGGTCTCATCGAGGCGATGGGACTGTTCGTGCTGCCGGGACGCCTCGTCGGGCAGCTCGGCGCACTCGAGGACGCATTGGCCGCCGGTGATGCGCTGCCCGATGACCTCGCTGAATTCCGTTTGCTGTGGGATGAGGCCCGCTCGGCGCTCGGAGACGCTGGCTCGTCTGCCGGCGGTCGCGCACCGGTGCGCGTGGCCGTGCGTGACGCGCTCGCTTCGATATGCCGAAACATTCTGGGTGACATCGCCGTGTTCCCCGACCATGAGGCGCTTGGGCGCTTCCTTGAAACCCTCGGATTCGAGGCGAGATAAGGCGGGCGACCTCATCGTCGACCGCGAAGCGATGCCATACCGCGGTATGGCGATTCAATACAATGTACGGAGAGATTGTACAATGCGTATTCCAAGATCTGCGGGTCCCTCCCGTGGCCGATCACGATTCGGACTGTGGCTGCTTATGCTTCTATGCATGATGGGACTGGGGAGCGGCACGCTTGTCGCCGCGACGGCGTCCACTGCATACGGTGAGAACGCCGCCCCGACGATGACCGGCGGCGTGGGTATGGAGGACGGCCTGTCCTACGGGACCGACGACGTACACGCGGCGAGCTTCGCCGGTACCGCATTCATGGTGCCTGCGGATCAGATGGGGAACTTCCGAGGACTCATGCAGTCCTCGGAAGGCATCCGGATCTCGATGCGCTTCAAGGCGGATGCCATGACCGCCAACTACGTCAGCCTGCTCGAGATCGCCGACAGTGCCGACGTCACCGCCGGCACGGGCAAGCTGACGCCGCCGCGCAGCGCTCTAGGACTTGTTCTCCAGCGCAACGGCACCGTGTGGCTGCAGACCGGCAGCTATGCCGGTGGTACGGACTGGTACAAGGAAATCCCCGGAGTCACAGTCACGGACGGACGATTCCATGATCTCGTCATGCAGCTTTCGGGCCAGGGCATGACGGTCTCCGTGGACAATGGCAAGCCGATAGCCTATGCACCGTCCGGAACGCGCGGAACGACCCAGTTCATGCAGGCATTCTTCGGTCGCGCCGTGGACGGCTACAAGGATTGGCGTGGGAACATCGATTCCATCGCAATCGGAGGCATGTCGGATGGCAGCGTGCTGGCGAATGCAGCATGGCCCGGTCTGCACGGTTCCATCGCTTCGGTCAGGATCCAGCGCCTCGATTCGGCTGATCCCATACGCAGCGGCGTGTTCCAGCAGGAGATGTTCGACAATTCGGTCGGCGACGCCACCTGGCTGTTCGGCGGCGGCCGTGAGACCGAGGGGCGGTTCGCGGACATCGGCACCGCACAGAACTACATCGGACGTTTCGAGGAGTATGAACGTTGGACGAAGGCGGCGAACAGCTTCGGCATGCAGCGCTTCGTCATCAATGCGGGCCGTTCGGGACAGGACGCCGCAGGCTTCGCCGCCGCGTTGCCATCGCTGATCGACAAAGTGCATCCAAAGGCCGTCGCCTATGCGGTGGGTGCCGAGGACTACGTCAAGGGACATGAAGGACTCGACGCATACAGCCGTTCGCTCGTGACGATGGCGCGCGCCGCGCTCGCGATGCGCGACGGACACGGCTGCTTCGCTCTGCAGCTGCCGCATGTGCTCGGCGCCGATCAGGACAAGGATGTCAAGGAATACGCGCAGGCGGCGCGTGACGCCATGAAGCAGCTTGATGCGCAGTCGTTGCAGCGCGTCGTCATCGTCGATCACACGGCGCTCACCCAGAACGACGCCGACTTCCTTGAGCATGGCATGTCCAACGGCGTGCTCAACGCCGAAGGCCATGAGATGATCGCGAAGCAGTTCACGAATGCCGTCATGGGTACGATCGACGGATACGCGCCCCGCGAAGGCGAGTGGACGATCGGCGCGCGCGCCAACACCTATCATGTGCAGGATGCGTATGCCGCGCAGGCGCAGCTGATCCGAGACAAGGTCGCCGACGCCGGCAGGCCGCTCGTCTGGCTGTTCATGGGTGATTCGATCACGCACGGCGCCATGCATCTGCACGGCTACGAATCCATCGCGCAATTGTTCGAACAGTACGTCAAGGAGGATCTGGGACGTCAGAACGACCTCGTCGTCAATACCGGTGTGTCCGGTGCGGCGGCGGACTCTGGTGCTGAGGCATGGCGTTCCACGGTGAGGAACATCCACGAGCGCATGGAGGTGTACCATCCGGACATCATCTCGATTCAGCTCGGCACGAACGACACCGATGCGACCCAGGACTCCTATGAGCGGCATCTCGAAGAGATCGTGAACGCCATACGCGCCACAAATCCTGACGCCGTCATCGTGATGCGCAGCCCCACGCCGGCCAAGAACGACCCGTACCGCTCGCGTCTGCGTACCGACTCTGGTTCGGTGGCCCGCATGAAGCGCGTCGCTGACCGCATGGACTGCATGTTCATCGATCAGTACACACAGTGGAATGAGGAACTCGAAACTGATCCGACCGGTTGGCGTGCCGACCGCGACTTCGGTGATGGGCAGCTGCATCCGAGCGCGCAGGGACATTTGCGCATGTTCCGCCAATTCGTCGGCGAGACGGGTCTCGACACCACGACGCCGATGGCCACGCTCGCGTACAACGTGCCAGTCGCCGAGATGACGACCCCCGCATATGCCGTGACGGATGCGGTGTCCAGCGCCGAGGCGTCATCCAAGTCGCCGATCTTCACCGACGCCGTCACGGGCAATCTCGCGGCCGTGGACCATATGCGCTATGCGCTTGGCGCCGATGCGCCGGCAAGTGCGGCAGTGGATGCGGCGACCGGCGTCGTCTCCTATACGCCGACCGCCGTTGACGCGGGCATGACGATCACCGTCCCGGTGACCGTGACCTATGTGGACGGTTCGACCGACGATACGACTGCGACCTTTGTGGTTCGCGCGCCAAAGGACCCCGATCAGGGCGACGGCGAACATGGCGGCACCGAACATCCGGACGGTTCGGGCGGCAAACAGAACGGTACTGATGGTAAGCAGCCAGCCGGCGCTGCCACCGGCATACCCAAACGTGATGCCGCCGCCTCTGTCACTGATCACGGCAAGCCGGCCGCCAAGTATGTCGCGGGCCGGACGACCGAGTCCCCGTTGGGTGCTACCGGTTCCAGCGTTGCCTTCGTGATGGTCTGCGCCATGCTGCTCGCCGGTGCGGCGGCAGGGCTGATGACCGTTCGCCACAGGGTCTGAGCCAAGGAAACATATAAGGCGATGATGCGCATCGGACTGCATGCGCATCATCGCCTTATACTTGTTCATGCGGTTCGCCACAAGCCCTCAGGACTGCTGACGGACCCAGGCCTCGACGTTCTGCGCGCTTTCCGACGAGCTGAAGCGCTGTCCATCCTTCCAGTCGCCGCCGTTGGCGAGCTTCGCCAGTTCGCTCGCGCTCGAGCCTAGCGGCGAACTTGCGGAGGTGTAGAACGGGATGACCGTCTTGCCGGAGAAGTCATTGGCACGCACGAAGGTGTTCACCGGCCATGCGGCGACGCCCCACCAGATCGGGTAGCCGATGTAGACGGTCGTGTAGCGGTCCCAGTCGGGCACTTCGGTCGTCTTGAGCTTGACGTCGCGCAGGCTTTCGTCGTCGTGCTCCCTGCTGACCCGGCTGTCGGCGTTGTTGTAGTTGAGGTCGTCGCTCGTGTACGCTTCGGCGGGTTCGATCGCGAACAACGTGCCGCCGGTGGTCGTCGCGATGTCCTCGGCGACACGCTTCGTGCTGCCGGTCGCCGAGAAATACGCGACGAGCGTCGTCTAAAATCGTCGTTCCGCTGTATTGGTTCTCCTCGCGATCCGGTGCCATACTGTGCTGCGAACGCACAAGCTAAATGGTTTGGCAAGGAAGTGCCATGAATCTGACAAAGCGCATCATGACAAGGCCTCCTCGGGCTTGCGGCGGTGGTGACGTTAGCGGCGTGCGGCTCGACCGGCTCGGCGTCGAACAGCCCGGACGAGGACGCTGAGCCGAACGACGTCGCCGACTGGGTGACAAGCCGGCGACGTCGTGATCACGCTGTATGACTGTCGTAGAAATCAACGAAATGCTTGAACAGATCGTCGTTCAATGAGTTGGACCATTGCTTCCGATCAAGGTTCGTATCGATGTATGCGGCCTTGTCCTTCGCGAAACGCTCCTTGTTCGCCGGGTCATTGGGGTCATAGTCGAGAGAGGCGCGCCACTGGTCGAACTCGCTGTTGAACGCATCGGCATAGGCGCCTTGGAAGTAGTCGTCATGCCCTTGATCCTCAAAGGAGACGAAGGTGAAACGAGGATCGTCCCTGTAGTGTTTGAGATAGGTTTCGTAACCGTATTCGGCAGGGACGATCTCATCGTCAAAGCTGTGTACGATCATGACGGCGGCGTTGCTCTTCGAGAAACCGTCCAACGCGGTGTTCGAGGCGTATTTGCCGAACCGATGCCACTCATGCAGCCTCACGAAGGGCATCATTGCATAGATGGCGTTTCCCGCCTGCTTCTTTCCTTCCGATGCGAATAAATCGGATGAGGCGTTGAAGCCTGAGCATGCGATCACTGCCTTCACTTCGGGATGGTAGGTAAGAACATTGCTCACGCTGTACGCACCCCAGCTATGCCCGAACAGGACCATCGGCAGATTCGGGAAATGACCGCTGTCGCGCACGAAAGAGATGGCGTAATCGAGATCCGCCACCCCTTGCGGCAGACCGCCGACGCCGTCACCCTCGCTTTCGTCGTTGCCGGTGGCGTCGTAGGCGAACACATGGTAGCCATGGTGGGCGAAGTAGTTCGCGAAGTCCATATACGAATTGTGGCCGCCTCCGCCAAAACCGTGCGCCATCACAATGATTCCATGCTGATCTTCTCCCGAGCTGTACAGGTATCCCGTCAGCTTCTGCCCTTTGTCAGAGCTGAACTGATAGCGGGTGCGCCGCAGGCCGTCGAAATCGTCGACAGATCGTTTGAGCGGCTCGTAACTCTCGAAGCGCTGATTGAAATTCTCGTCATACACCATCGCAGACGCCATCCAATCTCCGGCAATGAGCAGTACGGCGATGATGGACGCCACGATGGCAGCGATTTTCTTCTTGCTTGACTTCGCCTTCGTGTTCACCTGTGCCTGTTCCATCGGCGTTGTCTTTCGGATTCGTGATGCTGCAAAGCGCGCTGCTGCATCGGCCTATACTTGCGGAACCACAGTGTATATCAGCGAGGAACGGCATGGGGGATACTGCCCGTTTTCATCGATTTCGACTACCGGCTTTCGGTGCAGGACCTGCCCGATGCCGGCGAGCCGGGTCTGGAAGCATAGGGTGCGATTGAAACGTCGCATGTTGAAAGCGGCGTCTGAAAAACGAAAAGAGCCGCTGCGGTGGAATGAATGCAGCGGCTCTAGTGGAGCTGATGGTAATCGAAACCACGACCTCTTCGATGCGAACGAAGCGCTCTACCAACTGAGCTACAGCCCCGTGGATGTTGTCGTGCTCCGCATGACAACTCGCCTAACGATACCCGCGGCCGCGAACAAATGCAAATCGCGTGTGTCGCGCCGGCGCGTCGGCGACCGGCATATGGTGGACCGCATCTTCCGCGCAACGCGTCACCCGGTGGCGCGGTGCCGCGTAGGGAACCGGCTTCCCGAGCGCGCAGGACGGTGCCGGCGACCGCGACTATATGAGCGTCGTCACGCATGGCGACGGCGAGTTCGGCGTGATGTGTGACGGGACTCGCGAAGGACCGATCGCACGGGTTCAAGTCGGTCCGGCTGTTGCGCGGCGTCGGCGAGACCGTCTATGGACTGGATGCGCGATTCGCCGCGTTTGTGAAGAACGGCCAGAGCGTTGGCATCTGGAACGCGGACGTCGGCACCGCCTCCGAGCGGCGGTGCAAGGACATCCCGTTCTCTATGACGGGCGGTGGTCGCCGTGTCTTCGTTAACGACCGCGGCCGCGTCTCCTTCGAAGTGGACGCCGTCGACGCCGAGGACGTGCGGTGCTCGGCCCCGGACGAGACGATCGACTTCTGTGCGATCTACGGATCGACGCCGAAGCGGATCCTCGAGTGCTACACGCGGCTGACCGGCCGTCCCGGGCAAGTGTCGATGGCTGACCTGACCCCTCACGCCGCGTAGGGCGGCGGGAACATGGACGCGCCGGCGACGGACGGTGGACACCGTTCGTCGCCGGCGCGTTTTGCGTTATCAGCTGGCGGGATCAGTCGTTATCGGCGTCGTCGAGGGGTTCGACGAGCGGCGTCGTCTCGTCCTTGGCGAGTTCGGTCGCCGACGCGACCTTCTTCCTGCCGAACTTCGCCTTGAACAGGCCGACGAAGGTCGGGATCAGCGAGATGACGAGGATCGCGACGATGACGAGCTCGAAGTTCTCCTGGACGACCGGGATGCCGCCGAAGAAGTAGCCGAGCAACGTGAACAGCGACGACCAGACGAGGCCGCCGAGGATCGAGAACGGCGTGAAACGGCGCCACTGCATGCCGGTGATGCCGGAGATGAACGGCATGAACGTGCGGATGAACGGGAAGAAGCGCCCGAGGAAGACGGCGAGCGGGCCCCAACGGTCGATCATCGTCTCCGTCTTCGCGAGACGCTCCGGCGTCATCGCCTTGACCTTGCCGGATTCGATGATGCGGCGGCCGAAGAAATGGCCGATGAAGTAGTTGCACTGGTCGCCGAGGATCGGCGCGATCCAGACGACCGGCAGCAGCGCGGCGAGCGGCAGCGCGGATTCGCCGGTCGCCGCGTCCGGCGCGGCGAAGAACCCTGCGGCGAACAGCAGCGAGTCGCCGGGCAGGAACGGGAAGAAGACGACACCGGTCTCGATGAAGACGATCAGGAAGATGAAGCCGAGCGTGGGGGCGACGCCCATCGCGATCCAGCCGGCGATCGCGCCACGCGGATCCTTGAGCAGGTTGGCGATGAAATGAATGAATCCCATGGAAATCCTTGACGAGTGAGGACGCGGATGCGCCGTGACCATTCGTTACCTATTACCGACATATATCAATAGCACGGCAGCCATACGGGCGGAGCGGATACGTCTCGGCCGTCCCAGTCGGCGGGGCGGACGGGGAAGTCGGTCGCGAAGAGGGTCGGTTGTAAACGGAGTCGGACGGGTGTGCGATGGTCCGGTCGCGAAGTGGTCACGAAGGAGGTCGGGAGGGGGTACCTGGGTCCGGAAAGGAAAGCGGCCGCAGCGGAGGAAACGCTGCGGCCGGTTGTTGAGGAAAGGGGAAGGGTAAGTCTTGGGGGATTGTTCACCGGGTGTCCGTCTCGGCATATGGCGCGGTGCCTGACGGGGAATCACAGCCCGGAGTTGGCGTTCACGAAGGTGGGGCGCTCGACCTCGCCGTAGCCGCCGTACTTGCGGAAGCCCCACAGCAGGACGAGCGACTTCGCGTAGGCGACCCAGCTCATGCCGAAGATGAGCATGAGCACGCGGATGAACGGGATGAAATAGGCCAGCCCGAGCGCGACGACGTCGATGCCGACGAGTGCGAAGGAGCAGGCGAAGGCGCGCCACGGGAACATCGCGGCGAGCTTCCAGGTGCGGCCGATCGAGTTGTCGAAGCGCGCCTGCAGCGGGAAGAGGTATTCGGCGAGGAACAGCACGGCGACCGTGGCGGCGACGAGGACGATCAGCGGAACGTAGGCGGCGTCGGTGTCCCAGGCCACCCAGAACGCGAGGCCGAAGACGAGCGCGGCGACGAGCGCGAGCAGCAGCAGCCCGGAGATGAGCCCCTGTCTGAATTCGCGCTTGAAGCGCTTGAGGTATTCATGTACGAGCCTGATGTCGTCATGCTCGTCGTATTGGAACAGCGTGCTGTAGAGCGCCGCCTGCGCCGGTCCGATCGTGACGATCGGCAGCAGCGTGACGAGGAAGACGAGATTGAGCGCGGTGAATCTCGCGAGCGTTCCCATGAACTGCCAGAACGGCGCTTCCGTGTTGAACCTCATGGCTGCTTCCTTTTCCTTCCTGTGCCGCGTCGCCGCGGCCATGCTGCGACGCGGACCGTGCGATCGCGCCGTCCATCCGCCGTATCCGTATCGCGTCTGGTGACATATATGTATGTCTGCATGCCGATGCATGTCGTCTGGTCGAACGGCGTGGGGACGGCTGGTTGGCTATGTGTCCACATCGACTTTTGTTGATAAGTATATAAATAAGAAATGATGTTGTCTACTGCGACAGTGTCTGCGTGTCGCGGAAACGCTGTCGTTCCAGCGCAAAATGATTTCAGCCCACAGGGAAGCGTATGTGGCCTCCGTTGCTTCCGGAGGCGGGAAATCGCCGCGCGGCGGCACTTCGTTATCTGATTTGACAAACGAATCCGTTGTTTATAATCTATTCAACAAGAAGTGAGAAAGCCTCGCGAGGTTGCGGGACTTGGAATCGCTGACATCAGTTTCCAAAGGAGGAGAGATGCAGACGTCGTCTAGCACCGAAACCGATGAGACCATCGGCTTAACAGGTGGCGCCGCGGCCGTCGTCGGTAGGGAAGTCGAGGCCGCCGAGGGATCCAAACTGAGCCGTCGCGACCGTCGCGCCGCGAAGAAGGCGGCGAAGATGGCCGCCGAAGCCCATGTGGACAAGCGCCATGCGTTCAAGCTGTGGCTGTACGTGGCCCCGCTGCTGATTCTCGTGTTCCTGTTCAGCTACGTCCCGCTGTTCGGCTGGATCTACGCGTTCTACGACTACCAGCCGCCGATCCCGCTGTCCGAAAGCAAGTTCGTCGGCCTGCAGTGGTTCGAGATGATGGTGCAGAACCCGGCGCAGCTGCGCACGATCGGCCAGGTGCTGCTCAACACCTTCGCGATGTCGGGCCTCAACATCCTCACGTCGTTCCTGCCGGTCATCTTCGCGATCGCGCTCAACGAGATCCGCGCGAAATGGTTCAAGAACCTCATCCAGACGCTGACGACGCTGCCGAACTTCATCTCCTGGGTGCTCGTCTACTCGATCGCCTTCGCGATGTTCTCGTCGACCGGCATGGTCAACGACCTGCTGCAGAACCTGCATATCATCAGCGAACCGATCAAGTTCCTCGACTCGCCCGACCAGGTCTGGCTCAAGATGCTGCTGTGGAACCTGTGGAAGGGTCTCGGCTGGGGCTCGATCATGTACCTCGCGGGCATCGCCGGCATCGACCCCGAACTCTACGAGGCCGCGCAGGTGGACGGCGCGAACCGCTTCCAGCAGATCATCCACGTGACGATCCCGCAGCTGATGCCGACCTATTTCGTGCTGCTCATGCTGTCTATCTCGAACTTCCTCAACAACGGCATGGACCAGTACTACGTCTTCCAGAACGCCTTCAACCAGAAGTGGATCCAGGTGCTCGACCTCTACGTCTACAACGTCGGCATGGGCCAGAACAGCCTGTCGCTCGGCACCGCGATCTCGATGCTCAAGTCCCTCGTCTCGGTCGGCCTGCTGCTGCTCGTCAACTGGCTGTCCAAGCGCACGCGCGGCGTGGGCATCGTCTGATCCCCGGCAATCGACAAGGTTCAAGGTTTTTAAGGAGTTACCATGACAACCGCAACAGCACCTGCGACCGCCAAGAAGCCGAGGAGGGCCAAGGCGAGCGTCTCCCCGGCCATGCGCCGCACCAAGGGCGAGAAGATCTACAACGTCGTGAACATCATCATCCTCACGTTGTTCGCGCTGATCTGCACGTACCCGTTCTACTACCTGATCATCAACTCGCTGTCGAACAACCAGGCGGCCGCCGCGGGCGATGTCACCTGGAGGATCGAGGGCCTGCACTGGGACAACTACAAGACCGTGCTCGGCCTCGACGGCCTGGCGCAGTCCGCGTGGATCTCGGTGGCCCGCACCGTCATCGGCACCGTGCTCACCGTGCTCGCCTCCGCCTACCTCGGCTTCATGTTCACGCAGCAGAAGATGTGGAAGCGCTCGTTCTGGTACCGCTTCGTCGTCATCACGATGTACTTCAACGCCGGCCTGATCCCGATGTTCATCACGATGAAGAACTACGGCCTGACGAACAACTTCTGGGTCTACATCCTGCCGGCGATCGTGCAGCCGTTCAACATCATCCTCGTCAAGACCTACATCGAGTCGATCCCGTCGTCGCTGCAGGAGGCGGCCGAGGTGGACGGCGCCGGCACGATGACGGTGTTCTGGAAGATCGTGCTGCCGATGTGCACGCCGATCCTCGCGACGGTGGCGATCTTCTCCGCCGTCAACCAGTGGAACTCGTTCCAGGACACGCTGATCTACATGACCGATTCGAAGCTGTGGAGCCTGCAGTACCTGCTCTACACCTACATCAACCAAGCGAGCTCGATCGCGAACTCGGTCAAGGCGAACGCCGCGAACGCCGCGCTGCTGGCCACGGCGGCCACGCCGACGGCGATCCGCATGACCGTTTCCGTCATCGTCGTCCTGCCGATCATGTTCATCTACCCGTTCTTCCAGCGCTTCTTCGTCAAGGGCATGATGCTCGGCGCTGTCAAGGGCTGACCGTACGCGGGGAGCCGTGCGGCTCCCCGCCCCGATCCACGTTTCCGTACCAACCACCAACCAACCAGATGTGCTCAGCGATGAGCCGAAGTTAGAAGGATACAAGGAGGTTTCCTCATGGAAATCAGGAAGAAGATCGTCTCGGGAATCGCCGCGACGCTTTCGGCGGCGATGCTCGTCTCCGTCGCGGCCTGCGGCGGCAACGACTCCGCGAGCGACGGCCCCGACGACGGCAGCTTCATGAAGGTGGACGTGTTCTCGTCGACCGCGAACTACCAGGGCGTCCAGAAGGGCTGGTTCGCCAAGATCGTCAAGGACAAGTTCAACATGGAGCTCAACATCATCGCCCCGAACGTGGCCGGCGGCGGCGACACCTTGTTCGACACGCGTTCCACGGCGGGCAACCTCGGCGACCTCGTCATCGTCGGCATGCAGAACGGCCGTCTGCAGAAGCTCGTCAAGTCGAAGCTCATCACCGACATGACGCCGTACTACGGCAAGATGACGAACGTCAAGCGCTACCAGGCCGGCGTGGACTACGTGACGAAGCAGGCCGGCCAGGACGGCGTCTGGGGCGTGCCGGGCAACGTGTCCGACGAATCGCCGACGAAGTCCGCCGACGGCATCGAGCCGGCCGCCGCCCCGTACATCCGCTGGGACTACTACGCGAAGATCGGGTACCCCGAGATCAAGGATCTCGACGGTTTCGCGGACGTGCTCAAGCAGATGCAGGACAAGGCGCGCGAGGAGACCGGCGACGACGACATCTACGCCGTGTCGCTGTTCAAGGACTGGGACGGCGAGATGATGCAGAACGCGATGGCCGCCTCGCAGTGGTACGGCTACTTCGCGCAGAATTCGGTGCTCGTGCCGTCCGACGACAAGGATTCGCAGATCGTCCCGGCCTCCCAGGTCGGCAGCGCCTACGACAAGATGATCGAGTTCTTCAACAAGTGCGACCGCATGGGGCTCGTCGACCCGGAATCGACGACGCAGAACTGGGACAACCTGTCGACGAAGGTGACGAACGGCAAGGTGCTCATGTCGATCTGGTCGTGGCTCGGCAAGCCGCGCATGAACGGCAACGAGAACCAGGAGAAGGGCGTCGGCTTCATGCTCGCCCCGCTGCAGGACATGGACGTCTACACGCCGGGCTTCCAGCCGGAGGGCGACGGCAACACCTTCATCGCGATCGGCTCGAAGGCGAAGAACAAGGAACGCCTCGCGAAGTTCATCGACTGGCTCTACTCGCCCGAGGGCATCTACGCCTCGGCGGCCAACTCGGGCGGCGCCGCATGCCCGAAGGAGATGTGCTGGACGCTCAACGACAAGGGCGAGCCGCAGCTCAACGAGTTCGGCGAGAAGGCGATGTTCAACTCCGACGGTCTGCAGGTGCCGGCCGAATACGGCGGAGGCTCCTACAACGACGGCATCTCCACGCTCAACTTCAAGACGGTGAACGCGAACAGCACCGATCCGGACACGAAGTCCGCGTTCAACCCGCAGCTGTGGGCGACCCAGCTCGCGAAGCAGACGAAGCTGAGCGAGGACTGGTCGAAGCACATGGGCGGCGCGAAGACCGACATCGAATACCTCGAGAAGGCCGGCAAGCTCGCCGTCGCGCCGGGCGCGACCTACACGCCTCCGGAGGAGGACTCGCAGATCTCGACGCTGCGCTCGTCGGTCAAGACCGAAGTGATCAACGCGTCGTGGCAGGCCGTCGTCGCCAAGACCGAGGCCGAATGCCAGTCGACCTTCAAGAACATGGGCACGCAGCTCAACGACCTCGGCTACGCGCAGGTGCTCAAGGTCGACGAGGACAACGCGAAGGCGCTGATCAAGGCCCGTCAGGAGATCGTCAAGGAGTACGCGGACAAGGAGTGACACTCCGGGGCGCCGTCTCCTTGCGGCACAACTGAGCAACTGAAGGTCGCCGCCGTCGGCGGGCGTCGGCGGCCATCGGCGCGGGAACGTCGCATCCGTCGGGATGCGGCGCTCCCTGCGAATCACCGTTTGGTTCGATCATCGAACCAAATTGGATGTGACAGTCGCGGCCGACGGCGCACGTCCGGCGGCCGCTGGGCGCCCGCAGCGCCAGCAGACGGCGAAGAACAAAGAACAGGGAAGGGGAGAGTGCGATGATGGACGACACGACGAAGCCGAATGCCACAGGCCGGCCCGAAGGCGGGGCGAAACTCGACGCGGCCGCGACGCCCGACGCCTGCGCCGTCGACGCGACGATCGCCGCCGGCCCCTATGACGCGACATGGGCGTCGCTCGCCGCGCACCGCGATCCGTCATGGTTCGCCGACGCGAAGTTCGGCGTCTTCACGCATTGGGGGCCGTACACGGTGCCCGGATACCGCAACGAATGGTATTCGCGCAACATGTACATCGAAGGCTACCCGGAATTCGACCACCACCGCGCCGTTTACGGCGCGCAGCGCGACTTCGGCTACAAGGACTTCATCCCGATGTTCACGGCGCCGGCCTTCGACGCCGACGCATGGTGCGCGCTGTTCGCCCGCGCCGGCGCGCGCTACGTCATGCCGGTGAGCGAGCACCACGACGGATTTCAGATGTACCGCAGCCGGCTGTCGCGCTGGAACGCCGCCGAGATGGGCCCACGCCGCGACGTGCTCGGCGAACTGCGCGCCGCCGCGATCGCGCACGGTCTGCGGTTCACGACGTCGAACCACCGCGCCGAACACTGGTGGTTCATGGGGCACGGCCGCGCCTTCGACTCCGATGTGCGCGAGCCGATGGGACGCGGCGACTTCTACTGGCCGGCCATGACGCCCGAGCCGAACGAATTCGACATCGACTCCCGTCCCGCGCCGAGCAGGGAATTCCTCGACGACTGGTTCGCGCGCAACGTCGAGATCATCGACATGTATCTGCCGGAACTGCTCTACTTCGACTGGTGGGTGCAGCACCGCGCGTTCAAGCCGTATCTGCGCCGGCTCGCCGCCTTACTACTACGACCATATGGCCGCGCGTGGCCTCGACGCCGCGATCTGCTACAAATACGACGCGCTCGCATGGGGCGCCGGCATCGTCGACGTCGAACGCGGCGGATTCGCCGATGCGACGCCCTTCGTCTGGCAGACCGATACGGCGATCGCGCGCAACTCGTGGTGCCACACCGACTCGCTCGACTACAAGACGCTGCCCGAGCTGCTCGTGAGCCTGATCGACGCGGTGAGCAAGGACGGCAACCTGCTGCTCAACGTCGGCCCATGCGCCGACGGCTCGATCGACGACCGCGACCGCACGTTGCTCGAAGGCATCGGCGACTGGCTCGCGGCGAACGGCGACGGCATCTACGGCAGCCGTCCGTGGCGTATCAGCGGCGAAGGCCCGACGAAGCCGCAGACCGGCATGTTCGCCGACCAGGAGCCGACGCCGTGGACCGCCGACGACTGGCGCTTCACGACCCGTGACGGCGACCTCTACTGCTTCTGCCTGAACCCGGCCGGCGCCGACGAGCTCGTCTGCCGTACCTTCGCGGCCTTCGACGGCGAACACCGGCCGGCCTTCAACGGCGTCATCACCGGCGTCGAGCTGCTTGGCGAAGGCCCGGCGCATTTCGAACGGCGTGAAGACGGCCTGCATCTGCCGCTGCCGCCGCGATTGCGCCGTACCGGCCAAAACGGCGGTGAGCCCGCGCCTCCGATCGGCTTCCGATTGCATATCGGCTAGCCGCACCAAGACCCGCAGACCATGACGAAGTGAATGAAGGAGATCGGCAATGACGATGATCAGCGAGGCGAACAAGCGTAAGGCCCGCGAGCTGACGCAGCAGATGACGCTCGAGGAGAAGATCGGCATGATCCACGGCGCCGCGTTGTTCCACACGGCCGCCGTGCCCCGGCTCGGCATCCCCGAGATGGTGTTCGACGACGGCCCGATGGGCGTGCGCGCCGACACCTACGACGACAACTGGGCGCCCCGGCACAACACGCGCGACGAGGTGTGCTACCTGCCGTCCGGATCGGCCGTGGCGTCGACCTGGAACCCGGCGCTCGCGTTCGAGACCGGGCGCGTGCTCGGCGAGGAGGCGCGCGGGCGCGGCAAGGACGTGATCCTGGGGCCGTCGCTCAACATCAAGCGCTCGCCGCTGTGCGGACGCAACTTCGAGTACATGAGCGAGGACCCGGTGCTCACGGCGGTGCAGGGCGACGCCTACATCGAAGGCGTGCAGCTGTCCGACGTGGCCGCCTGCCCGAAGCACTACGCGGCCAACAGCCAGGAGACCGACCGCCTCGAGGTCGATGAGACGATCTCCGAACGCGCGCTGCGCGAGATCTACCTGCCCGCGTTCAGATCGGCGGTGCAGGACGCCGGCGCGTTGACGATCATGGGCGCCTACAACAAGGTCAACGGGCGGCAGTGCTGCGAATCCCCGATGCTGCTGGACGGGATCCTGCGCCGCGAATGGGGCTTCGACGGGCTCGTCGTGTCGGACTGGGGCGGCATCAAGGACACCGCCAAAAGCGCCGTCGTCGGCATCGACGTCGACATGAACGTCACCTACGATTTCGACGACTACCGCTTCGGGCGTCCGCTGCTCGAAGCCGTGAAGGCCGGCGAGATCGCCGAGTCGCTCGTCGATGAGAAGGTGGAGCATGTGCTCGCCGTCATGGACGCGCTCAAGATGCTCGACGACGCGCGCAAGGGCCGCAAGGCCGGCTCCTACGCGACGATCGGGCACACGGCCAAGACGCTCGACATCGCCCGCGAATCGATCGTGCTGCTGCGCAACGACCACGACGTGCTGCCGCTCGACCGCTCCGCCATCTCGCGCCTGCTGATCGTGGGCGCCAACGCCGACCGCATCCATTCGCTCGGCGGCGGCTCCGCCGTCATCAAGGCGATCCACGAGATCTCGCCGCTCAACGGCATCAACGGCTTCGTCGGCGGCAACATCGACATCACCTACGCCGAAGGCTACTACGCCCCGCAGGTCAACCAGAACGACACCTGGCAGGAGGACAGCCTCGAGAACGCCGCCGACAAGTCGGCCGACGAGGCTGAACGCGCCCGGCGGCTGCGCGACGAGGCCCTCGCGCTGGCCCGCGACTTCGCGGCGAGCGGCGACCCGATCATCTTCGTCGGCGGCCTCAACCACGACCACGACCTGGAGGCCTACGACCGCAAGGGCATGGGGCTTCCGTACGACCAGGACGCGCTGATCGACGGCCTGCTCGACATCGACCCGGACACCGTGCTCGTGTTCGTCGCCGGATCGCCGGTCGAGATGCCCTGGCAGCCCAAGGCCTCGACGATCGTGTGGAATTGGTACAACGGCATGGAAAGCGGCTTCGCGCTCGCCGAGACGCTGTTCGGCGCGGTCAACCCGAGCGGGCACCTGCCCGAGACGTTCCCGGTGCGCCTGGCCGACTGCCCGGCGAACTCGATCGGCACCTTCGGCCTCGAAGGCCACGTCGACTACGCCGAGGACATCTACGTCGGCTACCGCTACTACCAGACGAAGGACGTGCCGGTGCTCTTCCCGTTCGGGCACGGCCTGGGCTACACGACCTTCGACTACGGCGACCTGCAGGTGCGTGCGATCGACGACATGATCCGCCTCGACTTCCATCTGACGAACACCGGCGAGCGCGCCGGCAAGGCGGTGCCGCAGCTCTACGTCACGCTCGAAGGCACCGGCGAGGACCGTCCGGCGCTCGAACTGCGCGGCTTTACGAAGGTCGCGCTCGAGCCGGGCGAACGCCGTCAGGTGACGATCGAGCTGCCGCGAGACGAGGCGCTGCGCTACTGGAGCACCAAGGCGGGGGCGTTCGCGCTCGCGCCGGCGGCGCGGCTGCACGTCGGCGAATCGGTCGGCGACCTGCGCCTCGAAGGGCGTATCGGCTAGGCGGCGCCGGACGGCCGGCGGCCAATCCATCGGGCGACCACATCAACCACATCAACCAATCCACAGACAACCAAGGGAGAAATCATGAAGTTCCTCAACGGCGGATGGCTCATCAAAGACGGTTTCGACGTCAAGTACGCGGCCAACATCTACACGGCGGACATCGAGGCGGACAAACTCACGCTGTTCTGCCCGTTCGGCTCGCCCATCTACAACCCGGGCATGACGCTCGACGGCGGCATTCTGACGATCGAGGTGACGAGCCCGCGCGAGAACATCATCACGACGCGTCTGATCAATTTCCGCGAGGACCGTTCGCACAAGCCCACGTTCGCGCTGAACGAGACGTCGCCGCAGGTGAGCGTCGAGGAGAGCGACGAGGCATGGCTGTTCACCTCGGGCAAGCTCACACTGCGCATCGCCAAGGGTGAGACGATCGATTTCACCTACCTGTACGACGGCAAGCGGATTGCGCACTCCGGATGGCGCGCCAAGGCGCTCGTGACCGATCCGAGCGGCGTGCTGCACGTCTCCGAACAGCTCGATCTCGGCGTCGGGGAGAAGATCTACGGCCTCGGCGAACGCTTCACGAACTTCGTCAAGAACGGCCAGTCGGTCGAGATCTGGAACGAGGACGGCGGCACCGGCACCGAGCAGGCATACAAGAACGTGCCGTTCTACATGAGCAACAGGAACTACGGCCTGTTTGTAGACAACCCGGGCAAAGTCGAGTTCGAGATCGGCTCCGAGAAGGTCTCGCGCGTGCAGTTCAGCGTGCCCGGGCAGGAGATGAGCTACTCGGTGATCGGTGGCGCCGACATGAAGGAGATTCTCGCCAACTACACGGCGCTGACCGGCCGCGCGCCACTTGTGCCGGACTGGAGCTACGGCCTGTGGCTGAGCACGAGCTTCACGACCGATTACGATGAGCAGACTGTGCTCGACTTCGTCGACGGCATGGCCGAGCGCGACATCCCGCTGTCCGTCTTCCACTTCGACTGCCGCTGGATGAAGGAACTCGAATGGTGCAACTTCGCCTGGGACGAGTCGAAGTTCCCGGATCCGGAAGGCCTGCTCGCCAAGCTGCATGAGCGCGGCCTCAAGGTCTGCGTCTGGATCAACCCGTACATCGGCCAGAAGTCGCCGCTGTTCGCGGAGGGCGCGAAGAACGGCTACTTCATCAAGCGCAACGACGGCTCGGTGTGGCAGTGGGACAAGTGGCAGGCCGGCATGGCGATCGTCGACTTCACGAACCCGGACGCCGTCGCGTGGTATCAGGGCTATCTGAAGAAGCTCGTCGCGATGGGCGTCGACTGCTTCAAGACCGACTTCGGCGAGCGCATCCCGACCGAGGACGTGCGGTATTATGACGGCTCCGATCCCGAGCTCATGCACAACTACTACACGCTGCTGTACAGCAAGGCCGTCTACGACGTGCTCGTCGAGACGAAGGGCGCCGACGAGGCGATCCTGTTCGCCCGTTCGGCGACGGTGGGCGGCCAGTGCTACCCGGTGCATTGGGGCGGCGACTGCTCGTCGAACTATCCGTCGATGGCCGAATCGCTGCGCGCCGGCCTGTCCTTCGGCATGTCCGGCTTCGGCTACTGGAGCCACGACATCGCCGGCTTCGAGGACCAGGCGACGCCCGACCTGTACAAGCGCTGGACGCAGTTCGGCCTGCTCAGCTCGCATTCGCGCTACCACGGCTCGACCGCCTACAAGGTGCCGTGGCTGTATGGCGACGAGGCCGTCGACGTCTGCCGCGAGTTCGTCGAGCTCAAGGACTCGCTGCGCCCGTATCTGGAGAGGATGGCCGTGCAGACGCACGAGACCGGCGTGCCGATGATGCGCGCGATGGTGCTCGAGTTCCAGGACGACCCGACGTGCGAGGACATCGACACGCAGTACATGCTCGGCTCGGACATCCTCGTCGCTCCGATCTTCAACGAGGAGGGCGTCGCCCGCTTCTACGTGCCCGACGCCGGCGACGACGCCCCGTGGCGCAACCTGATCACCGGCACCGAATACGAGCCGGGACGCTGGTACGTCGAACGGTACGACTACCACGCGCTGCCGGTGCTCGTGCGCCCGGGAGCCGACCCTCGCAACATGTGATCAGACGATAGACCGACAAGATGATCCGGGCGGCCGACGGCGGCCGCCCTTATGCAAAGGAGCTGCATGATGACGGCCATGTTCGGCGATTTCCTGTTCGGCGGCGACTACAACCCCGAACAGTGGCCGCAGGAGAGCTGGGAGCACGACCTCGAACTGCTCGGGCGCGCGCACATCAACGAGGCGACGATCAACGTGTTCTCGTGGGCGCTGCTCGAACCAAGCGAGGGCGACTACGACTTCTCGATGCTCGACGCGATCGTCGCGTCGCTCGACCGGCACGGCGTGCGCATCGTCATGGCGACCGGCACGGCCGCCGTGCCGGCGTGGATGGCGCGCCGCTACCCGCATGTGATGCGCAAGGGCGTCGACGGCACGCAGCAGGTCTTCGGCGGCCGGCACAACTTCTGTCCGAGCTCGCCGAAGTACCGGGAACGCGCGCGGGCGCTCGCCTCGGCCGTCGCGCGCCGCTACGCGGGGCATCCGGGACTCGTCGCATGGCACGTCAACAACGAGTACGGCAACGGCGGCGGCTACTGCTACTGCGAAACCTGCGCGGCCGCCTTCCGCAACTGGCTGCGTGCGCGCTACGGCACCGTCGACGCGCTCAACCGCGCCTGGTGCATGAACTTCTGGAGCCACACGATCCATGATTTCGACGAGGTCGTGCCGCCGGTCACCTACGGCGACGGCATCGGCACCGACAAATGCGTGATCTCGGGGCTGCAGATCGACTACCGCCGCTTCCAGAACGAGCAGATGCTCGACTGCTTCCGCCTCGAGCGCGACGCGATCCGCGAGTCCGACGCCTCGACGCCGATCACGACGAACCTGATGGGCACGTTCAAGGACCTCGATTACTTCGCATGGGGCCGCGAGATGGACGTCGTCAGCTGGGACAACTATCCGGGCATGGACACGCAGCCGAGCTTCACGGCGATGTGCCACGACCTGATGCGCGGCGTCGGCGGCGGCAGGCCGTTCATGCTGATGGAGCAGACGCCGAACCAGCAGAACTGGTTCCCGTACTGCAAGGTCAAGCGTCCCGGCGAGGTCGGCAAGCTCAGCTGGCAGGCGGTCGCGCACGGCGCCGACACCGTGCAGTTCTTCCAGCTCAAGCAGTCGGTCGGCGGCTGCGAACGCTTCCACGGCGCCGTCATCGGCCACGACGACTCCGACCGTTCGCGCACGTACCGCGAGGTCGCGGCTCTCGGCGCCGACGTCGCCGCACGCGCGAAGCGCATCATGGGATCGCATGTCGACGCGAAGGTCGCCGTCGTCTTCGACTGGGAGAACTACTGGTCGCTCGAAGGCTGCGTCGGACCGACGCAGGGGCTGCGCTACCCGGACGAGGTGCACCGCTTCTACCGGGCGCTGTGGAAGCGCAACGTCGCCGTCGACGTCATCGAAAGCACGGCCGACCTCGAGACGTTGCGGCGATACGACCTCGTCGTCGCGCCGACATTGATCATGGTCAAGCCGGGCGTCGCCGACAACCTCGAACGCTACGTCGAAGGCGGCGGCGTCCTCGTGACCGGATACATGTCCGGCATCCACGACGAGCACGACCTCGTCGTCGAAGGCGGCTACCCGGGGCCACTGCGCGGCCTGTGCGGCGTCTGGGTCGAGGAGATCGACGCGGTCGCGCCCGGCGCGAACGTGCCGGTGCGGCTCGACGTCGGCGACGGCGCGGCGGTCGACTGCGCGGGCGAGATCGTCGCGAGCATCATCGAACCGGAGGGCGCGCGCACGCTCGCGACCTACGGCGGCGACGACTTCTACGCGGGCACGCCGGCCGTCACCGCGCACGACGTCGGCGACGGCCGCGCGATCTTCGTCGGCACCGCGCTCGACGAGGACGGCATCGACGCGCTCTTCGACGACGTATTGCACGCCGCCGGCGTCGCGACGATCGACGCGCCCAACGACGTCGAGGTCGCCAGCCGTGTCGGCGACGACGGCACCGTGTACACGATCGTGACGAACACCGGCGATGAAACGCGCGTATGGGAGCGTGAGGACGGCGGACGGATCGTGCTCGACCCCTTCGCCGTGCTGCTGTTCGAGGACGGCGTGCCCGTCGCCGCGCCGGCCCGATGAACGGCATCGGCCGGGACACGGACCACCCCGGCCGATATCGGCACGTCGTCGGTACAATTGGCGATGACGGACGAAAGGCAGCGATCGATGACGAAACGGAGTGGCGCACATCAGGTGCTCGCGTTCGAGATCAACACGAACTTCACGCGGTACGCACTGTTCACCGACGGACGGATGGGCATACCCGGCACCTTCGCGACGCCGAACACCGATCCCGACGAATTCTACGACGTGCTCGCGCAGGTCGTGCGCAAACTCGACGTGCGGCTCGACGGCATCGCGATCAGCATGCCCGGATTCATCAATCCGCGCACGCAGACGGCGGAGACGGCCGGCGCGCTGCGCATCCTGTACAAGCAGCGCATCGGCGCCGAACTGACGGCGCGGCTCGGCGTCGACATCCCCACATGGATGGAGAACGACGCGAACTGCGCGGCGATGGCCGAGAAGATGACCGGCAACGCGAGGAAATGCGACGACTTCGTGCTCTTCACGCTCGACATGGGCATGGGCGGCGCGCTGTTCCTCGACGGCAGGCTGCGCCGCGGCAAGGACTGGCGGGCCGGCGAACTCGGCGCGATGATCATCAACTACGACTCCTCCGGCGCGCTGCCGCTGCACGACTTCGTCTCGACGATGAAGCTCTCGCAATGGTACGCCGACGAATTCGGCGTCAACGCGGGCGACATCCTGCCGAGCACGTTGTTCCACAAGCTCGACGACCCGCGCGTGCGCGCGATCGTCGAACGGTGGCTGCGCTACGTGGCGGTCGGCGTCTTCAACACCGTCGTCGCCGTCGACCCGCAGATCGTGCTCATCGGCGGCAGCATCAGCCGCGAGCCGGCGCTTGTGCCGATGCTCGAGGACGCATTGGACTCGATCCGCGACTGGAAGCCGTTCAAGACGCGGATCAGACGCTGCCGCCACAGCGGCAACGCCGGTCTCATCGGCGCCTACTACATGTTCGTCGAGGAGGTCGTCGAAGGCGGCGGCGTCGGAGACACGCTCGCCGTCGGCGCGCGCTGAACGCGGCGGCCGCTCAGCCGAGCTCCTGCAGCGTGTACGGCAGCAGGCAGCGCGTGTCGCCGGCGTCAAGCTCCGACGGGTCGTAACAGCCCTCCCATGTCGTGCGCGGGAAGATGACGTCGCTGAAGCGCACCCATTCCTCGAGCAGGTCGATCGATTCGTCGGCGAGCCAGCGCTGCTGCAGGCCGTCCATCGCCGACTGCGCGAGCGTGAACAGGTCGAAGAAGCGCTCCTCGGTCATGCCGCGCGGCAGCAGCCAGTTCATAGAACCGACCATCTCCCACAGCCGCATATGGCGGCCGGTGAAGAAACGGTGGGCCGGATGGTCGGGGTTGAGCGCCTCGCCGCTGAGGACGCAGAACAGCTGGATCATCTCCGGACGCTGCATGTTGTACAGCACCGTGTTTAGGCAGTAGCGCGGATAGCAGTAGATGCGGTGGCCGTCGCCGTCGACCGCGGAAGCGCTCAGCGCGGCGAACTCGTTCGATTCGGTCGTGTCGTAGCCCTCCGCGAGCACCATGTGCAGCAGGTCCTCCTTGGAGTCGATGTAATGATAGAGCGCGGCCTCGCTGATGCCGATCTCGTCCGAGATGTCCTGCAGCGACATGCCCCAGTAGCCTTTGACGGCGATCGTCTTCGACGCGGCGCGCAGGATCTGCAGATGCCGCTCCTCCTGGCTCATGCGCTTGCGCTTGACGAAGCGCTTGCCGGAGGTCGTGTCGCGCACCGTGACCTCATGGGAGGCGAGCAGTGGTTTGCGCGGCTCGTTGGAGATGCCATGCTGGTCGAGGATCTGCTGCCATGCGGCGACTGTCATCATAGGTCCTTTGCTCGGCGTCGCGTCGACGACGATCGACGATGAAGACGGGGGATCGGGCGTGCGCGGGAGGGTGCGGCCCGACGCGCGCATGCGGTGCACGCCGTGCACATAGTGTAGCGCGCGTGGTGTAGCGGTGTGCGCCGTCGGTGCGCGTCGTGCGGGCTCAGCGCGCGAAGACGCGGTCGAGCCACCGGAAGGCGAGGGACGGCCAGACGTCGACGCCGGGTTCGATGCCGTCGGTGCCGCCCCATGCGGTCTCGGCCGTCGCGAGCGACAGGCCATGTCCGCCGGTCGGGAACAGATGCGCCTCGATCGGCACATCCGCGGCCTTGCAGGCGGCGATGAGCAGCAGCGTGTTCTCGACCGGCACGCAGTCGTCCGGCACCGTGTGCCAGACGAAGACCGGCGGCGTCTTCGCGTCGATATGCTCCTCGATCGAGACCTCGCGCATCATGTCGGGGTCGGCGTAGCGCTCGCCGAGCAGTGCGCGGAAGCTGCCGTCGTGGCGGTGTCCGCCGGCGCTGATGACCGGGTAGGACAGCATCAGCGCGGCCGGTCGCAGCATGTCCGGATCGTAGCCGTGGGCGCGCATCACGTCGTCGGAGGCGCTCGTCGCGAAGTCGGCGGCGAGATGGCCGCCGGCGGAGAAACCGATGACGGCGATGCGCGACGTGTCGACGTGCCATTCGTCGGCGTGCTTGTGCATCAGCCGCACCGCCTCGGCCACCTCGAGCACGGCGGTCGGGTAGACGGACGGCTTGCATGAGTAGTGCAGCACGAAGGCGTCGCAGCCGTGCGCGAGGAATCGGAACGCGATCGGCTCGCCCTCGCGGCCGGTCGTCATCTCGTAGCCGCCGCCGGGCAGCACGAGGACGGCCGGGCGGCGCCGATCGGGGTCGATGTCCGGATAGTTGTCGGGGATGTAGCCGGCGAAGCGCGCGTCGGTGCCGTCGATGCCGGCGATCGTGGTCTCGAAATACTGCATGGCACTCCTTTGTTCGGGTCGTCGGCGACGTCGACGTCGCCGCCGTGGGGGACGGACGGTCCGTCGACCATATTAGTTCATTCGTCGAAATATTCTGGTGGGGATATCCGGACGCCCGTCAGATCCACGAATCGAGCCACATATGGCTCAGCCAGAATTCATAGGGCACCGGCATCGCCGTCCAGATCGGGTAGAAGAAGATCGAGACGAGCGTCGTCACGACGAGCACGCAGCACAATGTCGCATGCCACGGCGCCGGCGTGCAGGTCTCGCGGATCCAATCGAGCACATAGCAGATCGCGAGGATGATCCACGGCAGCAGCACGATCGAATAGAACGTGAAGGTCGTGCGGTGCAGATACTGCGCCCACGGCAGCCAGCCGGCGAGGAAGCCGGCGAGCACGGCCCAGATGCGCCAGTCGCCGCGCCTCCAGATCGCGATGCCGATCGCAACGAGCGTGCACAGCGAGCCGAGCCACCAGATGATCGGGTTGCCGAGCGACGTCACGGCGGCGACGCATTCGCTCTTCGGCGCGAGCGAGCACAGGCCGGGATGGCCGGAGGGCTTCTCCCAGTAGAAGCTCGTCGGGCGGATCTGCAACGGCCAGGTCAGCGGGTTCGCCTTGTAGTCGTGCGGCGCGTCGAGCGTCGTATGGAACTGCCACATCTGCCGGTGGTATTCGACGAAGGAGCGCAACGTCGGCGGCAGCCATGCGACGCCCCGGCCGGGATGGGAGAGCGCCCAGTCGTGCATATAGGAGTCGGGGTGGATGAACCAGCCGATCCACGTCGCCAGATAGCTCAGCGCGTACAGCGGGACCATGTACAGCGCTGCGAGCAGGCCGGAGCCGAGGCCGGCGTTGAGGAACCAGCGCCGGTAGCCGGCCTGGTGGTACAGCCATGCGTCCCACAGCACGCTGATGACGCAGAAGACGGCGAAGAAATAGGTGCCGGACCATTTGACGCCGGTCGTCAGGCCGAGCAGCACGGCGGCGCCGACGCGGTACCAGGAGCATGCGGTCTGCGGCGGCCTGGCGTCCGGGTCGGCCTCATGCGCGGCGAACAGGCGCCGGCGTGACCAGTCGCGGTGCATGACGAGCAGCATGAACGCGCCGAGCGCGAACACCATGATGAAATTGTCGAGCAGGCCGGTGCGGCTCAGCACGATGCCGACGCCGTCGATCGCCATCAGATAGCCGGCGACGAGCGCGATCGGCATGTTATGCCACAGGCGCAGCGCCAGACGGATCAGGATGACGATCGCCGCGACGCCGGCGAGCGCCGTCGCGATGCGCCACGCCCAGACGTGCTGCGCGCCGCCGCATAGCCTGAGCCCCAACGCGATGAGCCATTTGCCCATCGGCGGATGCACGACGTATTCGGCCGAGTCGAGCCATCCGTCGACGTCACCGGCGGCGAAGGGGATGTTCGGGCTCACGCTCGCGCCGTCGTAGACGACGCTGTCGGGCCAGTCGCGCGGTTCGCCGGTGGTGAGCATCGTCCACGCGTCCTTGACGTAGTAGGTCTCGTCGAAGACGACGGCGCGCGGCTCGCCGAGACGCACGATGCGCAGCAGCGCGCCGAAGAGCGCGACGATGAGCGTCAGGCCCCACGAGACGGGCGCCGACGGCGGGGGCGTGCGCAGGCCTCGGGCGCCCCCGCCGGCAGCCCCGGCCATGCGCCGGCCGTGCCTCGGCCGCGT
>NZ_MVOG01000008.1 GCF_002286915.1 Bifidobacterium italicum | reverse complement strand
CCGAGGCGCGTCATACGGGCGGCACCTTCGTGTTCCGCATCGAGGACACCGACGCCCAGCGCGACTCCGAGGAGAGCTTCAACCAGATCATCGAGGCCCTCGACTGGCTCGGCATCGACTGGGATGAAGGCATCCGCGTCGGCGGCCCGGACGGACCGTACCGCCAGAGCGAACGCGGACCGATCTACGATGACGTCGCGAAGAAGCTGCTCGCCGCCGGCTACGCCTACGAATCGTTCTCGACGCCCGAGGAGATCGAGGCGCGCAACGTGGCGGCCGGCCGTCCCAAGGAGTTCGGCTACGACGGCTACGACCGTGACCTGACCGAGGAGCAGAAGGCCGCGTTCCGCGCCGAGGGGCGCCAGCCGGCGCTGCGCATCAGGATGCCCGACGAGGACATCACGTTCAACGACCTGATCCGCGGCGAGATCACGTTCAAGGCCGGCTCGGTGCCGGACTATGTGATCGTGCGCCCGAACGGCGACCCGCTGTACACGCTGACGAACCCGGTCGACGACGCGCTGATGCGCATCAACGTCGTGCTGCGCGGCGAGGACCTGCTCAGCTCGACGCCCCGCCAGATCGTGCTGTACCGCTACCTCGTAGAACTGGGCGTCGCCAAGGAGATGCCGCTGTTCGGCCACATGCCGTACGTCATGGGGCAGGGCAACAAGAAGCTCTCCAAGCGCGACCCGGAATCGAACCTGTTCCTGCACCGCGAGCACGGCTTCATCAAGGAGGGCCTGCTCAACTACCTCGCGCTGCTTGGCTGGTCGATCGGCCCGGACCGCGACATCTTCACGATGGACGAGATGGTCAAGGCCTTCGATGTGCGCGACGTCAAGGCGAACCCGGCGCGCTTCGACCTGGACAAGGCAACGGCGATCAACGCCGAACATATCCGCATGCTCGAGCCGCAGGACTTCCTCGACCGTTCGGTGCCGTACCTGTTCCGCGCCGGCGTCGTCTCCGCCGATTCGTGGGATGCGTTGAGTGACCGCGAGCGTGAGGTGCTCACCGCCGCCGCGCCGCTCGTGCAGACGCGCGTGCGTCTGCTCGGCGAGGTCGCCGGCATGGTCGGCTCGCTGCTGTCCGACGACGCGTACATCCCGCCGGAGGACGATGCGAAGAAGCAGCTCAAGGCGACGGCCGGCGAAGTGCTCGACGCGGCGATCGCGGCGCTCGACGCGGTGCCCGAGGACGAATGGAAGACCGACCATCTCCATGAGACGCTCAACAAGGCGCTCATCGAGGAGGGCGGCTACAAGCCGCGCGTCGCCTTCGGGCCCGTGCGCGTCGCGATGAGCGGCCGCCGTGTCTCGCCGCCGCTGTTCGAGTCGATGGAGATCGTCGGCAAGCCGCTGACGATGCAGCGTCTCGAAGGTCTGCGCGCGCATCTCGACGAGATCCAGGGCTGATTCGGAGCGGCCATGTGCCGGACAGGCGCATGGCAGTGGCCAAGCGGGGAACATCTGCCGATGTTCCCCGCTTCCGTTTGCCGGGGCCACGCGCTGAGACTGCGGGAAAACGTTGGAATCAAGCGCGACACGCCGTGATTTGCGCGAGTGTGGAATCCCTAGTATATTTTCTTTTTGTTGCTTCACGGAGCAACGAGATGATGCCCCCATCGTCTAGCGGTCTAGGACTACGCCCTCTCACGGCGCCAACACCGGTTCAAATCCGGTTGGGGGTACGAGGTTCACCACCACGGTGATGAACATGCCAATTGGGATGTGGTGTAATTGGCAACACAGCTGATTCTGGTTCAGCCATTCTTGGTTCGAGTCCAGGCATCCCAGCCAATCGAAACCCTCGCTTCGGCGAGGGTTTCGTCGTTTTCCGCACGGCGCGCGCCCTCGGCGAAACGTTTGTGCGGAAACCGGGGGAATCGCCGCGGTGTGCGCCATGTCGCGCGCGAAGTGCATTACTGTTGGAAGTATGAGCGAACGAGCAACGAACAAGCAGGCTTCGGCCGTGGACGAACCACTGTCGGTGTCGCAACGCCTCGGTCGGCTGCAGTTCCATCGTTCGGGCAAATTCCGCATCCTGCAGCTCGCCGACATCCAGGACGGTCCGAAGGCCTCGCCGGACACGATCAGTCTCATCGAAGCCGCGCTCGCGAGCGCGCGCCCCGACATCGTCGTCTTCTCCGGCAACCAGATCGCCGGGTACGACCCCGCCTACGCCGCCACCTTCTGCAAACGCCACTGGAAGAAGCCGGCGTCGACCGCGCGGCGCGAGGCCGAGCTCGAGCGGACGCGCGAACGGGTGCGCGCGTCGATACGCCAGTTCGTCGCGCCGATGGTCGACGCCGGCGTCCCCTGGGCCGTCACCTACGGCAACCATGATTTCCAATGCGGACTGAGCAACGCGCAGCTTGATGCGATCTACCGCGAGTTCAAGGGCTGCCTCAATCCCGTCATCACCGAGCACATGAAGCAGATGATGCGCATCGATGACCCGTCGGCGTCGCTTGACGCCGCCGACGTGTGCGTGCGCACGACGGCGCCGGCGCTCGCCGACGAGGTCGCCTACGTGTGCGAACCGGGCACCTTCGCGCTGCCGGTTGCGAACGAACACGGTGAAACGGTCCTCGGCGTCGTGCTCGTCGATTCCGGCGACTATGCGCCGACCGGCGGCTACGGTGCGCCGGATGCGCGCGCATTGGCGTTCCTGCGCGCGTTGCCGGCCGTGTTGGGGCCGCATGCGCAATCGATCGTCTTCCAGCATACGGCGCTTCCTCAGTACTACCAGCTGCTCAAGCCGGTCGCGGCGACGGCCGCGCGCGCCGTCGAGGGGTATCGGATGTTCTCCGGGCAGTACTACACGCTCGACGACGTGAAGACGGCGCCCGGCGGCTATCTCGGCGAGGGCGTCAGCTGCCCCGACGACGACAGCGGCGAATTCGCGATCCTGCGGGACACGCATGCGTACTTCGCGATCTCGACAGGGCATGACCACCGCAACGCCTTCGACGGCGTCGCGGACGGCGTGCGCATGATCGCGTCGCCGACCTGCGGATTCGGATCCTATGGGCCGGTGCCGCAGCGGCGTGCGGCGCGGCTGTTCGAGTTCGACATCCGCCACCCCTACGAGCCGCGCACGCAGCTGCTCACGTTCGGCGACCTCGTCGGCAAACCCAGTTCGAAGAAGGCGTATGTGTACGGGATGACCGCCGAATCCAAGCCGAAGAGCGAAGGCGTCAATCTGCTGCACAAGCCGACGATGTTCAGCCGCGTGCTCCATTCGATCGCGAAGACCCTTTTCGGCCGGTAGGCCGCACGGCATTCTGTAGGTGAGGTCACCTACGGAATGCCATTGGCGGTGCAACTAGCGGCATTCTGTGGGTGTGGTTACGCGTGGAATGCTGCCGGAAGGATGATTGGCGGCGTTCTGTGGATGGGACCACTCGAATATTGCCATTGGTGGGGCGGCTGATGGCAGCTTGGGGACGGAGGTGCAGCATATGGCGAAGGGGACCGGCGGATGCGGTCCCCTTCGTGGTGCCCTGAGGGCTATGGGCCTTGGCGCTGTCCGCGGCACATGGCTTGCGGCTGCAGGCGGCTCAGCGGCTGATGCTCGCCTTGATCAGCGCGTCGGTCAGGTACTTGCCGGCGCCCATGACGAGCGGGGCGAAGCGGTGACCCGGGTTCGAGCCCATGCGGCCGCTCGGGCCGGAGATTGAGATCGCGGCGATGACCTGGCCGGAGGCGTTGCGGATCGGCGCCGAGATCGAGCACACACCCTCGTCGCGCTCGTTGATCGATTCGGCCCAGCCGCGCTTGCGGACGGCGGCGAGCTTCGCGGCCGAGAAGCGGGCGTGGCGCAGGCCCTGATGCAGACGGTCGGAATCCTCCCAGGCGAGCAGGATCTGCGCGGCGGAACCGGCCTCCATCGACAGCATCGCACCGACCGGAATCGAATCGCGCAGCCCGCTCGCGCGCTCGACGGCGGCGATGCAGACGCGTTGTTCGCCCTGACGGCGGTAGATCTGCGCCGATTCGCCGGTGCGGTCGAGCAGCGTCTGCAGGATCGGCCCGGCGGCCGCGAGCAGTCGGTCCTCGCCGGCGGCGGCCGCGAGTTCGGCGAAGCGCGAGCCGAGCACGAAGCGGCCGTGCTGGTCGCGCAGCACGAAACGGTGCCGTTCGAGCGCGATCGCGAGGCGGTGGGCGGTCGGGCGCGCGAGCTTCGTCTGGCTGACGAGCTGGCCGAGCGTGGCGGGGCCGGACTCAAGCGCGTCGAGGATCTTGACGGTCTTGTCGAGCACGCCGACGCCGGAATGGATCTCATGGTCGTTGGCGGCCGATCCGTCCGTCACCGACGTGCGGAGGTCATCGTGCATCGTCTCGGCCGCGGCGGCGTCGGAAGGCGTTGCCTCGGCTTCGGATGCAGACACGGCGGTGACGGATTCTGTCACGGCCTCATCGAGCTGATGCTCGGTTTTTGCGGATAGCGTATTTGAAGTCATGACGACATTATGCCATCTCACATAATGAAACACCAAATCGAAGCGCCGGAGTTTCGCCGGGGAATCCGGGACGGCGATGCCAAAATCGATTAAAACGCAGCAATGGCAACGATTTCCTTTGTATCAACACGTTCGCCGAACCTCCATATCTCATATAGTGACGTACGTGCGGTGTCTTGAAAGATGAACTCATAAGCTGAACGGACGTGTGAAGCGCGCCCTTGACAAGCGCGACCAGTTTTTGTAGGAGGAAGACCGACCATGGGAATGACACTGGCCGAAAAGGTCTGGGCTGATCATTTGGTGCGCAAAGGCGACGACGGCGCTCCCGACCTGCTGTACATCGACCTGATGCTCATGCACGAGGTGACGAGCCCGCAGGCCTTCGAGGGGCTGCGCCTCGCCGGCCGCACCCCGCGCCATGTGGACCAGCTCGTCGCGACCGAAGACCACAACACGCCCACGGTCGACATCGACAGGCCGAACCCGGACGAGACGAGCGCGACGCAGCTGACGACGCTCGAGAGGAACTGCAAGGAGTTCGGCGTGCGCCTGCACCCGCTCGGCGACGCCGATCAGGGCATCGTGCACGCCTTCGCGCCGATGCTCGGTCTGACGCAGCCGGGCATGACGATCGTGTGCGGCGACTCGCACACGTCGACGCACGGCGCGTTCGGCGCGCTCGCCTTCGGCATCGGCACCTCCGAGGTCGAACACGTCATGGCGACGCAGACGCTCAGTCTCAAGCCGTTCAAGACGATGGCGATCAACATCGAGGGCGATCTGCCCGCGGACGTCAGCGCGAAGGACATCATCCTCGCGATCATAGCGAAGATCGGCACCGGCGGCGGTCAGGGCTACGTGCTCGAATACCGCGGCAAGGCCATCGAGCAGCTGTCGATGGACGCGCGCATGACGATCTGCAACATGAGCATCGAGGCGGGCGCCCGCGCCGGCATGATCGCCCCCGACGAGACGACCTTCGCGTATCTCAAGGACCGTCCGCACGCGCCGCAGGGCGAGCTGTGGGACCAGGCGGTCGAATACTGGAGGACGCTGAAGACCGACGACGACGCGCAATTCGACGCCGAGGTCACGCTGCGCGCAGAGGATCTCGAGCCCTTCGTCACCTGGGGCACGAACCCCGGTCAGGGCGTGCCGATCTCCGGCAGCGTCCCGGCCCCCGAGGACTTCGCCGACGCGACCGAACGCGCAGCCGCCGAGCGCGCGCTCGACTACATGGGACTCGAGGCGGGCACGCCGATCCGCGACATCCCGGTGGACACGGTGTTCATCGGCTCGTGCACGAACGGCCGCATTGAGGACCTGCGCATCGCCGCCGAGATCATGAAGGGCCGCAGGAAGGCCGACTCGATCCACCGCGTGCTCGTCGTGCCGGCGTCCTCGCGCATCCGCCTGCAGGCGGAGGAGGAGGGCCTCGACCGCATCTTCAAGGACTTCGGCGCCGAATGGCGCAACGCCGGTTGCTCGATGTGCCTGGGCATGAACCCGGACAAGCTCGTCGTCGGCGAACGGTCGATCTCCACGTCCAACCGCAACTTCGAAGGCCGTCAGGGCAAGGGCTCGCGCACGCATCTCGCATCGCCCGCCGTGGCCGCCGCGACGGCGATCCGCGGCACGATCTCGACACCCGCCGACCTGTAAAGCATCCCAGAAAAGGACGATTCGATGGAAAAACTCACGACACTGACCGGAACCGGCGTCCCGCTGCGCCGCTCGAACGTCGACACCGACCAGATCATCCCGGCCGTCTTCCTCAAGCGCGTGACGCGCACCGGCTTCGACGACGCGCTGTTCTACGCGTGGCGCCGCAACCCCGACTTCGTGCTCAACAAGCCGGAGTACGCCGACGGCCGGATCCTCGTGGCCGGCCCCGACTTCGGCATCGGCTCGTCGCGCGAGCACGCCGTCTGGGCGCTGCACGACTACGGATTCCGCGTCGTCATCGCGTCGCGCTTCGCCGACATCTTCTACGGCAACACGGCGAAGAACGGCGTCCTCGCGGCGATCATGCCGCAGGAGAGCGTCGAACTGCTGTGGAAGCTGCTCGAGGAGGAGCCGGGGCGGCAGATGACCGTCGACCTCGGGCAGCGCACCGTGACCTGCGGCGACGTCGTGCTGCCCTTCGAGGTCAACGACTACGTGCGCTGGCGTCTGATGAACGGCTACGACGACATCGACCTGACGCTGCAGCACGAGGACGACATCGCCGCCTACGAGGCGATGCGCGCCGAACGTTTCCCGTTCAAGCCGAAGACGATCCCGGCGCTGCACGAGCCGGATCAGGCGATCGAATCGGCGCGCGAGCCGCAGGGGGACGAATGGGCCGGCCCGATCGGCGCGCGCTGAACGGGCGCGACCGTATAATGGGCAGCGGCGGCCGCGACGACGGCCGCCGCCCGCGAACGAAGGCGTCAAAGGTGAAGGAGCAGCCATGGCGGATGCGATTGTGTTGATCACGACGGACAGCGATATGGTCGGCGATGCCGCGAAGCGCATCGTCGAACTCGACGGCGTGCGCGACGTCTACTCGGTGGCGGGCGACGTCGACCTCGTGGCCGTCGTCTCCTCCGACCGTTTCGAGGACCTCGCGCAGATCATCCCCGAAGGCATCGCGAAGGTGGACGGCGTCGCCGCCACGCAGACGCTGATGGCCTTCCGCACGTACTCGAAGGAGGACGAGGAGGCCGCCTTCGACCTCGGCGGCGACTGATCGCGTCGCGCAGGTGCCGGAACACGCCGAACATGACGGCCCGGCGGCAGCGTCCCGTGCAAGCGCACGTCGGATGCTGCCGCCGGGCCGTCGGCCGTCAGTCGCCCTGCTCGGCGACCGCCTTCGACGCGACGGCGCCGACGTAGTAGATCGGCTGGTCGAAGTTCGGCTGGAACAGGAAATCGACGTCGGCGAGCATGTCGATCGTGAACCTCGCCTGGATCGCCACCGATACGACGTTCGCGGCGCCGGAGACGTCGACGCTCGAGCAGAACTGCGCGCCCTTGACGAGGCGCGTGTTCGGATCCCAGGTCAGGATCGACGTGACCGGCGCCGTCGTCGTCATGAAGGTGGGACGGTAGTCCTCGACGAGTTCCGTCGAACGGATGTCCATGCCGCGGCGGTCCGCGCCGCCCTGCGTCAGGCCGGACGCGGAGAGCGACAGGTCGTAGAGCTGCACGGCGCTCGTCGCCTGCGTGCCCATGTACTTGCGCGTCGGCCGTTCGATGTTCGCGCCGACGAGCATGCCCTGGCGCACCGCGTTCGTCGCGAGCGGGATGTAGTCGTGCGCCCCGGTCGGGTTGTACAGGACGGTCGCGCTGTCGCCGGCCGCGTACACGTAGGGCGTCGACGTCTGCATGTATTCGTTCGTGACGATCGCTCCGTTGTCCATCATGTCGAGCTGCCCGCGCACGAGGTCGGTGTTCGGCAGGAACCCGACCGCGAGCACGGCGAACTGCGCCGTGTACTCGCCGCCATCGGTGACGACGGTGACGGTGTCGTCCCCGTCGTTGTCACGGAACGCGACGACCTTCTCGCCGAGCGCGAGCGTCACGCCGTGCGCACGGTAGCGTTCCTCCACCTGATCGGTGATCGGCTTGTCGAAGTTGTTGGCGAGCACGCGGTCGGCGGCGTCGACGAGCGTCGTCTCGACGCCGATGCCGCTGAACTGCTCGGCGAGTTCGGCGCCGATGTAGCCGGCGCCGATGACGACGACCGACTTCGCGTCCGTCGAACGCTCCTTGAGCTCGATCGCGTCGTCCCAGTTCTTGCACAGCTGCACGCGCTTCGAATCGACGCCTGGGATCGACGGCACGACCGGGCGCGATCCGGTCGTCACGACGAGCTTGTCGAACGGCAGCGTGGCCGTGTCGCCGGTCTCGAGATCGCGGTATTCAAGCGTCTTCGCGGCGACGTGCACGTCGGTGACGTCGGTGCGCATGTGCATCGTGGCGCCGGCCGCCTCGAGCTGCGCGGGCGACGAGTAGAACATCTTCCTCGGATCGGACACATGGTCGCCGACCCACAGCGCGATGCCGCACGAGAGGAACGACACCGTGGCGTTGCGTTCGAAGACGTGCACATCCCAGTCCGGATGCGCATGGAGGATCGACGATGCGGCGAAGGTGCCCGCGTGGGTGCAGCCGATGATTGCGACAGTGGTCATGAAAGTCTCCTTCGATGGTCGTGCGAAGGCCGGCGATCCGTTTCGCGCGGCGCCCGGCCGGTGGCTCCGATGATAGGTGCGGGGCGCCGGTGCGGACGCGGTTTTGCGCGCAACGCCGATAACGCCGACCGTCCGGTCCTGCGCGCGTGCATGCGCGGGCCGCGACTTACATGCCTTATGGCACAATGAAGGGCTGATGGGTGACGGCGCGGCCGGCCGCGGAAATAAAAACGGCGGCGCGCGGGTAGATATACAGAAAGACGGACGGACTTACTCGGAAGGCGCCGCATTGCGCCTCCCGCGGCAGCGATAGGACATGAAAGAGGTAGACGTGGCCGAACATACGGATGACGTGTTGCACGTCGTTGGTGGCAAGCCGCTCAACGGAACGATCAAGGTCCGTGGAGCCAAGAACTTCGTCAGCAAGGCGATGGTCGCCGCATTGCTTGCGCCGGGCACGAGCGTGCTCAAGAACGTGCCGGAGATCCGCGACGTGCACGTCGTCTCCGACCTGCTGCGCCTGCACGGCGTGAACGTGGACGTCGACGGCTCCGAGGGCGTCGTGACGATCGACGCGACGAACGTGCAGCTCGCCGACGTCGCCGACGTCGACACGCTCTCCGGATCGAGCCGCATCCCGATCCTGTTCTCCGGCCCGCTGCTGCACCGCCTCGGCGAGGCCTTCATCCCGGCGCTCGGCGGCTGCAACATCGGCGGACGCCCGATCGACTTCCATCTCGAGACGCTGCGCAAGCTCGGCGCCGACGTGGACAAGGAGCACAAGGACGGCATCCACATCACGGCGCCGAACGGCCTGCACGGCGCGAAGATCCATCTGCCGTACCCGTCGGTCGGCGCGACCGAGCAGACGCTGCTCGCCGCCGTGCTCGCGGACGGCAAGACCGAACTGTCCGGCGCGGCGACCGAGCCGGAGATCATGGATCTCGTGGCCGTGCTGCAGAAGATGGGCGCGATCATCTCGGTGGACGTCGACCGCACGTTCCGCATCGAAGGCGTCAAGGAGCTCAAGGGCTACACGCACACGGCGCTCACCGACCGCATCGAGGCCGCAAGCTGGGCGTCGGCGGCGCTCGCGACGCACGGCGACATCTTCGTCAAGGGCGCCACGCAGCCGGAGATGATGACCTTCCTCAACGTGTTCCGCAAGATCGGCGGCGAGTTCGACATCACCGACCGCGGCATCCGCTTCTGGCATCCGGGCGGCGACCTCAAGCCGGTCGCGATCGAGACCGACGTGCACCCGGGCTTCATGACCGATTGGCAGCAGCCGCTCGTCGTGGCGCTCACGCAGGCCAACGGCCTGAGCATCGTGCATGAGACCGTCTACGAGAACCGCTTCGGCTTCACGAAGCCGCTCGTGCAGATGGGCGCGACGATTCAGCTGTACCGTGAATGCCTCGGTTCGCTGCCGTGCCGGTTCCAGCAGCGCAACTACAAGCATTCGGCCGTCATCTTCGGGCCGACGCCGCTCGAGGGGCGCGACATCGACGTGCCGGATCTGCGCGGCGGATTCAGCCATCTGATCGCGGCGCTCACGGCGAAGGGCCCCTCCGACGTGCGCGGCATCAGCCTCATCGACCGCGGCTATGCGGACTTCCGCGGCAAGCTCAATGCGCTCGGCGCGCAGATCGACTGATCCGCGCGGGCGCACCGCCCGTCATCCTCATTCTTTCTTTCCCACCGGCCGGCTGGCTCTTCTCTCCAGCCGGCCTTTTCATATCCGTGGTCCATGTCCGTGCGGGGCCGCGGGACGGGCGCGCAGGTAAGTACGGTTCTCGGGGCACAATGGGGGGCATGGCATCCAAAGGCAAACCCTCCCCGCGCTCGGCGGTCGAGCCGCTGAGCAATACGCAGGTCGCCAGGCTCGCGGCCGAATACGATCTCGTCGATCCGACACGGCCGTTCCCGACCGGTCGCATCCGCCCGAACCAGAAGGAGATCGACGAACTCAACCCGAAGACCACGCACCGTCTCGTCGAAGGCGCGGCGAAGGTGCTGCGCGCGAGCTGCAAGGTGCGCGCATGGGGATTGGACAACGTGCCGGTCGAAGGCTCCTACATCACGGCAGCCACGCATGTGACGCAGTTCGACGTCTTCGTGCCGATGGTCGCGATGTTCCAGATGGGGCGGCGCCCCCGCTATATGGCGAAGGCCGAGATGGGCAAGTGGCCGATCATCGGCAAATGGTTCCGCGACGTCGGCATGCAGCCGGTGCCGCGCCGCAGCGGCAAGGCGCGCCAGATCGAGGAGGAGTCGATCAACATCCTCACCTCCGGCCACGCGCTGACGATCTGGCCGGAGGGCACCGTCACGCGCGACCCGAAGAAATGGCCGATGAGCATGAAGAACGGCATCGGCTTCATCGCGCTCGAGGCCTCGCGCCGCGTCGGCCATCAGATTCCGCTGCACTGCGCGGTGACGTGGGGCGCCGCGAGCATCAACCATTGGTGGCCGTGGCCGCGCAAGAACGTCGTCATGTGCTACGACGTGCGGCTCGACTACGCCGACCTGCTCGCGCACGCCGACCAGTGGGGCGACGAGCCGCCGGTCGAGCTCGCCGACGAGCTCGCGCGCCGTGTGCGCGTGCGTATGAAGGAGGTCATGGCGAACATCCGCGGCGTCAAGGCGCCGGACGGGTTCTACGACTACCGCATCATGAAGGAGGTGCCCGAGGTCGCCCCCTTCACCGATCCGCACGTCGTCGACGCGCGGGCGCTCGGCAAGACCACGGACGCGTTGCCGAAGGACGAATAACGCGCCAAGAGCGAAATCGAACATGGCCGCGCGGCAACGGCAACAATAGAGAGCAGACGAATCAGCGGGGACGAGCCGGCGCCCGGCCCCGCCACCAACGACAGATGCCGGCGCACGCGCGCGGCGGAAGGAGCACGATATGGCGAACATCACGGTTCTGGGCGCGGGCGCCTGGGGAACGGCCTTCGGACAGGTCCTCGCGGATGCGGGCAACAACGTGACGATGTGGGCGATCGAACCGGAGATCGTCAAGGCGATCCAGACCGAGCACCGCAATCCGGTGCGGCTGCCGAGCGTCGAGAAGCTGCCGGACACGATGACGGCGACCGGCGACCGCGCCGAAGCGGTCGCGCACGCCGACGTCGTCGTCGTCGCGATCGCCGCGCAGGTCGCGCGCAAGGCGCTGGAGGAGTTCAGGGGGCTGCTGCCGGACGAGGTGCTCGTCGTCTCGCTGATGAAGGGCATCGAAAAGGACACCGGCAAGCGCATGGACCAGGTCGTCGAGGAGGCGCTCGACCTGCCGTCCAACCGCTTCCTCGCGCTGTCCGGACCGAACCTGAGCAAGCAGGTCGCCGCACGCGAGCCGGCCGCCGCCGTCGTCGGCTGCACCGACATCGACAACGCGCGCGCGTTCGCGAAGATGTGCACGACCGACTACTTCAAGGCCTTCATCACGGTCGACGTCATCGGCCTCGAACTGTGCGGATCGCTCAAGAACGTCGTCGCGCTCGCCGTCGGCATGTCGCACGGCGCCGGCTACGGCGAGAACACGGCCGCGATGATCGAGACACGCGGTCTGACCGAGATCAAGGAGGTCGGCACCGAGGCGGGCGCGCTGCCGGAGACCTTCTACGGCCTCGCCGGCGTCGGCGACCTCATCGCGACGTGCGGCTCGTCGCTGTCGCGCAACTACACCTTCGGCTACAACCTCGGCAAGGGCATGAGCGTCGAGGAGGCGACGAAGGCCAGCAACGGCGTCGCCGAAGGCGTCGCGACCGCATCCGCGGTCGTCGAGCTCGGCGAGCGGTACCATGTGGACACGCCGCTCGCGAAGGCCGTGACGCGCGTGCTCGACGACGGCATCTCCTTCGACCAGATGATCTCCGAGATGTTCCCGAAGGACATCACCGTCGAGTGACCGATTGATCGATTATCGATAACGCGAATACGAATCAGGAGGGCCGTGCACAGCATCCGCTGTGCACGGCCCTTTGTCCTATTTGCGTGGCGGCTGCGGCCGCCGTCAGCGGCCCAGCGCGCCTTCGATGAGCAGTGTGACCATGTCCGGGAACGGGATGCCGGTGGCCTCCCACGCCTTCGGGAACAGCGAGATCGACGTGCAGCCGGGGAAGGTGTTGATCTCGTTGACGAGGACGTCGCCTTCGGCCGTCACGAAGGTGTCGACGCGGCTCAGGCCGGTGCCGTCGACGGCGTTGAACGCACGCACCGCGGTGTCGCGGACACGTTCGATCAGCTCGTCGGACAGCTTCGGCGGGATCTCGGTGTGGCTCGCCTGCGCATCCATGTACTTGCTGTCGAAGTCGTAGAACTGGTCGTCGCCGTCCTCGCGCTTGTCGAGCACGACCTCGCCGGGCAGGCTCGCGCGCGCCGAGTCGGTCGGCTTCGGGCGGATGACGCCACATTCGATCTCGCGCGCGTCGATGCCCTGTTCGATGAGCACGCGCCAGTCATGCAGGCTCGCCTCATACACGGCGGCCGCGAGCGCCTCCGGGTCGTTGACGCGCTCGACCTTCGTGACGCCGAAGCTCGAGCCGGCGCGCGACGGCTTGACGAACAGCGGATAGGCGAGCCCGGCCTCGTCGACGAGCCCCAGGAAGGCCTCGCCGTCGGCGGCGAAACGGTCGGAGGCGTCGAAGCGGCGCGTGTCGATCGTGATGCCGGGCGCGACCGGGATGCCGGCGGCGCCGAGCAGCACCTTCGTGTAGTGCTTGTCCATGCATGCGGCCGACGCGAGCACGCCGCAGCCGACGTAGGGCACGCCCATCATCTCGAAGAGCCCCTGGATCGTGCCGTCCTCGCCGTACGGGCCGTGCAATGCCGGGATGACGACGTCGATATGGCCGAGCGAATCGAGCGTGCCGTCGGCGTTCTTCGCCCAGAAGCCGTCGGAGCCCTGACCGATGTTGAGGACGACGTCACGTGAGCCTTCGACGCGTTCGACCTGCGGCAGGCCGTGCGCGAGGTCCCAGTCGAGCGGATCGGCGCCGTCGGTGATCCACGCGCCGTCCTTCGTGATGCCGATGAGGACGGGCTCGAACCGCTCCGGGTCGAGCGCGCGCAGGAACGTGGCGGCCGTGATGCAGGAGATCGAATGCTCGTCCGCCTTGCCGCCGTATATGACGGCGACGCGCGTGCGGTCGGTGGTTGCTTGCTGGGGCGTCGGTTCGGACATGGTCACCTCTGTGCTGAAAAGTCAGGATCTACGACGTCTTCAGCCTACTCGCACGACGGTAATTGCGGCCGGTCCGCCAACGGGTCCCATGACCCCCCGGGGCGCCCCTCGTGCATGCGTCGCCGGGGCGCCGGGCGCGCCGGCGACATCTCATAGGTCAGAATGGGCGCCTGCGGTGGCCGGGGCTTCGATACACTGTTGCTATTCGCGTGCGTTACCGGGAGCCATGCTCGTTGCGGCCATTGCCGAACGCCGCCGAACCACGACGTCGACGATGCCCCGGCATCGCGACGGGACGGCCATGCCGCGCCAGACGCGGAGGCGGCCGTCCGGCCGACCAGGAAAGGGAAGACACGAAGATGAGCAACCCCAATGCGCCGTACGATCCGGCTGGGCAGCCGCAAGGCAGCCAAGGCTATCCGCAGACCCCCGCCTACCCCAATTACGAGGACACGCGTTCGGCGGGACAGGAACCGACGCAGGCCTATGGCGCGCCCGCGGCCGAACCGATGGCCTATGGCGGCTACGACGAGACGCAGCCCTACACGCCGTCCGCGCCGCAGGTGAGCCAGACGCAGCCGATGCCGTCCTATCAGGAGCCGTACGCCGCGTCGTATGAAGGACAGCAGCAGCCGCGCACGACCGGGTTCGACGGCGCCGCGCAGGCGCAGCCGACGCAGGCCTTCGACTACGGGCAGATGCCGCAGGCGCCGTACGGCGCCCCGGCCCAGATGCAGCAGCAGCCCGGCGCATATCCCGGCGGCAACGGCTACGCGCCGGCGAACGGCTACGGTCAGCAGCCGGCCCCCACTTATGGCGGTCCGGGTCAGGTGCCGCCGCAGATCCCGCCGGACGGCAATGCGCCGTTCAACGGCCAGCAGCCGCCGAAGAACAGCAAGACGCCGATCATCATCGCCAGCATCGTCGCCGCGGTGCTGCTCATCGCATGCATCGTCTTCGCCGTCATCGCGCTCAACAAGAGCGACGACAACAAGCCGGCCGAGTCGCCGAGCTCGACGCACAGCCAGACGTCGTCGCCGAAGGCGACCGATGATCCCTTCGACGATCCGACAGACGATCCCTTCGATGATCCGACAGACGATCCGACCGACGATCCCGACGACCCGCTCGGCGGCAACAGCCTCGGCAGCGACGTCCTCGAGCAGGAGCTGCGCGACGGCAAGACGCTCGAGCAGGCCTTCCGCAACCCGCAGGTCAAGCAGCAGCTCGAGGAGGCCATCGAGGAGTCCTCCGGCGACACCGAGGGCATGGCGTTCGACGTGTCCGCGAAGGGCAACACGCTGATCTACTCGATCCGCTTCACCGATTCGGCCTATGACGGCTACGGCAGCATCTACACGACGATGATGGACGGCATCATGTGCTCGCCGATGAGCGAATTCGCCAAGCAGCTCGAGAACCAGTACGACCTGAAGGACGCGAAGGTCGAGTTCATCCTCGAGGATTCGACCGGCAAGAAGATCCTCGACGAAACCTACGATCCGCAGTCGGAATGCGAGGTGACGAGCGACGACTACGATTCGCTGCTCGACAACGATTGACGGCCGATCGCGGCCGACGGCCGACGATGGACATGGGGACGCCGCGTGCACCACGCGGCGTTCTCGTCTAATGTAGAGACGATGCGTGGCGCCCGCAGGCGCCGAGGACACGCGCGCATGCGCGGGAAACGAGGAGACGATGAGCCAGAACAACCCGACCATGAACAACCCGTACATGGGAGGCGGGGCGCCGATGCCGCCGCAGTACCCGAACTACCAGACGCAGCAGCCGCAGTACTACGCCGCGCCGTCGTCGAAATGGAACGCCATGGCGATCGCCGGCTTCGTCTGCTCGTTCTTCTTCTCGCTCATCGGCCTCGTGCTGAGCATCATCGGCTACTCGCAGACGAAGAAGAGCGGCGAGCGCGGCGGAGACTTCGCGCTCGCCGGCATCATCATCTCCGCCGTCTCGCTCGCGCTGAGCATCCTCGCGTGCATCCTGCTCTTCGTGCTCTTCGGCACCGTCATCACGGCCGCCGTCGTGCAGTGAGGCCGCCGATGAGCGCTCCGATGACTCCGGCGCCGCAGCCGATGTACTATGCGCTGGGGCCGCAGACGCCCCGTCCGCAGATGGAGGCCCGCATCGCGAATGCGCGCCGCGCCGCGTCGTCGATCGGCGCCGGATTCACGTTCATCATCGTCATCTGGAGCGCGATCACGCTGCTGCTGCAGTCGGCCTTCATGTGGCTGCGCAGCAGCATGGCCGGCTGGATGGCGCTCGCGATCTCCGACTTCGCGCTGTGCGTATGCGCGATCCCGATCGGCTACCAGCTGCTGCGCAACACGCCGCTGCCGGCGACGCGCCGCTTCGGCCTGCGCTTGTCGCAGTGGTTCGCCTATCTGCTGATGTGCCTGCCGATCATCTGGGTTGGCAATCTGCTCGGCGCCGGCCTGTCCGCGCTGCTGTCGTCGGGGCGCGCCGGCAACCGCGTCACGGAGCTGATGAGCGGATCGAACTGGTTCGTCATGGCGATCGCGACCGTCGTCGTCGCGCCGCTCGTCGAGGAGTGGCTGTTCCGCAAGCAGATCATCGGCCGTCTGCGCCGCTACGGCGAAAAACCCGCGATCGTCCTGTCCGCGCTGTTCTTCGGCCTGTTCCACCTCAACCTGTACCAGTTCTTCTACGCCTTCGGCCTGGGGCTGCTGTTCGGCTACGTCTACACGCGCACGAGCCGGCTGCGCTACAGCGTCGCGCTGCACATGGCGATCAATGCGAACAGCGCGATCATCGGCACGTCGATGCTGGGCCGCTACGAGCGGATCATCGCGAAACCCGACCTGCTGAGCCATCCGCAGACCGCGGACGTCCTGTTCATCGTCGCGATGGCGCTGTATCTCGTGCTGATGTTCGCCGGCATCATCGCCGGGTTCGTGCTGCTCATCCGCAGGCGCCGCCGCTTCCGCTTCTACACGGCGCCCGACGAGCTGCCGCGCGGCGCGGCGATGCCGGCCTTCTTCGGCAACGCCGGCGTCGTCGTCTTCCTCGTCGTCGGCGTCGTCGGCACGTTCGCGCTGACGCTGCTGTAGCCGCGCGTCAGCGGGCGGCTGCGTCCTTCGCGGCGACCGATCCCGAGGCGGCCAGGTCGGTGAACATCGACGACGCGCCCACGTCGCGCGCGATCGCGTCGGTCACCGCCGACAGCGCGACCCCCGGCTTCGCGTAGGCGATGATGTTGCCGGTCGTGCCGGCCGGCGAAAAGCCGGTGAAACGGATCAGCGGCCTGGGGGAGGGGCAGATCAGGTCGTGCGCCGACTCGTCGATCTTGCCGAGCAGCTCGTCGGTCAGCGCGTCCATGTCGACGCCCGGCTTCGCCGTGAACGGGATCGTCACCTGCGATTCGTTCGTCGGCAGGCACTTCTCGAGCGCCGTCGTGTTGAGCACCGAATTCGGGATCATCAGCGTGTTGCCGTTGCGCTCGCGCACGACGGTCTGCCGCCAGGTGACGTCGGTGACGGTGCCGGTCACGCCGGAGATCGAGACGACGTCGCCCGGCTGCAGCACATGAGAGAACATCAGCTGGAAGCCGCCGATCGTGTTCGCGATCGAATCCTTGAGACCGAGAGAGATCGCGAAGCCGCCGATGCCGAGCGCCGTGAACAGGGTGACCGGGTTGACGCCGAAGACCGGCTTGAGCACGATCGTGATGGCGAGCGTCCAGATGAGGATGCGCGCGAGGTTGATGAAGATCGACGCGTTCGGGATCTGCGAGCGGCGCAACACCTTGTCGAGCACACGCGACGTGATCCGCGCCGCGATCATCGCGGCGACGGTCACGATGACGACGAGGATGATTTTGCCGCTGTTCGCACGCAGCCAGTTCAGCACGATGTCCATGACGCTCCCGGAAGAATCGGATCGATGACCGCCGGTCGGCGGCACCGCCATCATAACGGCAGCGCGGGAACCATGACGACCGCGCCCCCGGCGGCCGTCAGGCCGCCGGGGGCGCGCACAGCGGGGGCGCTGCCCCGCTCAGCGGTAATGGTCGCCGGGCGCGATGAAGCTCGGCACATGGTTGTGGACGCGGTTGTAGCCAAGCACCACGCGGCGCCAGAAGGACATCGGATCCTCATCGGCCATCGTCAGGAACAGCCCCATCACGAGGATCGCGACGTCGCTGTCGAGCAGGTCGTCGACGGTGACGTCGTTGCGCAGCTGCGGCCAGTTGTACAACGACGACAGGATGCCGCCGACGCAGAAATCGACGAGCATCCTCGTCTTCGGCTCGATCGAGACCGTGTCGGAGCCGACGATCGTCAGCAGCGTCATGCGCAGGAAGTCGCGCAGCGAGTCGACGAGCTCGTCGGTGCTGTGCGGGCCGACGAGCAGCGACAGGCGGTTGAGATGCTGCAGCTGATCGGGGTCGTTGAGCAGGCGGACGCAGAAATGGCGCCATTCGACGTTCGGGTCGCCGTCCACACGCGTGTAGAGCGGCATCGGCAGCCGCTCCACCTCGTGCAGGATCGACGAATCGGCCAGTTCGGGCAGGCCGGAGTAGTGGTAGTAGAAGGAGTTGCGGTTCACCTGCGCCGCATGCACGATGTCGGTCACCGTGATCCTGTCGTAATCATGGTCCTCGAGCAGCGTCCAGAAGGCGTTCTCGAGCCGATCCTTGGCTGGGAGGATCTCTGAATCACGACGAGGCCTAGACATGGGTTTCGCTCCTTCGGATTGGGTCGATCGCTTCGATCGATGACGGCGGCCCATGTGCCGTGTGCTCTTCGGGGCCATGTGTCGCGTGCGAGACGGGGTGCGGGACGGGGCCCGCGCTCCTTCGTTGTCTACCAGTGTATAGGCATGCGGTTGCGATTCGGCCGGACGATGGCTGCTGGCGAAAAACCGGGAGATGGATCGGGGGCGCCGGTCAATGGCGGAACGTGGCCGTGGCGAGCATCCACAGCGCCTGGTTGATGTACCGGCGCTCCTCGCTCGTCAGACCCACATACCGGCCGAGCATGCCGGGGATGACGCGCGGGCCGGCCTTCATCAGTTCGGTCGTGCTCTTGTATCCGCTCGACGTGAGCACGCGGAACAGCGCTTCGACGCCGTGCTCGCGCTGGCGCTGCGTCATGCCGGACAGCCACGAATTGAGGGCGTCGTTGAAGGTCTTCGAGCTTTCGGATAGGCCGCCCTCGGCGATGTCGAAGTCGTCGCCGTGCATCCGCCAGCTGTAGCAGGAATGCTGGGCCAGGCCGTCGGCGTCCGACCTGACGACGACGAGACGCTCGTTCGGCGACTCGTTGAGCAGCATGCCGATGATCGATGAATCGGGGACGACCTTCGTGATGCGGTTGACGACGGTGCCGTACTCGTAGCTGTGCACGACGTCGGGCGGGAATCCGGGGCCGTCGAAGGAATAGATGTGGCGGATGCGGTCCTTGACGTCGTCGCGCGCGTTCATCGCCGCATACACGGAGACGTTGCCGCCCTTCGAGTGCCCGGTGAGGATGATGTCGCCGTCCCACAGCGCGGCCACCTTCTCGAGGTAGTCGGCCGCCTGCTTCTGCGCCGGCACCGGATACTGGTAGGCCATGTTGAAGTCCTCCTTCCAGCCGACGAGGGAATCGTCGGTGCCGCGGAAGGCGATGACGAGCTCGCCGGTCGGCAGCCGGAACGTCAACGCGGCGAACTGCGTCTGCGCGGCCTCGTCGAACCGTTCCTCGGCCGCCGCGACGCGCACGACCGAAAAGCGCGGATTCGCGGCGATCGAACGGTAGAACTCGTGCGATTCGCGCGGATCGCCGAAACCCGCATGCTTCGCGATGTACGGGTGGAGGGTCTCGTACTCGCCGAGCTCATGCTCGATCTGGCGCAGCGCGGGGCCGTCGAACGGCGCGCGCACGAGCGCGCGCACCGAATGGGAGAGCCGGTGCCAGTCGAAGGAGCGCAGGCGCCTCGACAGGCTTCCGTAGCGCCGTTCGAGCGTCGCAAGCGTCGGCACGTCGGCGGGGATCCGGTCATAGCTCAGCAGCGCGAACACGAGCGCGTCGGCCGTATGGAACGGCCATTGGGAGAAATCCCGCGTCTCCGTGCGCGCATAGTCGAGAATGTTACCCATGCCGGCCTTCCCGGAACGTGCCGCCGCGGCCGTCCCCGACCCATTGTACGGGCGGCCGGCCGCGGGCGTGCGTGCGATTGCGGCGGGCGGAAGTCAGCCGCCGTACACCTCGGACACGAACTCGCGCAGCCTCGCGACGCCGCGGCGCACCTGGTCGGTCTCCAGACAGTAGGAGATGCGCAGATAGCCGGGCATGCCGAAGGAATCGGAGGGCACCATGTACAGGTCGTAGTCCATCGCCTTGCGCGCGAACGCGTTCGCGTCCTCCTCGAGCGCCTTCGGGAAGATGTAGAAGGTGCCGCCGGGGCGCTGCACCGTGAATCCGAGGTTGATGAGCGCGTCGTAGATGATATTCATGTTCGTCTCATAGATCGACAGGTCGCTCGTGTCGTCGAGCACGCGCGCGACGGCGAGCTGCATCGACGACGACGGGCAGTTGTGGCCGATTGTGCGGCTGATCTGCGCGAACATCGGCACGAGCAGGTCGGCGTCCGTCGCGCGCGGGTTGACGGCGATGTAGCCGATGCGCTCGCCCGGCAGCGACAGCGACTTCGAGAACGAGTAGCAGGTGAGCGTGTTGTCGTAGAAGCGCGCCGGATACGGCTGCTCGGCCCCGTCGAAGACGATCTCGCGGTACGGCTCGTCGGAGATCAGGAAGATGTCATGGCCGAACTCGCGCTGCTTGGCGCGCAGCATGTCGGCGAGCGCCTCGAGCGTCTCGGCGGAGTAGACGGTGCCCGACGGGTTGTTCGGCGTGTTGATGAGCACGGCCGTGACCTTCGGGTTGAGCGCGCGCTCGAACGCGTCGAAATCGATCTGGAACCGTTCGGTGTCCGGCGGCACGACGGTCAATACGGCGCCGGTGCCCTCGACGTACGGCTGGTATTCGGGGAAGTACGGTGCGAAGGTGACGATCTCGTCGCCCGGCTTCGTCACCGCGCGGAACGCGTGCGCGAGCGCGCCGGTCGCGCCGGCGGTCGGGAACAGGTGCGCCGCCTCGTAGTCCATGCCGAAGCGGCGGTTGAGCGAATCGGCCATCGCCTGGCGCACCGACAGGATGCCGGTCGACGGGCTGTAGCCGTGCAGCACATGCGGCGGTTCGGTGGCGTAGAGGTCGAGCATCGCGTCGGTGAACTGCGACGGGCACGGGACGTTGGGGTTGCCGATCGAGAAGTCGAAGACGTGGTCCGCGCCGATCTCGCGCTTGCGTGCGCTCGCGCGTTCGCTGATCGAACGGATGACGGATTTCTCGTTGAGCATGTCCTTGTAGCGGTCGTTGATCATGGTGGCCTTTCGGATCGGACGGGACGGGGATGAGGCCAGCGTACGCCGAAGTCATGTCGCGCGCGTTGCGCCGGCGCAGGGGTCAGCGCGACGCGCGGCGCTCGCGGTATTTCGCGAACTGCGCGCGGACCTCCTTGAGCACATGCGGGTCGTGCGCGGTGCGCATCCGTGGGTAGGCGTCGATGAGGCGGCGCTGCTGCAGGCTGAACAGGTCGTGCACATGCGTCGAGAACTGGTCGCTCGTGTCCCTGACGGCCTCGCTGGCGTCGCGCACCCTCGTGCCGATGCGCGCGCCGAGGTCGTCGGTGGCCGCGTTGAAGCGCGCCTCGGCGGCCTCGATATGCTCGTCGGCGGCCGTGATGCCGACGTCGATCCTCGCGATGCCGCGCCGTTTGAGCGCCTTGATGTCCGATTCGGCGCGGCCGAGACGGCTGTTCATGCTGATCAGGCCGGCGAAGGTGATCACGGCGTCGACGAGCGTCAGCACGAGCAGCGTCGTCGCGACGGCGATCAGCGTCGTCGGGGGAACCGCGTCGAGCGCGGCGACGACGTGCGGCTGCACCCACAGTTTGATGGCCGTGCAGCCGAGACCGAAGAAGATGAAGCCGTTGAGGTAGACGCGTCCGTTGATGTTGAACGGCTTGTCCGAATAGTCCCACAGCCGCATGTGGAACAGCTTCTCGATGCCCCACGACGTGAGGTATTCGAGCGTGCACGCGAGGACGCCGCTGCTGAGGAAGACGGCGAGGAACGAATGCTCGCCGGGCAGCGCGTAGATCGCGAGCATCGCGCCGAAGCCGTAGATCGGGCACAGCGGGCCGTTGAGGATGCCACGGTCGACGAAGCGCCGCTTCATGACGATGTTGAGGCAGGTCTCCCACAGCCAGCCGACGAAGCTGTACAGCAGGAACCACAGGAAGATCTTGTCGAAGGCGAGGATCATATGCGTCATGGACACCACGGTATCGCATCGGCCGCCGCGGCGGTTCTCACGTGCTGGGATGGCGGTGAAGGCGCGCCGCGACTGCGCTACACTGACGAAACCATGGAAAGGCGCGCCACAGCGGTGGCGCAGGCGCAATGCCCTCTGCGGGCGACGAGGTCTCGCAGACGACCGGTCCGGCGACGGACGGCGAGGAGCGCCGCAGACGCAGCAGACGACGACGGCCGGGGCCGGCCGTCGGGAAGGAGCATACGCGACGTGTTTGGATTCGGCAGGAAGAAGGACAAGGCGAAGCGCGACGCCGAAGCCGCGGCGCAGCCCATGCAGCCGTCGCCGCCGCAGGCCCCCGGCATGGGCGCCGTGGTGCCGCCGCCCGCCCCGACGAACGGGCATACGCACGGCCCGGTGCGGCTCATCGATCCGGTGCCCGGACAGCCGCAGGACATGCGCGTCGGCGTCGTGCAGGCGCTCGAGCAGCCCGAAGGCGGTCAGGGATACATCGTCGAACTCACGCCGGTCGGACAGATGAACATCCTCGCGTGGATCGGCGACGACGACGCCGTGCATCCGACCTCCACCGTGCTCGCCGAGGATCCGGGCACCGCGGACGTCGAACTCAAACTCGACCCGTGGAACGAAGGCAACGACCGCATCGGTGCGATCTTCATCTGGGACACCGTGCATGGCTTCCAGGGCGACGACCCCGACATCCCGATCTGCATCGGCGAATACACGGTCGACCGGGACCGCAGCGTATACATCGCCCAATGCTCCCTCGACGCCGGCACCTACGGTTCCGCGTCACATCCGCGTGCCGACGCGATCGCCGCATGCTGGCTGCTCGCATGCCGCCTGCCGGCGCTGCGCGGCGAGCGGATCACGACGAGCTCGGGCCGTTTCGCCGACCTCTTCGACCAGATCGAGAAGATGCCGCTGCCTGACGCGATCGACATGATCATCCACCGCGGCACGTCGAACACCGGCCGCGTCACGCCGGTCGAACGCGCGCTCGCGCGCCAGCTCGTCGAGATCGGCGCGCCGCAGCTGCGCGCGATCGCCGCGAACACCGAATTCAACCTGCGTCGTCTCGACACGACCGGCCAGTTCTGGATCAACTTCGACGAGGAGGCCGTGCAGGGGCTGCAACGCGACCTCGTCATCGCCGTCGAGGGCGCGTTCAACCGCGCCGTCGACGCGCGCAACGCCGCCGCGCACCGTGACAACGACGTCGCGTTGCTCGCGACGCTCGACGAGCGCACGACCGGTTTCGTGTTCCGTGACGCCTTCGGCCACTGGGGCGAGCATGCGCGCTTCGCACGCGGCCAAATCGACGCGCGCAACCCGTACATGGAGCTCTACGACGCGCACGCCAGACGCGGCGGCGCATGGGAGTCGCTGACGCGCTTCGGCAACGTCGCCGAACGGCTGCGGCTGCCGCTGCGCCTCCAATACGGCGTCGACGTCGACAACGCGTCCGGAGCGATGGCGATCGCGTTCAGCGCGCCGACGGCGATGGGCTTCCCGGCCTCGTGCGTCGACGACGACGGCGTCTGGCGCGACGTGCGCGACACGCGCGGCGCGCAGGCCTCCGTCTACGCGCTGCGGCTCGCCGGACTGCTCGCCTACGTTGGCTTCTCATCGAGCACGGCGACGACGTCGGTGACGATCACGGCGCGTGCCGGCACGATCACCGGCACGCCGGTGCTGTCGATGCGCTTCGAACGCATGGCCTTCTACGGCGCCGTGCTGCCGTACTACCTCGGCGGCGACATCGATGACGATGCCTTCAGCGTCGACCCGGCTGCGTTGCTGCGGCTGCTCGCGCCGGCCGCGCAGGCCGTCGACTTCGGAGAGGACCTCGGCCTCAGGGGCGTCACGCCGTTGCCGATGCCGCCGGCGATCAAAGCGCACCGCGTGCCGCTGTGGAAGGACATGCGCGAACTGCCCGCCGACCTCGGCGAACGGTTGCGCGCCGAACGCGCGTGCGAGCTCGACGTGCTGCACGACGATGCGCCGATCTCGATCGCCGACGTCGAGAAGATCATCAAGGACAACGAGGAATCGCCGGTCTCCGCCGCGATCGAACTCGAATCGGTCGTCATGGAACTGTCGAAGTCGCTGCCGCAGGAGACGCCGACGTTCCGCCCGCTGTACTGCAACAACCAGGGAGAGCGCGAACTCGTCACGCTCGCCGACGACGACGATCCGCAGACGCATGCGGACGGCCGGCCGAGCGTCGACCCGTCGACGATCCGGTACTTCAAGGTGCCGGACGCGCTGTTCCGCGCGCTGATCGAACTCGCGCGCATCAGCATCGCCAACGGGCAGCTCGACAAGGCGAGGGAGCTGCTCGCGCGCATCCACCACATCGGCAAGCTGTCGATCCCGCCGTACGTCAGCGAATCGGTGATGTACGTGGACGTCGACGAACCCGACTGGGCCAAGGACGCCGACGTGCTGACGAAGGCGTTGCCTTACGCCGTCGAGGCCTCCGACGTCGCCATGCTCTACTACCGCCTCGCCTACGCGATGCGCAACCTGGACAAGGCCGATCTGTCCGCCGCCTGCTACGCGATGACGCTGACGATGCCGGTGCGTTGGCTGCGCGACACGGCGATCGAGGAGCTGAGCGAGCTGCTTGACGGCGACCTGAGCCGTGCGCCGGCGATCGAGGACGCCAAACAGCTGCTGCGCGCGAACGGCATTCCGATCGTGCCGTCGCACGGCCTGATGCATCTGCTCGCGCGCAACACGATCGACCTCGTGGACGCCGGCTTCCCGAAGGCCGCCGGCATCGGCACGCGGCTGCTCGCGGCCGCCGAACGCGACGACACGCTCAACTGGCTCGGCGGCACATTGCTTTACGGCACCTACGGCGAGGACGAACTCGGCGACGAATGAGCGCGCCCGGACCTCCGGCCATAGGGTGGCCAAGCCCCGTAACGACCCCAGCAACGACCAAAGGACGCAACGATGACGCAGATGAACGGCACGAACGGTTTCACCGTGCCACCGATTCCGCCGGCGCCGGGATCCGGCGCCCCGACGCCGCCTCCGATGCCGGCGCCCCCGCAGCATGCGGCGCCGCAGCCGACGCGCGCACGGCATGCGGCGCACCCGATCCGCCAACTGGACGGCCACGGCCGCACCGACCGGCTGCCGGCGCTGCCCGGACAGCCGGTGGATCACGTTTACGAAGTGACGGACGCGCTGCCGCAGCCGGAGCGCGGCCTCGGCTACGTCGTCGAACGGGTCGCCGGTGGCGTGCGGATCCTCGCCTGGATTCGCGACGACATGAAGGTGTACCACACCGAACATCCGATCGACGAGGACGCCGGTGACCCGCTGCGCGACGACCATGCCGACATCCACCTCGACCAATGGGACGAAGGCAGTGAAGACCTCACCGGCGCGATGCGCGTACGCAGCATCTTCGATGCCGAACGCGGCGTCAGTTTCGGTGAATACCAGCGCACCGGCAACGATCTGACGATCCTCGCCGCCGCACTCGACTTCGGACCCTACGCGCATGGAGCGCACCCGATGACGGAGGTCCTCGCGGCGAGCTGGCTGCTCACCTACCATTTCCCGACGATCGCCGGGCGTCGTCCCGGTGTCGGCCTCGGCCGCATCTTTGACGAGTTCAGGAGGGTGACGCGCGAGCCGGTCGCCGACGCCGTCGACGCGATCGTCTGGAAGGGCGCCGTGAACGCGTCCACGGCGGCGCCGGCCGACCGTTTCGCCGCCCGTGAGCTCATCGAGGCCGGCGCGGCCGCGCTGCGTCCGGTCAGCGCACGTGAATCGGTGCGCTTCATCATCGTCGAGGGCACGAACCTGTTCTGGGCCGTGTTCAACGGCGACATGGCGACCGCTGACCGGCACGTCGTGCTCGCCATCGAATCCGCGCTCAACCGCATCGGCGCCGTGCGCCATGCGGCCGACGCGAAGGACAACGAGAACGGCTTCGTCACGACGCTCGACGAGGCCGCCTGCTACGACGCGGTGCGCCGTCGCGACCATATCTGGTCGCAGCACGTCGAGCATGTGCTCGACTACGCGGACGTCAACAACCGTTTCGCGCGAATCAACGACGCGGCGGCCGCGCCGGGCGGCATGTGGGACACGTTGACGCGCTTCATCACGATCGGCGAATCGCTGATCCTGCCGCATCGCTTCGAATACCGCGCCGACGTCAACACGGACACCGGCGAGATGGCGATCATCTTCTCCGCCCCCGACGAAACGCAGTTCCAGTCGAGCGACTGGCGCGACGGCCATGTCGTCGACGTGCGCGAGATGCGCGCCGCGCACGCCGCGACGTATGCGCTCGAACTCGCCGGACTGCTCGCGCAGATCGCGTTCACGGCCGGCCCGTCGGTCAACGCCGTCACCGTCACCGGATACCGCGGCTCGCTGTACAAGACCGAGGATCCGGTGCTCTCGCTGCGCTTCGACCGCGCGCGATTCACGGCGGACGTGCTGCCGCGCTACCGCGCCGGCGCCTTCGACGATGCGTCGCTCGACGACGACCCTGCGCGCGTCATGCCGATGCTCGAGCCGACGGCCTTCGCGCTCGCCTTCAACGCGCGCCGCGGCCTCGACGTCATCACGCCGCTGCCGGTGCCGCGGTCGCTGCTGGCGAACCGCACGCCGCTGTGGGCGGACACGCGTCCGCTGCCGCCGCAACTGTCCTCGCTGCTGCGCGCCGACCGCGCGCAGGACCTCGACATCCTGCACGACAACGCCTCGATCAAGGGATCGGAGGTCATGGATCTGCGGCGTGACAACGAGGAGGACACGCCGATCGGCACGTCGATCGAACTCGAATCGGTCATCATGCAGATCGAGATGAGCGAGCAGGCGCCGGCGAACCAGCGGCCGCTGTACTGCGAGAGCCCGACGCAGCGGCTTCTCGTCTCCCTCGTCGACGACGGCCCGGACACGCGCTACTGGAAGGCGCCGGACGCGCTGTACAACGCGCGCGTCGGCCTGACGCACATCTACCGCGACGACGGCGATTACCAGGCCGCCGTCGCGCAGGCGCAGGCGATGGAGCGCATCGCGCCGACCTGCGCGTCCGCGTATTTCGAGGAGGCGGTCGTGCACGCCGACAACGAGGACTACGAGGCCGCGGCGCGCGTGCTCAAGTTCGCGCTGACGATCGCCGTCGCGCGCGACGACGTCGACTTCGTCTACTACCGCCTCGCCTACGCGTTGTGGAATACCGGCGACCGTGAATCGGCGGCGGCCTGCTATGCGATGCGCACGCTCGACAGCGCCTCCTATGCGCCGTCCGCACGCCGTGAGGTCGCGCAGCTGCTTGCGCAGCTCGGCTGGGACAAGCTGCCCGACCATGACGACGCCGTCGCCAGGCTGCGCGAGGTCGGCATCCCGGTCGCCCCGCAGGCGCGCGCGCTCGATGTGCTCGCCGAGGCGGCGATGGGACTCGTCGACGCCGGATTCCCGTGCGCGGCCGACGCCGCCGCGGACATCCTCGCGAACTCAATCGAAGGCGACGTGTTGCGGCTGCTGCGCCAATGCCTGCGCTACGGCGTGCTCAACGCCGATGACGTGCTCGCGGCCGAGCGCGGGGAGTGACGCGCGCCGATGGGCGCCGATCGACGAAGACGGGCCGGGGCCTTGCGGTCCCGGCCCTGTTTTTGCATGGGTGGATTTTCGTGGAAGATCAGTCGGCGAGGCGCTCCTTGATGAACGCGGTCGCCTCGTCGTAGGGCGGGCAGACGGGGACTCCGTCCGCGTTGTGCGCGATCGACAGCGCGGCGGCCGCGTTCGCGATCTGCACGCTTGCCTCGAGGTCCCATCCCTCGGCGAGCAGCGCGCACAGCGCGCCGGTGTGCACGGGGCCGGCGGACCGGATGTGCGTCGCCTTCGTCGGGAAACCGTCGATGTGCATGACGCCTTCGCCGTGCTGGCGGATCCATGCGCCGCGCGAGCCGGCGCGCAGCACGATCGGCGCGTGCAGCACGTTGCTCAGCGCCGTGCACAGTTCGTGCATCGACTCGTCGAAGCCGCCGGAGACGCGCAGCGTCGGCGTCTCGTCGATGCTGATCGACAGCCGTTCGGCGAGCGAATACGCCTGCTGGCGGTTCATCGACCAGATCGGGCGTGCGAGGATCAACGTCTCGAGCAGCTGCGCATTGACGAGGCGCAGCGCGCTCGTCGAATTGAGCACGATGCGGAAGTCGCGCGCCTGCGGCTGGCATTCGGGGCGCGACAGGAACTGGTGGACGGCGATCGCGCCGTCGTTCATCAGCGCGTTGCTGCCGATGTGCACGACGTCGCCCTTCCTCGGATGGACGTTCCTGTAGGCGTCCGCATCGCCGCGCGACTCGGCGCCGTGATGCGCGACGTAGGATTTCGCGTCGCCGTCGGACAGGATGATGCGCATGCCGTTGTCCTGATTGGGCAATGTGCGGCCGGTGTGGGTGATGTGCGCCTGGCGCAGCGCATCCGCGATGCAGTCGGCCCACGGGCCGGTGCCCATCATGCTCGCCAACTCGGTGCGGGCGCCCATATGTCCCGCCGCGTCGAGCACCTGGAAGCTGCCGCCGATCGAACGGGTCACCGTGGCCGCCTCGACGAAACGGCCGGCCTGCGGCATCTCCGGCACGTGCATCAGCGTGTCCACCCAGGTCTGGCCGAGGGAGACGACGGTCGGTTCATGGTCGCGCTGCGCGCGGATCTTATTGACGATGTCACTGAGCATGACTGGTTCCTTTCTCACCGGAACCCGGCGCGATTCCCGCCTGTGGCTGCGCGCGAGGCTCCACTACCTCTTCCTTTACCCACTCCCGATATGATCCGGCACTTTCCGGTACCGATTGGCGGCCCCCTGAGAAGACGCTCTGGTTATGATTGTAGACGCTGCATGCGGGAACGGGACACGGGGCGGTGCGGATGCGGGCAGTCAGCGTTCTCGATGGAGCTTGCTGGGACTTGATGGGCGCGGTTGGGCGCAATTGTGAAGAATGCAACGGAAAAGTGGCGTTGTCCGGCATCTGGATGTATCATTGGGAAGTTGTGTGTGACGGCGTACGTTCTTGTATGCACGCAGCCGCACGCAGACTTGCAAGTCAACAGTAATTTATAGGGAGTCCATTATGGCAGCTCGTTGTGCAGTGTGTGGCAAGGGCCCGCGTACGGGTTATTCCGTGTCGCACTCGCATATTCGTAACAAGCGCCGCTTCCTGCCGAACCTCCAGCCGGTTCGCACCACCGTGGACGGCCAGAACGTCCGCCTTCGCGTGTGCGCGAAATGCCTCAAGGCAGGCAAGGTTCAGCGTGTGAGCGCCAACTGATATGCATTGAACCATGCGGAACGCATGAGGAAGCCCCGTCGGATGAGTCCATCTCGTCCGGCGGGGCTTTTCGTTGCCCGGGGTTGCCGGAGGTAGCGGGGCGGGGGTGTCCGGCGTCGAAGTGGCGGAGCAGGTACGGGACGCCGCGGCTCTCGGCCGCCGGCCGCCGTCGCGGGTGGGATCGTCGGCCGGGTCGATGGTTCGGCCCGGAAAGTGGCTGGTCGGCGGGATGGTTCGTCGGCGTCCTCGACGGTTTGGGACGCTGCAGGTGGGTTCGTCGGCCGGGTCGATGGTTCGGCCCGGAAAGTGGCTGGTCGGCGGGATGGTTCGTCGGCGTCCTCGACGGATCGGGACGCTGCAGGTGGGTTCGGCGGCCGTGTCGATGGTTCGGGACGGAAAGGCGCCGGTTCGCGGGTGTGTTCGTCGGTCCGCTCGACGGTTTGGGACGCCGCGGCCCGTTCCGTCGGGTGCGTCGATGGTTCGGCCCGGAAAGTGGCTGGTCGGCGGGATGGTTCGTCGGCGTCCTCGACGGTTTGGGACGCCGCGGCCCGTTCCGTCGGCCGGGTCGATGGCTCGGCCCGGAAAGTGGCTGGTTTCCGGGTGGATCCGTCGGGTGCGTCGACGGATTGGCCCGGAATCGGACCCGGCGGGACGCGCCGTGGCGCCTCGTCCGCGCGCGTGCGACAATGGGGGACTATGAGTACCGTGACCGTGGAATCACCGCTGGCGTCGTTGCTGACGAACAAGCGGCGCGTCAGCGCGCTCAAGGCGCTCGGCGTCACGACGGTCGGCGAGGCGCTCAGCTACTATCCGTTCCGCGTGACCGAGCCGGTGCCGGTGCGCGCGCTCAGCGACGTGCGCTTCGGCGAGAAGATGGCCTGCCCGGTCGTCGTGCGCGGCGTGCGCGTCGCGCCGATGAGCTCGCGCGGCTCCTACCGCCTCGAGGTGCTCGTTGACGACGCCGACTACGCGCGCGACCACGGGCTGCGCCCCGCCGCCGCGAACCTCGTCTTCTTCGCCCACCGCAAGTCGTATATCGACTGGATGGCGTCACGGCTGGCCACCGGCATGCGCATCGTCATCGCCGGCGATCCGAGCGTGTTCAACGACCGCCTGCAGTTCACGCATCCCGAGATCCTGACCGTCGCCCCCGACACGCCGCCGCCCGCGCCGGCGCAGCTCGCCTTCGACGATCCCGCCGCCGCGCGCGCCGCCGGCCGTCCGCGCAACACGCCCGCCCGCACGCTCAAATACGACGTCGACTCCGTCGCGCAGGGCCTCGCCCGCGTCTGCCGTCCGCGCCCTGTCTACCATGCGAACTCGCGTATCTCGAGCGAACACATCCACGAGACGATCCTGATGCTGCTGCATATGCTCGCCGGCGAGGAGCCGCAGTCCGCCGCCGAACCTTCCGACGACGCCCCGGCGCGCTCGCTGTGGGACGACGGCGAATCCGTGCGCGCCGCGCTCGAAAAGGCGATTCCGGACGTGCTGCCGGAACAGGTGCGCGCCGAACTCAATCTGATGCACCGCGCGCAGGCCTTCTGCGCGATCCACGACCCCGACGCCGTCGCCGACTTCCGCCATGCGATCCGGACGATGCGCTACGAGGAGGCCTTCGTCTGCCAGTGCGCGCTGCTGATGGCGCGCGACGCGGCGAGCGCGAGCGAGGCCTTCCCCTGCGGCGACGTCACGTTGCGCGACGACTACATCGCCACGCTGCCGTTCCCGCTGACCCACGGCCAGCGCGCCGTCATCGACCAAATCGGCGATGACATGCGCGCCGACCACCCGATGCAGCGGCTGCTGCAGGGCGAGGTCGGCTCCGGCAAGACCGTCGTCGCCGTCGCCGCGATGCTGCAGGCCGTCGGCTCGGGGCATCAGGCCGTGCTCGTCGCGCCGACGCAGGTGCTCGCCGAACAGCATTACCAATCGATCGCCGCATCGGTCGGCGCATTGGACGCCGACGTGCCGGTGCTGCTGCTCACCGGCGGCATGAAGCTCGCCGCGCGCCGCCGCGTCCTCGCGAAGGCCGCGAGCGGCGAGCCGTGCATCGTCGTCGCGACGCACGCCGCGTTCTCGAAGTCGTTCCAGACGCCGAACCTCGCGCTCGCCGTCATCGACGAGCAGCACCGCTTCGGCGTCGAGCAGCGCGACACGTTGCGCGGCAAGTCGGAGCGCGATCCGCATCTGCTCGTCATGACGGCGACGCCGATCCCGCGCACGGCGGCGATGACGTGGTTCGGCGACCTCGACATCTCATGGCTGACCGAACTGCCGGGCGGCCGCCGTCCGATCCGCACGTTCATCGTGCCGGAGGACGACGGCAAGCTGATGTCCGACATGTTCTGGCATCTGCGCGCGCGCGTCGACGCCGGTGAGCGCGCGTACGTCGTCTGCCCGCGCATCGACGTGCCGGAGGACGACGGTGCGACCTCCGCCGACGACGACATGCAGGTCGTCGAGCTCGGCGACGAAGCCGACCATCCGCGTCCGCCGCTGCGTTCGGTGGAGGAGATCCGCGAACGATTGCAGTCGCTGCCGCAGTTCCGCGGCGTCGCGATCTGCACGCTCACCGGGCGTGACGACGACAAGACGAAGCAGCATGTCATGGAGGGGTTCGCGAGCGGCGCGACGCCGGTCATGGTCGCGACGACCGTCATCGAGGTCGGCGTCGATGTGCCGCAGGCGAGCTGCATCGTCATCTTCGACGCCGACCGCTACGGCCTGTCGCAGCTGCATCAGCTGCGCGGACGCGTCGGCCGAGGCGGCACCGACGCGTGGGCGTTCCTCGTTTCGCGGGCCGAGCCGGCGTCGATCGCCGAGGAACGGCTGCAGGTCATCGCCGATTCGCTCGACGGCGCCGACATCGCCGCCAAGGACCTCGAATTGCGCGGCGCCGGCGACGTGCTGGGCGACGCGCAGTCGGGCGGCAAGTCGAGCCTCAGGCTGCTGCGCGTCGTCAAGGATGCGCCGATGATCGCCGATGCGCGCGAACGTGCACAGGCCGTGCTTGACGCCGATCCGACGCTCGACGGGCATGTGCAGCTCGCCGGCGCCGTCCTCGATTTCACGCGCGGCAACGAGAAGTTCCTGACGAGCAACTGAGTCGGACGGATCGGCAGATGCAGGTTGCGACACGCCGATGGGGTGCCGTCGTTTGTGAAAACATTGGGGAAATTGCCGATGGCGGATGTGCGTTTCCATGGTTCTTTGCGCGATGGTATGTGGCAACAGCGGCGCGATCGCGCTGTGCATGCGTGGATGGGACGCTTGCGGGCGCACATATTGAGACGCCATCGACGCCCCGCGATTCTGCTGATAGCGTGTATGCTGAAAGGTAAAACCGGAACCTCGCTGATGAAGTAGGGATTGCATCCGCGGTGTCCGGATCCTGATTTCCTGCGGGGGGGGGGGGGGCTCATTTGCGCTTCTGTCCACAGGGGGAAAACCGAGACAAAGGCACTGTGATGAATGGACAGCAGGTGCTCGAGTGGGGGAAGCGACTCTTCGACTCAGTGAGCACATATACGAAAAAAACGGCTGCGGCCGTGATCGGCCTGGTGATGATCGCGACGATGGCGATCGTCATGACGCCGACGCGCGCGGAGGCGAGCAATGCCGAACGCGTCGCCGATCCGACGACATTCACGCAGTGGGAGCAGGGCATCGGCAACCAGACCGATCCGCGATCGACCGGCCGAGTGTGGACCGACAAGTCGGTCTCGACGGATGCCGTTGAGCTCAAGACCTACGATGGCAAGACAGTGCGTGTGGCGCCGAAGCATACCGACAAGGACGCGTTCCTCGTCGGGCTTTCGGCGATGTCAAGCGCGCAGAAGATCACCGGCGTCTCGAACGTGACGAAGCCGCTCGACATCGTGCTCGTGCTTGATACGTCCAGTTCGATGACGAGCGGTTTCGGATACCGTGAGGTATACCCGCCATTCACTGAGACGCAGTTGAAAGAACTGTTCATCCTGAAAGCCAATGGGCACCATCAGAGAATCACCTGCAACGCGGCTGGGACCTCATGCCGCCGGGATGACACGAACAGAAGCATTACTGTCAAAACAGGCCCGAACGACACCAACCCCCAGCATACGCAAGTGTATTATCGCGATACGTTCAAGATCACGGCGTTGCAGACCGCAGTCAATCATTTCATCGACCAGACGATCACGGCGAATGGAACCGTAGCCAATCCGAATAGGAAAAACCGCATCGGACTGATTTCATACGGCACCAATGTCACCGTCCAGAGTAGTCTGACCGATGACCTCGATGGGCTGAAGACCAAAGTGGATGCGCTGACAACGGCTGGGCTCACCCGCTCCGATCGGGCATTGGAGCAGGCACAATCGATGTTGTCCTCGGGTGCTCGCGCCGATGCCTCCCAGATCGTCATCTTCTTCACCGATGGCTTGCCTACGGGAAGCGAAGGTGATAAATTCAATCCGACAATCGCCAACGACGCGATTACACAGGCGAAGGCCATCAAGGACGGCTTCGCGTCGATTTACGCCGTCGGCATCTTCGATAACGCCGACCCTGCCATCGATGTGTCTGATGTAACCGCAGACAGCAGCGACGCACTGAAGGCGAATGCGTTCATGCAGGCCGTCTCCAGCAACTATCCGGATGCGACAGCATATACGGCGCTTGGCGCGCGTGCCCCCGACGCCGATTACTATCTGACAGCCTCTGATTCGCAATCGCTCAATACCGTTTTCGAGACGATCTGGGACGAGGTGTCAAGCAAGCCGACGTCGCCGATCCAGTCGAGCACGACGAGCGGCACGACGGCCGGCTCGTCGCATGGCGTCGTGCGCTTCACCGACCAGCTCGGCGACTACATGCATGTGCTCGACATGAACAGCATCGTCTTCGCCGGGCAGCAATTCGAGCAGGTCTCGAAAACCACATCAGGCGACACGACGACCTACGTCTTCGAAGGCACCGTCGAAGCGAACGAGATCTACAAGGCCGCCGATCTGAGCAGGATGACTATCACCGTGCGCAGCTTCGACACGACGACGCCGGACGCCGAAGGCTATACGCCGGCTCGTCAGGGCGATCTCGTGACCGTCGACGTGCCCGAGGAACTGTTGCCGTTGCGCCTGTATTCGGCGAAGGTCAACGCCGACGGCACCGTCGAGACGCAGATCAACCGCACTCATCCGATGCGCCTGTTCTACGAGGTCGGGCTCAAGGACGGAGTCCGGGAGCTCGTCTCGAAGCCGGACGACGACATGACCCAGTACATCGCGGCGAACAAAGGCGCCGACGGCAAGATCCGCTTCCTGACGAACCGCTACGACGGCCAGCCGAACGAAGGCTACGGCAATACGACCGCCGTGTTCACGCCGGCGACGACGAACGACTTCTACTATTTCACGCAGGACACGCCGCTGTACGCTTCGCAGAGCCTCGACGCTCCGGCGAAGGAGGTCGACGCCGCCGGCACCTACTACTACCAGCGTGTGTTCTACGCCGATATGGTGGATGGCGAGCACACCGACGAGGCCAGCGGCATCGTGACCTCATGCTCGGCGAAGACGTGCACGCAATGGGTTCCGGTGCCCGGCGACGCCGCCGTCCGTGCCGCATCGAAGAACCCGGCGACCGATCAGTACTATGCGACGGCCGGTACTCCCCGCACCGTGCTCGCGAACCAGTACACGCGCGAGAAGAAGGAGAATCCGACCAATACCGCGAAGTACGCGTCGTCGCCGCAATGGCGCGATACACAGGTCAATGTGCGCCTCGGCAACAACGGCCTGCAGCTGATCGAGATCCCCGGTGCGCTCACGGTGACCGAGGACGTCGTCTGGCCGCAGGGCGTCACGCCCGATCCGGACAAGTCCTTCCCGTTCACGTTGACGTTGAAGAACGCGGACGGGACCGACTTCAGCGGCACCGTGCGCGGCGAGAAGAGCGACGGCACGATCATCGAGATAGGCAACGGCTCGACCTTCTCGCTCAAGGACGGCGAATCGATCAGCGTCTACGACATCCCGGCCGGCGTCACGGCGACCTGTATGCAGACGGATGCCGGCGGTCCCGGCTGGAGCGTCGATGATGGTCCGACGCGTGCGGGAACGGTGACTTCCGGCGGCATGCTGACGATGCCGTATGTGAACCGCTACACGCTCGAGCCGGTCACGCTCGAGGAGCCGTCGGTCAGCGGCGTCAAGGTGCTTGAAGGTCGAGACTGGAACACCGACAACGACCGCTTCACGTTCACGATCAGCGCCGGTGATGCGAATCCGGCCGACGCGATGCCCGAGCAGACGAGCGTCACATTGAGCGGCGGATATCACAATCACGACCAGGTGCCGTTCACCTTCGGTTCGATCGTCTACACGGTGCCGGGCACCTATCGGTACGTCATCAGGGAGTCCGACAACACCGATACCGGCGACGCGCAGCCCAACATGCGCTATTCGGCGGCGCGCTATGTGCTCACCGTCGTCGTCAAGGACGACGGGAACGGCAATCTGATGATCGCCAGCCGACAGCTGACGCACACCTTCACCGACGACGGCGCGCATATCGACGGCGAACCGGTCGTCGAAGGCGGCGTCGCCGTGTTCACGAACCGGTTCCTCGGCACCAACAAGGCCACGGCCGACATCCACGGCATCAAGCGTTACGAGGACGTCACCGGCACGAACCCGAACAACACGGTCGGCAAGTTCAAGGTGCGCGTCACCGCCGATCCGGCCAATCCCGATGGCGGCCCCGAGCTGCCCGAAGGCGGCGCGATCATCAACGTCGGTCTTGACGGCAGCTGGCGGCAGGTCCTCCAGTTCACCGGCAGCGCGCTTGGCCACGATGACGAGCCGAAGCGGTTCACCTACCATGTCAGCGAAGTCGTCCCCGAAGGCGTGACGGTCGAGAATCCGACGAAGGACGGCATGACCTACGACCTGAACGACTACACGGTCGTCGTGACGGTGAGCCGCGACGCGCAGGCTAACCTCGTCACGTCGGTCGAATATCCCGGCGGCGGCACGCAGGTCGAGCTGAGCAACCGCTACGAGGCGACGCCTGTTGACGCCCAGCTGGACGTGCGGAAGAAGGTCACCGGCGGCGCCGCCGCGGAAGGCAAGTTCACGTTCGAAGCCTCGCTCGCCGGCGAAGCGGCGAACGTGATGGTGAACGATGCTCCATGGGCCGGTACGCTGACGGCCACGACGCCGGAGATCGCCAAGGACGCCACCGGCGATGTGACGTTCCCGAAGTTGACCTTCACGAAGCCGGGCACCTATACGTTCACGATCAACGAACAGCTGCCGGAGACGGTGCTGCCGGACACATTGCAGCCGACGGCCGAAGGCTGGACCTACGACACGCACCGGCACACGGTGACCGTCGTCGTCACGGACGAGCAGGGCACGCTGCAGGCGACGCTGGGCTCCGACGAATCGACGAAGCTGTTCACGAACAGCTACGCCGTTGAACCGCTCGACTACGGCGACGTCGGCGCGCTGCGCATCAGCAAGACATTGACCGGACGCGCGATGCGCGCAGGCGAGTTCCCGTTCGGCATCACGCCGATCGGCGATGCCCCGCTTCCGGAAGGCGCGGGACGGACCTCGAACCCCTACACAGCTCCGGCAGGTCAGGCGCTCGTCTGGCCGGTCAACGGCACATTGCTCGGCGGACTGACCTTCACGAAGGAGGACGCCGGCAAGACCTACTGCTACGAGATCGCCGAAATCGTCCCGTCTGCCGCGATGCCCGGACCGGACGGCGGACCCGTCTTCCAAGGCGTGACCTACGACACCGCCGTGCACAAGGCGTGCATCGCCGTCAGCGACACCGGCAAGGGCACGCTCGAGGCGACGACGACCGTCGATGATGCAGCCACTACGGTCGCGGCGTTCACGAACCATTACAAGATCGAGCCGACGACGCAGTCCGTCACGTTCATGAAGGCGCTGCAGGGCCGCGACTGGAAGGACGGCGAGTCCTTCACGTTCGCGCTCGCCGTCGATAAGGACTCCTCCTCCGTCGATGAAACGACGCTCGGCGCGGCCATGCCGCAGACCCATGAGGTGACGGTGACGAAAGACAACGCCAACGGCTTCGGATTCGGCGACTTCACGTTCAGCAAGCCGGGCACCTATGTCTATACGGTCACCGAAGCCAACGCCGGCAAGACGATCGACGGTCTGCAGTACGCGGAGTCGGCGCAGCTGCGCTTCAGCGTCGTCGACAACGGCCTTGGCGAGTACAGCGTCGGGTGGACGGTCACCGGCATCGACGGTACGACCTTCGTCAACGTGTACGAGCCGGAGCCGGTGCAGGTGGCGACTCCGGCCGAACTGACGAAGGAACTGCGTGCGCCGTCCTGGGACGACGATTGGAGGTTCCGCTTCACGCTGCAGGACGTGACCGAATACGCGGACGACGACCCGCAGCCGACATTGCCGCAATGGACGGTCCAGCAAGGCGACGACGAGGCCACCGGCGGCGACGCGACCGACGACGGCGACCCCGGCGAAGCGCCCGAAACACCGCAGAGCCCGCTCAGCTGCGATGTCGAGACGCGCACATGCACGGTGGGCGTCGGCAAACCGGAAAGCGGCCTCGTTACGCCGATTGACTTCGGCACCTTCACGTTCACCCGCGCCGGCGCCTACGTCTACGAAGTCCGCGAAATCGACGATTCGGCGACCCAAGGCGGCATCTACTACGACACGCATACGGCGACGCTCACGATCACGGTGACCGATGAAGGCAACGGCAAGCTGACGGCGACAACGCGTGTTGACGACGGCACCTTCGTCAACACGGCCGGCGTCGAACTGCCATCGACCGGCGGCAGACGCGAACAGGGCATGATCACGCTTGCGCTTGCGATCGTGTTCCTCTTCGGTGCCGCAGGCTGTGCGATCCGTATGAACCGCGTCACGATGGGCGGGTGAGGCGCTAGGCTCGAAGCCATGCATGTCATCACCGGCAGATTCAAGGGCGCGCCGCTCACGACGCCGCTTTCCGTGACGCGACCGACGACCGACCGCACGAAGGAGGCGTTGTTCTCGCGCCTCGAATCGCACGGCCTGCTGCGGGACGCGCGGGTGCTTGACCTCTTCGGCGGCACCGGCGCGCTCGGCATCGAGGCGCTGAGCCGCGGCGCGCGCGAGCTCGTCGTCGTCGAGGCGAACGCGCAGGCGGCGAAACTGATCGCCGGCACGTTGACGGCGCTCAAGCGGCACCACGGATGGGAAAAGGGCATGGACGCGCATGTCGTGCGCGCGAAGGCCGAACGCTACGCGGCGAAGGCGAAGGTAGACGCGCCGTTCGACCTTGTGCTCATCGATCCGCCGTACATATTCGCGACCGACGACTGCGCACGGCTGCTCGACGACCTCGTCGCGCGCGGATTGGTGGGGGAGGACGGCGCGATCGTCCTCGAACGCTCGAAGCGTACGGCTGCGCCTGCCGCGCCCGCAGGATGGGTCGAGGACGACCGCCGCGACTACGGCGAGACGACCGTCTACACCTACCGTTCGGCCGCCTATGAGCGGCTCGTCGACGCGCAGCGCGCTGACTGAAACGGTTCAGCGCGGGAACGGTCAGCCAAGACGGCGCGGATGCGCGCCGGAGACCTCCCAGCCGAGCGCCATCAGCGTCTTGCGGTCGGCCTTGTCGAGCGCCGCGCAATCGAGACGCGCGATCAGATCGGGCCGGATCCTCGACGTCTTCCCGAGCGCCTCGTCGCGCCGGAAGCGGTCGACCTTGCCGTGGTCGCCGGAGATGAGCACCGGCGGCACTGCCATGCCGCGCCAGGTGGCCGGCTTCGTGTACTGGCTGTGCTCGAGCAGCGCGTTCGCACCGGTGTACGACTCCTCGACGATCGAGTCGGCGTTGCCCATGAAACCGGGCAGCAGCCGCGTGATCGCCTCAAGCATCACCGAGACGGCGACCTCGCCGCCGTTGAGCACGTAGTCGCCGATCGAATACTCGCGCACATCGACGCCGCGCTCGCGGTAGTACTGCGGGATGCGCGCGTCGTAGCCCTCGTAGCGGCCGCAGCCGAAGACGAGATGTTCGGCGTGCGACAGCTCGGTCGCGTCCTGCTGCGTGAACAGCGGCGCCGACGGGTTCGGGAAGATCAGCACCGGGGAGCCGGGGGAGGGCGTCGCATCGGCGTCCGCCGGAGCGTCCGCCGCGATGCCGAGCAGCTCGTCGAGGCATTCGGCCCACACCTCGGGCTTCATCACCATGCCTGCGCCGCCGCCGACCGGCGTATCGTCGACCGATTGGTGCACGTCATGCGTCCAGTCGCGCAGGTTGTGCGCGCGGACCGTGACGAGCCCGCGTTCCATCGCCTTGCCGAACAGGCTCAGGTTGAGCACGTCGAAGTACTCGGGGAACACGGAGACGATGTCGATGTCCATAGGGCTCCTTGCAGTGTTGGGATTGCGGCGTTGATGGCAACGCGGTGTTGAGGTCATGCAGCCGAATGCCCCGGTCGCATCAGGCGGCCGAGGCATTCGGGACGGCGGATGGATGGTCGGGCGGCGGCCGTCAGATGCCCGGGATCAGGCCGCCGGGAGGGTCGATCGTCAGATAGCCCTCCTCGAGGTCCACGTCGGGCACGAGTTCGATGACGAAGGGCACAAGTGCCGTCTTCTCGTCGCCGACCGGCTCGGCCAGGCGGATCTTGAGAAGCCACTGTGCGCCTTCGATCATGTCGACGACGTTGCCGAGGACGCGACCGTCCGATGCGAGCCGCGCCTCGAGGCCGACGATGTCCTTCGGATAGAACTCGTCCTCCTCGAGCTCCCACGGCTCACCATAGAGGATCGTGCCGTTGAGCGCCTCGGCCGCGTTGCGGTCGTCGACGCCTTCGAGCTTGATGTACCAGCGGTTCTTGAACGTGCGTGCGCCTTCGACGACGTATTCGTCCTCGGCGTCCTTCGTGAACAGCGGCGAACCGGGAGCGAAACGCTCCTCGGGTTCGTCGGTGAACAGCTGCACGCTCACTTCGCCTTTGAGTCCCTGCGCGCGTCCGATACGACAGACCCTCAGCAGCTCGGGCTGTTGAGGGTCCATCGGTGAAGATCGATGATTCACTTGCGCACATCCATGATGTCGACGCGCACCTTGTGGTCGGCCATCGCCTGCACCACGGTGCGGATCGCGTTGGCGGTGCGGCCGTTGCGGCCGATCACACGTCCGATGTCCTCAGGATTGACGCGTACGCGAATCAGCTCACCACGCGCGTTCTCATGGGACTTGACCGAGACGTCGTCAGGGAAATCGACGATGTTCCTAATCAGATGTTCCACGACTTGAGCAAGCATGATCAGACGGCTTCCGGAGCGGACTCTTCAGGATCGGCGAACTCGACCTTCTCGTCGGCCTTCTGCTCGGCGGCGGCGTCCGGGTCGGTGGCGGCCTCGTTGGCCTTGAGCTCGGCTTCGGCCTTCGCGGCCTTGAGCTTCTGCGCCTTCGTGTCGGCCTCTTCGATGAGCGTGGCCGCATCCGGCTTCGCGGCGGCGGTCTTCAGCGTGCCCTCGGCGCCCTTGAGGCCCTTGAACTTCTGCCAGTCGCCGGTGATCTTGAGCAGGTTGCGGACCTGGTCGGTCGGCTGGGCGCCGACGCCAAGCCAGTACTGCGCGCGATCGGAATCGATCTCGATCGTCGAAGGCTGCGTGTTCGGGTTGTACAGACCGATCTCCTCGATGGCCTGGCCGTCGCGCTTGCTGCGCGAATCCATGACGACGACGCGGTACACGGCATAGAACTTCTTGCCCATGCGCTTGAGACGAATCTTGGTTGCCAAAACGGCTCTCCTTGGTTGACTAGGGTTGCGCGCCGCGCTTCGCCGTGTGGGGCACGGATCGGCCGGCACGCGCGTTCCTTGACGCCTACGGGTGATGAGAGGGTCCCGCATCGCCAAATAACCAAGTCAGGATACCTCGACCCGTGGTCATCGCGGCCGTCCCCGGCCGCCGACGGCGTAACGGGTCCTCGCGGCATGACGCCGTGGGCGGATTATATAGTGTGAGATGACATCGCCGTGGCCGTGCGAACCGTGCAAGCCGCGGCGCACGCCGCACATCGACGAGGATCGATCACAAGGAGGGCTGCGATGTTCGTTCCGCGCTATTACGAGGACCTGTCCACGCTGCATGTGGGCTGCGAGCCGAACCGCGCGTATTTCATCCCGGCGAGCGAGGCGATCGACACGGGCTTCGACCGGCGCGTATGTTCCGACCGCTTCCAGCTGCTCAACGGCGACTGGGCGTTCCGCTATTACGCGAGCATCCACGAGCTCGACGCCGAGGTCGCCGCGGCGAGCGCCGCCTACGATCCGATCTTCACCGACGTCGCGTTCAACCCCGGCGACGACTACACGCAGATCCCGGTGCCGTCGGTCTGGCAGATGCACGGCTTCGACCACAACCAGTACACGAACATCCGCTATCCGTTCCCCTTCGACCCGCCGTTCGTGCCGCAGGACAACCCGTGCGCCGTCTACCGCACGACCTTCGACTACGAGCCCGACGGGGCGGCGCCGCGCGCGTATCTGAACTTCGAGGGCGTCGACAGCTGCTTCTATCTGTGGCTCAACGGCGCCTTCGTCGGCTATTCGCAGGTCTCGCACGCGACGAGCGAATTCGACGTGACCGACCTGATCGAGGACGGCGAGAACACGATCGCCGTCCTCGTGCTCAAATGGTGCGACGGCAGCTACCTCGAGGACCAGGACAAGCTGCGTATGAGCGGCATCTTCCGCGACGTCTATCTGCTCAAACGCCCGACGCGGATGATCCGCGACTACTTCGTGCACACGGCGATCGACTTCGACGACGGCCGGCGCACGGAGGTGACCGTCGACTTCGACGCCGGCGCCTACGGCCTGCCCGGGCATGTGGCCGTCTCGATCCTCGACGCCGACGGCGGGAGCGTCGACGCCGCCGAGGCGCAGGCCGTCGTCGCCGATGACGTCAGCGCAGCCGACGACGACGTGTTCGCAGTCCGCGCACGCGCACGGCTGACGATTCCGGCCGCGCGGCTGTGGAATCCCGAGGAGCCCTACTGCTACCGCCTCGTCATCGCGACCGACGACGAGACGATCACGTCGCTGTTGAGCGTCTGCGAGGTGCGTGCCGCGCTCGGCGACGACGGCGTGCACGAGCGGATCGAGCTCAACCGCCGGCCGATCACGATCCACGGCATGAACCGCCACGACGCCGACCCGGACACCGGCTACGCCGTCACGCCGAGGCGTTTCAAGGAGGATCTGCTGCTGATGAAGCAGCACAACGTCAACGGCGTGCGCACGAGCCACTACCCGAGCGCGCCGTACTGCTACGACCTGTACGCCGAACTCGGCTTCCTCGTCGTCGACGAGGCCGACATCGAGGCGCACGGCGCCTACATGCTGCAGCACGCGCACGACGGCGCAAGCGTCGACGACACGGCCGCGCTCGAAGGATGGAACGCGCGCATCGCCGACGACGAGGACTTCGCGCCGGCCATCCTCGACCGCGTGCGCCGCTGCGTCGAACGCGACAAGAACCACGGCTGCGTATTGTTCTGGTCGCTCGGCAACGAATCCGCGTACGGCGTCGGCTTCGAGCGCGCCGCCGCATGGGTCAAACGCTACGACACGTCGCGGCTGACGCATTACGAAAGCGCGCGCTACGTCGAGCACGGCGGCCATGACCGCCACGACTACGACGCGATCGACGTGCACAGCCGCATGTATCCGAGCATCAGGGAGATCGACGCCTATTTCGGCGCCGACGGCCCCCGCGGCGACGGCGCGAACGGCGAGGACGGCACGAAGGCCGGAGGCGTCGTCAAACCGTATCTGATGTGCGAGTTCTGCCATGCGATGGGCAACGGTCCGGGCGACCTCGAGGACTACTTCGAGGCAATCGAACGGCATCCGGGACTCGCCGGCGGCTACGTGTGGGAATGGTGCGACCATGCCGTCGACGTCGGCCGCACGCCGCAGGGCAGACGCGAATACCTGTACGGCGGCGACTTCGGCGACCGGCTCAACGACGGCAACTTCTGCGTCGACGGCATGGTCTCGCCCGACCGCACGCCGCACTCCGGCCTCGACGAATTCAAGAACGTGTTCCGCCCCGCGCGCGTCGTCGCCGTCGCCCATGACGGCGCCGACGTGCAGGTGACGCTGCGCAACCACCTCGACTTCACGACCTTGTCCGACCGCGTGCAGCTCATGTGGGAGCTGTACATCGACGGCGCGATGCAGGGATACGCGCTGTGCGACGACGAGGCGACCGCCGCCGCGCTGGAGATCGCCCCCGGCGCCGAAGGCACGCTGACGCTGCCGGGCATGCCCGACCTGCGCGATACGGACGGCAAGGCCACGATCGTGCTGCGGTATCTGACGAAGGAGCCGATGTGGGGGATGGCGGCGCTGTTCGAACTCGGCTTCGACGAGATCGCCGTCGACGTGGACGGCGCGGACGCGCGCAACCAGTGGGTCGCGCGCCAGCATGAGGAGATGCGCGCCGGCGACGAGCGCGGCGCGACGATCCAGCTGCGGCGCGCAGGCGCGTCGATCGTGCTCGAAGGCGCCGACTGGCGCTACGAACTCGACGTGCGCACCGGCCTGTTCTCGCGGATGAGCTACCGCAACCACGCGTTGCTCGCGCAGCCGATGCAGATCGACGTTTGGCGTGCGCCGACCGACAACGACCGGTATGTTCGCCGCGCATGGGAACGTGCGCAGTACGACCATGCGAGCGCACGCGCCTACGACGTGGCCGTGCGCACCGTCGCGTCGAGCGGCATCGCACAGCCCGAGGAAGGCTGCGCGATCGCGAACGAGGTCGACCCAGACGACGCGCGCCTCGCGCCGAACGCCGTCGAACTGCGCGTCTCCATGGGCGTCGTCGCGCCGAGCGTGCAGCCGATCGCGCACGTCGACGCCGTCTGGACCGTGCACGCCGACGGATCGGTCGCATTGACGATGGACGTCGCGCGCGACGCGGCGTTCCCGTTCCTGCCGCGTTTCGGCATACGCATGATGCTGCCGGAATCCATGAGGAACGTCGTCTACTGCGGCTACGGGCCGAACGAAAGCTACATCGACAAGCACCGCTCCAGCTGGCACGGCATCTTCGAGGGGACGCCGAAGACGCTGGCCGAACATGAGATCAGACCGCAGGAGAACGGCAACCACCACGAGTGCGACTGGGCGAGCGTCGGCGGCGACGGCGTCGCATTGGTCGTCCTGCGCGGCGACGGCGCCGAGGAGGCGCGCGCCTTCGACTTCCAGGCGCTCGAATACACGGCCGAGGAGATGACGCGGGCGCGGCACGACTTCGAACTCGAGCGCGCCGGCATGACCGTCGTCTGCGTCGACTACATGCAGTCGGGCATCGGCTCGAACAGCTGCGGGCCCGAACTGCTGCCGCAGTACCGGCTCGACGACGCGCGCTTCCGCTTCGTCGTCACGTTGCGGCCGCAGACGGCCTGAGCGGCGTCAGTCGGCATCCGCCTCGTCGTGTGCGGCGCGGATATGGTCGCGGGCGCGCTCGCGGGCGAGCGGCGGCAGCGAATCCGGCCATGTCTCGCCGGCGCCGGCGTTGAGCGGCGTCGGATGGTCGATGATCGTCAGCGTCGCGGCGAGCGCGAGATGGTCGGTGCCGGGCACTTCGGCCGCGCGCACGTCACAGGCGGTCAGATAGTCGGTGAACAGCACATGGTCGAGCACGATGCGCGGCCACTTGATCCAACGCGGATAGGTCGGGCGCAGCCCGCGCGCGTCGGTGAGCGCCGCGTCGTGGAAACCGGCGGCGAGCAGCTTGCGGAAGCTCGGATGCGGGACGCTCGAGTTGAAATCGCCCATGACGACGCAGATCGTCTCACGTTCGGGCTGCTGTGCGGCGGACGACTGCGCGGTCTGCGCTTCCGCCACGGTCGTGGCGGCGGCGTGGCCGGCGGCGTCGTGATGGGCCGCGCGGTCGGCCGTCGCCGAATGCGCGGAGATGCCGGCCTGCGCGAAGGCGCCGTCACGGGAGCCGTCCTTCTCGGCCGCCGCGGCCGCCGCGCGGTTGGCCGCGTCGATCGCGGCGAGCGTCGGGTACTTTTCGCGCGGCTCGTCCTTCGGATGCGCGATCAATGCACGCAGGCCGATGATGCCCTCCGACCAGGCGCGGCAGCCGCGCATCGGCGACTTCGGATGGGCGGACGCGAAGGTGATGTCGCGCGTCGACGAGAACGGGATCGTCATCGTCGGCACGTCGGCGGCCGGGATCGGCACGCCGGTCGGCGTGCTCGCCGACGGCTCGACGCGCATCCAGACGCCGTTGAAGCCGCCGTTGTCGGTCGGCAGCGGCTCGCCGAGCTCATGGTAGGGCAGCAGCGCGTTGAGGCCGGCGGCGTCGAGACGCGCGACGAGGTCCTCGCTGAGCTCCTGCAGTGCGAGGACGGCGACGTCCTCGTCGCGCACGAGGTCGACGATCCGTCCGGCGTCGGCGCGGCCGTATCGGCAGTTGAGCGTCAGCACGCGGAACTGGCCGTGGTCCGGATGCGATTTGCGCGGGCGGGCGGCGTCGGACGTCGTGCCGGACTCACGCGCCTTGCGTTCGGTGAGCCGGCGCGCGAGCGCGGCGGCCGTGTTCGGCGCCTTGATGTCGTTGAGCCAATAGGCGGATTGGCGCATCAGCGACGCGATGAGCATGACGACGGCGCAGATCGTGAACGGCCACGCATGCAGGCAGGCGCCGACGATCGCGAGCGCGGTGAAAGGGATCCACAGGAAGGGCGTCAGCGCGATCAGATAGGGCAGCGGCTTGTGGCCGTCCCAGCCGGCGGGCAGCTCGGTGAGCGCGAGCCACGAGATCAGCACGATCAGCACGATCCACATCGCGATGAGCATCACAAAGACCTTTCTGTAGGATGTTCGGTACATCGAAAAGGCCGTGGCGGTCGGGCCACGGTCAGGAAAAAGGCGGCTGCTGCTGGCAGCCGCCCCTCACATGGACGGATCAGTTGCCGCCGAGCAGGCCGCCGAGGCCGCCGCCGAGATTCGGCGGAAGGTCGGCGCCTCCGAGCATCCCCTGCAGCTCGTCGGGCAGCTGCGGCGTCTTCGGCTTCTTGGCGAAGGCCGAGCCGGAGGCGTTCGTCTTGCCGGACAGCCGTGCGCGCAACGCCTGCTCCTCGGCCTCGCGCTTCATCGGATTGCCGGACTTCGACGCGCCCTTCTTGCCTTTCTTGCCCTTCTTGGCGTTCTTGCGGGACGAACCGCCGCCGAAGCCGCCCATCGAGCCGAAACCGGCCTTGTTGCTCATGCGCTTCATCATCTTCGAGGCCTGCTCGAAACGCTGCAGCAGCGCGTTGACGGCGGAGACGGTCACGCCCGAGCCGTAGGCGATGCGCGCGCGGCGCGAGCCGTCGATGATCTTCGGGTTGCGGCGCTCCTGAGGCGTCATCGAACGGATGATCGCCTCGGTGCGGTCGATCTCGCGCTCGTCGAACTGCTCAAGCTCCTTGCGATGCTGCGCCATGCCCGGGATCATGCCGAGCAGCGACTTCATCGAACCGAGCTTGCGCACCTGCTGCAGCTGCGCGAGGAAGTCGTCGAGGCCGAAATCGCCCTCGGCCATCTTCTCGGCGGCCTTGCGCGTCTGCTCCTCGTCGAATTCACGCTGCGCCTGCTCGATGAGCGTCAGGATGTCGCCCATGTCGAGGATGCGCGAGGCCATGCGGTCCGGGTGGAAGACCTCGAAGTCCTTGAGGCCCTCGCCGTTCGACGCGAACAGGATCGGCTTGCCGGTCACCGACGCGACCGACAACGCGGCGCCGCCGCGCGCGTCGCCGTCGAGCTTCGACAGCACGACGCCGGTGAAGTCGACGCCCTCGTCGAAGGCCTGCGCGGTGCGCACCGCGTCCTGGCCGATCATCGCGTCGATGACGAAGAGGATCTCGTCCGGCTGCACGGCGTCGCGGATGTCGCGCGCCTGCTTCATCAGCGTCTCGTCGACGCCGAGACGGCCCGCCGTATCGATGATGACGGTGTCGTAGAGCTTCTGGCGCGCGTACTCGATCGAATCGCGCGCGACCTTGACAGGATCGCCGTGCGTCTCGCCCGGTGCGGAGACCGCTTCGCCGCCGGCCGACTGCACGCCCTTCTCCGGCGCGTACACCGGCACTCCGGCGCGCTCGCCGACGACCTCGAGCTGCGTCACGGCGTTCGGGCGCTGCAGATCGGCGGCGACGAGCAGCGGCGTATGGCCCGATTCCTTGAGCCAGTAGCCGAGCTTGCCGGCGAGCGTCGTCTTGCCGGCGCCCTGCAGACCGGCGAGCATGATGATCGTCGGCGGCGTCTTCGCGAAGTTGAGCGGACGGTCGACGCCCTGGCCGAGGATGTCGGTGAGCTCGTCGTTGACGATCTTGACGACCTGCTGCGCCGGGTTGAGCGCCTCGGAGACCTCGGCGCCGAGCGCGCGCTCGCGTACGCGCGCCGTGAACGAACGCACGACGTCGAGCGAGACGTCCGCGTCGAGCAGCGCGCGGCGGATCTCGCGGATCGTGCCGTCGATGTCGGCCTCGGAAAGCTTGCCTTTGCTCTTGAGATGCTTGAACGCGTTCGAGAGCCTGTCTGTAAGAGAACTGAATGCTGCCATAATGGCTACGATTCTACCGTGTTGAGGGGAAATCGTGCAGCCTGCGCACCGGAGCTCCACGGCCATGCGCGCGTTCACTACACTGGTGGGGGTGTGACAGGTGACGGCGGCCGCGCGTACGACGACGCGGCGCCATATGGCCCGATGAGGAGCGAGGAGGCGGCATGCATCAGAAGAGAATCGAACAGCAGGCGTTGAAGGTCGGCATCATCGTCAACATCGTCATGGTCGTCGCCGGATTCTTCGTGTTCTTCGTCACCGGACTCAAATCGATGTTCCTCGACGCGTCGTTCACCGTGATCTCGGTGATCTCGGGCGGCGTCGCGGCGTATCTGTCGAAGAAGACGGTACGCGTGAGCGAACGCTTCCCGAACGGCATGTTCGCGCTCGAGCCGATCTACGCGATCTGCAAATCGATCTTCACGATCTGCCTGCTGCTGTTCTCGTTCCTCGACGTGCTGCGCGTCGCGATCGACTACTTCGCGTACGGCGAAGGCGAGCGGTTGAGCTTCGGCCCGGTCATCATCTACCAGATCGCCGCCGTCAGCGTCTGCCTCGTGCTCGTGTGGTACTACCGCGCGCGCAACCGCTCGATCGGCGACGCGAGCCTGATGCTCAAGGCGGAGGCGAACGGCACATGGATCGACGGCATGATCTCGCTCGGCATCGGCGTCGTCGCCGTGCTGCTGTACTTCCTGCCCGATGGGACGCCGTTCGATTTCCTGCACTACACCGGCGACTTCTTCATCACGACGATCATCGTCGCGTTGACGATCAAGGAACCGGTCGTCGTGCTGCGCGACGCCTTCGTCGAACTCGTCGGCGGCACACATGACGACGAGGAGACCTCCGCGTTCGTCGCGCGCGAGGTCGAGGCGCATCTGCCGTCGGCGATCGAGATGGAGAAGATCCACGTCTTCAAGACCGGCATGAACTTCGACGTCGACATCTTCATCGGCAGCACGCAGGGCAGTGTGCGGATGGAGGAACTGGTGGCCGCGCGGCAGACGATCGAGAAGGCGCTCGAACCGAAGCTGCACATCGTCAACGTCGACTTCGTCTTCGAGTGACGGCGCCCAGCGGAGCGGCCGCGGACGGCGGTGTGTGGGCAAGTGCATCCCTAGGCGGCAGCATGTGGATGACCTTACGCACAGACGACTGTTTTAGGCGGCGGCGATGGTCGTGGTCGCTGCACGAGCCGCTGCTCGTGACCGTCATGGTCGCCGCTGCGGTGCTGAATTTCGGCGTCAACGGCGTCGAATATGCGATTCAGCTGCATCTGATGCAGCTCGGGACGAACGCGACGCTCATCGGCGCCATCGGCAGCGGCATCGCCGCGATGATGCTCGTCGGTGCGTTCGCCGCCGCGCGCTTGAGCGACCATGTGCCGGTAGGCGCCTGCATCTGCACGGGATTCATGTTCCTGTGCATATGCGTCGTGCCGATGCTGTTCGCGTATCGGCCGGGCATGCCGGGAGGCGCCTCCTATGCGCTCGTGTTCGCGTCGAACTCGGTGATGGGGCTGCCGTTCCCGATCATCGACGCGCTGCTGCTCGGGTTCGTCTACGCCAAGGCGCCCGCGTCGATGCAGGGCAGGATCGCCGTGACGCTCACGGTGCCCGCGCAGGCGCTCTCCGCGTTCTCCAGCGCGACCGCCGGCACGCTGCTGCCTGCGTTGGGATTCCGCGGAACGGTCGCCGTGTACCTCGCGGCGCTTGCGTCGTCGACGGCGATCGTGCTGTGCAGTGCGCGCATCCGCCGCATTCCGCGCGCCGACAAATGGGGCGCCGCGCAGCTGTAGTGATATGGCCGGGTCGCCGTGATGGCGACGGGCGGCCGCATCATTCGAATTCCGGGTCGAACCCGTCGTCGGCGGGCCGGTAGTGCTCGCCGAAGGCTTCGTCCATCGTGTACCGTCTGCCGTCATCGTGTTCCATGCGCTCGCGTGCAAGCTCGTACAGAGCGCGATCCTCCGCCGTGATGATGGCCGATGTCGTCTCGTCGCCGCGCATGGGGAGGCTGCGGCCGGTCAGTTGAGCGTCCACGAGGAGCCGGTCGGGCCGTCCTCGATCGTGACGCCGAGCTTGGCGAGGTCGTCGCGGATCCGGTCGGCCGTCGCGAAGTCCTTCGCGTTGCGCGCGTCGGCGCGCGCCTCGAGCTGCGCGTCGATCAACGCGTCGAGCGTCACGCGCGCCTTGTCCTCGCCGCCCTTGTCGTCGCCGCCGCCGATCCACGGTTCGGCGAGCGGGTCGAGGCCGAGCGTGTCGAGCATCGCGCGGACGTTGACGAGTATTGCGCGCAAGCGCGGCTTAGCGTTCTCTGGAGTGAGAGTGTCATCAGTGCCGCAGCGACCATTGGTCTCAATTGTGGCAACAATGCTGTTGCCGGCGCGCAGCTGCGTGAAGATGACGGCGGTTGCACGTGAAACATTGATGTCGTCGTTCATCGCGGCGATGAAGTCCGCCGGCAGCTCGTCGGCGGTCACGGCCGTGATTTCGTCGCGCGACGGCTGCTCGCCGAGCGCTTCGCCGGCGTGCTCGATGAAGTTCATGACGCGGTCGTAGGCGGCCTGCGCCTCGGCGAGCGTCTGGTCGGACCATTCGAGCATCGAACGGTACTGGACCGAGCCGAGGGCGTAACGCACGACCCACGCGGAGTGCTCGGCGAGCACGACCGGCACCGAAAGGCCGTTGCCGAGCGACTTGCTCATCTTCTCGCCCTTCGCCGTCACCCATGCCGAATGCATCCAGCGGTTCGCCGTGCGGTAGCCGGCCGCGCGCGTCTGCGCCATCTCGTTCTCATGGTGCGGGAAGCGCAGGTCGAGGCCTCCGCCGTGGATGTCGAACATGCCGTCGAGGTAGCGGTAGCTCATCGCCGAGCATTCGATATGCCAGCCGGGGCGTCCGGTGCCGAACGGCGTCTTCCATCGCGCGTCGGCGGGGTCGGTCGGCTTCGGCCGCTTCCACAGCGCGAAATCGCGCGGGTCGCGCTTGTCCTCGGACAGGTCGGCAGGATCGACCGGGTTGTACTTGTCTTCGCCGGTCATGTCGACCGACGGCCCCATGCGGTCGGCGACGGCGGCGGCCTCGTCGACCTCGGTCGTCTGCTTCTGGTGCGTCAGCTCGCCGTAGTGCGGCCACGACGCGACGTCGAAGTAGACATCGCCGGTCAGCTCGCCGCGTTCGTCGCGGATGACGTAGGCGTGGCCGTTGTCGATGATGCGCTCGATCAGATGGATCATGTCCATGATGTGGCCGGTCGCGCGCGGTTCGTAGGTCGGCGGCAGGACGCCGAGCCTGTCGTACGCGTCGGTGAACTCCTGCTCGTAGTGGTAGGCGCGCGCCCACCAGCGCTGGCCGGCGGCGGCCGCCTTGTCGAGGATCTTGTCGTCGATGTCGGTGACGTTGCGGATGAACGTGACCCGGTAGCCGAGCTTGAGGAACCAGCGGCGGATGACGTCGAAGGCGACGCCGGCGCGGATGTGGCCGATGTGCGGCGAGCTCTGCACCGTCGCACCGCATACGTAGATGCCCACGTTGCCCGGTTGGATCGGCTCGAAACGGCTGATCGCATGCGACGCCGTGTCGTAGAGCCTCAGATCGACGGCCGCGTTCGCGACGCCGCCGTCGCCGGCCATCAGCGTCTCGGTGAACTGCGGGTCCTGAAAAGTGCCGGAAGTGTTGGCGTTGCTTGCTTCGTGGGAATGCTCGGTCATGGTTCGAGCGTATTGCGTTTTGTAGACAAGCGGCGGCTGTCAGAGCTCAGCGTCCCGCAGTCACTGGTCCATCTGCTCGGACAGGTCGAGCCATTCGGACTCGAGGCCGTCCGATTCGGTCGTCAATGCCTGCAGCTGCCCGTTGAGCTCGTTGAGACCGGCGTAGTCGCTCGGATCGTGCGCCGCCATCTGCCGCTCAAGTGCCTCCTTCTGCGTCTCGAGCTTCTCGAGCTTGCGCTCGATCGCCGAGACGCGCCGCGATGCCTCCGCATACGCCTTGCCGCTGAGCCTCGGCGCGGCCGGCGCCGCGTCCGCCGGACCGGTGGCCGCATCCTCGGCCTTGACGGTGTCCGCGTCGACGGTCGGATCGGCCGCGCCCTCGGCCTTGTTCATGCCGAGCGGATCCTCGCCGCGGCGCAGCGCGTCGACGATGTCCAGATAATCCTGCACGCCGCCGGGCAGATGCCGGATCTTGCCGCCGATCAATGCGAACTGCTCGTCGGTGACGCGTTCGAGCAGATAGCGGTCGTGGCTGACGACGATGAGCGTGCCCGGCCATGTGTCGAGCAGGTCCTCCATGACGGCGAGCATGTCGGTGTCCAGATCGTTGCCCGGCTCGTCCATGATGAGCACGTTCGGCTCGTCGAGCAGGATCAGCAGCAGCTGCATGCGTCGCTTCTGCCCGCCGGACAGGTCGCGGATCGGCGTCATCAGCTGCGCCGCCTCGAAGCCGAGCCGCTCCATCAGCTGCCCCGGCGTGACCTCCTTGCCATCGACGATGTAGCTCGGCTTGTAACGGCTGAGCACTTCCTTGACCTTGTACTTGCCGAGCTTCTCGAGTTCGTCGAGACGCTGTGAGAGCACCGCGAACTTCACGGTCTTGCCGATGTTCACATGGCCGGCCGTCGGCGTCAACGTGCCGTCGAGGATCCTGAGCAGCGTCGATTTGCCGGCGCCGTTCGCGCCGACGATGCCGAAGCGGTCGCCCGGGCCGATCAGCCATGTCACGTCGTCGAGGATCTCGCGTCCGCTCACCGTCAGTTCGACGGCCGCCGACGTCACATCCGACGCCGTTTCGCCGTCCGCCTCGCCGCGCGTGCCGCGCAGCGCGTTGATCTCGCCGGCCGGCTCGCGGTGCGTGAGCCCATGCGCGGCGGCGACCTGCGCCGCACGCGAGCCGAAGGCCGACTTCAGGCGCGGGTCGTCGGCGTCGTCGACGGCGATCGTCACCTCGCCGAAGGCCTGCGGCTCGCTGACCATCGGCTCGACGACGTCCACCGTCGACGCCGACTTCGCGCTCGCCGCGAGCGCCGCCGCGTCCGGGTCGATGTCCGCGTACGCGCCCTGTTCGCGGTCGAAGATTTGCGTGACGTCGACGAGGTCGACGACCTGCTTGCCGAGCCGTGACGTCGCCATCTGCTTGAGTTCGAGCGTGTTGCGCATCGGCGGGACGTCGGCGATGAGTTCGCGCGCGGCCTTCACATGGAACTTCTGCTTCGTCGAGCGCGCGCGTGCGCCGCGCGACAGCCATGCGAGCTCCTTGCGCGCGAGGTTGCGCCGTTTCGTCTCGCGCACGTCGGCCTGACGGTCGCGTTCGACGCGCTGCAGCATGTACGCGCTGTAGCCGCCTTCGAAGGGTTCGATCTCGCCGTCATGCACCTCCCACATCGATTCGCAGACCTCGTCGAGGAACCAGCGGTCGTGCGTGACGAGCAGCAGCGCGCCGGTGCCTTTCGGCCAGCGGTTCTTGAGATGTTCGGCGAGCCAGTGGATCGTCACGACGTCGAGGTGGTTCGTCGGTTCGTCGAGCGCGAGGATGTCCCAGTCCTTGAGCAGCAGCCGCGCGAGGTCGGCGCGCCGGCGCTGGCCGCCGGAGAGCGTGCCGATCTTCGCGTCGAGGTTGAGGCCGCCGAGCAGCGCCTCGACGATTTCTCGCGACTGCGTCTGCGCCGCCCATTCGTAGTCGTCGCGGCCTTCGAGCGCGGCCTGGCGCAGCGTCGCGTCGTCGTCGAGTTCGTCTCGCTGACCGAGGACGCCGAGCGTGAGGCCGTTGCGGCGGCTCACACGGCCCGAGTCGGGCGTCTGTTCGCCGTCGAGCAGATGCAGCAGCGTCGATTTGCCGTCGCCATTGCGGCCGACGATGCCGATGCGGTCGCCTTCGAAGACGCCCTGCGTGACGTCGGTGAAGATGGTTTTCGTTGCGAAGGAAAGGGAGACGTGTTCCAGTCCCAGATCAAAAGTCGGCATAGGGAACACTGTAATGGTGGCGCGGTAAATCGGCGGTGCGCACGCCCCGTCGCCGGAGTCGCCGCGCACCGCCGTTCAGCGTATTCAGCGCATCAATGTGGTGGCGTAGGTGTTGCAGCGGGCGGCGAAACCGGAGAAGACCTGTTCGGCGAGCGGCTGCAGCTGCGGGCTGCAGGTCGCGTACTGTTCGCGCAGCTGCGACTTCGAGCCGCCGGACGCCTTGAGCTGCTTGACCATGAGCGGTTCCTCGAGCCATTCCTCGAGCAGCTGCGGCGTCACTTCGAGGTGGAACTGCATGCCCAGGGCGGAACCGAAGCGGAAGGCCTGCACTTTCGCGGCGCCGGAGCGGGCGAGCAGCGTGGCGCCGTCGGGCAGCGTGACGCAGTCGTTGTGCCATTGCAGCACGTCGAGTTCCTTGTTCCACATCGCGAAGTAGTCGTGACGTTCGACGCGTTTGATCGGCAGCACGCCGATCTCCGGATCGTTGTTCGTCTTGAGCTTCGCGCCGAGCGCGGTCGCGATGATCTGATGACCGAGGCATACGCCGAGCACCGGCTTGCCGACGCTGATCGCGGCGCGCACGAGCTTGCACTCCGCCTTCAGTCCCGGGTAGCCGTCGTAGTCGGTCGCGGACATCGGTCCGCCCATGACGACGACGCCGGCGACCTCGTCGAAGTCGGGCATGTCCGGCTTCTTTTTCTTCGCGATCGTCAACGTCTGGGTCGGCAGATTGATCTCTTCGAGCTCGGTCTGGATGCGTCCTGGCTTCTCCCAAGCGGCGTGCTGCAGAATAAGGACTTCCGGTTGTGTCATGCCTCCCATTGTGCCATCCGCCCTGACTTGGAGCCGCCGGAGCCGGCTGTGCGCTGATTTTTGCGCGATGCGGGGGTGGACGCCCCCTCCTGGGCGTCCACCCCCGCATCGCGAGGCGCTGCATCAGCGGCCGGTGATCTCCGAGCCGATGACCTTCTCGCTCAGCGCGCGCGGACCACGGCTCATCGCGACGGCGCCGGAACGCACGAGCTCGATGATGCCGTAATGGTCGAGCAGCCCGAGCAGCGCGTCGATCTTGCCGCCGGCGCCGGTGGCCTCGATCGTCAGCGACTCCGGGTTGACGTCGACGACGCGCACGCGGAAGAGGCGCACGATCTCAAGGACGTCGGAGCGGTTGGACTCGTCGGCGGCGACCTTGATGAGCACGAGTTCGCGCTCGACCGTCGTCTCCGGATCGAGGTCGACGATCTTGAGCACATGCAGCAGCTTGTTGAGCTGCTTGATGATCTGCTCGAGCGGCACCTCGTCCACGTCCGCCGTCACGGTGACGCGGGAGATGTCGGGGCGTTCCGTCGGCGAGACGGACAGCGAGTTGATGTTGAACGCGCGCCGCGCGAACAGGCCGGCGATGCGTGCGAGCACGCCCGGACGGTTCTCCACGAGCACGGACAATGTGTGGCGCTTGGATCCCGGCTGGGATGCTGGATACGATGCCATGGCGGTGCTCCTCTCAGTTCTCTTCGTTCTCGTCGGCTGCGGCTGCGCCGTCCATGTCGTCGGCGTCGTCCAGCCGCACGTCGCCGGTCGGGTTGAGCAACGGCTTGATGCCCGGCATGTAGGTGACGTTGTTGTTCGAATCGCCGGCGGCGACCATCGGCCACACCATCGCGTCCTTCCACACATGGAAGTCGATGAGCACCGGACGGTCGTTGATCTCATTGGCCTTGCGGATGCATTCGATGGCCTCTTCCTTCGTGCGTGCGCGCAGACCGACGCAACCGTAGGCCTCGGCGAGCTTGACGAAGTCGGGGCAGCCGACGAGGCCCGTCTCATCCTCCTCGTGCAGGATCGTGGCCGAGTAGTGCTTGTCGTAGAACAGCGTCTGCCACTGGCGCACCATGCCGTACACCGAGTTGTTGAGCAGCGCGATCTTGACCGGCGTGCCCTCGAGGAAGGCCGTCGCGAGCTCCTCGCTCGTCATCTGGAACGAGCCGTCGCCGTCGATGAGCCACACCGGCTTGTCGCCGTTGAAGTAGCGCTGCGAGCCGACCGCCGCGCCGATCGCCGCCGGCAGGCCGAAGCCCATCGTGCCGAGGCCGCCCGAGGAGATCCACTGATGCGGCTTGCGGAACTTGATGAGCTGCGTCGCCCACATCTGATGCTGACCGACGCCGGAGACCCAGATCGTGTTCGGATCGGCGGCCTCGGAGAGCTGTTCGACGACCCACTGCGGCGCGAGCGTTCCGTCCGTCGGCTCCTCGTAGCGCACCGGATACTGCTCGACCCACTTGTCGAGCAGCTTCCACCAGCTGCTCAGGTCGGGCTTGCCGTATTCGGCGTGCAGCTGCTCGATCTGTGGGATCAGCGCCTGGAGCACCGTCTTCACGTCGCCGACGATCGGTACGTCGGCGGTGCGGTTCTTGCCGATCTCCGCCGGGTCGATGTCGATGTGGATGACGCGCGCGCCGGGGGCGAAGGCCTCGAGCTTGCCGGTGACGCGGTCGTCGAAGCGTGCGCCGATCGCGACGAGCAGGTCGGAGCGCTGCACGGCGCCGGTCGCCGCGATCGTGCCGTGCATGCCGAGCATACCGAGCACGGCCGGATCGTCGTCGGAGACGATGCCGCGCGCCGGCAGCGTCGTGACGATCGGCGCGCCGGTGAGGTCGGAGAGCGCTTTGATCTCGTCACCCGCGTCGGAACGCACGGCGCCGCCGCCGACGTAGAGCACCGGGCGGAACGAGCGCTGGAACATCTTCGCGGCCGTCGTCAGCACGCGGCCGTGCGCCTCGGTCGTCGGGTTGTAGCCGGGCAGGATCATGCGCTGCGGCCAGCTGTAGTACATCTCCTCGTTCTGCGCGGTCTTCGTCAGGTCGACGACGACCGGGCCGGGGCGGCCTGAACGCGCGATGTAATGCGCCTCGGCGAGCACGCGTGGCACGTCCTGCGCGCTCGTGACGAGATACGAATGCTTGGAGACCGGGTACGTCGCGCCGACGATGTCCGCCTCCTGGAACGCGTCGGTGCCGATCGAGTTGACGCCGACCTGCCCGGTGATGACGATCATCGGGATCGAATCCATGTTCGCGTCGGCGATCGCCGTGATGACGTTCGTCGCGCCGGGGCCGGAGGTGACGATGCACACGCCGACCTCGCCTGTGGCGACGGCGTAGCCTTCGGCGGCATGGCCGGCCGCCTGCTCGTGGCGCGCGAGGATGAAGCGGAAGTCCGTGTCCTCGTTGATGGCGTCGTAGACGGGCAGGATCGCGCCACCGGGGACGCCGAAGACGTCCTTGACCCCCAGATCCTCAAGCGCGCGGACGAGCGCCTGCGCACCCGTCATCTTCTCGCCTTCCGTGACCGCATGCTTCTGGTGGGCGGCGGCGGATTTCGTCACGCCGCTGAACGCCTGCAGGGGTGTAGGTGACACTGCTGATCCCTCCCTTTTCCTTAAGTGGTGTCTGCTGGTTGTCCACGTCATCCTACTGGAAAGAGGCCGGATCCCCGCAGGCATGACCGAATGATGAATGTTTTTCCGGACAGGTCGGGGAAGTTCGGGGAGGGGCGGCGTCGCCCAGTGATCGTCGCGGGCACGGATCGCGGCCGTCGCGTTCGCAAACGCCGCCGCTCGTGAACGCGACGGGCCGATACCGCACCTGTCACGTTCGCTGCGGCGCCGGTATGCGAACGTCGCAGGTGCCGATCGCGGCGGTGGCGTTCGCAGACGCCGCCGTTCGCGAACGCCACCGCCGCAATCGGCACCTGTCACGTTCGCCGGTGTCGTGGTTTGCCGGCGTGCGATCAGTCGGCGTCGGCGGCCGCGGCGGCGTCGAGGTTCCTCCACGCCTGTTCGGCGGCCGCGAGCTGCGCCTTGCGCTTGCTCGTGCCGCGGCCGATGCCGATGACGTCGTCGCTGTCGCCGAGCATCGCGCGCGCCGTGAACTGCTGCGCGTATTCGGGGCCGCCGACCGACATCTGGTAGCGCGGCTCGCCCAGTCCCAGCTGGTGCGCCTTCACGGTGAGCGACGTCTTCCAATCGAGCGCCGGGCCCTCGCTCGCGACCTCGGCGAGCGTGTCGTCGATGAGGCGGTGGACGACCTCGCGTGCGCCGTCGATGCCGTATTCGACGAAGGTCGCGCCGATCAACGATTCGACGATGTCGCACAGGATCGAGCTCTTCTCGGCTCCGCCCTGCTCCATCTCGCCGTGGCCGAGCAGGATGTACGGGCTCGCGTCGAGCTTCGTGCGCGCGACCGCGGACAGCGCCTCCTCGGAGACGGCCTTCGCGCGGATCTTCGCGAGCTGCCCCTCGGTCATGTCCGGATGGGCGGTGAACAGCGTCTCGGTGACGACGAGCTCGAGGACGGCGTCGCCGAGGAACTCGAGACGCTCGTAGTTCTTCGCATCGGGATGCTCATGGGAGAAGGAGCGGTGGGTGAGGGCCTCGACGAGCAGGTCCGGCTGCAGCGTCGTGCCGAGCGCCTCAAGCAGCGGATGGGCGGGATTGGGGTCGTCGATGGTTACGGTCACATGGTTGGTCATGTCTGCCATAGTAGTCGGCGGTGCGTGCGGCGCAGGGCGCGGCGAATGACGCATCCGGACGCCGGGCATACGAAAAACGCCCCGCCACCCGTCGATGGCAGAGCGTTTTCGTTAGGCGTTATCGAAGATCCGCGACTCAGCGAGAGTAGGTGCTGCGGATGGCCTCGCGATAGACGCGACCGCGGTAGGAGCCGCAGGTCGGGCAGGCCATGTGGGCCATCGTCGGGGCGCCACAGTTCGGGCAGCTGATCGTCGGGACGGCCTTGGTCTTCCAGTTAGCGCGGCGCGAACGCGTGTTGGCGCGCGACATCTTGTACTTTGGCAGTGCCATAGTTTGTTTCCTCTATTCGATCGAACAATTGAGCTTAAGCGTTCAGAAGTTTAACGCATCGGCCGTACAAACGCGGCGCGCGGCCGCCGCGGGCCGCACGGTCGCTCAGTTTTCGCCCGCCGGGACGTCCTCGTCCGCGACGTCCGCATCGCCCTCGGCGCCCTCGAGCTGCGCCTTGAGCGCTTCGAGTCCGGCGAAGCGGATGTCGGTCGTCTCGTGACGGTGGTCGGGATGCTCGTTGAGGTCGACGCCGCACTGCGGGCACAGGCCCTTGCAATCGGGGCGGCACAACGGCTGCAGCGGCAGCGCGTCGACGAAGGTGTCGCGGATCAGCGCCTCGAGGTCGGCGAAGGAGCCGTTGTCCATCAGCGGGTAGACGTCCTCGGCCTCGTCCTCGCCGGCGACGATCTCGACGTCCTCGTCCTGCTTGCCGCCCTTGGATTCCGGCTGCTGCTCCTCGTAGGGGAGGAACGCCGTCACCTGCTCGCTCCAGTCGTCGTCGAGCGGCGTGTCGCAGCGCGAGCAGACGGCGTGCACCGGCGCCGTGAAGGTGCCGGTGAAGATGAGTCCGTCGACGATCGAGTCGAACCGTCCGTCGACGTGGACGTCGGCGCCCTCCTTGACGCCGACGATGCTGTCGCCGATGCCCGACGGGGCCGGGAAGATGCGGTCGAGCGGCATCTGCTGCCCAGCGTGGGAGCCGACCTGCGCGACCGGCACCGTCCAATCCGTGTACTGCACGCGTGCCATGCGTTCCTCTTTTCCTTGGTTTCCTTGCTGCGTTGTCTGCGTTGTCCGTCCTCGGCGGAATCCGTCCGTCTCGACCAATCGCCGATCCGCGACGATTATTCCTGCGCGCATCGCGCGCCGTCCCGCCGGGCCGTCACGACTGCGGGTAGTCGTCGTCGGAGACGTGCGGCACGTCCTGCGCGGCCTTCTGCTGACGGTCCTCGAGCACCTGCAGGCCGCCGGCGACGTCCCGCTTGAGCTTGTCGAGCTGCTCCTGCAGATCGTTCATGACGCCGATGCAGTAGCGGTCGGCGCCCTGCGTCAGGCGGTCGGAGGTGTGCTGCGCCTTGTTGAGCATCTGCGTCGCTTTCTCGCGAGCCAGCTGCGTGATGTTCTCCTGGCTCGTCAGGAACTGCACCTGGTCGTTCGCGTCGCGGATCATGTCAGCGGCGCGGCTCTGCGCCGAGGTGATGATCACGTTCGCCTGCGACTGCGCGCCCTCGAGCCGTCGTTCCGCCTCGCGCATCAGCGCGGACGCGCGCTCGAGCTGCACCGGCAGCATCGCCTTGAGCGACTGCAGCTGGTCGAGGAAGTCCTCACGGTCGATCTTCACGAGCGTCGGAGAGAACATCGTGCCCTTCGCCTCGTTGAGCGTGCGCTCCATCGCGTCGATCGTGTCGTAGACGGTTGTGAACTCCTCCTGCTCGCGCGACGGCTGGGGCGCGTCGTCGGATCGGCGGTCGCGCAGATCGGGCAGATCGCCCATGTTGAAGGCCGCACGGCCCCCCGCGTTCGCCGGGATGTGCTCGTCGGTGTCGTCGACCGGTGTCTCGTCCGTCATATTCGTCCTTCCTCGATGGGTGGGTCCGCGTCGGCCCGTCAGTCGCGCGTCGCCCGGAGCGCGACGTTGAGTTTTTCGACGACGTAGTCGGGGAGCATGCCGCGCACATCGCCCCCGTGCCGCGCGACGTCCTTGACGACGGAGCTCGAGATGTGCTCGAGCACCGGGTCGGCGGGCAGGAACATCGTCTCGATGCCGGCGAGCTTGCGGTTGACGAGCGCCATGCCCAGCTCGGCCTCGTAATCGCCGTTCTGCCGCAGCCCCTTGACGATGACGGTCGCGCCGACCTGCTCGCAGTAGTCGGTGATCAGGCCGTCGGTGGAGCTCACGACGATGTTCGTGGCGCCATCGCCCTCAAGTGTGTGACGGATGATGTCGACGCGCTCCTCCTCGGTGAACAGCGGCGTCTTCGCGGCGTTCACGGCGACGACGACGTGCACTTCGTCGAACAGGCGCGCGCAGCGCCGGATGACGTCGAGGTGGCCGTCGGTGATCGGATCGTAGGATCCGGGGCATACAGCAATAGTCATACGTATAAGAGTAGCGACACGTAAGGCGTTCGGGCCGCGTTTCACGAAAAAGGCGACGGGAATGCGCATGGGCCGCGCGCGGTTGTGCAGGCGGAAGGCGCATGTCGGATCCGCATGGGGTGCGTGCGCTATCATGGACGCACTGCGCACCGGATGCGTCAATGGGCGCGACGCGCGGGCGGACGCGGATGGGTGCGCCGCGGAACGGAGAACATCATGGAATCAGCAATCGAACAGTTTGAACAGTTCGCACCGTGGAGGAACGCGGGGGCGGTCGATGAGGCCGATCCGCTCACGCAGACCGAACCGGACACGAACACTGGCACGACCGTGCTCGAGCGGCCGGTCGAAGAGGAGCAGGCGCAGCGCAGCGACGACGGCGACGCCGACCGCTTCGCGCATTACGTCTCGAGGGAGCGCATCGAGGAGTCGCGGCTTACCGGAAGGCCGGTCGTCGCGCTGTGCGGCAAGGTGTGGGTGCCGAAGCGCAACCCGGCCGATTATCCGATCTGCCCCGAGTGCAAGCGCATCTACTCGGAGTACGGCGGAGCGCAGTTCTAGGTCCTTTCCGGGGGCTTGCGGCTCCGGGTCTAGAGGCCGGTTACCGAGATGATGCTCCCCCTCAACGGCGATATATCGGCGTGTCGCAGCCGTTATCGCCGTTGAGGGGGAGCATCATCCTTGATTTACTTGGACAGCGAGTCGATGCGCGCGAGCTCGTCGGCGGTGAAATCGGTGTTGGCGAGGGCGGCGAGGTCGTCGAGCAGCTGGGCCGGACGCGAGGCGCCGACGAGCACCGTCGTCACCGCCGGATCGTGCAGCAGCCATGCGAGCGACATCTCGGCGAGCGACTGGCCGCGCTGCGCCGCCAGCTCGTTGAGTCCACGGATGCGCCGCAGACGGTCGTCGGTGAGCGCGCTCGCCTGCAGGAAGCGGCCGTCGCGCGCGATGCGGCTGTCGGCGGGGATGCCGTCGAGATAGCGGTCGGTGAGCAGGCCCTGATCGAGCGGGGAGAAGGTGACGAGGCCCTTGCCGAGGCGCGCGCCGGTCTCCTTGAGCCCGTTGCGCTCGATCGTGCGGTCAAAGATGTTGTAGCGGTTCTGGTTGACGATGAACGGCACATGCAGGTCGGCGAGGATGCCCATCGCGCGTTCCATCGTCGGGCCGTCGTAGTTCGACAGGCCCACATAGAGCGCCTTGCCGCTGCTCACGGCGGTCGCGAGCGCGCCCATCGATTCCTCGAGCGGCGTGTCCGGGTCCATGCAGTGGTGGTAGAAGACGTCGACGTAGTCGAGGCCGAGGCGGCCGAGCGAGGCGTCGAGGCTGCTCAGCAGGTATTTGCGGCTGCCGCCGTGGCCGTAGGGGCCGTCCCACATCTCGAAGCCGGCCTTCGTCGCGATGACGAGTTCGTCGCGGTGCGAGGCCAGATCGGAGCGCAGGATGCGGCCGAAGTTGCGTTCGGCGGCGCCGGGTTCCGGGCCGTAGTTGTTGGCGAGGTCGAAGTAGGTGACGCCGTTGTCGAAGGCCGTGCGGATCGTGGCGCGCATGTTCGCCAGCGGTGTGTCGTCGCCGAAATTATGCCACAGGCCGAGTGCGATGCGCGGCAGCTTGAGGCCGCTGACGCCGCAGCGGCGGTACTCCATCGATGCATAGCGCGTCGGATCGGGTGTATAGGCGTCGGTGGGTTCGAGCATCGTGACCTCGCTGTCTGGCTGGTTGATGATACGGCTGCCCCCATTGTAGCGACGTCCCATGGCACCCGTGCGCCGGCGGCATTCCGTGGGTGAGTTCACCCAAATACTGCCGTCTGCGGCTGTGGCGGCGGTCGTTTATAGGTGCGGTTACCCATGGAATGCCGTTTGCAGCTGTGATGGTGGCATTTTGTGGGTGTGGTTACCTGAATACTGCCGTTGCTGACCGTGGCGGCGGCGTTTTGTGGGTGTGGTCAGCTGCAGAATGCCGCTGTACTTACACCCACACCCGCACTCACTACGCCCACAACAACCGCCGCCGCCAACCGCCTACTGCGGCAGGACGAGCGTCTGCGTCGGAATCACCGGATCGCCGCGCATCAGCGACTGCGCGGTGATCGGCAGCGCCTTGAGCGCCTCCTCGTGGTGTGCGCGCGCGTCGATGATCGCGTCATGGCCGCGCCAGCGGTCGTCGATCCGCCCGTGGTCGACGAAGTCGACGAGCAGATCCTGCCATCCCTCCTCGGGAGTGAACATGTCGAGTTCCTCCTTGCTGCCGGCGATGACGTGCTCGCAGTCGGCGAGCGAGTATTCGTAGGAGCGGAACGCAAGCTTGCGGCCCGGCACCGTCGCCTTGTTCGTCGACTTCTTCGCGACCGGCACCATCGTGCCGTCGTCGCCGGCGCGTTCGGTGAGCTTGTACACCATCGCGCAGGTCGGCGCGCCGGAGCCGGTCACGAGCTGCGTGCCGACGCCGTACGAGTCGACCGGCGCCGTCTGCAGCGACGCGATCGCGTACTCGTCGAGGTCGTTCGTCACCGTGATCTTCGTGTTGACGGCGCCGAGCGCGTCGAGCTGGTTGCGCACGCGCTGCGCGAGCGACGCGAGGTCGCCCGAGTCGATGCGCACGCCGCCGAGTTCGGGTCCGGCGACCTCCACCGCGGTTTTCACGGCCTCCTCGATGTTGTAGGTGTCGACGAGCAGCGTCGTGTTCCGGCCGAGCGCGTTGATCTGCGATTCGAAGGCGGCGCGCTCGCTGTCGTGCACGAGCGTGAAGCAGTGCGCGGCCGTGCCGATCGCCGTCAGATCGTAGAGTTTCGCGGCGAGCAGATTGGCGGTGCCTTGGAATCCGCCGACGATCGACGCGCGCGCGGCGGCGACGGCCGCCCATTCGTTCGTGCGCCGGCCGCCCATGTCCATGCACGGGCGGTTCTTCGCGGCCGACGTCATGCGCGACGCGGCCGCGGCGACCGCCGAATCGTAGTTGAGGATCGACAGGATCAGCGTCTCGAGCAATGTGCACTCGCCGAACGAACCCTCGACCTGCAGGATCGGCGAGTTCGGGAAGTACATCTCGCCTTCGCGGTAGCCGCGGATCGAACCGTGGAACTCGAAATGCTCGAGCCAGTCGACGGTCTCCTTGTTGACGATGCGCCGGTCGCGCAGGAACCTGAGATCCTCGTCGGCGAAGTGGAAGTCGGCGAGCGCGTCGAGCAGCCGTCCGGTGCCGGCGACGACGCCGTAGCGGCGCCCCTCGGGAAGATGGCGAGTGAAGACCTCGAACACGCAGTCGCGCGACGCGGTGCCGTCCTGCAGCGTCGCGTCGAGCATCGTGTACTCGTACATGTCGGTCATCAGGACCGGGTTGTAG
>NZ_MVOG01000072.1 GCF_002286915.1 Bifidobacterium italicum | reverse complement strand
GCATGCCGCAGACCCTGATAGCAGAGGTCCGAGTTGTGCGCGGGGTCGGCGCCGGTGCTCGCCGGACTGATCGTGGCCACTGGGACGAAGCCGTCGTTCGGCAGTCCGATGGCCGTCTGCGTCGTCTGCGCGGAGGCTGATGGTGGCGTTGATGTGGTGGACATGGCTCCCCTTCCGTGGGCATGTACCGGATCCTGCGACTGCGAACCGTATGCGCGCCGTCGCTTATGCATCCGCGATGCGTCCGGTCTGGGGCCCAGCTTAGTGCGCTTGTGCACATGGGGCGGCGATGTATGACGTGGGCGTAGTGGTGTGTGTGACACGCGGGTGGGTGGGTGTTTTTGGGTGGTTGGTGTGGGTGTTTTGGTTGGTTGGGTGTGGTGTGGTGGTGGTTGGTGGGGTGTTTGCGACACGCCGGTGGATGTGTTGTGGTTGTTGGGTTTTGGTGGTGTTGTGTTTGGGTGGGTTTGCGTTTTGGTTTGGGTTCGTGTAAGTTATTCATCTTGCTGCCGGTTGGTGAGCTTCGGGACTGGGTTCCGGTGTGATCCGGCTGTGTGTGGTGGTTTGAGAACTCAATAGTGTGTACTGTACTACTTCATCATATGGCCGACGTTTGTTGGTTGTGTGGTGGTCTTTGATTGCCAGTCCGATGCCCGCCCGTGTGGTACCCGAGGGGGTTTGATGGGTGTCGGGGTTTTTGTGTGACCGTCCTTCCTTATTGGATGGTCCGTCTTTTTCTTTTGTGAGTCATCTGTTGGATGTCTCCATGAATGTTTTTTGTGGAGGGTTCGATTCTGGCTCAGGATGAACGCTGGCGGCGTGCTTAACACATGCAAGTCGAACGGGATCCGGCCAAGCTTGCTTGGCTGGTGAGAGTGGCGAACGGGTGAGTAATGCGTGACCAACCTGCCCCATGCACCGGAATAGCTCCTGGAAACGGGTGGTAATGCCGGATGCTCCGCGCCCTCCGCATGGGGGTGTGGGAAAGGCTTTTGCGGCATGGGATGGGGTCGCGTCCTATCAGCTTGTTGGCGGGGTGACGGCCCACCAAGGCGTTGACGGGTAGCCGGCCTGAGAGGGTGACCGGCCACATTGGGACTGAGATACGGCCCAGACTCCTACGGGAGGCAGCAGTGGGGAATATTGCACAATGGGCGCAAGCCTGATGCAGCGACGCCGCGTGCGGGATGGAGGCCTTCGGGTTGTAAACCGCTTTTGTTCAAGGGCAAGGCAGGCTTTCGGGTCTGTTGAGTGGATTGTTCGAATAAGCACCGGCTAACTACGTGCCAGCAGCCGCGGTAATACGTAGGGTGCAAGCGTTATCCGGATTTATTGGGCGTAAAGGGCTCGTAGGCGGTTCGTCGCGTCCGGTGTGAAAGTCCATCGCTTAACGGTGGATCCGCGCCGGGTACGGGCGGGCTTGAGTGCGGTAGGGGAGACTGGAATTCCCGGTGTAACGGTGGAATGTGTAGATATCGGGAAGAACACCAATGGCGAAGGCAGGTCTCTGGGCCGTTACTGACGCTGAGGAGCGAAAGCGTGGGGAGCGAACAGGATTAGATACCCTGGTAGTCCACGCCGTAAACGGTGGATGCTGGATGTGGGGCCCTTTCCACGGGTTCCGTGTCGGAGCTAACGCGTTAAGCATCCCGCCTGGGGAGTACGGCCGCAAGGCTAAAACTCAAAGAAATTGACGGGGGCCCGCACAAGCGGCGGAGCATGCGGATTAATTCGATGCAACGCGAAGAACCTTACCTGGGCTTGACATGTGCCTGTCGGCGGCGGAAACGTCGCTTCCCTTCGGGGCGGGTTCACAGGTGGTGCATGGTCGTCGTCAGCTCGTGTCGTGAGATGTTGGGTTAAGTCCCGCAACGAGCGCAACCCTCGCCGCATGTTGCCAGCGGGTTATGCCGGGAACTCATGCGGGACCGCCGGGGTCAACTCGGAGGAAGGTGGGGATGACGTCAGATCATCATGCCCCTTACGTCCAGGGCTTCACGCATGCTACAATGGCCGGTACAACGCGATGCGACATGGTGACATGGGGCGGATCGCTGAAAACCGGTCTCAGTTCGGATCGCAGTCTGCAACTCGACTGCGTGAAGGCGGAGTCGCTAGTAATCGCGGATCAGCAACGCCGCGGTGAATGCGTTCCCGGGCCTTGTACACACCGCCCGTCAAGTCATGAAAGTGGGCAGCACCCGAAGCCGGTGGCCCAACCGCTTTTGCGGGGGGAGCCGTCTAAGGTGAGGCTCGTGATTGGGACTAAGTCGTAACAAGGTAGCCGTACCGGAAGGTGCGGCTGGATCACCTCCTTTCTACGGAGTTTTGCGGGGCGCCCGTGTGGCGTCCGTTTGTGGGATGGCCGGTTTCCCGCCTTGTGGGTGGGGGTCGTCCCGTGCTGGTGTGGAAGAGATCGAGGATTTTCCGGTCCTGGTGGCCGGGTTGTGGTGTGGTGCATGCTGTTGGGTCCCCGGACCGCCACGCCCCTGTTGGGGTGGGTGTTCCGCGCCCATGGGTCTTGCGTGATGCTTGTGGTGTCGTGCGGGGCTTGTGGTGTGGTGGTGGTTTGAGAACTGGAGAGTGGACGCGAGCAACGGCCATGCCCTTTGGGGGTGTGGTTGGTGTTCGTACTGTGAATGAACCGAGGCGCATCGGCCCGTTGTGGTTGGTGCGGCCTGGACGCATCCCCCTTTGTGGTGGGGTGTGTGTTCGTTCGTTTGTTTCGTGTCGGCCATGCCCCTTGGGGGTGTGGTTGATGTGTGTGATGATCTGATAGTCGAGTGTTCCAGTTGGACACATTTGTTGTGTTTTTCGTTGTGTGTTCGCGGCGGCCGTCGCCTTGGGCCTTCGGGCTGGTGGGCGGGTCGTTGTGAAGGGCGCAGTGGTGGATGCCTTGGCAGACAGTACCGATGAAGGACGCGTGGGGCCGCGATAGTCCTCGGGGAGCCGCCGACATGGCTTTGATCCGAGGGTTTCCGAATGGGGCAACCCGCCAGCCGTCATGGGCTGGCACCGCATGTTGTGCGGGGGGTACGCAGGGAAGTGAAACATCTCAGTACCTGCAGGAGAGGATACTCCGTGAGTAGTGGCGAGCGAAAGCGGATGATGGCTAAACCGTGGTCGTGTGATACCCGTCGGGGGTTGCGGCCGTGGTGTCGTGGGAGCGTGTGTCCCGGTGCCGACGTGCCGGGCGTCAGTGATAAAACCGTGTGTGAGGCGAACCGGGTTGGATACCGGGCCGTAGAGGGTGATGGCCCCGTAGCCGAACGCGCATGGTCTGGCGATCGCGTCTCCCGAGTAGCGCGGGCCTCGTGGAATCCCGTGTGAATCCGCCCAGACCGTTGGGTAAGCCTGAGTATAGCTGTCTGACCGATAGTGGACGAGTACCGTGAGGGAAAGGTGAAAAGCACCCCGGGAGGGGAGTGAAAGAGTTCCTGAAACCGTGCGCCTACGAACCGTCGGAGCCTTCCTTGTGGGGGGTGACGGCGTGCCTATCGAAAAATGAGTCTGCGAGTCAGTGGCATGTGGCGAGCATAAGCCGTGTGGCGTATGCGTAGCGAAAGCGAGTCCGAATAGGGCGTTTTTGAGTCGCGTGTCCTGGACCCGAAGCGGGATGATCTAGCCCTGGGCAGGTTGAAGCGCGGGTAAGACCGCGTGGAGGACCGCACCCACTTAGGTTGAAAACTGAGGGGATGACCTGGGGTTAGGGGTGAAAGGCCAATCAAATTCCGTGATAGCTGGTTCTCTCCGAAATGCATTTAGGTGCAGCGTCGGTTGATTGCGCGCAGGGGGTAGAGCTACTGGATGCTTGCGGGCCCGTACCGGGTACCAACAGCAACCAAACTCCGAATACCTGTCGCGTGTATGCCGGCGGTGAGTCGGCGGGGGATAAGCTCCGTCGTCGAGAGGGAGACAGCCCAGACCGTCGTCTAAGGTCCCCAAGCGCGTGCTAAGTGGGAAAGGATGTGGAGTCGCATAGACAGCCAGGAGGTTGGCTCAGAAGCAGCCATCCTTGAAAGAGTGCGTAACAGCTCACTGGTCTAGTGGTTCCGCGCCGACAATGTAGCGGGGCTCAAGCACGCCACCGAAGACGCGGACGCCAATGTTGTGTTGGCGTGGTAGGAGAGCGTCCCATGAGGGTCGAAGCCGCCGGGTGACCGTGTGGTGGACTTCATGGGAGTGAGAATGCAGACATGAGTAGCGAGAGCAGGGTGAGGATCCCTGCCGCTGGATGACCAAGGGTTCCAGGGCCACGTTCGTCGTCCCTGGGTGAGTCGGGTCCTAAGGCGAGGCCGACAGGCGTAGTCGAATGGATGAACGGGTTGATATTCCCGTACCGGCCGCATGACCGATCAGCGATCCCTTACGAAATACCCGGTTTCACCATGAGGCGTCGTCCTTTCGGGGATGGCGCCGACTGGCTGGTCCCGGGTGGCTTGTCTGGGGTCGAGCGCATGGAGTGACGCGGACGGGTAGCCGGCCGGGGAGGTGGTTTTCCCTGGTCAAGCGTGCGGCCCCGCCCCCAGGCAAATCCGGGGGCAGCATGGGGCGAGGCGTGATGATGGGGGCCCTTGATGGCCCGATATCCGGTGATCCCGTCGGCCGAGAAAAGCTTCGGCGTGAGGTCGGCGGCCGCTCGTACCCCAAACCGACACAGGTGGTCAGGTAGAGTATACCGAAGCGAGCGAGCGAATCCTGGTCAAGGAACTCGGCAAACCGCTCCCGTGCCTTCGGCATAAGGGAGACCCCCCGCGGTGACGGCCCTAGCGGCCTCGAGCGGCGGGGGGTGGCACAAGCCAGGGGGTAGCGACTGTTTACCAAAAACACAGGTGCATGCCAAGACGCAAGTCGCCGTATATGCACTGACGCCTGCCCGGTGCCGGAAGGTTAAGAGGATCCATCAGCGCCTTGTGCGCGAAGTGGTGAATTCAAGCCCCGGTAAACGGCGGTGGTAACTATAACCATCCTAAGGTAGCGAAATTCCTTGTCGGGTAAGTTCCGACCTGCACGAATGGCGTAACGACTTCCCCGCTGTCTCGACCAGGAGCTCGGCGAAATTGCAGTACGAGTAAAGATGCTCGTTAAGCGCAGAAGGACGAAAAGACCCCGGGACCTTTACTATACCTTGGTATTGGCATCAGGTGCGGATTGTGTAGCATAGGCGGGAGACCGTGAAGCACGCACGCCAGTGTGTGTGGAGTCGCCCAGTGAAATACCGCTCTGTCCCCATCTGATGCCTAACCCGGACAAGTCAGCCTTGTCGGGGAGAGTGCCTGGCGGGTAGTTTAACTGGGGCGGTTGCCTCCCAAAGAGTAACGGAGGCGCTCAAAGGTCCGCTCGGCCCGGTTGGCAATCGGGTGTCGAGTGTAATCGCACAAGCGGGCTTGACTGCGAGATCGACGGATCGAGCAGGGACGAAAGTCGGAGATAGTGATCCGGTGCCGGCGTACGGACGCGGCATCGCTCAACGGATAAAAGGTACCCCGGGGATAACAGGCTGATCATTCCCAAGAGTCCATATCGACGGGATGGTTTGGCACCTCGATGTCGGCTCGTCGCATCCTGGGGCTGGAGCAGGTCCCAAGGGTTCGGCTGTTCGCCGATTAAAGCGGCACGCGAGCTGGGTTCAGAACGTCGTGAGACAGTTTGGTCTCTATCCTCTGCGCTCGTTGGAATCCTGAGGAGGCCTGCCCATAGTACGAGAGGACCTGGGTGGACGAACCTCTGGTATGCCGGTTGTCGCGCCAGCGGCACGGCCGGTTGGCTACGTTCGGGAGGGATAACCGCTGAAAGCATCTAAGCGGGAAGCCCGCTCCAAGATAAGGATTCCTGACCACCCTCCGGGGTGGTGACAGACCCCACATGAGACCATGTGGTCGATAGACCGGACGTGGAAGCCCCGCAAGGGGTGGAGCCGACCGGCACTAACGGTCGAAAACGNCCCCCCGCCACGACGCCCCGCGCACCACACGCGACCGGGACACGCGACTGGAGGATCCACACGAACCAAGCATCAACACGCAAACAACGAACCATCGTTCCCGCAGCACGAACACCTGCGCCCGCGTCCACCATCCGGTCCCCAAACCAACCACCAACCCCCACACGGGGGTGAACATGAATAACAGAACAACAGTCTTGCGGCGGTCACAGCCCAGGGGAGACGCCCGGTCCCATTCCGAACCCGGAAGCTAAGACCTGGCACGGCGATGGTACTGCACCCGACAGGGTGTGGGAGAGTAGCACGCCGCCGCACCCACACTTCACCCAGGAGAGCCCACCCAACAGTGGGCTCTCCTCATTTTTTCCTCTCATATCCAGCCCAATATCAGACGGTTATCCGCGACAGTCATCTGGTGTTTCACACCTGATATGACAATGACGATATCGGGTATACTGGAACGGTATCAAGCGAGGTCCATCCCCGCTTTTTCTATGCCATGCCGCATAAGCGGTCGGCGTGCCCTTCCCGCAGTGCNCGGCAACGCGGAATGGGCCGCAATCATGCCGAGCCAAGAAAGGGTAGCCGGGGACGGCCTCTGCACTGATGCCCAATCGCGTCCATTCCGATTCCTCATTGACGTCCCCGAACCATCATCCCACTCCACCGTCTGACCGTGA
>NZ_MVOG01000071.1 GCF_002286915.1 Bifidobacterium italicum | reverse complement strand
GGCGGCCCGGGAGAAGGCCCGCGTCCAGCAAGAGATCGCGGCCGAACGCGCCCGCCGTGGCGGATCGATGTTCATCGGCGCCCGCGAACGTCGGGGAGGTGCGGCATGAACGCGCTCATGCACGTATGGCTGCGGCTGACCCTGCCGGCGCTGTCGGCCGAACTGCGCTACGGGCGGCGCATCCTCGCGCGTCTGGACGGGCCGTGCGATCCCGGCGAGGCCGGGGTGCTGCGCCTCATGGCGCGCGGCGCGTACGAGACGATCGACCGGCTGCTGGCGGACGTGACGGCCGGCTACCCGAGCGCCGGCCCGTTGGGCAGGCGCGCGATCGGCGCCGTGGAGGCGTACACGTCGCGCGTCCTGCGCCGGCTGCGCGAGCAAGGCGGCGCGTCGTGAAGGGCGTGTGCTCGGGGCTGCATCCGCGCATCCAGGACTACATGTGGGGCCCCGACCGGCTCAACGACCCCGCCCGGCAGCGGGCGTTGACGGCCGCCGCGCAGGTGCTGTGCGACATGTGCCCCATCCGCTCGGCCTGTCTGGCGGAAGCGATCGGCGCGGACGACCAATACGGCGTGTTCGGCGGGCTGACGGTCAAAGGCCGTCGCGTGCTCGCCCGGTTCGCCCAGGCCGAGGGCGTCGTGCCCGACGGCGGCGAGCTGTCGCGCAGCAGGTTCGTCGCGTGGCTCGACATGCATCCCGAGGCGATCGACCAGGCCCGCATCGTGCAGGCCGAACACCGTCGCGGCGAACGCGGCGACCGGCGCAGCCGCGCCCTCGAGGCGTTGGGCGGCAGGGCGCGCACGGTCGCGTTCCTGTCCGCGCTCTCGGGGGCGGGCAAGACCGTCAGCGTGGTGTGCACCGCGTGGGCGTTGTCGTCGGGCGGCGCGCCGGTGCGCGTGGTCGACATGGCCCCCGACGGGCATCTGTGCGCGTGGGCGACGCAGGCGGCGCGGTCGGGGCGCACGTTGCCGTTCGACGTGGTCGACGCGGTGGCCTTCGAGGAGTCCGGCGCCGGCCACGACGGGGGATGGACGCTGCTGGACGCGCCGCACGGCGCCTGCCGGGGCACACGTCGCGCCCTGGAATGCGCGAGCCTGGCGATCCTGGTGTCGCGCACGGACGAGGAATCGCTCAAAGCGACCTGGCAGATGAGCCACCACCTCGCCGTGGCGTCGTCCGTGCTCATCGCCGACGCCGCGGACCGTCGCGAGGGCGAACGCGCGCAGGCCTGGCTCGACGAACACCGCCTCGCGCACACCGTGGCGGCCATCGGCCACGACGACGGGCTCGCCGCCCTGCCCGAACCGGGGGAGCGGCCGCCGGCCGGC
>NZ_MVOG01000070.1 GCF_002286915.1 Bifidobacterium italicum | reverse complement strand
AAGGCGGACTGGTCGATGTACGCGATGCGGCGTTGGTGGAACGAGTGGAAGAACGAGATCGCCCCGTGGTGGGCCGAATACAGCAAGGAGGCGTACAACAGCGCGTTCGAATCATTGGCGGCCGCGTTGAAGAACCATTTCGACTCGAGGACCGGCAGGCGCAAGGGAAGGCGTATGGGCTGGCCGAGGTTCAAAAGCAAGCGTCGCGCCACGCCGCGGTTCGCGTACACGACCGGCTCGTTCGGCCTTGTCGAGGGCGACCCGAAACGGTTGAAACTGCCCCGCGTCGGCCGCGTGCACTGCATGGAGGACATCGCCCGGCGGGTCGGGGCCGCGAAAGTGGTGCGCATGAGCGTGTCCAAACGGGCGGGACGCTGGTACGCGTCCCTGACCGTCGAACGCGACGCCCCGACCGTCCCCGCTGCGCCCGGGGGTGGCAGCGTCGGTGTGGACCTGGGCGTCAGGACCCTCGCTGCGCTCTCCGACGGCACGACCATCGCCAATCCACGCCACATGGGCAAAAGCCTTCGCAGACTCGCCCGCGCGCAACGCACTCTGAGCCGACGTGAGAAAGGATCGAACCGTTGGCGGAAGGCCGGAGCCCGCGTGCAACGCATCCACGCACGCATCGCCGCCCAACGCCGTGACGGCCTGCACAAGCTCACCGATATGCTCACACGCGCCTACAGGGACATCAGCATAGAAGACCTGAACGTGGAGGGCATGGTCAGGAACCATCGGCTCGCGCGGGCCGTGTCGGACTGCGGGTTCGCCGAACTGCGCCGCCAACTCGCGTACAAAAGCGCGCGCACCGGCGCGGCCGTCCATATCGTCGACCGTTGGTATCCATCAAGCAAGACGTGCTCGAACTGCGGAACAGTGAAAGCCAAACTGTCCCTCAATGAACGAACGTATCGCTGCGACGCCTGCGGGTTGAGGATCGACCGCGACCTGAACGCGGCCATCAACATCATGGTCGCCGGGAGTGCCCCGGAGACCCTAAACGCGCGCGGAGGGGACGCAAGACACGACCGGCGCGAGCCGGCCGCGCAGACCCCGACGAAACGTGAACCAAGCAGCCAAAACAATGGCATGAGACTTGGAGCTGGCCCCGGCAACGAGGCCAT
>NZ_MVOG01000007.1 GCF_002286915.1 Bifidobacterium italicum | reverse complement strand
CGCCGAGGAATCGATCGTCGTCGCGATCGACGGCGTCGACAACCTCGTACAGGGCAAGCTCGACGCCGTCTTCGTCGGCGGCCTCGACCCGCACGACGACGCGAAGCGCTTCACCGTCGTCGACTGGAAGACCGGACGCAGGCCGAGCAGACCCAGGGAAATCGAGGAGAAGCTGCGCCAGCTCGACTTCTACCGGCTCATGCTCGCCAAGGCGCGCGGCGTGCCGCTCGAGACGGTCGACGGCGCGCTGTACTACGTCTCCGAAGCGAAGGAGGCCGACCGCCAAATCGACGCCGGGACGAAGGACGAGACGACGATCATCCGCGAGATCCGCGAAGGCATCGCCTTCGACGATGACGACGCCGTCTGAGGCCGGCTGACGGAGCGACGGCGGCCGCGGACGCGCGCCGCCGTACGCGGACGGCATGGAGGCCGGACGCAATCGACGCCGCTGGCTACACTGATGCGCTGACGGCACGGGCGCCGCCGGAGGGACGCTCCGGCGGCGCCCGTGCGCATCCGGGACCCGGCTCGACCGGTCCGGCGCAGGGGAACGCACTGCGCGGATGCGCGCGATCGGAAGCCGTCCCAAGGCATGCGTGGGCGGGCACACATGCGCAATGCGAATGCATGATGAATGAAGGAGCAATGCACATGGATGCGAACAACAACGCACGTCACGTCGACTACCGTCCGATGCGATGGGAGGACCTCGACGCCGTCGCCGCCTGCTTCGACCGCGTCTGGCCGCAGCGCGAGGGCATCGCCGGCACGCCGCTCGCGCCGCTCATCGCGCGCTACCTGACGCTGCACTACCTCGAGGCGAGCACATCGTCGGACCTCGCCGAAACGGACGACGGCGTCTTCGCCGGCATCACGCTCGCGCGCGTCGCCGGCGCGCCGACGCTGTTCGCCCAGGCCCACGACGAGCTCGAACGTGTCCGCGCGCTCATCGCCGCCGACCCGCGCGGCGCCGCCGTCGTCACGATGTTCGAGGACGGCTTCTTCGTGCGCGAACGCATCCTCGAGGAGGACGCCGACGTCGACGAGACGACGCAGGCCGAGCTCGAGCTGTTCATGGTCAGCCCCGACGCGCGCGGCATCGGCGTCGGCGGCGCGCTGTGGCGCCGGCTGCTCGCCCGCCTGCGCGCCGACGGCGTGCGCGCGTTCTTCCTGCACACCGATTCGAGCTGCGACTACGGCTTCTACGACCACAAGGGCCTGACGCGCGCCGCCGAACGCATCGCCGCCGACCACCCCGAGGACGCCGGACTGGCCGAGGGCCTGAACACCGACGACCAGTTCATCTACCGCGCCGACCTCGCCGACACGGCGCTCGCCGGCGCCGTCGACCCCAACGAGGGCGCGGAGGTGCGCGGCGCATGAGCGGCAAGACCACGACGAAGCCGCGTTCGCCCTACGCGCGCATGTTCGCGCTGCCCGGCGCGAAGGCGTTCTGCGCGTCCGCCGCGCTCGCGCGCCTGCCGATGAGCATGATGAGCCTCGGCATCGTGCTCGCGCTCAACCACCTGTACGACAACTGGACGATCGCCGGTTCGATGAGCGGCGCCTACATCCTCGCCGTCGCCGCCGTCACGCCGTTCTACGCGCGCCTGTTCGACCGCTTCGGGCAGCGCAGGGTCGGCCGCGCCGCGCTCGCCGTGCAGGTCGTCGCGATGCTCGTGTTCGCGTTCAGCGCGCTCGCGCGTGTGCCGATCCCGCTGCTGTTCGTGCTCGCGCTCGTCATGGGCGCCACGCAGTTCTCGTTTGGCGCGCTCGTGCGCACGCGCTGGACGTATCTGCTCGAACGCACCGGCAACATGGATCTGCTCAACACGGCCTACGCGCTCGAATCGGCGATCGACGAGATCGTCTTCATCTTCGGCCCGATCCTCGCGGCGACGCTCGCCACGTCCGTGCATCCGGTCTCGCAGCTGTTCGTCCCGACCGCCGCGTGCGCGGTCGGCGGCACGGTCTTCTTCTCGCTCAGGAGGTCCGAGCCCCCGGTGCTGCGCGTCGTCGAGACGGACCCGGTCGCCGCCGACGACCCCGAACTGCGTCTGGCGCGCGGCGACTTCGACGACGGCGCGCAGGGCGCCGCGCCGCGGGATTCGCCGCGCAAACGCAACTCGCTCGCCGCGTCGTCGCGCAAGGCGACGCGCAACGTGCTGCTGTACGCCGGCATCCTGCCGCTCATGCTCACGTTCATCTGCTTCAACATGAGCTTCACGACCTTCGACGTCTCGATCACGGCGGCGATGGAGCACGACCGTCTCGACCGCTTCCTCGGGCTGCAGCTCGCGATGATCGCCGTCGGCTCGTGCATCGGCGCGCTGTACTTCGGCTCGCGCAACCACCGCGGCCCGCATTGGCGGCGCATGATCGTCTGCCTCGCGATCCTCGCCGTCGGCTTCGCCTGCATGCGCGCGACGATGGACAACTACTTCGTCCTCGGCGCCGTCGAACTGCTCGCCGGCCTCGTCGTCTCGCCGCTGTTCGCGACCGGCAACCTGATCGTGCGCGAGACGGTGCCCGAGCAGTCGCTGACCGAGGGCCTGTCGTGGCTGACGACGGCGGGCCAGATCGGCGCCTCGCTCGGCTCGCTGCTCGGCGGCATGATCCTCGACCATCTCGACTCGCACGCCGGCGTCATGATGACCTGGATCTACACGGCCGCCGCGATCCCGTTCGCGCTCATCGGCTGGTGGGTCTTCATGCGCAAGAACGCCGACGCCGAACGCGACAGCGGCGATACGCTCTGACGCGGCGCCGCCCCGCGCACCCCGGCCGCTACACTGGTCGTGGAACAAGCCTTAACCCCACAACCACAGGCAGAAAGCTGGTGCAACATGATCAAGGTTTCCGTAGTCGGCGCACAGGGCCGCATGGGCTCGCACGTCGTCGACGCCGTCAACGCGGCTCCCGACGCCGAACTCGCGCTCGCGCTCGACGCCGGCGACGACCTGACGGCGATCACGCCGGAGAACACCGACGTCGTCGTCGAGTTCACGGTGCCGTCGGTGACGCTCGACAACGTGCTCGCGCTCATCGCGCAGGGCGTCGACGTCGTCGTCGGCACGACCGGCTGGACCGACGACAAGCTCGATCAGGTGCGCGCCGCGCTCGCCGATGCGCCCCGTGAAGGCCAGAGCGTCTTCATCGCGCCGAATTTCGCGATCTCCGCCGTCCTCGCCGATTATTTCGCGCGCCTCGCCGCCCCGTACTTCGAATCGGCCGAGGTCATCGAGCTGCACCATCCGGATAAGGTCGACGCGCCTTCGGGCACGGCGATCCACACCGCGCAGGGCATCGGCGAGGCCCGCGCGAAGGCCGGCCTCGGCGCCGTGCCGGACAACACGCAGACCGACGGCGGCTCGCGCGGACAGGTCGTCGACGGCGTCCATGTGCACGCGGTGCGCCTGCGCGGCCTCAACGCGCACGAGGAGGTGCTCTTCGGCAACGCCGGCGAGCAGCTCGTCATCCGCGCCGACAGCTTCGACCGCGGCTCGTTCATGCCCGGCGTGCTGCTCGCCGCGCGCAAGGTCGCCTCGGGCGAGTTCCCGGGACTGACCGTCGGCCTCGACCATTTCCTCGACCTGTGAGCGGCCGGGGCGATCCGATCGCCCCGGGCCCACGGGGAGGCGGACCTGCTGCGGGGCCGCCTCCCCGTAGGCGTTTCAAGGCCCCGCGCCCGGCGCCGGCGGCCCCGGGCGCGTCCTAACCGCCCAGTACCGTTGCAGCTATGACTGACGGAACAATGCATCTTCTCGATCCCGCCCCCTTCGGGCGTGTACTCCCCGCGATGGTGACGCCGATGAAGGCCGACGGATCCATCGACTACGACGCCGCGCAGCGCGTCGCGAAGCAGCTCGTCGCCGACGGCGCCGACGGTCTCGTCGTCAACGGCACGACCGGCGAATCGCCGACGACGCACATGGACGAGAAGGTCGACCTCGTCCGCGCCGTCAAGGAGGTCGTCGACGTCCCCGTCATCTCCGGCGCGGGTTCGAACGACACGGCGCACACGGTGCGCATGGTCGAGCAGACGCAGGAGGCGGGCGCCGACGCGGTGCTCGTCGTCTGCCCGTATTACTCGCGTCCCTCGCAGCAGGGCATCTTCTACCATTACCGCGCCGTCGACGAGTCGGCCGACAAGCCGATCATCGTCTACGACGTGCCGGGGCGCACCGGCGTGCGCATCGCGCTCGACACCTACTGCCACCTGTCCGAGCTCGACCACGTCAAGGCCGTCAAGGACGCGACTGGGGACATCGCCGGCGCCGTGCGCAAACGCCTGGAGACGGGCCTGACCTGGTATTCGGGCGACGACGCGCTCTATCTGCCGTTCCTGTCGATCGGCGCCGTCGGCATCATCTCCGTCGTCGCCCATGCGGCCGCGCATCCGATGCGCGAACTCGCCGAAGCCTTCGACCGCGGCGACATCCACCGCGCCCAGGAACTCGCGAACCGCATCGCGCCGGCGATCGACGCGATGAACGGCACCGGCTTCCAGGCCGTCATGGCGAAGGCGGCGTTGTATGTGCGCGGCGTCCTCGAAAGCACGAAGATGCGCCTGCCGAACGTCGGCCCCACGCCCGAGCAGATCGAGGTCGTCCGCGCCGGTCTGCGGGCGAGCGACCTGATCGACTGAGCGCGGAACCGGATCCCGCACATGATGGCGGTGCAGGACGCCCGCGCATGATGGCCATGCGGCCGCATGCGCGGGCATGCGGCCGCGACTCCGGCATGGTTTGCGCCGATAGCTGTAAGCAAGCCCTCCGCCGCGCATCTCCGTCCGCGACGGCGATACACTGTGAGCATAATGAACGACAATCGTGAGCCGATGGCCATCCGCCTCGTCGCCGTACCGCATGGGCCGTACGCGCATCCGCGCAGGCGCCGGACACGATGATATGAAGCCTCGCCGCGCGCATAGGCGGGCGGCACCGAAGAGAAACCAACAGAAGAAACCATGACAGAGACAGCAGCAGCCACGCATGTGCGTGGATCGAAGAGGAAGGCCGCGCAGACGGCACAGGACACGCCCGCGGAGACCCGCCGACGTTCGGCGCGACGTTCGGACGACCAGATCGAGGCGGCCGAGCTCGCCGTCGAATCGATCGGCGAGGGCGGCGCGAAGAAGACGCGCACGCGCAAGACCGCATCGAAGACCGCGTCCGCGAAGTCGGGCGAGAAGAAGACGACGCGCAGCCGCAAGGCCGCGTCGAAGGGGGACGCGAAGTCGGGCGCAAGCAGGACGCGCACGCGCGCGCTCGCCACGTCGGACACGAGCGACGAGAACCGCATCGCACCGCCGAAGTACCGCAAGGGCTCGATGCGCATCGTGCCGCTCGGCGGCCTGGGCGAGATCGGCCGCAACATGAACGTCATCGAATACAACGGCCACATCCTGCTCATCGACTGCGGCGTGCTGTTCCCGGAGGAGGAGCAGCCGGGCGTCGACCTGATCCTGCCGGACTTCAACTACATCAAGGACAGGCTGGACAAGGTGGACGCGCTCGTGCTCACGCACGGACATGAGGACCATATCGGCGGCGTGCCGTATCTGCTCAAGATGCGCCCCGACATCCCGCTCATCGGCTCGAAGCTCACGCTCGGCTTCGTCGAGGCGAAGTGCAAGGAGCACCGCCTCGAACCGGAGATGATCGAGGTCAAGGGCCGCGACAAGCTCAAGGTCGGCCCCTTCAACCTCGAATTCGTCTCGGTGACGCATTCGATCCCGGACGCGCTCGCCGTGTGCGTGCGCACGCCCGCCGGCTCGCTCATCGACACCGGCGACATCAAGCTCGACCAGCTGCCGCTCGACCACCGCGTCACCGACCTCGTCGAGTTCGGCAAGCTCGGCGAGCAGGGCATCGACCTGCTGATGATGGATTCGACGAACGCCGAGGTGCCCGGGTTCGTCAAGCCGGAGACGTCGATCGGCCCGGCGCTCGACCAGGTCTTCGCGACGGCGACGCGCAAGATCATCGTCGCGAGCTTCTCGAGCCATGTGCACCGCGTGCAGCAGGTCGTCGACGCCGCCCACAAGTACGGGCGCAAGGTCGTCTTCGTCGGCCGTTCGATGGTGCGCAACATGGCGATCGCCGCCGACCTCGGCTACCTGCACCTGCCCGAGGACACCGTCATCGACCTGAAGAAGGCGAAGGACTATCCGGACAACAAGCTCGTCTACATGTGCACCGGTTCGCAGGGCGAGCCGATGGCCGCGCTCGGACGCATCGCCGACGGCAACCACCGCGACATCACGATCAACGAGTTCGACACCGTCATCCTCGCCAGCTCGCTGATCCCGGGCAACGAGCACGGCGTGTACAAGGTCATCAACAAGCTCGTGCAGCTCGGCGCGCGCGTCGTCAACCGCGACAACGCGGCCGTGCACGTCTCCGGCCACTGCAACGAAGGCGAGCTGCTGTACATGTACAACATCGTCAAGCCGAAGAACGCGATGCCGATCCACGGCGAGAACCGCCATATCGTCGCCAACGGCCTGATCGCCGTGAAGACCGGGATCGACCCGAACAACGTCGTGCTCGCCGAGGACGGCGACGTCGTCGACCTCTACCACGGCAAGGCCGCGATCGTCGGATCGGTGCCCTGCGGCTACATCTACGTCGACGGCGACTCGGTCGGCGAACTGACCGACGAGGAGCTCGAGAAGCGCCGCATCCTCGGATCCGAGGGCTTCGTCTCGTGCTTCGCCGTCGTCGACACGGACGCCGCCGAGGTCGTCTCCGGCCCGAAGGTGTATCTCAACGCCGTCGCCGAGGACGAGAAGGAGTTCGAGAAGGTGCGCCACCAGATCGTCGAGCAGCTGCGCGACGCGATGATGACCGGCACGAAGGACGTCCACAAGCTGCAGCAGATCATGCGCCGTACGCTCGGCGGCTGGGTCGCGCGCGAACTGCACCGCAAGCCGATGATCGTCCCCGTCGTCGCGGACATCGCCGCCGACATGGACGCGATGGAGGGCTACGCGCACTGACGTCCGCGGCCATGCACGCGCCGAACGTGCAGCGGCAGCCAGAACAAAGCAGAGCAAGCAAGGAGCACTATGCCAGGAGCCAATCTCACACGCGTCGAAGCGCAGGAACGCAAATCGATCGTGCAGTATCCGATCCGCTACGCCGTCGACCTCGATCTGACGCAGGGCGGCACGACCTTCGTCTCCACGTCGACGGTCGAATTCGGCGCGAAGCCGGGGGAGAGCACGTTCCTCGACCTCATCGCCGACGAGGTGACGAAGGTCGTCGTCAACGGCGCCGACGTCGACCCGAACGAGGTCTTCGACGACGATCGCATCCAGCTCAACGACCTCGCCGAACACAACACCGTCACCGTGACGGCGCTGTGCCGCTACTCGACGACCGGCGAAGGCCTGCACAGGAGCGTCGACCCGTCCGACGGCAACGTCTACCTCTACTCGCAGTTCGAAGTGCCCGACGCGCGCCGCGTCTACGCCGTCTTCGACCAGCCTGACCTCAAGGCCGTCTTCGACTTCACGGTGACGGCGCCGCAGTCATGGATCGTCACGTCGAACATGCCGGTCGCCGCCGTCGAGGACCTCGAGAAGATGACGATGGACGGCACGCTCGCCGACAAGCCGTCCGAAGCGACGAAGCGATGGACCTTCGCGCCGACGCCGACGATGAGCTCCTACCTGACCGCGATCTGCGCGGGCCCGTACGCCGAATGGCACACGACCTACGAGAACGAGGACGGCCGCACGATCCCGATGGCGCAGTACTGCCGCCAGGCGCTCAAAGAGGACTTCGCGAAGGACGTCGACTACCTGTTCGACATCACGAAGAAAGGCTTCGCGTTCTACGCGAAGACCTGGGGCGTGCCGTACCCGTACGCGAAGTACGACCAGATCTACGTGCCCGAATACAACGCGGGCGCGATGGAGAACATCGGCATGGTCACGATCCGCGACTCCTACGTCTTCTCGTCGAAGGTCACCGACGCGCTCGCCGAACGCCGCGTCGTCACCGTGCTGCACGAGCTCGCGCACATGTGGTTCGGCGACTACGTGACGATGAAATGGTGGAACGACCTGTGGCTCAACGAATCCTTCGCCGAGTTCACGTCGACGCTCGCCACCGCCGAGGCGACCGACTGGAAGGACGCATGGGCGACCTTCTGCTCTGGCGAGAAAAGCTGGGCGCTCAACCAGGACCAGTTGAGCACGACCCACCCGATCGTCGCGCCGATCAACGACCTCAACGACACCTACGTCAACTTCGACGGCATCACCTACGCGAAGGGCGCCTCCGTGCTCAAGCAGCTCGTCGCCTACGTCGGCCGCGACAAGTTCTTCGAAGGCATCAACCACTACCTGTACCGCCACGCCTACTCGAACGCGACGCTCGACGACCTGCTCGCCGAACTCGAGGGGACCTCCGGCCGCGACCTCAAGACGTGGAGCGAGAAATGGCTCGAGGAATCGGGCATCAACACGATCGCGACCGGCGTGGCATGCGCCGACGACGGCACGATCGCCTCGCTCACGCTCACGCAGAGCGCGCCCGAGGCGCATCCGGTGCTGCGCCCGCACCGCCTCGCCGTCGGCTTCTACAATGAGGACGCGGCCACCGGCAGGATCGTGCGCACCGACCGTATCGAGCTCGACGTCGACGGCGAAACGACCGACGTGCCGGTGCAAGGCAAGGCGAAGCCGGCGTTCATCCTCGCGAACGACGACGACCTGACCTACACGAAGCTCAGGTTCGACGACGACTCGCTCGCGTTCGCGCTCGCGAACCTGCAGCGCTTCGACGACGCGCTCACCCGCGCCGTCGTCTGGCTCGCGCTGTGGGACATGACACGTGACGCCGAACTCGCCGCGACCGATTTCATCGACACGACGCTCAGGCTGCTGTCGACCGAAACGGAATCGACGACCTTCCGCTACGCGCTCGCGACGCTTTCGACGACCGTCTGGCACTACACCGACCCGGCCAAGCGCGCCGGCATCGCACGCCACGTCGCCGAACAACTGCTCGCGCTCGCCAAGGCCGCGCCGGCCGGCTCCGACATGCAGTTCCAGCTCGCCTCCGCCTATCTCAGCTACGGCGTCGAAGGAGACAGCGCGTTCGCCGACATGGTGCGCGGCCTGCTCGACGGCTCGCTCGTGCTCGAAGGACTCGAACTCGACAACAACTTCCGCTGGTCGCTCGTGCGCGCGCTCGCATCCGTCAACGCGATCAAGGATGAGGACATCGAGGCCGAGCTCAAGCGCCGCGACACGACCGAGAACCGTGAATTCGCCTACGGCGCCCGCGCCGTGCGCGCGACCGCGGACGCGAAGCGCTGGGCGTGGGACCAGGCGCTGCACAACGACGCGCTGACGAACAGCCAGCTCGAGGAGGTCGCCCGCGGCTTCGCCGGCACGCCGAGCCAGACGCTCGCCGACCCGTATGTGGACGCCTACTTCGACGAGGCGGCATGGATCTGGCAGAACAAGTCCTTCCATATGGCCGAGGCGCTGCTCGAGGGCCTCTATCCGGGCTTCGCCGATCCCGCAAAGCTTGTGGAAGCCGGCAATGCATGGCTCGACGGGCATCAGGACGCGGACAACGCGCTCAAGCGCATCGTCCGCGGCAACGTCGAAGCCTCGGAACGCACCCGCGCCGTCGCCGAGTTCAACATGAAGCTCAGCGAGACCGTCGAGGAGTGAAGGACGAATGACTGATTGACCTATACCTTATATATATAGGTATTCGGTATATATATAATATATATATAGGTATTCGGTGAGAGGGTGTGATGCGTCCGTGACGCCTCACACCCTCTTGTCTTATGCGTTTTCGCATCCCAATCGGATACGCTCAGCCGTCACGGCGTCTGAGCGTATGCAGCGATGCGGTGGCGCAGATGACGACGGTGACGATCGTCATCATCATCATGATCCGTTTCGCGAGCGCATTCGGGTCATGCCGGGGCGTCAACGTGACGCTTTCCGTCGGGCGGTCGGCCTGCAGCTGCGTCGTCTGGCCGTTGGCCTTCGGCCCGCGCAGATTGTCGGAGAGCGCCACGTTGAGCGATGCGATCGGATCGATGACGCCCCATCCGTATTCGTCATCACGCTCATCGGGATGGCTACGGTTCGCGGTCGCCAGGATTCGCTGCTTCCATTGCGCCGGCGTCTCGTCGGGGTAGCGTTCGGCGATGAGCGCCGCCTGCCCGCTCACGAACGCCGTCGCATAGCTTGTGGAGGATCCATCGCTGAATCCGCAGTCCACGCCGCTGGGAATCGTCGAGGCCACATTGGCCCCGGGCGCCACGACGTCCACCTGCGTGCCATGGATCGCGTCCTCGGTGGAGGTGAGCTCCATCGTCACGGCGGATACGCCGACGACTTCCGGATACGCCGCCGGATAGCGCATGCCGTCCACGGTGCTTGACGACGTGAGCCGGTTGCCCGCGCTCGCCACGACGAGCGCGCCGTGTTTGGTCGCATATTTCACGGCGTCCTGCATCGCCGGGAGGTCATGGGTGTCGCTCATCGAGATGCTGATGACCTGTGCGCCGTGGTCCGCGGCATAGCGGACGCCGTCCGCGAGCGTGAACATGTCGGCGTTGCCGGTCGTCTGCCCGTTTTCCTGCCGCAGCGCCTCGAAGACGCGAATCGGCATGATCTTGGCGTCCGGCGCGATGCCGACGACGGAGGATCCTTTGATCCGTCGCGCGCCGATGATGCCGGCCACGATGGTCCCGTGACTGTAGACGTCCTTCCTCCCCTTCGAATCGTCGTCGGGAATGTAGCTTTTCCCTTCCACGACGGCGTCGGCAAGGTGCGGGTTCTCGGTGCTGACGCCCGAGTCGATGACGGCGACCGTCACGCCCTTGCCGGTGCTTTGCTGGTGCAGGGCCTCCACATTGAACAGTGTGTTCGTCCACGGCGTGTCGGTGATGTAGTTTTCGATGCCCGCCTGGCATTGGCGTTGCCCATCATCCGCCTGCGCGGCGCGCATCGCCGTCTGCGGGCCGAGACCGATGGCGGCCATCGTGCACAGGCATGCGCAGATCGCGGCCACGGCGCGCGCGAACCGGCGCGGCAGGCGTGTAGCGGAACTGTTGCTCATTGCCGTTCCGCCTGTTCGGAAGCGTCATGTTCCTTCACCGTTTCCACTTCCGGCTTCTTCGCGCCGGGCGCGCTCGCCGCAGCCTGCGGCGTCAGTTCGACGCCGGTCGGGAAGATGTCGACCCATCCGCGTGGGACGTTATGCACGTCCTCATTGGTGTAACCGAGCCGTTTGAGCGTTTCCTCCTGTGCGCCGGGCAGCGGATACGCGGTGCCGGTAGCGTCGATCGCGTAGATGGTTCCCGCTGTGCCGTTGCCGCCGATGCTGGCTCGCATGAGCACCCCGGTGCCGCCTCGGATCGTCGTGGTGATGTTCGCCTCGTCATCCTGCACATCCGTGTCCGTGCGCGCCTGCTGTGCGATGTCATCATCGGTGTAGAATTGCGCGGTCGTGCCGTCGCCGTCCGGTTGCAGCGGAAGCGCCGCGCACATCGCGCTGCTGTCGTCCGTCATCATGAGCTCGGTGTGCGGCCAGTCCTCGGGCAACGGCGGCTGTTTCGCATTGGTGAGCTTTTGGAATTCCGACGCGCTCAGCATGATGGGTTCGAGTTGCTCGTCGCTTTTGCCTATCGCATACAGGGCATAGGCTACGTCGTCGAGATGGCTGATCGATCCGTCTTCCATGACGACGTAGCGCGCTTCCAAAGGGGCGTCCTGCTGCATGACGATCGCGCCGGGGCGGATGTCTCCGGTGGGGGCGCCCTCTGACGAGCCGATGGTGATCGGCTGCATCGCCGCCCCCGCTTCGAAGAGATTGAGCCATTGGATCGACGCATCGATCTGTGCGGTCTGCGGGATGCCGTAGGCGCGCAGGAATCCGTCGCGCTGGTTCACGTTTGCGGGCAGCCGGTACCGTTTCGTGTTCGAGATGAGATAGTCGGTTCCGTCGACATGCGCGACGACGGCCTCCTTGTTCTCGGAGCGTTTCGGCGAATCGTCGCTGATCGTGTTGTACAGGCGATGTTCGTAGGTGCAGCTTGTGGCCGTTCCGTTCACAAGTCCGCTGCGTGCGGGGAGGGAATCCGGCGCCCCCAGAATGCCGAGCGTGGAATCGATCGGGATGCCTTCGAGCTGCTCGTCGTCGACGGTGATGACGGCGAAATCCGACGAGGGGATCATCAGGCGCGCACTGATCGCGTTGATGACCGGGTGCAGTCTGCCGTTGACGCTGACGTAGCGTGCGGCGGAGTTCTTGGCGACGATGAGCTTGCTGTTCTGCCAGTTGTCCGGCAACGCCGGCTTCATGTATCCGTAGAACACGCCGACGAGAACGGCGATGATCGTCAATCCGATGCCGACGATGACCGGCGTCTGGTTCTTCTTCGGCGTGAGTTCCACATCCGAGGGGATACCGCTCGTGAAGGCGGTGACGAGTCGGCGGCGTGAATAACGTTGCGCTTCGGCGAGGTCTTTTTTGTCGGCCATGGTGGATGCTCCCCCTGTTGGACGGTCAGGACGCCATGATGACGAAGTATGCGAGTGGCGGCAGCGTGAGGATGCAGATGACTTCGATGGCGTCCGTCACACGTGTCACGAACAGCGATTGCCTCCGTGAGATGTAGGTGAAGACCAAGGCGATGATGGCGCAGGCGAGCAGTCCGATGGCGAGCGCGGGCCGTGTCTGGGGCTGTGTGGCGGCGAGCAGCAGCACGTTGAGCAGGATGCCGATGCCTGCGGCGCCGACGGTGAGCGCCATTTCCCGCAATGTGTAGATCTGCCGCGAATCGAGCAGCATCGCGGCGAAGGCGAGTAGGCAGAGCAGCGGGGCGAACGGGCCATGGAGGCTCACGACATACGGTGTGCAGATGAGGAGCGTCGCGGCGATGGAGATGCGGCCGATGAACAGGTAGGTGGAGCCTTGAATGTAACGCCTGCGGATGTCTTCATAGTCGATCGGCTCGGGTAATGCGAAGATCTCCGATTCCGATTGCGGACTATGGACGCTGATGCGTGCCATCGACAGACACATCCACGGCAGCGCATTGATGACGAGGGCGGCGGCCGTCGCGGTGATGACCCACGCCGGTTTGAGCGCATGCGGTGAAACCGCACCCAGGGCGCTTGGAATGGCCGTGACTGCGCCGACGGTGATCGGGGCGAAGCCGTAAGGCCGGGTGTGGGGAGCCACGAACACCATGATGACGCCGGCCATGAGGAATCCAACGGCCGCGCCGAGCGTCGGCGCACCGTATGCCGGTGCGGCCGGATGCGTCGCGGCGATGCATTGGAAGCCGGTGAGCGCCGCGAAGATGCCGGACAGCAATCCGATGACGATGGCCGGGATCCGTAGTCGGTGGTTGTCGAGCAACGCCGTCAGCGCAAGCATGATGATGGCGAATGCGGCGCCGATGGAGGCGGAGAGGACGGAGGGCGGCGTGACGGCCAGACATATCGCACTGATGACGAGCATGCCGACGCAGATGATCAGGGTCGTCATCGTGGTGTGTTCGGTCGTCCATGCGCGGTAGACCTGTCCGACGTTCGAACCGACCGCTTCCACGACATCGTCATAGATGACGTCTGGGTCGGCGAGGGCCCCCGGCGTGAGCGCGAAGGCATGCCGGGACGCGATGTATTGCTGGGGGATGGTACGGGCCGGATCAAGCGTTTCGCCGTCGTCGTTGACGAGTCGGTAGCCCCCGTAGACGATTGCTGGGTCAAGGACGCCGAGACGGCTCGCGATGTCGGGGAGGAGCTCGGCGACGATGACGTCGGGCGCCACCGTCAGGGTCACCGAGCGTTTCTTGTAGGACACGGTGATCGAAATCGGCGATTGCTGGCCGATTTCCGGGCCGTCCATGATGTCGTCCCCCGTTTGTGGACCCATTGCCTGAGCATCCGGGACGAAGGGTGGAGGTGACGGCACGTAGGCATTGGCGTCCATGTTCCCTGCCTTTCTTTTGAACTGTTCCCGGAAGGCTAAGCGTCGCTCTCACTATTGAGATTCGCAGGAGCGGGTTTGTTCCCCCGACGGCACAAGCATTGCTTCCCAACGGTATGCGTCAAAGATTGTATATCATACTCCGGGAAAACCGGGAATCGCAGGGTGAAGGTCATAGGGAATCCTTGATTTTTCAAGCTTTTGCGCAAGATGAAGACAGCAGTCGGATGATGGGAGCATAAGCCGGAAGGTAGGTGCCGGCCTGTTTCAGCCATGCAGGATCAAGGCGGAATGCGCATGCAATATAACCGATTGTGTGGAAAAATCTGAACACTACTCTAATGGTTGAATTCTTGAAACATGTATGCATGAATGGAACATATGTGGGATATGCTGATTCAATCTGCGGTTTGGATGTGGGACCAACGCCAATGAGGACGTGTTTCTCGTAGGGGGCTCCGTCGATAAGCAAGCGGCAGTGATAATAACCAACCTTCGGACGCAATGGAGGAACAGCATGGCTGAGAAGATCGCAGCTGGTGAGGGCGCGCTTGAGAAGGGCGCCGTCGCCGTGGAAAACGCGAGGGTCGGCATCGATCAGCGCATCAAGGACATCGAGAGCAAGATGGGGGAGCTCGGATCCTTCTGGAAGGGAGATGCGGCCACTTCGTACAACGCGCTGATGATGGCGTGGCAGCAGAAGGCGAATGATCTTAACCGCATCCTCAATGATCTGCGCGACAACATTCGCGGAACCGCGAAGGATCAGGCGGCGAACGAAGCGGACAACCAGTCCCAGACCTCGCGCCTGCAGGCGCTGCTGGGCTGAGTACGGCGAATAGCAAACATCACAAGCACACACAACAGTTGAGGAGAAACCAATGGTAGGTTCCATTTCCGTTCGCCCGCAGATGGTCGGTCAGCTTTCGAGCGACATCGCCAATGATTCCAAGGGCATCAGCCAGGAGCTCGATACGCTTGATTCCCAGGTGCGCTCGCTCATCGATCAGTGGGACGGCGCCGCGCAGGAAGCGTATTACCGTGCGCAGACCGATTGGAACAGGAAGATTCAGGAGATGAACCAGATTCTGGCCCAGATCTCCACCACCACTCAGCAGATCGCCGATCAGTACGTGGAGTCGGACAACCGCTCCGCTGCGCGCTTCTGACGAACCTCGGTGGCGGCGCGATGCGTGTAATGCGGTTGGGGCGCCACCGGTAGGGGGCATTGGGAACGCATCAATGCGCCCAATGGCGGCATTGACGAGCAGAGAAAACAAGTAGAGAAGCTGGTGCGGTGGTCGCGAGAGGGCGAATGCCGCACCGGCGCACATACGTTGACATGTATGTGATGTCGAGATGGGTGACCGTTCATGCGCATAATCGGTATGCCCAGTTAAGTATGAGGAAGTACTTCGATCTTTATGAGACGATCGACTCGGATGAATTGGGCTGGTGCTGTTGTCAGCACCATGGCTGCGGTGTTGGCTGTGGCGTTGGTTGTAACGCCGTCGGCGTGGGCGGTGGAGTTGGATGCCGGGGATTGGTATGTCACGAGGACGGGTGTGCAGGATGCGTGGGGTCAGGGTGTGACCGGCAAGGGCATCAAGGTTGCGGTGATGGATACGCAGGTCGTGTTGGATTATCCTGCGATCGCGGGTAAGCATGTGGAGTCGAAACTGGTGTTGAAGGATGGGGCGACGTGGTGTATGGATCGCAAGAAGGAGCTTCGTATGGATGTGTCGGATTCGGGGCTTCGTGCGGGGGACCGGGGGCTTTATGTGACGCATGGGACGATGATGGCGTCGTATATCGTGGGTGATGGTTCTGGTTATGACGGTGGTCGTGGTCTGGTGGGTGTGGCGCAGGATGCGCAGGTGACCGCGTATCCGATTGGGTTCGGCGTGTCCTGGCTTGGCGGGGATGTTCCGTTGTGCAAGGTTGGCGGTGAGCTTGATTTTGCGACGGTGTTGCGTGCGGCGGTTGCGGATGGCAATCGGATCGTGAACATGTCGTTCGAGTCTGAGGATCGTCCCGAACTGGTCGAGGCTATGGTTGACGCGTGGCGTGCTGGTGTGGTGGTTGTGGCGGGTTCGGGTAATGATACGGAGGATTCGGGTCCGAGGGATTATGTGGGTGAGCCGGTGAAGACGAACCGGTTCCCGGGTGTGCTGAGCGTGAACGGTGCGGATGAGTCGGGGAATGCGAATCGTCGTGATGGTGGTGTGACGTTGCTGGCGCCGGCGGAGGCTACCAATGGGTATGCGGGGGGTGACGAGCGTGAAGTGGAGGTGGATTCTGGTGGTTCGTCGTCGGCGTCGGCGATCACCAGTGGGATGTTGGCGTTGGTGATGGGCAAGTGGCCGGATGCGACGGGCAATCAGGTGTTGCAGTCGGTGGTGCGTAACACGCAGGGCAACACATCGGGTGAGCCGGTGTTCGACCAGGATCTGCGTGCCGGGTTCGGCGTGATCGATCTGCCGCGTTTGTTGGCGACGGATCCGGCCCGGTATCCGGATGTCAATCCGTTGTTGGAGGCGGCCGTGACCAACAGCGAGCGGCATGAGGAGACGCGTGGCATGTACACGGATCGTTCGGATTGGGGCGATCATTTGATCGGGACGGTTGATTCGTTCGATCTGGATGGTAGTACCCCTATCGATGTGACGCGTGAGGCGTCGTTGGTGGGTGAGGAGTATGAGCGGCAGAAGAGCGCGTGGGCGAAGGTGGAGCAGTGCCGTAAGGACGGTGGCGCCGATTGCATGCAGTACTCGGCCACCCGCACCGGACAGGCCGCGTCGTCCTCATCGTCTCCGTCGTCTGACAATGGGCAGTCCGCGGCGCCGAAGTCCGACGTCGCCGGTGATGGCGCATCGGGCGCGGACGCATCGTCTTCGTCTGGTTCGGTGTGGTTGTGGGCGACGCTCGGTGCGGGCGTCGCTGCTATGGCCGCGCTCATCGTCGTCGCCTGTCTGGTCGTGCGCCGCCGCAGGCGCTTGCAAGCTGCCGTTGCGCCCGTGTCTTCGGCTGTTGCGTCGATGCCGGCGAATGTGTCTGGTGGTGGTCGTTGGTGATTGGTGTTCATGCTTCTGTTCGTGTTGGAAAGGATTTGGTGATGGGTGTGTCTCGCGTGGTGGTGCGGGTGCGTGCCGTGTGTGTCGTGGTTGTGGCTGCGGTGTTGGCGTTGGCGTTGGTTGTGGTGCCGTCCGTGTGGGCGGTGGAGTTGGATGCCGGTGATTGGTATGTCACGGGGACCGGTGTGCGCGATGCGTGGGGCCAGGGTGTGACCGGCAAGGGTGTGAAGGTCGCGGTGTTGGATGATCAGTTGGTTGTTGATTATCCGGGGATCGCGGGTAAGCATGTGGCGTCGAGGTTGGTGCTTCCTGATGGTGCTTCGTCGTGTGTGAATTTGAAGAAGACGCGGATGATGCGTGTGTCGGATCCGGCGTTGCGTGCGGGTGATGGGGGGATTTATGTGACGCATGGGACGATGATGACTGCGTATATCGTGGGTGATGGTTCGGGCTATGACGGCAATCGTGGTCTGGTGGGTGTGGCGCAGGATGCGCAAGTGACGCATTACCCGTTAACGTTTGGATCTGCTGGTCTGTCTGGTTTTTCTGAAGCTTGCTCTACCAATGGTAAAGCCATCGATTTTGCCGGTTCCGTCCGTCAGGCCGTTGCGAATGGCGATCGTATTATCAATCTGTCGTTCGAAGGTAGGAGTGGTTCGGATATGGTTGAGGCGTATGTCGGGGCGTTGCGCGCCGGAGTGGTAGTCGTGTCTGGTTCGGGTAATGATACGGAGGATTCGGGGCCGAAGGATTATGTGGGCGAGCCGACGAAGATCAATCGTTTTCCCGGGGTGTTGGCGGTGAACGGCGCGGATGAGTCGGGGAATGCGAACCGTCGTGATGGCGGTGTGACGTTGCTGGCGCCGAGCGAGGGGATCAACAGGTATGCGGTTGGTGATGCGCGTGTGGTGAAGGTGGATTCTGGTGGTTCGTCGTCGGCGTCGGCGATCACCAGTGGGATGTTGGCGTTGGTGATGAGCAAATGGCCGGATGCGACGGGTAATCAGGTGTTGCAGTCGGTGGTGCGCAACACGCAAGGCAACACGAGTGGGGAGCCGGTGTTCGACCAGGATCTGCGTGCCGGGTTCGGTGTGATTGATCTGCCGCGTTTGTTGGCGACGGATCCATCGCAGTATCCGGATGTCAATCCGTTGTTGGAGGCTGCGGTGGCCAACAGCGAGCGGCATGAGGAGACGCGTGGCATGTATACGGATCATTCCGATTGGAGCCAATTGGCGGGGATGACCGATCCGTTCGGGTTGGATGATAGTTCGGGCATAGATGTGCCCAAAGAGGCCGATCTCGTTGGTGAGGAGTATGAGCGGCAGAAGGCGGCGTGGGCGAAGGTGGAGCAGTGCCGCAAGGACGGTGGCGCCGATTGCATGCAGTACTCGGCCACCCGCACCGGCCAGGCCATGTCATCCTCGACGTCTGACAATGGGCAGGCTGCTGCGCCTAAAGCTGATGGTGCCGGTGCGTCGGGTGTGACCACATCGTCTGCGTCGTCTTCGTCTGGTTCGGTGTGGTTGTGGGCGGCGTTGGGTAGCGGCATCGTGGCCGTGGCCGCGCTTATCGTCGTCGCCTGTCTGGTCGTGCGTCGCCGCAGGCGCTTGCCTGTGGACGTTGCGCCCGTGCCGGCCGCCGCTCCGCCGATGCCGGCGAATGCGTCAGGGGCGTCTGGCCTAGGAGGATATCCTCCCGCTGGCCCCGTCGCGCCAATGACTTATGGCAGTACTTATGTAGGTCATGACTCTCGAGATAATCCTCGTGAAAACAAGTGAATATGAAAGAGAACTTTTAGGAAAGGAATGAAATGTCAACGCATGAAGTGAACTCATCTATTGGTTTCTTTGAATCGCGCCTAGCGTCTATCGCGCAAACTGATCGATGGGATGCGGATGGCATCATTGATAATATCCGTAATTATCAGGCGATGCTTAAGACGTTACGGGACAAGGTGGATGGTGTGCGTTCGTGGATGGTGCAGTCGGGTGATTTCGACTGCTCGGCTCAGGACAGCATGTATGCGAAGGCGAAAGAGGTCGTTGACAACATCGATGATCATTTCGCTGCCAACCAGCAATGCCTGACCGATATGAAGAGAGCCATCGAGGCGCATAATGAGGGGATCATTGAGGCGAACAACGTGACGCTTCCGGGCAGTCGTCTGAATGCCGCGCAGGAGCAGCAGATCATGGATGCCACCGAGCCAATGAATGTCGTTGTTCCCGGATTGGGCACCTTGACTGGCATGATGGGCATTGCCGGCGTCAATCTCATCTCCCAGCTGATGGTAAGCCATCGTGAAGATGAGGCAGAGAAAAAGTATAATGCAATAATTAATAGTGTTCGAGGGGCGGTTGTTTCGCCTCCAGATCCGATTCCAGTTGTGGATATGGGGCAAACTCCTGATGGGTGGCCAATTCCTGATCACTCCCAGAGTGGTGATGGGTCTGGTCCTTCCAGCGTCGGTGCAGGTGTGGGTGCTGGCGCGACTGCGGCTGGTGTTGGTGTTGCCGCAGCGGCTCGTGCAGGACGTTCAAGCGCTTCGTCGGTTGCTGCTGTGTCGGCTGGTCGGTCGTCGTCGGCCGGAAGCGGTGCTGCGGGGTCGCTTGCGGGGGCTGCCCGACCGTTGGGAACATTGCAGGGCGGTGCCGATCGTGCGAATGGTTCGTCGGGTTCTGCGGGACGTGACGGCTATCGCGTTGGCGGCTCGAACGATGATGATCGGCATGACGATTATCTGTATGAGTGGGATGAGAACGGCACGTACCGCTATGATTCCGATCGTAATGCGTGGGTGCGTACCGATGCCGATGGCGTTGATGTGGACAGCTACAGCATGCGTGGTGTGACGGGTCTTTCCTCGGCGGCTTCGGCTGGCGGCGTCGCCGCTGCCGGTGTCGCCGCGACCGGTGTGGCCGGACGTGCGGGCATGATGTCGTCCGCAGCCGGTGGGGCGCTGATGGGTTCGGCAGGCGCCGGCGGCACATTGGGCTTGGTAGGTGCTGTCGGCGGGACAGGTGTGGGCTCGTTCTATGCGAACAATCCGGTTACGGCTACAGTGTCCTCGGCGTCGTCGATTCGTGGCGCGCAGGGATTGGCGGCAGGGTTGCGCAACAATGCGGCGGCAGCTGGTGCGGCTGGTGCGGCTGGGCGTGCTAATCCGGCGATGATGGGTTCCGGTGCTGGCGCCGGTGGTGCTGGTGGCGATAAGAAGAAGCGGCAGCAGCTTGGCTATGTGGCGCCGGTCATCGAGGAGGATGAGGAGTTCAGTCCCACACCGATCGGCAACATGGCCGGGCGTCGCCGCAGTGCCCAAGAGGCGTGAACGGCGCAAACCATTTTCGAACAGCATGAAAGGAGCATGACCAATGGTGGACGAAATCAACATCAATCCGCAGCAGGATCGTGTGATGGTGCGTAAACTGCGGCATCTCAATACGGACATCGACCGTACGAGGAACGCACGATGGCAGCCGGCGCAGCACGACTCCCCGGAGTTCTTCGGACAGGATCTGGACAAGCAGATCGCGCAGATGAGCGAGAATTACCACAAGTCACGCAAGAATCTCAAAACGACGTTGGAGGCATACGCCAAATGGCTCGAAGAGGTCGTCGCGAACTTCGAGACGGCTGAGGAGACTCAGCAGTCGGCAATCGACGCGAAGACGGCCGCAGTGGCCGACGCAGCCGACGCCGCCGAATTCAGGCGTGATCTGCACGAGAACGAGCGCAAAGCCGGCGGCCAGACGCTCAGCGGCACATTGCGGGCATCGATCGAGGATGTCCACGACACGATCCTCGATTTCATTGCCAGTCAGGAACAGGCGTAGAAACGCCTGAACCAACCGATACCAGACCGTCATAGGAACAGGGAGCGATACTGTGTCAGACGAAATCAAGATGGATTGTGGCGATCTGAAGGGATTGCAGGCGCAATACGGTTCGGCATCACGCGAGTTCATGGCGACGATGGGCGCATTCAATCAGAACGAGGACCCGAGCTTCGGTCTCGTGCTGCAGATGTTCCGTCCCATGTACACGTCGGCCAAGGAATGCACGTCAAGTTATCTGAGCAACATTGGTCAGGTGCTCAGCTACCTGCAGGGGGCGATTGATGGCGCCCAACAGGATTTCGCCAATACAGAGGAGGACGCCATCGAGTATCTGAAGAACATTCAGGACCACCTTGAGCAGATTGATAACAAACTTGACCGGCTTGAGCGCGGCGGAGGCGGAACCGGTGCTGGGGGTGGCACGGTCGGCGGCAGCGGCACCATCGGCGGAGGCCCCGGAGTGGCTGGTGGAGGCGGCTATGTCGGCAGTGGTTCCACGGACAGTGGTTCGGAGCAGGATGATGACCGATACGAAGGCTCCGTTGCGCAGGAAGCCGGCAACGTCGATGCGGACGCATCCGGATCCGTTGAGCCGCCGGCGAGTGGGCAGACACCTGCCGATGACGGTCGTACGGCGAGAAGCGTCGATCCGGATACCGGTACCATCTCTCCCGACGGGGATGCATCTGTTGCGGGCGACGGCACCGGTAGGACGCCGGACGCTGACGGCTCCGCCGATGCGGGCGCCAATGGCACTCCGGACGCAGGCGGCACTGGAGTCGGCGTCGACGGGCGCCCGGGCAATCCATCTGACGGCGTCAATACGATTGGGCTGGATGTCAGCGGGGACGCGCAGGACGAATACTCGCTCAACCTCACCGACGGCAACACGCATGCGGTCATGGAAGCCGATGGTTCGATCCGCCTGAGCAAAACGGATGAGGACGCGACGCACATACCGTTGCCGGACGGCATGCGCCCGAAGGATGCGTCCACGTTCACGTTGGACGCGAACAACGACGGCACCAACGACCTGGCGATGACGCCGGACATGGGCGCCGATGCCCGGATCAGCGTCTACGAGGACGGCGATGATCAGTTCGCCGCCGTGGACTTCGACAACGACGGCGATTATGACGCGGTCATGCGCGTCGGCGAATCGGCTGCGGCACGGGCGAAAGCCCAACAGGATGCCACGGCGGCCGCATGGGAGCAGATCGCCAGCAGCGACCCACTCGGACGCAGCCCCGAAGAACTCCAGGCGCTCTTCCTCGAGAGGGACATCACACGGCTGCCTGAACGTGAAGGCATCAACACTGCGGTCTGAGCAATCCGGACGCGCATGGCGGTAACGAAACACATACGAACAGAAGGACCATATCATGACATCCGTTGCTCCGAGCACCAACGTGTTGACGACGAGAGGCGCACAATTGGCAACCGACTCGTCGACACTGCGCAAATTGGTAGGCGACGCCAAAACCGTTTCCGACCTGAACGAGCTGATCCAATCCGGCGTCCAGCTCGCAGGCGCGATCATCTCTGCCGTCGATGGCATATTCGAAGGCCTGTTCGGATTCAGTCCGATTGATGAATGGATCAAGAAGCCCTTCAGCGGCGATTGGGACGCGATGACCACGACCGCTGAACGATGGGATGCGCTTGCGGCCAACCTGACCCAGACCGCAGCCGCCATCACGGAGGTCTCCAACGCCGTGGGCGACGGCACAAGCTGGAGCGGTGAGGCTTCCAATGCGTTCAAGAAAGATAACGCGGCGCTCACGAAGGCGATGCAAGCCGGCGTCACGCCTTGCCGGGAAGGTGCAGAGGGGATGCGGAAGCTGGCCCAGCTTGCCGAGGATACCTTCAATTTCATCATGAGCACACTGCAGGAGATCTCCAATCTGCTTGCGAGCGTTTTGGCGGATATCTCCATCCCGGTGATTGGTCAGTTCAAGGGGGCATGGGATACCCATAAGGTGATCGATGCCGTCACGAATCTGGTCACGACCGTCAGTAACCGGGTTAAGCAGATGCTGGCGACGGCACGGACCTTTGCCAATTGCCTTGCGCATTTCGGTACTGCGTACGATCAGTCAGTGAGCGCCCTGTCCCAATGCAAGCTGACCTCAGGCGCGCCATTGAGCGCTTCCACGCAGAACATGATCAAAACAGCAGAATTCCTTACGAATCCAAGCGTCGGCCTCAATGACCTGACATCAGGGATCGGGAATGGTTTGGGAACAATGGGCAAGGGGGGCTTGGGATGGATTGACGTGGGCCGGCGAAAAGGTCGGAGAAGGAGTCGAGTGGGTCGGTAATACGTTATTGGAGGGCGGACAGTTCGTCGGCAATGGTCTTTTCGACGGCGCGCAGGCCGGACAGCGCGCATTGGGCGACGCCACGCAATGGGGCGGCAATATGATCTATGATGCTGGGCAGTCAGTGCTGGATTGGAACATTGACAGAGGTCAGGATCTTCGACGTGGCTGGAACAACGCCACGACCGGTGCCGCCAATTTCGTCGATGACAGACTTTCGGACTTCTTCGATTTTGTCGGCGCGCATGGGGTGGCTGACAATCTTGACCAGCGTTCCGCGGAACGCACCGCGGCGAATGACGCCCGTAATGAGGCCAATGACCGCAGCACCGACCAATGGCAAGAGAATAACCGGCAGAGATGGGATAGAGGGCAGGATCGATTCAATATGTTGTATGACAGCGGACAGGATGCCATCGAGGGCCTTGGCGATTCGGTACAGGAATGGGCCAACGACAGCCTCGATGGCGCACAGGGCCAGAAGCATGAGGATGACGGTGGCGGCTCCTTCGGCGGCCGCTAAATCACCACAATATGTAATGTGACATAAGACAGATACAGGGAGAGAGAGCATAGATGGCATCCACCGAATTCGAAGCATTCATGCAGCAGCTCGAACAAGCGCAGAAAGAACTCAGGCAGGCACGCAAGGAACTCGAAGAACTCCATGCGAACAACCAGCCCCGTCTGGCCGAGCATCATGAGGAGGTCGTCAAAGCGCGACGCGCCGGACAGATGGGCAAGGCATGGCAGACGCTCCAGTCACGCATCGATCTGGGCAAGACCTGCGAAATGGACATTTTCAACGGCATCGACAAGTCACCCGAAGCGCGCGAGGTGAGGGCCGACATCGTCAGGAACATGACGAAGGTGCGTGACGATCTCGATGCGATGGATCCGGAGGAAAAGACGAAGCGGGACTATCTGCGGGCCATGGAGAGCTCGGCCACGCTGCAGGCGATGGAAGCCGGCATGCGCAAGGACGTCTGACACACGCCCATGACGCTCTCTTCTCTTCCACGTCCCGCACGGGCGACGCAGCAGGACGGCGTGCATCTGGCCATGCCCGTCATCATGGGGCTGGCGGCATGCGCCGCCATGCTGCCATATGGTTTTACGCCGATGGATGCGACCATCTCCTTCAGGTTCATCGCGAGCATCGCCGCCGCTCTCATGCTGGCCGCCGTCTTCGCCGACCATGCGAGTCTGAGCCGCTCGAAACGGCATGAGCATAACGCGGCCGCATGGTATCTGACCGCGGGCATCTGGTTGGCGATGTGCGCCGGGACCGCCGGCGCCGCGCTGATCCCCACGTCGCATCCCGTCATCGTCGCCGTGTTCTGCATGGCATGCGCGGGAGGCATCGAGGCGGCGGTCATGTCGACGCGCGTCGCCCATCCGCAGCTGACCGGCACCGTGCGTGTATGCATGATCGTGTTCCTATTGACGGCGCTGGGCTGTGCGGCGGCGATCTGCCTCGACGCGCGCCCGGCGATCCTCGCGGCGTTCGGCGTGGCGATGGGCATCTGGGGCGTGCAGATGATGGCGAACCTCATCGTACGCGTGCCCGACCGTTATCTCGTGCAGTGGCGCAGATACATGACGCGCCGATGGACGGTGCGCGGCAGCATCCCCGAAGACGCGCGCATGCTCACCGACGACGACGTGCATGAGGACATGCAGCGTTTCCTCGCGCAATACACGGCGGGAACGATCTGCTGCACGGTATGCGTGGCGCTGTCCTTCCTTGCGCTCGCGGCGAGCGTCGATTACACGGTCGTGCTCGATCGCATCGCCTTCATCGTCGCGGGCGCGTCCATCGTGCTGTACCTGGCTTTGAAGCCGCGTCAATCCGGTCGTCCCTTCGAACGTTTCCTGATGAGAGGAGCGGCCGTGGCGTCATTGATGATCGTCGTCGTTTTTCTGCCTTCGGCGCTGCCGCAATGGGGAGCGCAGATGCCGGTGATGATCATCGGCGTATGCGGCGTGGCGGGGCTGGCGTTGGGCTTCGGCATGATCTCGCAAAGCAACGGGTTCTATTCGCTCGCATTGTCCCGGATAGGGGATGGTTGCTGTTTTGCGGCATTGTGCTTCGCGCCGGTCGCGGCCCTGCTGTCCGCGGGTCTTGTGGAATGGTTGAGAGGAATCGTATGAGCATCGTCATCGGGCCGTCCGCCGGGCAACGGCAGGAGAAGACCTATGCAGTGGCATCGTGCGGCAAGCAGATCGCATCGAACTGCATCGACCTCGCCGTGCTGGTCATCGCCGCGGGCACCACCCAACTGCTGGGCCATGATCCGGTGCTGACGATCATCGTGGCGGTGGAACTGGTGCTGACGATGATGATTTGGGAGGGTGCTCGCGGTGAGACGATCGGCAGACTCGTCACCGGGACGCGGACCGTGCGCGAGGAGTGCGCGACGAGCAGGAACGGCGGCGTGCTGCCGGCGGGGATGCTGCTCATCATGAGGAAATACGGGATGCTGCTGGTGTGCGCGTGCGCGGCGGGCGTGGGACTCATCGTCGAGATGGGTTCATCGGCGTTCCCTTCGAAATCTGATATCCGCCGTGACTGGGCGGACGCCGTGGCATCCCTCGTCCAGGTGGACATCGACCGCCCGCTGCTGCTGCGCATCAGTACGGCGGGTGCTCCGATCGGTTCGTCGTTGGATTTCCGCTACACATCGACCAGCACCGCCATGCCGGACACGACTGGTTCCGCGATGATGCCTGCGGCCGAGGAACCGGCGCCGATGCACGATGCCCACGCCGGAACGGCACCCGTTGCCCCGCCGGCCGTACCGGTGCCCGCGCCGATGGCGATAGAAGAGCCCGTCACGCCGCCGCCAGCCGCTGCTGCCGGACCGGTGGCGGCTGCGGCTGCCGCTCCGGCCGTGGCTGCGACTTCGACTCCCGCCGCGCAGGCGCACCCCCGACGGGCGTCGACGAAACCGCGGCATTCGAAACGTCGGCCCGATCCGGCGTTGCCGATCCGTCCGCCGGCGTTGCCGAGCCGTCCGGCGCAGCCGGCCGCCGGCGTCCATGTCGCGCTGCCGCAGCGCCCGGCGGGCGATGCCGTCGAAGAGCCCACGCTCATCATGTATCTCGAAGGCGGCACACGGCTGAATCTGCCGCAGCGGGGAGCGGTCGTCGTCGGCAGGAGGCCCACGGCGGTCGAGGACGGCGATCGCACCGTCACGCTCAAGGACACGACGGGAACGGTGTCGCGCAGCCATGCGCGCATCGAGATCGACGACGGCGGCGTCTGGATCACCGATCTGGGCAGTCTCAACGGCACGTCGGTCATCACCGACGGCGAGGAACACCGGCTGCAACGGGATGTACGTGAGAGGATCGAGCCCGGCGTGCGCCTGTCGTTCGGCGACATGACCGGCAGCATCATGAGGATCGCACGAAGGAGGAACGCGTGAGCAAGGAGATGAAGTCGGACCGTCTGCAGGGGCCGGTCGCGCCGAAGGGGCGCATCGTGCTGCAGCCGCCGCCGGAACTCGAGGCGAGCGACGGCGTCAACACGGTGCTGACCTCGATGGTGCCGCTGCTCGGCTCGGTCAGCGCGATCATCATGATGCTGATGACGAACAGCGGATTGACCGGACTGCTCACCGGCGGCATGTTCATGCTGTCCTCGATGGGATTCGTCGTCGTCAACGGCGTGCGGCAGCGTTCGCAGCGCATGGCGAACCTCACGGCCTCGCGCCGTGAGTATCTGACCTATCTCGCCCAGACGCGCAAGGCGGTGCGTACGTCGGCGTACCGGCAGCGCAGCGCCGCATTGTGGAACGCGCCCAACCCGGATGCGTTGGTGGCGGTCGCGTGCGAACCGGCGCGACGGTGGGAGCGCATGCCCTCGGATGACGATTTCATGACGCTGCGATTGGGCAGCCATGAGGAGGAGCTGAGCGTCAAACTCGAATCCCCGGAGATCTCGGCGCTCGCCCAGCTCGACCCGGTGTCCGCCTCGGCGGCGCATCGCTTCCTCATCGCGCATTCGAAGCTGCGCAACATGCCCTTCACCGTGGACATGCGGCAGTATAAGCGCATCGAGCTGCTCGGCGACCCCGAGCAGGTGCAGCCGCTTGTGCGCGCCATGCTGGCGCAGGCGGTCGTCTGGCATTCGCCCGAACATCTGAAGGTGGCCGTGCTCGCCGCCGAGGACAGGATCGGCGACTGGGAATGGGTGCGCATGCTGCCTCATGCGCGCACGGACGGCGCATATGCCGATGACGGTTATACGGACCGGGCCGCTTCGTCGAGGCGGTACATGGTCACGTCGAACGCGCATGACGTGGATGCGCTCGTCGGCCCGGACATCACAAGCCGGGGCGTCTTCAGCATCGCCGAGTATTCCTCGCAGCCGCATCTGCTCATCATCAACGACGGCTACGAGATCGGAGCGCTCGGCAAGCAGACGCGTGTCTTCGACGCAGCCGGCCTCGACGGCGTGACGGTCATCGACATGCCGGAGTCGTGGGATGATCTGACCGAGACGAACGTGCTGCGCATGCTGTTCTCCGAAACGATGGTCGAGCGAGGGCTGAACGTCGTCGAGCACACGCTCGACACAGGCATCGTGCAGCTGTCGTCGACGGCGATGAAACAGCCCATCGAACTGCATGCGGATGCGTTGAGCGTCGGTGAGGTACGGGCCGTGGCGCGACGGTTGGGCGACGTGTCGATGAGCGACGGAAGCGCCGGTGCGCAAATGGATTCCGCGCCGCACAGGAGCGGCAACGATCTGCCGAGCCTGCTCGGCATCACCGACCTCAAGCACATCGATCTGGATGCGTTGTGGGCGTATCGCACCGGCCGCACGCGTCTCAATGTGCCGATCGGACTGTATGACGACCAGTCTCCGGCGATGCTGGACATCAAGGAGATGGGTCAGCGCGGCATGGGTCCGCACGGCGTGCTCGTCGGCGCGACCGGTTCGGGCAAGTCGGAGGTGTTGCGCACGCTTGTGCTGTCGCTCGCGTTGAGCCATTCTCCCGATCAGCTCAATTTCGTGCTCATCGATTTCAAGGGCGGTGCGACCTTCGCCGGCATGGACGGCATGCCGCACATCTCGTCGATCATCACGAACCTCGGACGTGAGGCTTCGCTCGTCGATCGTATGGAGGACGCGTTGGACGGCGAGATCAATCGGCGTCAGGAGCTGCTGCGCGATGCGGGCAATCTCGCGAACATCACCGAATACGAGGATCTGCGTGTCAATGGGGGTCGGGACGACCTCAAGCCGTTGCCGTCGCTCGTCGTCGTCGTGGATGAGTTCTCCGAGCTGATGAAGGCGAAGCCGGACATCGTGCAGTCCTTCGTGCGCATCGGCGCCGTCGGGCGTTCCCTCGGCATCCATCTGCTCATCGCGTCGCAGCGTCTCGAGCAGGGCAAGCTGCGTGGCCTTGACGAGCATCTGTCCTACCGCATCGGTCTGAAGACGTTCTCGGCGAGCGAGTCGCGCGCCGTGCTCGGCGTGACGGACGCCTTCGAGCTGCCGAGCCTTCCCGGCATCGGCTATCTCAAGAAGCCGGACGGTACGATGTCGCGGTTCCGCGCGTCCTACGTCTCCGGCGTCCCGGAGGGCTTCGGCGGGGACGAGACGACGTTCCAGTACGCCGTCGAGCAGATGCGCGGCAGGGGTACGCCGGCGCATCAGGTGTGGCTGGCGCCGCTGACCACGCCGGATACGCTTGATCGCTTCATGCCGGATCTGCAGATCGTGCAGGGTCTCGGGTTGGTGTCGCCGTACTGGCGCAAGCAGGGGGCGCTTGTCGCGCCCTGCGCGATCGAGGACAAGCCCCGTGAACAGAAGCGCGAGGTCATGGCCGTCGACTTCTCCGGCGCAGGCGGTCATATGGCCGTTGTCGGCGGTCCGTTGAGCGGCAAGAGCATGATGCTGCGCACGATCGTCACATCGTTGGCGCTGTCGCATACGCCATTGGAGACGCAGTTCTACGTCATCGACTGCGGTGGCGGCTCGTTCACGCCATTGCACCGGCTCGCCCATGTCAGCGGCGTCGCCTCCGGCAACGAAGAGGAGAAGGTACGCCGTACGATCGCCGAGATCGGCGGCATCATCGCCAGCCGCGAGGTCTTCTTCAAGAAGACCGGCATCGACGGCATCGAAACGTATCGTCGCCGCCGCGCCGAAGGCGCGATCAACGACGGGTTCGGCGACGTGTTCCTCATCATCGACGGTTGGGGCAACTTCCGCGCCGACTACGAGGAACTCGAACCGAAGGTGCAGCAGATCGTGGCGCGCGGCCTGACCTATGGCGTGCATGTGCTGCTCAGTGCGAACCGTTGGATGGAGATCCGTGCGAACATCGCCGATTCGATCGGCACGAAGCTCGAGCTGCGTCTGGGCGAGCCCGGCGACTCGGTCATCGACCGCAAGGTGGCCCAGACGGTGCCGATGGGCATGGCCGGACGAGGCGTCAGCGCGGCCGGGTTGCACATGATGGTCGGCCTGCCGCGCATCGACGGTCACGACGATCCGGCCACGGTCGGCGATGGCGTCGAGGACCTCATCGAGAAGGTGAACGGCGCTTGGCGGGGCAAGCCGGGGCCGAAGCTGCGCCTGCTGCCGGAGATGCTCGAACACGAGCAGCTGCTCACGTACATGCACCGGAACGAGGCCTACAAGAAAATCGTCGACGTGCCGGGCAACTTCGTGTTCGGCATCAGCGAGGATGCGTTGGCGCCGGTCGGATTCAACCTCGACACCTATCCGCTGTGCTATCTCTTCGGCGAGTCGAAGTCCGGAAAGTCGTCGTTCCTGCGTCTCGTCGTCCGGGAGATCGAACGCGTATACGCCGGCAACGAAGCGAAGATCTTCATGATCGACTATCGCCGGGCGAACCTCGCGCAGATCCCGCAGTCGCATCTCGCCGGATACATCACGTCCCCGGACGATGCGACCGCGCAGATGCAGGAACTCGCCGAGTATCTCAAGACGCGCATGCCGGGACCGGATCTGACGGCGGAACAGCTGCGGAACCGTTCCTGGTGGACGGGGTCGGAGGTGTATCTGCTCGTGGACGACTACGATCTGGTCTCCACGTCGTCGGGCAATCCGTTGCGTCCGCTCGTGCCGTTCCTCGCACAGGCGGCCGATGTGGGGCTGCATGTGATCCTCACGCGCCGTACCGGCGGCGCGAGCCGTGCGATGTATGACCCGGTCATTCAGGCGTGTCAGGATCTGGGCATGCCGGGCATCCTGCTCTCCGGCGACCCTAACGAGGGGCAGCTGATTGGCCGCGTCAAACCGAAGCGCTCCGTTCCGGGACGCGCGCAGGTCGTCACGCGAGACGAGGGACTCTTCGTCGCCCAGCTCGCCTACACGCCGTTGCGTGACTGAAAACGACGTCGACGCGCATATGACGCAGCGGCTGGTCCAGCTGACGGACCGCGACATCAGGACGGCGCATCGTCTTCGCCGTGACGTCCTCGACCGCACGCCTTTCGCCGCCCACGGCAAACGCCGAGGGCGCGGCGGCGGGTGCAGTAGAATCGTGCACGTATGGTCCGGTCGCGGATAATCGGCCGGATCGGTGGTCTGATGCATATCAAGTGAGGATGAATATGCCACGTATGTTTGGAACCGACGGTGTCCGCGGCCTTGCCAATCGTGATCTGACGGCGCAGCTCGCGCTCGATCTGGGGGACGCGGCCGTGCGCGTGCTCGGCGACGACTCCCCGAAACCCGACCAGAAGGCGGGACGCCGGCGCGCATTGATCGGCCGTGACACGCGCGTCTCCGGCGACTTCCTTTCGAACGCGCTCGCGGCGGGCATGTCCGCGGGCGGCTTCGACGTCATCGACGCGGGCATCATCCCGACGCCGGGCGTCGCGTATCTGACGAGCGTGCTCAACGTCGAGATGGGCGCCGTCATCTCCGCCTCGCACAACCCGATGCCGGACAACGGCATCAAGTTCTTCGCGCGCGGCGGCTTCAAGCTGCCCGACGCGAAGGAGGACGAGATCGAAGCCGTGCTCGGACAGGACTGGGAACGGCCCACCGGCGCCGGCGTCGGCCGCGTCAGCCACGACTCGAACACGGCGACGAACATGTACATCGACCATCTCGTCGCCACCGTCGCGCCGATCGTCGACGGCACGCAGACGAAGCCGCTCAAGGGGCTCAAGGTCGTCGCCGACTGCGCGAACGGCGCGACCTCGGTCGTCGCCCCGGAGGCGCTGCGCCGCGCCGGCGCCGACGTCATCGTCATCAACGCGTCCCCCGACGGCTACAACATCAACAAGAACGCCGGATCGACGCACCCCGAGCAGCTGCAGGCGATGGTCAAGGCCTCCAACGCCGACCTCGGCGTCGCGTTCGACGGCGACGCCGACCGCTGCCTCGCAGTCGACGAGGACGGCACGCTCGTCAACGGCGATCAGATCATGGGCATCCTCGCACGCGCCAAGCAGCGCGAAGGCAAACTCAACCACGACACGCTCGTCGTGACGGTGATGAGCAACCTCGGCCTCAAACTCGCGCTCAAGGAGATGGGCATCCGCACCGTGCAGACGAACGTCGGCGACCGCTACGTGCTCGAGGAGATGCTGCGCGGCGACTACAGCCTCGGCGGCGAACAGTCCGGTCATGTCATCAACCGCGAGTTCGCGACGACCGGCGACGGCACGCTGACGGCGCTGACGCTGTGCAAGGAGGTCGTCGATTCGGGACGCTCCCTCAAGAGCCTCGCCGCCGACTTCCCGCAGCTGCCGCAGCAGCTCATCAATGTGCCGAACGTCGACAAGATGGCCGCGAAGACGAACCAGGTGGTCCTCGACGCCGTCGCGCGCGAGGAGGCCCTGCTCGGAGACACCGGCCGTGTGCTGCTGCGCCCGTCCGGCACCGAGCCGCTTGTGCGCGTCATGGCGGAGGCCGCGACCCAGCAACAGGCGGACGAGGTCACCGCGCGCCTCGCGCAGGTCGTCGCCGACGAACTCGCGCTGTGAACCGGCGTACGCATCATCATCGGAATCCGAAAGAGGAGGACAATGTTCGGAACGAACAAGCGCGTGGACATCGCGCTCAACAGGGACGTGGAACGACTGCTCAAGTCGGCGGAAAACGGCGTGCTGCCGATCGTCGAGGCCGGTGAGCCCGTCCTGCGCGCGCAGTGCGTGCGCTACGACGGCCAGCTGAGCAGGCACACGTTGGCGAAGCTCATCGAGACGATGCGCACGACGATGCTCGACGCGCCAGGCGTCGGCCTCGCGGCGCCGCAGATCGGCCTCAACCTCGCGCTCGCCGTCGTCGAGGACCATGCGGACGCCGACGACGATCCGCGCGAGATCGCCGAATTCCCGTTCCATGCGATCATCAACCCGTCGTACACGCCGGTCGGCGAGGAGACGCGCTCGTTCTACGAAGGCTGCCTGAGCGTCGAAGGCTATCAGGCGGTGCGCAGGCGCTGGCTCGACATCATCGCCCGCTGGCACGACGAGGACGGCAAACCGCACGAGGAGCGGCTGCACGGCTGGCCGGCGCGCATCTTCCAGCATGAGACCGACCATCTGAGCGGCGAGCTGTACATCGACAAGGCCGAGATCCGCAGCCTGACGACGACCGAGAACCTCGAGGACTTCTGGTGCGAGGACCCGGTGCCCACCGAAGCGGCGAAGGTGCTCGGATTCGATCTGTGAGCGCTCCCGCTCCCCGACGCCCGCCGTGTCGACACGGCGGGCGAATTGGTGGCAACGCCGCCGCCGCAACCGGTTTCCGGCTCAGGAATTATCTTGAAAGCGGAATAAATCTCCAAATAAGCCCGAAAAACTTCGTTTTGCCGTCTTTTGCGCATGGCGATGGAAAAACGTTATGCCCTGACGGAAACACCGTCGCCGGTCGCGCCCGCGAACCTAACGTATGCCTTAGCGCACAACGAAAGGACACACGAAAGGACGGCGGTCAATCATGGCGGAGCTCACCGATACGCAACGCGCGGCGCTCGCAAAGGCCGAGCGGAAGGACATCAACGGCTGGCACTACATCACGGTGCAGGGGGAGCCGTACGAGATCGGATTCGAACACGGCTATCTGCTCGTCGCCGAATTCAAGGACGCGATCCGCGTCTACACCCATATGACGCTCGAGACGATGGGCATGGATTATTCGTTCTTCGTCGAACAGGCCGTCAAACTGCACAAGGACAAGATCCCGCAGGAATACCTCGACGAGATGCAGGGTATGGCGGACGGCTTCACCGCCGGAGGCTTCCCGACGACGCTCGACGACGTGATCGGCTGGAACGCGTGGATGGAGCTGACCGGCTACTGGTGGCCGCAGGTGGCCGCGCAGTATTCGAACAACCCGCCGATGGGACCGAAGGGCTCGCACTGCACCGGGTTCGTCGCGACCGGCTCCGCCACCGTGGACGGACGCCCGGTCATCGCGCATGAAAGCTTCGACGACTTCTGGAGCGGCCAGTACTTCAACGTCTGTGAAATGATCAAGCCGGCGCACGGCTATGCGATGAAGATGCAGACGATTCCGGGCTACATCAGCTCGATGACCGATTTCTACGTGACCTCCGCGGGCCTCGGCATCACCGAGACGACGCTCGCGGGCTTCGTCGGCTACGATACGGACGGCGTCCCCGAATACGTGCGGTCGCGCAAGGCCTCGCAATACGCGAAGACGATCGACGAATGGGTCGAGATCGAGAACGACGGCAACAACGGCGGCTATGCGAACATCTGGATGCTCGTGGACATCAACACGAACGAGATCGCGCGCTACGAGCAGGGACTCAAGCACCAGGAGCTGCTGCGCACGAAGGACGGCTGGTTCTACGGCTGCAACGCCGCGCATGATCCGCGCATCCGCAACCTCGAATGCGTCGACAACGGCTACAACGACCCGCGCCAGCAGACCGGCGGCCGCCGCACGCGCCTCGAGCGGCTGATGCCCGAGGTCGCCGGGCATATCGACGACGACATGGCCAAGAAGATCCTCGCCGACAAGTTCGACCCGTATCTGGGATACGAGTGCGCGAGCTCGCGTGACATCTGCGCGCATTACGACGTCGATCCGCAGTACTACGCCGACGATCCGCACGGCGTGTGGAACGTTCCGTTCTTCCCGGGCGGTTCGTGCGACGGCAAATGCGCGGACGCCGAGGATATCGGCAACATGAGGATGTGGGGCATCTTCGGCCGCGCGGACGGCGAGCCGTTCGACGCCGATGCGTTCATGGCGCAGCATCCTCAGTGGAACTGGCAGCAGGGCTATCTCAAGAGCCGCCCGAGCCAGCCCTGGACTTTGTTCGAGTAAGGAAACGGTTAGCAAGAAAGGATCCATCATGGAACTAACCAAGGAAGATCTGTCGAAGATGGCAGAGGCCTACAGGAAGGACGCCGCCCAGCAGATCGCTGAGCAGGCCGTCAAGAACAACGGCATCCATGCCTCAAGCGAGCGTGAGAACGTCGTCGTCACCAAGAACAACTTCGTGTTCTCGGTGGACGTGGACGACGAGGCCGTCGCCAACCAGCGCCAGTCCGGCCGCTGCTGGATGTATTCGGCGCTCAATTTCCTGCGCTTCCACATGGAGAAGAAGCTCAAGCTGCCGAAGGGCAGCTTCCAGCTGTCGCAGGCCTACAACTTCTTCTACGACAAGCTCGAGAAGGCCAACTTCTTCATGGAGAATATGGTCAAGTACGCCGGTAGCGACCTTGACGACCGCCGCATCGACTTCCTGCTCGCCACGCCGCAGCAGGACGGCGGCGACTTCGATCCGATCGTCGCGCTCGTCGAGAAGTACGGCGTCGTGCCCGAGGAGGCGATGCCGGAGACGGCGGTCACGAAGAACTCCTCCGAACTGGACGCGCTGCTCAACCGCATGCTGCGCGAGGACGCGTACACGCTGCGCACGATGGTCGCCGAAGGCAAGTCGGACGCCGACATCGACGCCGCGCGCCGGCGGATGCTCTCCGACATCTACCGTGTGCTGTGCGTGAGCTTCGGCGAACCGCCGAAGACGATCGACTTCGTCTACCGCGACACCGACAAGCACTACCATGCGGACCGCGGCCTGACCCCGCTCGAGTTCTACAAGAAGTACCTGGGAGACGTCAGGTTCGAGGACTGCATCGGCGTCATCAACCTGCCGGTTGAGGGCATGGCGTACAACCAGTCCTATGAGATCGACATGACCGGCGAGGTGCTCGGCTCCAAGCGCCGCTGCCGTTACGTCAACGTGCCGATCGACGTGATGAAGCAGGCCGCGATCAGGCAGCTCAAGGCCGGCGAACCGGTGTGGTTCGGCTGCGACGTGCTGCAGGACTCCGACTTCCAGAAGGGCATCATGGCCCTCAACCTCTATGACGTGCAGAAGATGATGGGCCTCGAGTTCAAGCTCGACAAGGGCCAGCGCTTCCAGTACAACCAGAGCCTGCCGACGCATGCGATGATGATCGCCGGCGTCGACCTGGACGCGGACGGCAATCCGCTGCGCTGGAAGGTCGAGAACTCGTGGGGCACGACCGCGCATAACAAGCCGGTCGGCCATGAGGGCTACTTCATCATGGACGACTCGTGGTTCACCGAATACAACTACGAGGTCGCCATCCGCCGCGAATATCTGCCGGACGACGTCGTGAAGGCCTACGACGCCGAGCCGCGGATCCTGCCGTACTGGAACACCTTCAACCCGGAACCGTGATGCCTCGAGGCCTTCGCGGGTCCCGTCCATAACCGATGGCGCCTTGTCGCCGCCCGGCCCCGGCCGGGCGGCGCGGCGCATGGACGTAAGTCAGGGAAAACATGAGTGATAACACGAAATCCAAATCCGGCGCCATAGTCAAAGGCGCCAAGGGAGGCACCGGCAACCTTACGACGCTGGCGCTGATCATGATGAACGTCACCGTGATCGCCGGTCTCGCCAACGATGTGCAGCAGTCGTTCTACGGGCTCTCCTCAGTAACCTTCTTCCTGCTCGGCGGTCTGCTGTTCTTCCTGCCGACGGGTCTTGTGGCGGCCGAGCTTGCATCCGGCTGGAGCCAGCGCGGCGGCATCTTCCGCTGGGTCGGCGAAGGCATCGGCGTGTTCCCGGCGGTCGCCTGCCTGCTGATCCTGTGGTTCCAGACCACCTTCACCTTCGGCTCCGGCATCCCGTCGATGTCCGCGACGATCGGCTTCTTCACGACGAAGTACGACTGGGCCGTCGGCTTCGCGAAGAACTCGCACAGCTGGAAGGTGACGCTGCCGATCATGATCGGCTGGCTCGCCTACTACTGGTTCTGCTGCTTCCTCGCGACGAAGGGCGTCAAGACCTTCAGCAAGATCGCCCAGTACGGCGTCATCCTCGGCACCTTCCTGCCGCTCGGCGTCATGACGATCCTCGCCGTCGTGTGGCTGTGCCAGGGGAACGCGCCCGCCATCGACATGGCGCCTAGCGCGCTGGTGCCCAAGTGGGAGGGCATGTCGACCCTCGCATTGGCCGCGGGCGTCTTCTTCTCCTTCGCCGGCATCGACATGAACGCCGCGCACATCAAGGACCTGAAGAAACCGAACAAGCAGTTCCCGGTCGCGATCTTCGTCTCGATGATCCTCGCGCTGCTGATCTTCATCATCGGCACGCTGATCATCGCGATGGTGATCCCGAACAAGCAGATCAACCTTCTGTACACGCTCTACGCCACCTACCGCGCGCTCGGTGCGACGATCGGCTTCCCGGACCTCTATCTGGTGTTCTGCTGGCTCGGCATGCTCAACAGCTTCGCCGCGCTGATCACGAACCTCGCCGGCCCCTCCTACATGCTCGGTCAGGCGGGACGCTCCGGCTTCCTGCCGAAGTTCCTGCAGAACAACAACAAGCACGGCATGCCGAGCCGCCTGATGTACACGCAGATGGCGCTGATGACGGTCATCGCGTTCATCGTGTTCCTGCTGCCGAACGTCGAGGGCTTCGTCGCGCTCATCACGCAGGCAATCACGATCCTGTACCTGACCTACTACGTGCTCATGTTCATCGCGTTCCTGCGCCTGCGCTACCAGCAGCCGAACCGTCCGCGCGGCTTCAGGGTCCCCGGCGGCATGGCCGGCGCATGGATCGTGGCGGGCATCGGCATCCTCGCATCGGTCTTCGGCATCGTGCTCGCGTTCTATCCGCCGGCGCAGCTGGCGGCCGAGGTCGGTTCCGGCGCCACCTACGACCTGATCATCATCGGCCTGCTCGCCTTCGTGCTCATCGCCTGCGTGCTCATCTACCGCGCATCGCGCAAGCACGACTGGGCTGATCCGACGAACCAGTTCGCCCCCTTCACCTGGCAGATCGAAGGCCTGAAGAAGCCGGCGAAGGCGCTGTCCAACATCCCGACCGCGTTGCTGTCCGAAGGCCAGAACCCGATGGGCCTGCCGATCAAGAAGCATTACGACAAGGACGAGATGATGACGGACCTGCCCACCGGCAAGGATCCCAAGCAGGGCGAGGCGGCCGCCGCGCTGCTCAAGCAGCAGGGCATCACCGAACCGTCCGAGCCCGCCAAGGTCGCATTGGTCGGCGACCCGACCGTCGGCGTCAAGACGGTGTCCTACGAACCGCAGCCCGTGCACACGAACGCTTCGGGCGACATGATCCCGCAGCCTGCGGCGTCCGACGTCGCCGCGGCGCCGGTGCCCGTCGACGCGGCCGCCGATGCGCGGCGCGCCAGGGCAGAGGCGCAGGTGGCCAGTCGGAACGCCCATGAGTACCACGACGAAGCCGTGGCGCTCGCCAATGAGGCGAAGGACGATGCGACGCTGTCGCGCGACGCCCACGCCGTGCAGGTGGACGAGGCCGAGGCGCATGAGGCGCAGGCCGCGGTCAGGTCCATCGATTCCATCAACGCCGCCCAGACGGTCGACCCGACCAAGCCGGCCTCCGACCCCTCGCAGCCCAAGCACTGAGAGGCGTCGCGACGCACGGCGCATGCGGCCGGTCGGCGTCACGGCCGGCCGCATGCGCATGTTGATATTCGTCGGGGCATACGCGGATCCCACCACGCATGCCCCACATCCCAAAGGAGCATTGTCATGGCAGAAGCCAATGAAACCAAGAGCGAAACAACGCAGAATGACCAGAAGAAGCCGCTTGAGCCGCTTCCGGCCACGGCCAGCAAGGACTACGTCTGGAAGGGGCCGGACGGTGCGTCGATCAACTACACGGCCACCGCGGAGATGATTCCGGTGCGCGCCGACGACGGCGCGATGATCGGCCACATGTTCATGTTCTCGCAGGTCTCGGACGATGAGGACAAGTCCGACCGTCCGGTCACGTTCCTGTGGAACGGAGGCCCCGGCGGCGCGTCCTACATGGTCAACATCGGCGGCATGGGCGCCAAGCGCGTCAAGACCGACGGCATGGCGCACCTCACCGGCGTCGGCGAGGTCGAGGACAATCCGTACTCGCTGCTGCCGAGCTCGGACCTCGTGTTCATCGACGCGTTCGGCACAGGCTACTCGCATGTCGACCCGAACTACGACGCGAAGAAGGTGTGGGGGGTCGACGGCGACGCCGACGCGTTCACGCGCGGCATCATCGCATGGCTCACCAAGTACGACCGCATGAACAGCCCGCATTACCTGTACGGCGAATCCTACGGCACGATGCGCAACGCCGTCGTCTACCGCATGCTCGGCGAGCACGGCGTGGGCGTCGCCGGCGTGACCGAGCAGTCGACGATCCTCGACTACGAGCCGACGCTCTCCGGCGAGGACGATTACTATATGGGCATGTTCCCGGTGTATGCGGCCACCGCCAACTACTTCAAGAAGGCCGGTGCGGGCGTCGACCAGTACGAATGGTACGACAAGGCGTTCGACTATGCGAACGACACGCTCGCCCGTGCCCTGACGCTCGCCGACGCGTTGCCGGCGGACGAGATGAAGAAGATCGCCGGCGAGATGAGCGAGTTCATCGGCCTGCCTGCCGACTTCATCGAGGAGAAGGGGCTGCGCATCGAGCTCGACACGTTCCGCAAGAACCTGCTCAAGGACGAAGGCGAGACGACCGGCCGCTACGACACCCGCTTCACCACGTACGGCTATCAGGACGTGCAGGGCGACAACGAGTTCTTCGCCGGAGAGGATCCGTCCTACGACGCGATCAACGCCGCCTACCTCGACGTCTACATGAAGATGCTCGGGGACATGGGATTCAAGGGCTACGAGAACTACGAGGGCCTCTCGCTCAAGGTCAACTCGAGCTGGAACTGGACGCATCAGGCGCCGGGCACGATGGGCTCCCCGCAGGTGCCGAACGTGGCTTACGATCTGGCCACCGCGCTGCGCCGCAACCCGACGAGCCGCATCTGCGTGCTCGGCGGCATCCACGACGCCGCTACGCCGTACTGGAACGTGCGCCACGATATCAACAAGCTGTTCCTGCCGCAGGCGCTCAAGGACCGCATCGAATACCATCTGCATTCGAACGGCCACATGCTGTACTGCGACGAGGTGGCGCTCGCCGCGGCCGGCCCCGAGCTCAAGGCCTTCTATGACAAGCGCCATGAGGATCAGGCCGCGCAGTGAGGTCTGAGCGGTCCCTATGACGGGTTCGTCCGGCCGGCGCGGTGAGCGCGGCCGGACTGACATGAAGCGGCTGCCGACGTCTGATGGCGTCGGCAGCCGCTTCATGTCGTATCGGGGCGGTTCAGGGGCGCCTTCGCCGCCGACCCGTCACAGGATCTCGGCGAGATCGGGCCACGCGTCGGGGAAATCGTCGAGATAACGCATCGCCTCGTCGCGCAGCCCCTGCATGACGAGCAGCCGCTCGTAGACGCGGTTGCGCACGGCGTGCGTCCCCTCATGATGGTAGATCTCGACGATGCGCGCCACCTGGTCGCGCCATTCGCGGTTCGTGCTGACATGCCGCAGATTCGTCAACGCCGGCATCTCGTCCTCATCGAAGGAGGACAGCACCCGTTCGCGGTACAGGTCGCGCAGGCGCGGGCGGTCGTCGAGGGCCTGCAGCGCGACCTCCTCGAGCGACTCCCAGTCGTAGGGGACGAGTTCGTCGGGGAACATGACGAGGAACGGCGCGCTCTGGTCGGCGACCATCGTCGACGTGAACTCGAGCAGATCGTTCCAACGGCGCGCATGGATCAGCCGGGCCGCGTACGCGTCGCCGAGAGGCGACGTCGTCGCATGCTCGCGCAGCAGCGCGTCCGCGCCGTCCGCGTCGCCGCCCATGCGCATCAGGTCGTGCCGCAGCAGCAGCACCGCCTGGCGGAAACGGTAGTGCGCATGCAGCTCCATGTCCTGACGGTCGGGCTGCGGGTCCGACTGGCCCGTCGCGTACAGGTCGTTGGCGAGTCCGGACAGGTCGGCGAGTTCGAAGGCGTACTCGTCGTCGATCATCGAACGGAAGCGCGCGTCCTCGTCGGCCGCCTCGCCGTAGCGGCGCGCCATCTCGTCCATGCTGGCGAGCGCCGTGTCGAGCGTCTCGTACGCGTGCACGCAGGTGTCGTCGTAGCGCGCGAAGGACAGGCAGCAGGACAGCAGTTCGATCATCGGCATCGGGTTGAGGCGGAAATCCTCGTTGCAGGCGACGGCCGTGACCATGCGCAGCGCCTGCGCGCCGACGCCCGGATCGGCGTGGTGCGCGACGGCGTCGAGATAGATGCGTGTGATCTGCAGCAGTTCCTTGAGGTATTCGAGTCCCTCCTGGTTGCGGTCCTCGCACATGCCCAGGAATCGGGCGGTCAGCTCGATCGCTCGGCACAGGTTGCGTGTGCCGTCGAGCCAGCGGCTGCTGCCGGTCGCGTTCGCGACGACCGCGTCGACGCCGGCGAGCGCCTGCGATTCGAGACGGAAGGATGGCATGTCGGCGCGCGGCACATCGATGCCCTCGTCGGTGCGCCGCGCGCCCGGCGTGGCGGCGGCGACGCCGTCGAGGTACCACCGCATCGGGCGGTCGATGATCTGCTCGGCCTCGTCGGCGGGCGCCACCGGAACGTCGGCGCGCAGCGCGTCTTCATGGCGCGCGCAGGTGCTGATCGCCGGATCCCACAGGAAGGTGGGGCCGTCGAATTCGTCTGCGAACCCCCATTCGTGGTCGACGAATTCCCGCATCTGCGCGAGCTCACGGTATTTGAGCAGCCCGGAGCGTTCGGCTCGCATCGTCATGGTGTTTCCTCCGCATGCAATGTTCGCGGTTTCGTGTACACGCGATAACGGCTGTGCGTGCTTGCGCGCGGATGCGCACAAGGTCACGCTAGCAGCTTCCCGATGATCGCTTGGCGGATGTCCTACATTGTGTACCCGGGCATCTCATTATTCGTCGTGGGACGTCCGGCCGCGCCTCAACGGGCGTCGGGCTCGAAGGGGTAGCGCAGCCCCCAATGCGCGCGCAGCGTGTCGGTGAGCGCAAGCATGCGCAGCGTGTCGGCGTGCAGCATCTCGATGCAGTCGCGCCGGCCGGCGCGGATCGCGCGCACGGCCGCCGCGACCTCGTATTCGTAGCCGGTCAGCTGCGCCGGCACGTCGATGTGGTCGAGGAGCGTATGGTCGGCGGCGTGGACGTCGACGGCGCTGACGTCGTTGATGTTCGCGCAGTCGATGTAGCCGTTCGTGCCGCGGATGTGGCCGGCGCGGTCGGACGCGCACATCATCGACGACGTCGCGTTCGCCATCGTGCCGTCGTCGAAGTACAGCGTCGTCGCGTTCTGCGCGTCGACGCCGGTCGGCAGCGGCGTCATCGACGTGACGATCTTCGTGATCTCGCGGTCGCCGACGACCATGTCGATGAAGTTGAGCGGGTAGACGCCGACGTCGAGCAGCGCGCCGCCGGCCAGATTCGGGTCGGTCAGGCGTTTCTTGTGCGTCATCGGATAGCTCAGGTCGGCGGCGACCGACGTGATCGCGCCGATCCTGCCGGATGCGACGACGCGGTCGATGATGAGGCGCGACGGCATGAAGCGCGTCCACATCGCCTCGCCGCAGAAGCGGTTCGTCGCCGACGAGACGTCGAGCATGCGCCGGGCCTCGTCGACGTTGACGGCGAAGGGCTTCTCGACGAGCACATGCTTGCCGGCGCGCATGCAGGCGATCGCCTGTTCGGCGTGCAGCGGGTGCGGCGTGGCGATGTAGACGAGGTCGACGTCCGGGTCGGCGAGCATGCCGCGGTAGGAGCCGAAGGAGGTGCGCAGTCCGAACTGCTGCGCGAAGGCGCGCGCCTTCGCGGCCGAGCGCGACGCGACCGCGTACGGCGTGACGAGCGAGGCGTAGCGCGCGTCGGCGGCCATCATCGTCAGGGTGCGCGCCATCGACTGCGCGATGCGGCCGGCGCCGAGGATCGCCACGTTGAGTGGACGCGAGACGTCGGGCGCCTCGTTTTCGGTCGTGTGCGCCGTCGCGGCGGTCGCCGCCGCGGGCTCGGGCTGCGTGTTCTGGTCGTTCGGGACGGACCGGGTCGGGTCGTCGTGGGTCGTGTCGGTCATGTCGGGTCCTTTTGGGTCGGTGACGGCGTCCTGCGCCGTCGCGAGGCGTCGCTGCGTAGGCCGCGGTCGTCGTATCATTCTGCTTCCTACGCTAGCGTGTCGGCGTCGGGGCGGTCATGTTGCCTGCGAGCGCAAAACCGGTGCGCGCTTGCGCACCAACCGGCATATCGACCAACGGCGGTCCTCGCGTTCGCGGATTGCTGAGGGCGCGCGCCGGCGACGCCGCGCCCCATATGCCGCCCCATATGTGCGCGGCGTTCCCCGCCCCAACCGCGAAACACACCAACCAAGGCGACGGTCGCCCGATGCGCGCGCGGAGGCCAGCACCGCTCCGCCGCCATGCGCATCGCGCATGCGCGGCCTATCGGGGGCGGGGAGGAGGATTGGGGGCGACGGGCATGCGCATGGATCCCGCTACGATGGCCGTGTGGGCGACATGACGGCATCGGCAGCGAAGGGCACGGCGGAGAAGGACATCGCGGAGAAGGACATCGCGGAGAAGGACATCGCGGAGAAGGACACCGTGCAGAAGGACACCGAGGAGAAGCGGACGGCGGAGAGGGGCGTGTCGGCGTCGCAGGCGTCGAGCTCGGCCGCGCCGGCGCGCCGGCGACGGGCGGCGAAGGGGAAGACGAAGTACGCGAAGGGGACGCGCAGCTACACGATGTCGCGCATCCGCGGCAAGGACACGTCGATCGAACGCATCGTGCGCAGCTACCTGTTCGCCCGCGGCATGCGCTTTCGCAAGAACGACAGGCGCTATCCGGGCCATCCGGACGTCGTGCTGTCGAAATACCACACGATCGTGTTCGTCAACGGCTGCTTCTGGCACATGCACGAAGGCTGCGGCGGCCATACGATGCCGAAGACGAACACGGCGTTCTGGCGCGAGAAGCTGCAACGCAACCGTGAGCGCGACCGGCGCCAGCACGACGAGCTGCGGCGCATGGGCTGGCGCGTCATCGACGTGTGGGAGTGCGAACTGGGCGACGCGACGCGCGCAAGCCGGCTCGAACGTCTCGTCGAACAGATCGTCGACGGCGGCCGTGACGGGCAGGCGCCGCCCGACGCGGTGTGCGGGAGTGGTGGCACAATGAAGGCGGTGGAGCACGCCGCGGACTCTCACATGTCCCGGACGCGGCGCACCGGCGACGGCAAGGAGACGATATGACGGATGAAGCGCGCGGAGACGATACGGCGCACAAGACGACGGGGCGGGGCGGCGCGCAGGACGCCGAGGCCGGACGGCGTACGGCGGACTGGCACGAACCGCACCCGACGGACGACGCGGCGCGGCCGCTGCCGAAGCTGTCGAAACGCGCTCGCGAGGTGCATCCGTTCCGTGCGATGCAGATCGGCGAGCGCGCGAACGTCATGATCGCCGCCGGCGACGACGTCATCAAACTCAACGTCGGACAGCCGGACTACGGAGCGCCCGAGCCGGTGCGTCTGGCGATGCGCGACCTGTACGACGGTCGCCCGCTGCCGTACGCGGAATCGCGCGGACTGCCGCAGCTGCGCGAGAAGATCGCGCGGTTCTACGCGACGCAGCACGGCGTGGACGTCGACCCGGCGCGCATCGTCATCACCGAAGGCGGCTCGTCGGCGCTGCTGCTCGCGGCCGCGCTCACCGTCGACGACGGCGACGAGGTGATCATCGCCGACCCGTCGTATCCGACGAACCGCGAACTCGTGCGTTCCTTCGGCGGCGTCGTCGTCGACGTGCCGACGAGCGCGGCGACGCGCTTCCATCTGACGCCGCGGCTGCTCGACGACCACTGGTCGAAGCGCACGACGGCCGTCATGGTGACGTCGCCGTCGAACCCGACCGGCACGACGATCAAACGGGACACGCTGCGCGCCGTATGCGACTACGCGGCCGAGCGCGGCGCATGGCGCATCGTCGACGAAACCTACCTCGACCTCGCCGACGTCGAGCCCGACGGCAGCCGCGTGCCGTCGGTGCTCGCCATCGACCCGGACGCGATCGTCTGCAGCAGCTTCTCGAAGTACTTCGGCATGACCGGCTGGCGGCTCGGCTGGCTCGTCGTGCCCGACGGCGTCGTCGACGCCGTCGACAGGCTCGCGGCGAACTTCTTCCTCAGCGCGCACACGCCGACGCAGATGGCGGCGATGGCGTGCTTCGACGACGAGGCGCTCGCCATCAGTGAACAGCGCAGGCTCGAGCTGCTTGCACGGCGCCGCATCGTCGTCGACGGGCTCGCCGATCTGGGACTGCCGGTCGACGTCGAGCCCAACGGCGCCTTCTACGCCTACTTCGACGTGAGCCCGACGGGACTGACGGCCACCGGGTTCTGCGAACGCGCGCTCACCGAGGCGCATGTCGCGTTGACGCCGGGCGCCGACTTCGGCGAAGCGACGGCGGACACCCATGTGCGGCTGTCGTATGCGGCGTCCCGCGACGCGCTGCGCGAGGGCCTGAGCCGTCTCAAGACCTTCGTCGGCGGACTGCGCGCACGGTGACGGCCGCGGGCTCCCCGTCAGACGGCCGGGAAGGGCCGGAACGGAACACGACCTCGACGCAAAACACAGGCACTGCAACAACATAGGAACCTCGACAACACAATAAAGAAGAGGACGTATGGCGAATTCGAAAACGCATTCCACCCGACTCGGCGTGCTCGACATCGGCTCGAACACCGTGCACATGCTCATCGTCGACGCCGCCGTCGGCTCGCGGCCCGAACCGGAGGCGAGCACGAAGACGACGGTGCGGCTCATGGACTTCCTCAAAGAGGACGGGTCGATCAGGAAGGCCGGCGTCGACGCGTTGCTCAACGCCGTCGACGAATCGATGCAGCTCGCCGAACGCTACCAGATCTCGCAGTTGCTCGCGCTCGCGACGTCGGCGATCCACGACGCGCCGAACGGCAACAAGATCCTGCACCGGATCGAGGAGATCGTCGGACAGCGCATCACCGTGCTCTCCGGCGATGACGAGGCGCGGCTCACGTTCCTCGCCGCGCGCCGCTGGTACGGGTGGGACGCAGGGCGGCTGCTCGTCATCGACATCGGCGGCGGCTCGCTCGAGGTGGCGCTCGGCTCCGAGGAGGAGCCGTCGGGCGCGACGAGCGCGCGCATCGGCGCCGGCATCGTCACGCGCGACTACCTTCCCGGCGGCATGGCGACGCCGAAGGAGCTCGAGGCGGCGCGCAAGAAGGTGCGCAAACGCATCGCCGACCTCGTCGGCGCGATCCCGGCTGAGGACTACACGAGCCACGCGGTGGGCACGTCGAAGGCGATCCGTTCGCTCGCGCGTCTCGCCGGGTCGGTCATCCATCAGCCGGGACGCGAGGACGCGCTGTCGGTGGAGCGTGAACAGCTCGAGGATTGGCTGCCGCGGCTGGCGAGCATCGAGCCGGCGCAGCGCGCCGCGTTGCCGGGCATCACGCAGGACCGCGCCGGGTCGATCGTCGGCGCGGGCATCGTGGCCGTCGAGATCATGGACGCTCTCGGCATCAACGAGATCGAAGTGTGCCCGTGGGCGCTGCGCGAAGGCGCGATCCTGCGGTGGCTCGACCAGTACGGCCGCACGCGGATCGGATTCTGACCGCGGCCGGCGCGCGGCGGCTTCAGGTGGGCGGAGAGTCCAGACGGGCGGAACGGTCGGCGGGTTCGGCGGGCTCGGCAGATCGGTCACGGTCAGACGGATCGGTCAAGTCGGCGGGTCGAGCGGGGTCAGCGGGTCTGGCGGATCGGTCGGGTCTGGCGGATCGGTCGGGTCAATCAGGATTGGCAGTGGCCGGGGTCGGCGGGTCTGAGCGGTGTGCGTGCGTCAGTTCGTCAGCGCGGCGAGTTCGTTCTTCGCCTTGTGCAGCTTGGCGTAGATCTCGTTGCGCTGGGCGGGCGACTTCGCGCGCGCATGGTCGGCGGACAGTTTCGCGACGTCCGCCTCGAGCTGGCGGATCCGCTCGGCGCGGGCGATGCGCGCGTCCAGATCGGCGCAGTCGACGGAGCCGAGGATGATCTGCGAGCACAGCGACGCCCACAGCTCGTCCATCGTCGCGCCGTTGACGTCGAGGAAGGCCTCACCGCACGGCTCCCACGCACCGTGGAAGACGCGGAAGGTCGGTGTGTGGCCGGCACGGCCCGGCAATGCGCGGCGCACCGCGAACTGGCATTCCTCACGCGTCGTGCCCTCATGCGCCGCCGTGCGCACGACGGCGAAGACGATGCCCGATTTGCGCTGTGAGGCGATGAGCTCGATGACGTCGTCCGGCGTCTCGCGCACGCCGTCGGCGAGCTTGACGCCGAGGACGAGGATCTCCGGCATGCGCGCGCTCGCCTCCAGGCCGGTGTTCGACGGGCGCAGCAGCGCGAGCATCGTGATCGAGTCGACGGCGTGCACCAGATGCTGCTTCGTCTTCGCGGACAGGGGAGCGGACGCCTTCGCGGCGAACAGCCCCTTCGGCAGGACGCCTTTGGCCGCCGGGAACGCGGTCGCGGGGGAGAGGCCGAGCGTCTCGGCGGTCAGGGAGCCACATGCGGCCATCGTCATCGTGGGCCTTCTTTCGTAACGGTTGATACGTGACGGATGCCGCCATCCGCCGTCATCCACTGTACCGTCGCGTGGACGCCGCAGGCTGCGGCATCTCATGTTCGGAGCATGTTCGCCGGCATCGTTGTTTGCGATCGTTGTGGGTGGAAGGGACGCCGGTTGCGTTCGCCCGAGTCGGCGAGGGGCGGGGCGGAGACGACAAAGCCGCGTCGGCGAGGAGGCCGGCGCGGCTGATGGTGCCCCAGACGCGATTCGAACGCGCGACACCCGCTTTAGGAGAGCGGTGCTCTATCCACTGAGCTACCAGGGCGAACAACCCGACATTATACACACCATCGCGCATCCGGCACAACCGCGCGCCGCACGACCTTCCCGGAAAAATCAACCGTGCGGACGATACGCGCGCGTCCCGGACTCCGTTAGTGTGGAACACGTCATCGACGGGCGGCACCCTGCGGATGCGCAAACAATCGCGAAATACCACCGATGCGCATCCGTCGGCGCGTCGCTCGTGACGGACGCGCATCAGCGCGCCCGTCGGACTGCGGATGCGCGGCGCAACATGTATGCGCGGGACCGCGCATACGGATACGGCAACAGAAGGAGACGCATGACACGGCACACCCATCCGGTTCTGGCGGCGCTCGCGGCGATCCTCGCGATCGTCGCATTGCTCGGCTGCGCGGCGCGGCTGCTGCCCGAGGACATGCAATCGTTGCCGTACGTGCCGTATGTGATCTCGCTGTCGCCGTGGTTCGCGCTCGTCGCGCTCGTCTCGTTCGTCCTCGCCTGCATCTCGCGACGCTGGTTCACGGCGGTCGTCGCCTGCGCGTGCATCGGGCTGCAGGTGTGGTGGCAGCTGCCGTACTTCCGCAGCGACCGTCCGCTCAGCGGCGCCGCGATGGCCGCCGTCGCACAGGTCAAACCATCCACCGACGACGCGTACGCACGCATCATGACCTGCAACGTCTACAAAGGTCAGGCGAACGCGCAGGACATCGTCGACGCCGTGCGCGACCAACGCGTCGAGGTGCTCGCGCTGCAGGAGACGACGGAACCCTTCCTCAAGGAGCTCGCGAACGCCGGAATCTACGATTATCTGCCGCATTCGACGGTCGGATCGGCGGACCATTACTTCGGCAACGCGCTGTTCTCATCGGCGCCGCTCGATGCGCCGACCGACGCCGAGTTCGATTCGAGCGCGTCCGACATGCCCGCCGGCACCGTCCTCTTCGGCGGCGGCCGCCTTCCCGTCCGCTTCGTCAGCGTGCACACGACGTCGCCGAGCGCGAGCACATGGGATCTGTGGCGCCGATCGCTCGACGAGATGGACGCGCTGCGCTCGCGCACCGACGTGCATTACGTGCTCATGGGCGATTTCAACGCGACGACCGACCACGCCCCGTTCCGCCGTCTCCTCGGCGAACGTTTCCGGGACGCGTCGATGACGAGCGGCCACGGCCTCGTCTTCACCTGGCCGTCGAACATGCGTTTCGTGCCCGCCGGCGCCGGCATCGACCACATCGTCACCGAGCGCGACGTGCGCGTCGGGCAGATCAAGACGATCCGTATCCCCGGCGCCGACCACGACGCGCTGCTCGCGACGCTCGAGTTCGCGCAGTAGCCGCGCGTCGCGCGACGCATGTGCTCCGGACGGCGTCTGGCATCCGCGAAGAGCCTGCTGCGTTTTTCCCGCGAATCCCACCGCGCGGAAGCGCAGCCCCGTGATCGCGGCGCCGATCCTCCCGCGGAAATGCAACGGGATGCACGCGACCGCGTCGTATGCAGTCGTATGCACCCCGTTTGGCCTGCGCTTTCGATGCGCTTGGCGTCCGCCGCCGCAGCGCATCGGCCGCTTACTGAAGATTCGACTGCGTGCCCGCCGTCGCCGCGGTCTGCGCCTGCTGCGCCTGTGCGGCGTCGAGCTTCGCGCGCACCGTGTTGAGCAGCGACTGCGCGCGCTGGGCGAGCGCCTCGCCGATCTCCCACTGGCGCATCGACTCGTCGAGGCTCAGGCCGCCGTTCTCGAGCGCGCGCACGGCCTGCATGAGCTTGTCGCGCGCCTCCTCGTACGGCATGTTCGCGATGACCTCGCGTTCCTGCGCCGTCAGGCTCGACGCGATCTGCGGCTGCTCGGCCGCCGTGTCCTCGGTCGTCTCGGTCGTCTCCGTCGCGGTGACTTCGATGGTTTCCTCCGCCATGGCTGCTCCTTCGTGCTGGTTGATGGCTGCTGTATCGATTGCGTTATGTGTTTGCGCGTGCGTCGCGCGGGGTTTACGGTTCGACGATCTTCGTCGTCTGCGCGACGACGGCGCCCCGGCGCAACGTGACGGTGATCTCGTCGCCGGCCTTGAGCGTCGCCGCGTCGTCGACGACGTGCCCGTCGGCGGTCTGCAGCACCGCATAGCCGCGGTCGAGCGTCGACTGCGGGCTCAGCGCGCGCAGCGTCGCCTCGAGTTTCTCGACGCGCAGCTGCTCGTCGTCGACGATTCGCGTCAGGCCGATGCGCATCGTGCGCACGGCGTCGTCGATCTGCCGCTGGTACGGGTCGAGCATCGTCTGTGGCCGCGTCAGGCTCGGACGGTTCGCATAGCCCTCGACGAGCCGCGTCTCGTTGTCGACCATCGCGCCGATGCGCATGCGCATCGTGCCGATCGCGTTCGCGATGAGCTGCTGCTGTTCGCGCACGTCGGGCACGACGCGCTTGGCCGCATCGGTCGGCGTCGACGCGCGCACGTCGGCGGCGAGGTCGATGAGCGTCCAGTCGTCCTCATGGCCGATCGCGGAGACGATCGGCGTCACGCATGCGGCGGTCGCGCGCACGACGCCTTCGTCGGAGAATCCGATCAGGTCCTCGAAGCTGCCGCCGCCGCGCGCGACGATGATGACGTCGACGTTCGGGTCGGCATCGAGCCTGCGGATCGCGTCGACGACCTCGGGCGGGCATTGCGGGCCCTGCACATGGACGTGCTGCACGGTGAAGTCGACGGTCGGCCAGCGCAGCATGACGTTCGTGATGACGTCGCCCTCCGCCCTCGCCTGCGGTGCACAGATCAGGCCGATGTTCTTCGGGAACTCGGGCAGCGGCACCTTGTTCGCGGCGTCGAAGAGCCCTTCGCCCTTGAGCTTGCGGCGCAGCTCGTCGATCTGCTCCTTGAGGTCGCCGACGCCGACCTTGCGGATGTCGTCGCCGCGCAGGCTCAGCCGCGTCTGCTTGACCCACAGGTCGGCCTTGCCGTGCACGACGACGCGGTCGCCCTGCTTGAAGCCGCGCGCCATCTGCGCGAACGCGCCGAAGCCGTTCACCGAGATCGAGACGTCCTCGAAGTTGTCGCGCAATGTGATGTACACGGACGTCGCGCGGCGCGCGTTGATCTCGACGATCTGCCCTTCGATCCACACCGTCGGCCAGCGGTCGATCACGTCATGCCATTTGCGGCTCAGCAGGTTGACCGGCCACGGGTTCTCCGGGGTCGTGTCGCGCGCGTACTTCGGCAGCTGGTCGAGCGGGCGCGGGGCGCCGGCGGCGCCGTCCGCGCCTGTCCATGGGGTGCCCGAGGGCTGTGTTCCCATGCCGTATCCGTTGTTCCAAGACATGGTCCTAGGTTCCATCAGCGAACGGACATCGCGCCCGGGCCGCACGGCGTGTCAACGCTGATTCCGCCGTCTCGATGGCGTTTCATGGCGCGTGCGGCAACGGTGTCGCTATGATGATTTCCGCTCAGCGAACACCACGTCGAGTGACGAAGGCCACACTCGGGCCGCATCGAAGCCGTTTCGGCGATTTTCCAACGAAAGTTCCATATCTAGTGATTGCATGGCTCCTGACGCACTACATATAGCGGCGCGTCGTTCGCGGGAAGGGCGTACAGTCTTATCAGTCAGCAAGACGTCCGGCGCAGTACGGACGCACGAGCATGAGCCGGCCCGCCCGGCCCCGAGAAAGGAACAGCGAATGGAAGCAGAGGTTCTGGAGGCGCCGATGACGCAGCCGAAGACCGCGGCGAAGGTACTCGTCGAGAAGCGCGATGGCCGCATCGTCGATTTCGATCCGGTCAACATCATCGTCGCCGTCAAGTCCGCGTTCGCCGACCTGAACAAGGAAGTCGGTCCCGAAGAGGAGCGCATGATCTCCGACATCGCCGATCAGGTGGAGGGCGAGATCAAGGAACGCTACAACGGCCCGGCGCGCATCGAGGACATCCAGAACCTCGTCGAGCATGCGCTCATCGACGACCATCTCTACGAGGTCGCGCGCACCTACACGACCTACCGTCTCAACAAGGACATCCAGCGCGCGAAGGCCACCGACATCAACGAAGCCGTCAAGCGCCTCGTCAACAAGGACGAGTCGCTCGTGCGCGAGAACGCGAACAAGGACTCGAACGTCTACGCGACGCAGCGCGACCTGCTCGCGGGCGCCGTCTCGAAGGCGTCGGCGTTCTCGATGCTGCCGGACGCCGTCGCCAACGCCCATATGAAGGGCGACATCCACTTCCATGACGCCGACTATTCGCCGTTCACGTCGATGAACAACTGTTCGCTGCCCGACTTCGGCGACATGCTGCGCCACGGGTTCGCGCTCGGCAACGCGATGATGGACTCGCCGAAGTCGATCGGCACGGCAGCCACGCAGATCACGCAGATCATCAAGGACATCGCGGGCGCGCAGTACGGCGGCCAGACCGTCAACCGCGCCGACGAGATGCTCGAGGAGTACGCGAAGCGCGACTACGCGAAGAACCTCAACATGGCGCAGGCGCTCATCCCCGATTCGATGCCGATCGAGGTCGCCGAGGACATGGTCCGCGGACTCAAGGCTCAGGAACCCGAATGGCTGCACTTCGAGAACCGCGAGCCGCTGCCGGCCGACACCGCCTTCGATGAGGATCTTCCTGAAATCGACCAGCTGCGTGAGATCTACGCGAAGATCATGACGCGCAAGGCCATCTACGACGCGATGCAGACGATGGAGTACCAGATCAACTCGAACCGCGTCTCCAACGGCCAGACGCCGTTCGTCACCGTCGGCTTCGGCCTCGGCACGAGCTGGTTCGCCCGCGAGATCCAGCGCGCGATCCTGCTCAACCGCATCCGCGGACTCGGCAAGGACCGCCACACGGCGATCTTCCCGAAGCTCGTCTTCACGATCAAGCACGGCGTCAACGCCGATCCGGGCGACCCGAACTACGACCTCAAGCAGCTCGCGCTCGAATGCTCGACGAAGCGCATGTACCCGGACGTCGTGTTCTACGAGAACATCGTCAAGATCACCGGTTCGTTCAAGGCCCCGATGGGCTGCCGCTCGTTCCTGCAGGGGTGGATCGACCCGGAGACCGGCGAGGACGTCGAGGACGGCCGCATGAACCTCGGCGTCGTCACCGTCAACGTGCCGCGCATCGCGCTCGAATCGCACGGCGACGTCGAACGCTTCTGGAAACTGTTCGACGAGCGCATGGAGACCGCGCATCAGGCGCTGCAGTTCCGCATCATGCGCTGCAAGCAGGCGACGCCGGTCAACGCGCCGACGCTGTTCCGCTACGGCGCCTTCGGCCGCCTCGACGCGAACGACAACGTCGATCAGCTCTTCCGCAACGAACGCGCGACCGTCTCGCTCGGCTACATCGGCCTGTATGAGGCGACGGCCGTGTTCTACGGCAAGAACTGGATGCGCGACCACGGCTGGGATCCGCAGGGCAAGGAGTTCGCTCTTGAGATCGTGCGCCGCATGAACCAGCTGTGCAAGGACTGGTCGGCCGCCGAAGGCTACCACTATTCGGTCTATTCGACGCCTGCGGAATCGCTCACCGACCGCTTCAACCGCATGGACCGCGAGAAGTTCGGCGAGATCGAAGGCGTCACCGACCACGACTTCTACACGAACTCGTTCCACTACCCGGTGTGGCTGCAGCCGACGCCGATGGAGAAGCTCGACTACGAGAAGGACTTCCCGTACTACGCGTCCGGCGGCTTCATCAACTACTGCGAATTCCCGTGCCTGCAGGCCAACCCGAAGGCGCTCGAGGCGGTGTGGGACTACGCGTACAACATCGGCATCGGATACCTCGGCACGAACACGCCGATCGACCACTGCTTCGAATGCGGCTTCCAGGGCGACTTCGAGCCGACCGAGGAGGGCTTCAAGTGCCCCGAGTGCGGCAACTCCGACCCCGACAAGTGCAACGTGACGAAGCGCACCTGCGGCTATCTCGGCAACCCGGTGCAGCGTCCGATGGTGCACGGCCGCCACGAGGAGATCGCGCACCGTGTCAAGCACATGGCCGGCGAGACCGGACACGTCACGCTCGCCGACGGCGAGACGCGTGAATGGTACGAAGAGGTCAAGTGAGTCGTTGACGGTCATGCGCGGCCGATGAATCGGCGCGGATGACCGGTGAGCAGGCTCGGATGGACACATGGACACATGGGGCGGTCGTATGGCCGCCCCATTTTCGCGATATACGATCACGGATCGGCAGACGGTGCGCGGCAGGCGCACAGGGGAGGATGGGACATGGCCCAGGAATGGCGTAGGACGGAAGGCACGACGAGCGCCGAGGGATCGGCGAGCGTCGTCGAATCATCGACCGAGGCGATGACGGACGTGTCGGATTCGCCGCTCGCCGCCGCGCAGCCGGTGAGGAAGAAGCCGCGGCTGCACGACTTCGCCGCCGGGGAAAGCGGACGCGGGCCGGGGATCCCGACGCCGCTGGCGAACAATCCGAAGGCGGGGCAGTGGACGAGCGAGCGGATGAGCCACAACATGATCGCCGACTACAAGCGCTTCCTGATGACCGACGGCGAAGGCATCCGCTGTTCGCTGTACGTCTCCGGCTGCCCATTCCACTGCGAGCAGTGCTACAACGCGTCGATCTGGGATTTCCAGGCCGGCCACGAATACAACGACCGGCTCGAGGCGCAGATCATGGACGACCTTGCGCAGAGCTTCGTGCAGGGCATCACGTTCCTCGGCGGCGAGCCGCTGCTCAACACCGGGGTGCTGCTGCCGCTCGCGCGCAAAATCCGCGAGCGCTTCGGCCATACGAAGGACATCTGGTGCTGGACCGGATACACGTGGGAGGAGCTGATGCGCGAAGGGGAGAGCGTCGACAAGATGGAGCTGCTGCGCGAGATCGACATCCTCGTTGACGGCCGCTATCTCAAGGATCAGCACGATTCGCTGCTGCAGTTCCGCGGCTCGCGCAACCAGCGGATCATCGACGTGTCCGCGTCGCTTGAGCAGGGCGAAGTGGTCATCTGGAGCAAGCTGCACGACCAGGAGCGTTTCATCCCGGAGATCTACGGCCACGAGCGCGCCGCCGGCGAAGGCGACGCGAGCTGAAGCGGGCACCCCACACGTGGGCGCCCCGACGCTACCGCGCCTTCGCGGCCTGCGAGTCGATCCAGTTGCTGACGGTGGAGATCGCCTCGTCGAGCGTCACCTTGGCGGCCTTGTAGATCTTCGAATTCGTGATCGGCGACAGGTCGAGCTTTTCGGCCGCGTCGATCGCCGACTGCAAGCCATCGCTGATCCGCTTGCCGGCCGCCGAATCGCCGTACTGCTGCTTGACCGACGCGAGCAGTCCCTTCGCATGTTCGAGCGAATCCTTGAATCCCTTCTTCGCCGCGGACGTGTCGTCGTCCGCGTCGTCGGTGGTCTTGCCGCTGTCCGCGCCGTCGGTTGTCGCGTCGCCAGATTCGTCCGAACCGGAGCCGCCGAGCCACTCCATCGCTTTCTTCTTCCAGTCGCCGCTGCCGAGCAGGTCGCGCTGCTTTTCCTGCTGCTTCGTGATCTCGGCGACCGACTTGTTGAGCGAATCGGTCGTATTGCTGACGGTGTCGGCGACGAGGTTGAGCTGCGTGATCGTCGCGTTCGCCGCGCATCCCTCGGTCGAGACGGTCTGCTCGGCTACACCCGCGGCGTCGGCGACCGCGTCGATCATGCCGTTGACGCCGAGCGCGTCAAGCACCCACTGCTGCGTCGACGACAGGTTCTTCGTCGTGTCGACGAGCTTCTTGCGCGCATCGCTGAAATCGCTGACCGCCGTGCGGCACCGCAGCAGCGCCTCGGCATGTTTGTTGCTGTAGACGATCGCGCCGCATACGCCGGCGATGAGCGCGACGGCGACGACGATCGCCGTGACAATCGGCCACCTTCTGCGCGGCTTTCCTGGGTTTGCGCCCCCGTCCGCACCGTCGCCGCCAGCGTCCCCATTGTCAGCGGACGGCGGTTCCGCCGGCGGGAAACTGACGGGGGCCGGTTCGGCCGGACGCGGCGGTAGCGCCACCGCGGCGGGGCTTTCGCTGATCCGCTCCTCGATGTCGATGCGTGTCGTCGGCATCGTCTGAGGCATGGCTTGAGGCATCGCCTCCGTCGGCGCCAACGTTGCGGGGAACGCGGCGGTGTCGTCGGATGTCGGAGCCTCAGGATCGGTCGGTTCGTATCTGCGTTCGGACATGGGCACCCCCGTATGCTGGTCTGCGGTCTGCTTGCGCGCCATGTCCCGGCGCCTTCACGTCGGGCGGCGTTCCTGTCGGGCGCCTTGCGCGCGATGCACGGCTTTTCGATACCGGTGATTTTAGCAGTGTCGCTTCGCTTATGGCACCTATCTGCGTTGAGGGAGAGCAACTTCGGAGGATATGACGAGTATACGCCCTGAGAACCGCCTGTTTTCAATGCAGAGGAACGCTGATACTCGGCATATGCGGAGAAGTTGCTCCCTCTCAACGCAGATACGTCTGAAAGAGCCGCCGCGGACGCGTCGCAGACACCCGAACCGGGCACGCACCTAATCAGGCCCGCTCGTGCCGAAGCGAACGTACCGAGGGCTGACTATGCTGTAATGATTGCCATATGCGGGTCTCCGAGGGCGACGAAACCCGACATACCGGGCGCAAATGGTGGAATCACGCCATTGCCGGGCGTCGCGGGCGAATGCCGCGAGTGAATGACGAATGAGGTAGTGATGGTTCATCCGGAGGAGCAGATGCCGATCGACGACGTGACGACGGGGGAGAGCGCGCCAACGGCGCGAACCGATGCCGCGCGCCCGGCGACGACCACCGCCGGCCGTCCGCTGCGCATCGGCCTCGATATCGGCTCGACGACCGTCAAAGCCGTCGTCCTCGACGATTCGGACGCGCTCGACGCGCCGCTGTTCGCCGACTACCGCCGCCACCATGCGAACGTGCGCGCCACGATGCGGGGCCTGCTCGAGGACATCGAACACAGCCTCGCCGAACGGGGCCGCGCCGGCGAACCCGTGCGGCTCGCGATCACCGGATCCGGCGGCCTAGCGCTCGCCGACGCCGTCCATGTGCCGTTCGTCCAGGAGGTCATCGCCGAGACGCGCGCGATCGACGAGCAGATCCCGCAGGCCGACGTCATCATCGAACTCGGCGGCGAGGACGCGAAGATCACCTATCTCAAACCCACGCCCGAACAGCGGATGAACGGTTCATGCGCCGGCGGCACCGGCGCGTTCATCGACCAGATGTCGACGCTGCTGGACACCGACGCGGCCGGCCTCAACGAGATGGCGAAACGCTACGGGAACCTGTATCCGATCGCGTCGCGCTGCGGCGTCTTCGCGAAGACCGACCTGCAGCCGCTCATCAACGACGGCGCCGCCAAACCCGACCTGGCCGCATCGATCTTCACGGCCGTCGCGACGCAGACGATCGCCGGCCTCGCCGCCGGCCGTCCGATCCACGGCACCGTCGTCTTCCTCGGCGGTCCGCTGTTCTTCATGTCCGAGCTGCGCGAGGCGTTCCGCCGTGCGCTCGACGGCAAGGTCGACGAATTCGTCACACCCGAGGACGCCCATCTGTACGTCGCGTACGGCGCCGCGCTCGCCGCCGGCGAACCCGACCAGATCGAACATGCCGACGACTATCCGCCGCGCACGCTCGACTCGATCATCGCCGCGCTCGACGAGCTGACCAATCTGGGCGCGGACACGGCGACGATGCCGCCGCTGTTCGCAGGCGGGCGGGACCGCGAGGACTTCGACGCCCGCCACCATCGCGAACATGTGCGCGTGGGCACGCTCGCCGACGCGCGCGGCCCGCATTTCCTCGGCATCGACGCCGGCTCGACGACGATCAAGGCGACGCTCGTCAACGACGACCGCGAGATCGTCTGGAGCTCGTACGCGACGAACGACGGCTCGCCGCTGACCGCGGCGATCGACATCGTGCGGCGCGTCCAGCAGGAGTTGCCGGCGGACGCGTGGATCGCGCGCAGCTGCGCGACCGGCTACGGCGAAGGTCTGATCACGACCGGCCTGCATCTGGACGAGGGCGTCGTCGAGACGATGGCGCATTACCGCGGCGCCGAGATGACATGCCCGGGAGTCACCGCCGTCATCGACATCGGCGGCCAGGACATGAAATACCTCGCGATCGACGACGGCGTCATCGATTCGATCGCCGTCAACGAGGCGTGCTCGTCCGGCTGCGGCTCGTTCCTGCAGACCTTCGCGCAGTCGATGGGACTGAGCATCGAGGAGTTCACGCAGGCCGCGCTCAACTCCACGGCTCCGGTCGACCTCGGCTCGCGCTGCACCGTGTTCATGAACTCGTCGGTCAAACAGGCGCAGAAGGAGGGCGCGAGCATCGAGGACATCGCCGCCGGCCTGTGCTATTCGGTCGTTCGCAACGCGCTGTACAAGGTCATCAAGCTGCGCGACTCGGGCGAGCTCGGCGACAACGTCGTCGTGCAGGGCGGCACGTTCCTCAACGACGCCGTACTGCGAGCCTTCGAACTGCTCACCGAACGCGAGGTGACGCGGCCGAACATCGCCGGCCTGATGGGCGCGTACGGCGCCGCGCTCACCGCGCGCATGCACTACGACGACGTCGCCGACGACACCGACGGCGACACCGACGACGCGGCCGCGCACGTCGCGACCGTCGCCGGCGCCGCGCACACCGTCTCGAGCATCCTCACCGGCGACGCGCTCGACGAACTGAGCATGACGACCGAGCGCGACGTGTGCAAGCTGTGCCAGAACCACTGCAAGCTGACGATCACGACGTTCCACGACGGTTCGCGCTACGTGACCGGCAACCGTTGCGAACGCGGCGGCGACGCGAAACGCAAGCGCAGCGACCGCCCGAACCTCTACGACTACAAGTACAGGCGCGCCTTCGCCTACCGGCGCCTGACCGACAAGAAGGCGACGCGCGGCGAGATCGGCATCCCGCGCGTGCTCAACATGTACGAGAACTACCCGTTCTGGTTCACGTTGCTCACGTCGCTCGGCTTCAAGGTCGTCATCTCCGGGCGAAGCAACCACGAACTGTTCGAGACCGGCATCGAATCGATCGCGTCCGAGAACATCTGCTACCCGGCGAAACTCGTCCACGGCCACATCACATGGCTGCTCGACAAGGGCGTCAAGACGATCTTCTATCCGTGCGTGAGCTTCGAGGACGACCTCGTGCCCGAATCGGACAACCATTTCAACTGCCCGATCGTCGCCAACTACCCGGTCGTCGTCGACGCGAACATGCCGCGGCTGCGCGAGGACGGCGTACGGTTCATGAAACCCTACTTCAACCTGTCCAAACACGACCTCATGGTCGACCGCATCGTCGAGGAGTTCGCCTGGGCGGGCGTCACGCGCGACGAGGCCGAACTGGCCGTCGCCGCCGCCTACGCCGAAGACAAGGTGTTCAAACACGACGTGCAGCAGGAGGGGCTGCGCGCACTCGCCTACATGAAGGAACACGACTGCCGCGGCATCGTGCTCGCCGGGCGCCCCTACCACGTCGACCCCGAAATCAACCACGGCATCCCCGAGACGATCTGCTCGCTCGGCATGGTCGTCCTCTCCGAGGACTCCGTCAGCTGGCTGAACCCCGGCGACAAGCCCGACCTGACCGCGTTCCTCGCCGAAGGGGAGGACGATCCGCATGCGCACGCCGCCGACGGCTTCCGCCACGTCGACGACCGCAAGGTAACGAAACTGCCGCTGCGCGTCATGAACCAGTGGGCGTACCACGCTCGCCTGTACAAGGCCGCCGACTTCGTCGCCCACTGGCCGGGCCTCGAACTCGTGCAGCTCAACTCCTTCGGCTGCGGCCTCGACGCGATCACGACCGACCAGGTCGCCGAGATCCTCGCCGACAAGGCCGACGTGTACACGATGCTCAAGATCGACGAAGTGAGCAACCTCGGCGCAGCCAAGATACGACTGCGCTCGCTCAAAGCCGCCGTCGAGGAACGCGAAGGGCGCAGCGACTCGCGCGAAGCCGTCGCCGACACGGCCGTCGCACGTCCGACGACATCGGCGACGACCTTGACGACGGCGTCCACACAGCCGACATCGACGTTCCGCAAAACCGGCACGATGGCGCCGACGCCCGGACGTCAGGCGATGCTCGACGCGATCCTCGGCGCGCGCAGCGCCGACGGAGCCAAGCATGCGCGCGCGCAGAAAGCCACGATGAGCAACTACGCGCAGCATGTGCCGTTCACGAAGGCGATGCGCAAGACGCACACGATCGTCGCGCCGCAGATGAGCCCCATCCACTTCAGCCTCGTCGAAGCCGCAGTACGCGCCAGCGGCTACAAATTCGACGTGCTCACGCACGCCGACAAGACCGACGTGGAGACCGGACTCAAATACGTGAACAACGATGCCTGCTACCCGGCGATCATGACGGTCGGACAGCTCGTCGAAGCCATCAAATCGGGACGCTACGATCCGGACACGACGGCGCTCGCGATCTCGCAGACCGGCGGCATGTGCAGGGCGACGAACTACTACGGCCTGATCCGCAAGGCGCTCATCGACGCCGGATATCCGCAGATCCCGGTGCTCGCGATCTCGACGCAGGGATTCGTCGACAACCCCGGCTTCACGCCGACGGTGCCGCTGCTGCATCGGGCGGCGAAGGCGCTCATCATCGGCGACCTGCTGATGAAATGCCTCTACCGTGTGCGGCCGTACGAACAGCGGCCGGGCAGCGCGAACCGGCTGTACGAACGCTGGAACACGATCGTGCGCGAGACGCTGCTCGACCACGGCAACTCGCGCACCGCGAAGATGCTCTACGGGCGCGGACACTGGACGTACGCGGCGCTCGTCAAGGGCATCGTGCGCAGCTTCGACGCGCTGCCGCTGCGCGATGTGCCGCGCAAGGTGCGCGTCGGCGTCGTCGGCGAGATCCTCGTCAAATACCATCCGGACGCGAACAACCACGTCGTCGACGTCATCGAATCGCAGGACTGCGAAGCCGTCGTGCCGGGCATCATCGACTTCATGACGATGCGCCCGTACATCAACGAATGGAACGCGCACAACATCGGCATGGGACGCAACAAGGCGCTGATGGGCGCGTTCAAGGGCGTCATCCACGCCTACATGAAACCGGTGCACGACGCGCTCGACGCCAGTGGCGGCAAGTTCGAGAAGGACCTGCCGATGGGCGAGCTCGTGAGGAAGGCGGCGACCGTCACGTCGATCGGCGTGCAGGCCGGCGAAGGATGGCTTCTGAGCGGCGAGATTGTCGAGCTCATCGAATCCGGCTGCCCGAACGTCATCTGCGCGCAGCCCTTCGCCTGCCTGCCGAACCATGTGACCGGGCGCGGCATGTTCGGCAAGATCCGCAGGATGTACCCGGAGGCGAACATCGTCTCGATCGACTACGATCCGGGTGCGAGCGAGGCGAACCAGCTCAACAGGATCAAGCTGATGATCGCGGCGGCGAAGAAGGCCGCGCGTCACTGACGCACGGCCGTTTTCGCCGCTCCGCGTCGGCGGCGGACGGGTTGATGGAACCATGCGCGCGGGCGGGACGTCGTCGCATACGGACGGATGCTCGACGGCGTAGGTCGTCGTAATGCCGGCAAATTTGTACAGATTATCAGGAAGTTTTAGAACAGCGGCGCCGTGTCCCCGTTCGTGCACGTTACTATGGGCACTTATGACAACACCACGAGTCTCATACGCGCATCTGCTCGCCGAACCGAATCCGAAGCATGTGCGCAGCCTTGTCCGTTTCTTCGAAGAGGGATGCTCCGCGCCCGGAACCGGGGGCTTCGGCGTGGAGATTGAACATCTGCCGGTGCACAACGCCGACGACACGGCCGTCACCTACGGCGAGCCGAACGGCGTGGAGGAGCTGCTTCGGCGCCTGCGGCCGTACTACGACGCCGATCAGGAATACTGGCAGGACGACCATCTGGTCGGATTGGGCCGCGAAGGACTCGCGGTCTCGCTCGAACCCGGCGGACAGATCGAAACGTCGATCGGCATCCTGCACAAGCCTGAGGAACTGCGCGCATTGCACGGGCGGTTCATCGAGGAGGCGCAGCCGATCCTCGACGAGCTCGGATTCCGCCTCGTCAACTACGGCTACCAGCCGAAGACGTCGTACGCCGACATTCCGCTCAACCCGAAACGACGCTACGCGGCGATGAACGAGTATCTGGGACGCGTCGGCCAATTCGGCCCGTGCATGATGCGCGCGTCGGCGTCGACGCAGGTGAGCATCGACTACACGAGCGAACGCGACGCGATCGACAAGATGCGGCTCGGCACCGCGATCGGGCCGATCCTCGCATGGTTCTTCCGCAACACCCCGTATTTCGAAGGCGAACGCAACCCATGGCCGCTGTGCCGCCAGCGGATGTGGGACTATCTCGACGTGCAGCGCACGAACGTGACGCCGGGACTCTACGATGAGCGTTTCGGCTGGGAGGACTACGCGGCCGACGTGCTCAGCACGCCGCTCATGTTCGCCGACCTGACGCATACGCCCGAATACAAGGGGCGGCCGGAGCACGAACTCGAGTTCGCCGCGTTCTCCTCGAACGCGGCCGACGTCTACCCGGACCGCGAGCTCAACGCCTACGAGATCAACCATGTGCTCTCGACGCATTTCAACGACGTGCGCCTGAAGAACTTCATCGAGATGCGGCATTGGGATTCGCTGCCGGTGGAACGCGCCGAGCGGCTCACGCAGATCGTCGGCGACCTGTTCTACGACCCGGAGCGCCGCGGCAGGCTCAAATCGTATTTCAGCGGTCTGACCGGCGAGGACGTGCACGCCGCGAAGGCCGTGCTGCAGTCGCGCGGGGGAGACGCGAAGCCGTACGACCGGCCGATGGAGTACTGGGCGGAGGTCTTGGGCGTGGGCGACACGCTTGATCAGGTGCCGGGGGATGCGATGCGACCCGAGGTAAGGCAGGGGTAGGTCTGTGGTCGTTGTACCGCGACTCCTGCTCCAGCAGCATAGGATGTGCACTGAATCTATTGAGTGAGCGTGCGACGATTTTAGGAGGTCTGCAGCTACGGACAGGCAACGACGATGAATGACCTGACGTCAATTTGACAATACTTTCGGCGGCGATTATTCTAGAAACTGCTAATTTCCAGTAAGGATGGACTTGATAGCCATCTTGAATGCTAACGGAGATTTCCGCAAGGGGGAGCTTATGCTCCCCCCGTTTTTATATAATATGTTACTTATTGGCATATAGGTCATTTTGCGTTGATTTAGACTTCTAGGCATATAGGTCATTTTGGCATATAGGTCATTTTGTGTTGATTTAGACTTCTAGTCGGTGCCGTTGGCATATAGGGCATATAGGAACTGAACGTGTTGTTTTAGACTTCTAGTCGGTGCTGTTGGGGTAGCGGGTGGGGCTGTGGAATTCGTTCCAGTCGATGCCGTTGCCGAGGGTGGGTTGTGTCGTCGATTCGTCATCGGCGTTGTCGGTATCGGTGCCGGCGGCATGCTGGTCGTGTTCCTTGAGGATGCGGGTGGGGTCTGGTTTGGCGCTTTTCATGTAGCACAGCCATTCGCAGGCGCGGCGCATGTGGTTCTCGGGCATGCCGCGGTGGTTGACCAGCATGCGTTTGATCGCGGCGTTGAGGCCGCCCTCGAGCCGGTTGCCGTCGCGCGGCACCGGCCCGTACGTGCGCAGTTCGGGCTCGAGGAAGCAGAACAGGGATCCGTTGCGAAAGAGGCGTTCGAGCCTGAAGTAGGCGCGGCGCAGCCGCAGGTGCGTCCACCACCAGCCGCTTCTGGACGTGGCCGCCCTGGGGTCGTCGGGGTGCTCGCGGGCGAAGGTGCGTTCGGTGAGCATGTGCCGCCAACGTTCGCGCCATGCGTCGGGCGCCTCGCCCCAGCGTGCGGCGTGGTCGGCGTCGTGGATGCGGGTGAGCGCATCGGCGAGCCGTTTGAGTTCCCTGCCGGCCTCGAG
>NZ_MVOG01000069.1 GCF_002286915.1 Bifidobacterium italicum | reverse complement strand
CGGCGTCCGCGTCGAGCAGCACGGTGCGCCGCGGCGTGCCGTAGGCGGCGACGGTCTCGTCCATCTCATGTTCGACGACCTCGTCGAGCGTCTCGTCGGACGCGAGGATCGCGTCGAGTTCATCGATCCGGCCGCGCAGTTCGTCGCGTTCCGCCTCGAGCTCGATGCGGCTCATCTTCGTGAGCCTGCGCAGCCGCAGGTCGAGGATGTACTGCGCCTGCACGTCGTCGAGGTCGAAGACGGCGATGAGCTTCGTCTTCGCCGCGTCCGCGTCCTCGGATGAGCGGATGACCTGAATGACCTCGTCGATGTCGACGAGCGCGAGCAGCAGGCCCTCAACGAGGTGCAGCCGCTCGAGCGCCTTGCGGCGGCGGTATTCGCTGCGCCGGCGGATGACGCCGCGGCGGTGGCCGATCCACACGTCGAGCATCTCGCGCAGCCCCATCGTGTGCGGGCGGCCGTCGACGAGCGCGACGTTGTTGATCGTGAAGTTCTCCTGCAGCGGCGTGTGCTTGAACAGCTGCGAGAGCACGGCGTCCGGGTCGAAGCCGGTCTTGAGTTCGATGACGATGCGCGTGCCGTTGTGCCGGTCCGTCAGGTCGATCGCGTTCGAGATGCCTTCGAGCTTGTGGTTCTTGACGCCTTCCGAGATGCGTTCGAGCACGCGTTCGGGGCCGACCATGTACGGCAGCTCGGTGACGACGATCGCCTTCTTGCGCGCCGTGACATTCTCGACGTGCGTCGCCGAACGCGTCGTCAGCGAGCCGCGTCCGCTCTCGTATGCCTCGCGGATGCCGTCGCGGCCGATGACGATGCCGCCGCCCGGCCAGTCCGGCCCGGGCAGGTAGTCCATCAGTTCGTCGAGCGTGGCCTCGGGGTGGCGCATGACGTGCTTGGCGGCGGCGACGACCTCGCCGAGGTTGTGCGTCGCCATGTTCGTCGCCATGCCGACGGCGATGCCGGAGGCGCCGTTGACGAGCAGGTTCGGGATCGCCGCCGGCAGCACCTCCGGCTCCTTGAGCTTGTTGTCGTAGTTCGGCGTGAAGTCGACGGTGTCCTCGTCGAGTCCGGCGTTCATGCCGAGCGCGGCCGGCGCAAGACGCGCCTCGGTGTATCGGGAGGCTGCCGGGCCGTCGTCGAGCGAACCGAAGTTGCCGTGGCCGTCGACGAGCGGAAGCCGCATCGCGAAGGGCTGCGCGAGACGCACCATCGCCTCGTAGATCGCCGAGTCGCCGTGCGGGTGCAACTTGCCCATGACCTCGCCGACGACGCGCGCCGACTTCATGTACGGACGCGTCGGCAGCAGGTTCATCTCGCCCATCTGGTAGACGATGCGCCGTTGCACCGGCTTGAGCCCGTCGCGCGCGTCCGGCAGCGCGCGGGCGTAGATGACCGAATAGGCGTATTCGAGGAAGGATTTGCTCATCTCCTCGCCGAGCGGCGTCTCGACGATGTGTTCCTTGACCGTGCGCGGATCATAGGCCGCTGCTGGCGGCTTGCGACGCGAAACCATGCTGACTTCCTCCATATGACTCGAGAACCGTACCATTCTAGCAAGCGGGCGGATGGGCGTCGGCGGTACGCGCATCGGCGGCTGCCGCTACACTGGGCGGCGTGGACGCGCGCCATGCATGAACGTGCAGCGAAGGGACGCGTCCGCGCAGAGAGCAGAAGGGACATCGAAGATGTCAGG
>NZ_MVOG01000068.1 GCF_002286915.1 Bifidobacterium italicum | reverse complement strand
CGCGGCAGCCCTGGCCGCGTCCCTCGCCTGGAGGCGTCGTCCGGGCCGCGCGGCGGGACGCGGCGAGACGCGCGTCGACGTGTACGCGGCGGCCATGGGATACGGCGAGGCGACGCGCAAACTGTCTCGCGAGCACGCGCAGGACATGGCGCGCCGCCTGGTCGCCGACTGGGACGCGGCGACGATGGAGCCCGGATACCCGTTGGGCGTCAACCTCAAGGACCGGCGCCCGATCAGCACCAGCTGGGAGGACATGGTCGTCGTGTTCGCCGGCCCGCGCTCGGGAAAATCCCTGTGCTACGCGATCCCCGCTGTCAACTCCGCGCCCGGCCCGTGCCTGGCGACCAGCAACAAGGGCGACATCATCGACAACACGCGCGCCGTGCGCGAACACCGCTTCCCCGACGGGCGCATCTGGGTGTTCGACCCCGAACGCATCGCCGACCCCGGGCGCGGGCGCGCGAACTTCGTATGGGACCTGGTGGGCGCGATCCGCACCCTGGCCGACGCCAAACGCGTCGCCGACTGCTGGCGGTACGCGTCCGGACAGCCCCAGACCGGCGGCGACGACTTCTTCCCGGGCACCGCCGCCCAGCAGCTCGCCGACTACCTGTTCGCCGCGCATCTGGGCGGACGGCCGATCAGCGACGTGTTCCGATGGGCCAGCAACGAGCGCGACGACGAGGCCGCCCAGATCCTGCGCCGGCACGGCGGCTACGACAACATCGCCGCCCGCGTCGCCTCCGTGATCGCGCTGACGCCCGAGACCCGCTCGGGCGTGTTCGGCTCCCTGCAGACCATGGTCGCGTTCCTGGCCGACCCCGACCTGCTCGACTGGGTCGAACCGCGCGAGGGCGACCCCCGGCCCGTGTTCGACGCGCGCGAGTTCGCGCTGGGCCACGACACGCTCTACCTGCTGAGCGCGCAAGGCAGGCCGAGCACCGCGCTGACGGCCGCGTTCACCGCGATGACCGCGTTCACCGCGTTCAACATCGCCCAGGGCGAATGCGCGTCCAACAACCGGCGTCTGCCCGTGCCGCTGTGCCTCGTGCTCGACGAGGCCGCGAACATCTGCCGCTGGCCCGAACTGGCCGACGTGTACAGCTACTTCGGATCGGCCGGCATCCCGATCATGACGATCTGGCAGAACCCCGACCAGGGCAAGGCCGCGTTCGGCGAGACCAACTTCGGCTCGCTGTTCAACAACGCCAACACCCTGGTGTACATCGGCGGCATCAAGGACGCGAAATGGCTGGCCGACATCTCCGGCCTGGTCGGCCAGCGCGACATCGTGCGCGGCTCGGTCAACGTCGACTCGCGCGGATCCAGGAGCGTGAACCGCTCCATCCAACGCGAGAACATCCTCGACGTGTCCGACCTGGCCGAATGGCCCGTCGGGCGCGCGC
>NZ_MVOG01000067.1 GCF_002286915.1 Bifidobacterium italicum | reverse complement strand
GGCCTCGCATACGGCGCCCATCTCCTCGTAGCCGTCCTCGTGCATCGCGTCTCCTCCTTGTCAGTGCCATTTGGCGTTCGTGTCGTTGAATCCGCCGCGTTCCAGGTCGCACAGCTCAAGCGAGATGGGGATGCCGGGCAGCCCCCCGAGCTTGATCAGGAACTTGCCCATGCCCTTGAGGGCGGCGTGGGCGCGGAAGTTGGTCGGCGTGGCCCAGTCGTCGAGCAGGTCCTCCTCGCGCGCCGACACCGGCAGGCCGCTCTCGGAGCGCAGGAAGCGCGACACCTCGGTGCGGCTCAGGGCGCCGAGGACCTTGATCTTCGAGCGTTCCACGAATCCGCGCGCCTTGGCGTTCTGGGCGGCGGTGTCCAGGCACATGAGGTCGGCGAACGTGTGCGTGATCATGATCTGCCCGACGCCCCACTGTCTATTAAGGCGGGTGAGCAGGTCGAGCGAGTCGACCATGAGCGGGCTGGCGCGCAATGCGCGGTGCATCTCGTCGAGGATGATCACGTGGTTGCGCGCCGGGGCGAGGCCCGCGTCGGCGAGCACGTCCGCCTTGTTCTTGGCGGCGAACGCGCTCGTCCAGGTCGCGGCGAGGGTGGCCGCGACCACGTCGTCGCCGCCCTGGGCCAGCGCGCTGATGTCCCAGTCCACCGGACGCGTCAGGTCGACGTGCTCGGTGGTCTGCTCGCAGAACAGCCGCCCGTACCGGCCGCGCGGGTTGGCGATGCCGTGCAGGCTGGCGATCAGGTCCCGGGTGGCCCGCCGGTAGCGTTCGTCGTCGTCGGGGGCGTCGAACACGGCTGCGGCGCGCACCGCGTCGGGGCCCGCCTGGATGAGGTCGCGCAGGTCGGCGACGACCGGGGGCACCGCGTCGCCGCCCGTATGCTCGTGCAGGATCTGCAGGCTGGTGGACAGGATGTTGGATTCCACGTCCGAGACGGTGCGCGCGCCGTCGGCGCGGCCCGAACGCGAGATGGTGAGCACGATCTCGAGCAGCGTCTTGCGCCTCTCGTGCCAGTCGGCGAGCATGTCCGCGCGCGCGTCGCCCGTCACATGGCGCAGCGCCGCATGCACGTCGCCGGGGTCCATGATGTTGATCGAGCCCACGCCGGCGCCCAGCCGGATGACCTGGCCGCCGAGCATGCGCGTGAGCGGCGCGTAGTCGGGTTTGAGGTCGCCCGGGATGATCGCGTGCATGCCCAGGGCGGCCAGCCCCCACACCTGACGGCGCACGAACGTGCTCTTGCCGATCGCGGGCAGCCCCATGACGAACATGGAGGGCTGCTCGATGATCCCCGCCTTGAACCAGCTGATCGGGTCGCAGCACACGGCCGCGCCCGTCGCCAGGGACCGGCCGACCGGCACGCCGTCGACGGGCAGCGCCATGTCCGTGGAGAACGGCCAGAAACCGCCGCACACCTGCGTCGACGCGCCGTAGAACTCGTCGACGCTCGGCATCAGGGCGGCGCGCCCGCCCCCGACGCCGGCCCGGCCGGCCCATGTCGTGCGCGCGGCCGCGTGAGACCGGTCGGCGCTCACGGGCTCCTCCAGCGCGCCCGCGCTGAACGCGTCCTCGTCCATGTCCCCGCCGTGTCGCCGCCATGCCATGGCGTCCTCCTTTCCTATCCGACTTTCCTATCCGATGAATCCGGTCAGCGTCGACGGCTTGTAGCTGCGCACGTCGAAGCCGAGCGGCAGGCATGCGGCGAAGCCGGTGTCCTGCGCCGCGTAGCAGGGACGCAGGTTGATCTTCGCGGCGCCGGCCGCGGATTCGACCGCGTGGCTGGCGGCCTCCAGACGCGCCTCCTCCTGCTCGCCCGCGCGCACCGTCGCGGTCACCAGCAGGCCGAAGTACACCAGGACCGCGCCGTCCGCGGCCTCCTCGGCCTGCCGGTTCGACATGGCCATCTGCTTCGACGCCTTCATGGAGGGGCGTTTCTCCTGGCTGATCTGGTTGACGGCCTTCTGCCGGTTCTGCTCGACCATGAACGCGGTGCGGTCCGAGGGCACCGCGTGGAAGATCAGGGTGACGCGTTTGCGGTCGACGTCGCGCAGCGGCCCCAGCAGCGCGGCCAGCGTGCCGCTCGTGACGTTGCTGGCCGGCGGGTCGCACATCTGCCAGGTCCTGGACAGGCCCGAATCGTGCCGGTAGTAGTCCCAGCGCGCCTCCGCGGCGACGGGGCCGGCGTCGCGCCAGTCGACGTACGGCGCCTCGTCGCGCTCCTCGATCGTCTCCTGGGCGCGCGGATCGTACGCCTGGGCGACCAGGCGCGCGATCTCGTCGGACGTCATGCACCGCGGCGTGCCGCCGCCCGCGTCCGTGATCCTGCCCGTCAGCGACGGGATCAGCTGGCCGATGCGGCGCGCGGCCTCCTGACGGTCGAGCCATTTGCCCTTGCGGTCGCGGTAGCGGAACGTCAGCGTGAGGATCGTATCGCTCGACGCGCCGCCCTGGGCGTACGAGTCCATGACCTGGCGCATGCAGCGGGCGGCCAGGTCCGGCGCGTCGTCGACCATGTGCCGGGTCAGGGATCGGCGGAAGCGCACGCCCGAGTCGGGCGCCGTGTCGACCGTGACCGCGAGCTGGGCCACGCCGTCCTCGTCGGCCAGCGATTCGAGCACGTGCGCCCAGGCCGCCACGTACGCGTCCTCGACGTGGTCGTCGGCCATCGCGGTGCCCTGCGGCTGGCACGCCATGAGCAGCGCGTACTCGCCCGTGTGCCCGTGCGACACGAGCGTGAACCGGTGGCCGAACGGGTCGGATGCCTCCACGAGCGTCACCTCGGAGCAGATGCCCGGCAGCGCGCACACGCCGGATTCGACCGGCGCGAGCATCCCGGAGCGGTACAGGGCGGCGCGCGAGCGGATCTGGCGGCGGTACGCGGCCCGTTCCAGCTGCCGGTCGGCGATGTTGCGGTGGGCGCGGTCGCGCACCGCCAGGACCGCGACCGTCCCCTCGCCCACCGCCAGGATCGCCAGCGCGACGAGCGGGTTCGCCATCATCACGAAGATGCCGACCACGAGG
>NZ_MVOG01000066.1 GCF_002286915.1 Bifidobacterium italicum | reverse complement strand
CGACCGCGGGCACGATCGTGCGGATCATGGCGGGCAGCATGACGACGACCATGATCGTCAGCGTCAGCGTGATCGCCTGGCTGTCGTCGCCCTTGCCGGCCGTGACCATGATCGCCGAGCCGGTCGCCATGACCAGGGCGGCGATCGGCTTGTACAGCAGGAACGCGACGAGGGTGCCCAGCACCTTGCCGAACGACTGGCGGCCGTGCTCGTTCCAGCTCATCGCGGCGAACACGGGGGCCACGCCCACCAGGATCGGCAGCATGCCGGCGCGCAGGTAGGTGAAGATCTTGCCGATCAGGTTGCACAGCCACAGGCTGAATGTGAGCACGAACGCGAGCAGCGGGTCGAGGCGGAAGAACTCCCATGACGCCAGCGTGTTCGACTCCCATGCGTCGCGCATCATGGTCGAGGCGCGTTTGAGCACGTCGCTCGTCCACACGTCCACGACGCCGGTGACCAGGTTGACCGCGCCGGCCAGGCACACGGAGGTGACGATCGCCCACATCAGCGCCTTGCCCAACGGCACCAGGTCGCGGCCCTCCTGGGTCGTGACCAGCTTGTAGCCGGCGGCGAACACGCCGAGCACGGCAGCGATGATCAGGAACGGGTCGACCTGCATGCGCACCCAGTCGGACACGAAATAGCCGTACCCCTCGCCCGGCGTCCACGACTGCAGGTGCGGCGCGACGGGGATCTTCGAGAACCCCTCCCCCCGGTAGTAGTCGCGCGTCGGCTTGAAGAACGTGCACGCGATCGACACGCACGACGAGGCGGCGAACACGCCCAGGAACACCCATCCGGTGCGGTCGAGCAGGCGGTGGTCCTCGCCGAGCAGCCCCTCGCGCGTGTTGGACACGACGCGCGCGCCCACCACGACCAGGCTGACCGCCGCGCACACCGCGAGCAGGCCCTGCAGCACGGGCAGGTACTTGTTCAGGATCGAGAACCATCCGTCGTACATCGGCTCGTCGTTCGCCTGCAGCGTGCCCACCGTCGACGGCGCCGCCACCAGCGTGTTGCGGCTCGTGGTCAGCCAGCTGATCGTCTGCGCCGACTGGTCCTCGTACAGCGCCCACAGCGTGGCCTCCAGCCAGCTGATCTTGCGTTTCTTCTCGCAGGCGATGGCGCGGGTGCGCGCCTGGTCGTCGTCGGCGTATTTCGGCTCCCAGGCGCCCTCGTCGGGCGATTCCTCCTGATAGCCCTTCTCCAGGGCGTCGCACTGCAGGAACGCGGTCGCGGCCAGCTGGTCGCGCACGTCCTCGACGACCTCCTTGCATTGCGCGTCGTCCCAGTTGCTGCCGTTGCACAGCCCCGGGTTCACGCTCACGTCGGCGACGGCGGCGCGGATCTCGTCCTGGCCGATCCATTCGCCCAGACCGTCGGCGGGAATCTCCATGCGTGAGATCACCATCTCCTTGTTCACGACGGTGTCGTTGCCGAACTTGAGCTGCTCGCCCAGGTCCTCGGCGCCGGTGAGCTCCATGGGCGAGCACGCGCCCGCGGCCGCGAGCACGCCCACGGCGAGCATGACGGCCGCGGCCCACCGGCCGAAGCGACGAAGCACACGAATCACGGGTCCTCCTAGCAGCTGCCGGACACGGCCAGACCGATCGCGGCGAGGAACGCCGCCGCGCCGCCGATGAACAGGGCGCCCACGACGAAGTTGAACAGCTTGTCGTACGTGTCGTCGCGGTCGGGCACGCCGTCGCCCTGCTGGCGCAGGACATGCACGCCGATGCGCATCAGGCTGATGATCGCGATCATCAGGCCCAGGGCCTTGACCCAC
>NZ_MVOG01000065.1 GCF_002286915.1 Bifidobacterium italicum | reverse complement strand
GGCCGCGGCGAGCCGCGCGCACAGCCTGCGCCATGGGCGGCGGCGCGCCGGAGGTCGGGCGATCGACGGGTCGGAAGGTGTCTGCATGAGACACTACAGTAATGATGGACTGTGACCATAGGGCATAGGCTCGTACATAACTTCAGAGGAGGTCTGCATATGGAACTGGACCTGAACGGAATCCACCAGCTCGCGCGCGAGCAGGACATCGATGCAGAAACCGTTGATGAGGCGCTTTCCGAGGCGCTGCGCCTCGCCTATCTCAAGACCCCGCACGCCGCCAAGCACGCACGAGTCGAACTCGACCCGCGCGCAGGCAGCTTCACGATCTGGGCGCGTGACGAAATCGCCCAGGAACCCACCGAAGACAATCCGCACCCGGCTCCCGCGCTCGGCGAGGAGTACGACGATACGCCGAAGGACTTCGGCCGCCTCGCGGCGTCCACGGCGCGTCAGGTCATCTCCCAGCTGTTCCGCAAGGCGGAGGACGACAAGGTCTTCGGCGCCTTCTCCGGGCAGAAGGGCAAGCTCATCACCGGCGTCGTCCAGCAGGACGCGAAGGACACCGCCAACGTGCATGTGGCCGTCGGCGACGTCGAGGCGCTGCTGCCGCGCCGCGAACAGGTGCCGGGCGAGCGCTACCGTCACGGCGAACGCATCCGCGTCTACGTCGTCAACGTGTCGCGCGGCCTCAAGGGGCCCGAGATCATCGTCTCGCGCTCCCATCCGGAGCTCGTGCGCAAGCTCTTCGAGCGCGAGGTCCCGGAGCTCGTCTCCGGCGCCGTGTCCATCATGGCGATCGCGCGCGAGGCGGGCGCCCGCACGAAGGTCGCCGTGCGCGCGAACACGCAGGGCGTCAATCCGAAGGGCGCGCTGATCGGACCGGGCGGCTCGCGCGTGCGCGCCGTCATCGAGAACCTCGGCCAGGAGAAGATCGACATCGTCGACTGGTCGAACGATCCGGCGAAGTTCATCGCCGCCGCGTTGTCGCCGGCGAACGTCACGAACGTGCACGTCGTCAGCGAGAAGAACCAGACGGCCGTCGCCTTCATACCCGAGGACCAGCTGTCGCTCGCGATCGGCAAGGAGGGGCAGAACGCGCGTCTCGCCGCCAAGCTCACCGGATGGAAGATCGGCATCGAATCCGAGGAGGCGTACGCGAGGAAGAAGGCCGAGCAGCTCGTGCGCGCGCACGGCGAGCGCAAGGCCGCCGAGACGGACGGCGACGAGGCCCGCGGCTGAGTCGTTCGTCGCCCGCTTATTCCCGCCGTCCGTATCCAACGGCGGGAGTAAGCTGGGCCGCAAACTGACCGGCGCGCGCACGCGCGGCGCTCAGGACAAGAACGAGGGTGAACAACCATGGTTGCACGATGAGAAACAGAAAGCTCGCCGTGAGAAGATAGCAGCTGCGCTCGCATACGCGCGGCTGAGGAATAGGAGAAATTGAGTGCCGAAAGCACGCGTATATGAGCTCGCCAAGGAACTTGGCGTAGACAGCAAGACCGTTCTTGAAAAGCTCAAGGACATGGGCGAATTCGTC
>NZ_MVOG01000064.1 GCF_002286915.1 Bifidobacterium italicum | reverse complement strand
CGCTCGACCTGTCCGCCGGCATCGACACGCGCGAACTCGTGTCGTCGACGCAGAGCACCGAGCCGGTCGACGGCGAGCGTGTCATCGCCGTCGTCGCATTGCCGAAGGACAAGGACGAGAAGACCGCGCCGCTCGCGCTCGGCACGCGCGGCGGCGTCGTCAAGCGCTGGAACCGGGAATCGCCGACGACGATGGATTCGTGGGGCGTCATCGACCTCAAGGACGGCGACGAGCTGCTCGCGGCGCGCGAGGCGCCCGACGGCAGCCGTCTCGTGTTCGTCTCGACCGATTCGTCGCTGCTCACCTTCGACGCGAAGCAGGTGCGGCCGCAGGGGCGCACGGCAGGCGGCATGGCGGGAATCCGTCTCGCCGACGGCTGCGAGGCGCTCGCCTTCGCCGTCGTGCACGAAGACGAACTGGAGTGGACGGACGCCGAGGAGCGGGAGGACGGCTCGACGTCGCCCGCGCACGGCGCGGTCGTGCTCACGGTGGCCGGCGACGGTGCGTCGCTGCTCGGCACCGACACCGGATCGGCGAAGGTCTCGCCGCTCGCACTGTATCCGACGAAGGGACGCGGCACCGGCGGCGTGCGCTCGCAGCGTTTCCTCAAGGGGCAGAACACGCTGATCCGCGCGTATGTGGGCGCCTGGCCGCTCGTCGCGTACACCGAGTCGGGGCATATCGTCGCGCTGCCGGCCCCGGACATGCGCCGTGACGGTTCCGGCAGCGAACTGTCCTCCGCGATCGGTTACGTCGCATAGGACACCCGGGACGTTCTCAAACGATCGTCGTCGCGAACGTCCCGGGTGCACACCGCGCGCGTCATGTTCGCGAACGGGCGCCCCCGCGAACGCATCGGTCCGGGGACGCACCTGGGACGTTCGCAAACGGAGGCCTGCACGAACATCCCGGGTGCCGGATGCGCGCTCCATGGTCGCCCGCGGCCTCCCCCGCGGCGCGCGTAGGCGAACGGGCGTCCTCAGGTCGTCGTGTAGAGCCCCATCAGCACGGCGCCGGCGACGATGAGCAGCGTGCCGAGCAGGATCCCGACCATCTGGCGTTTCGTCTTGTGTTCGTGCAGCACGACGATGCCGCCGTAGGTGGAGACGATGACGCCGAGCTGCGAGAACGTCGTCGCGATCGCCTGCCCGACGTGCGGGTTCGCCGCGGACACGAAGATGAGCATGTTGCCGACCGCCCACAGCAGGCCGGTGATGATGTTGAGCGCCGTCTTGCGGTGCACGATGAGCGTGCGGTCGCGTTCGACGAAGTTGACGATCGCGAGCGCCGCGAGGATCTGCCCGATCGACTGCGGCAGGATGACGGCGGTCATGTAATAGAGTCCGTTGCCGCTCGGCGCATCGTAGATGGCGTCGGAGATGAATCCGGTATGGTGCAGCAGATTCGGGAAGATGAAGTACAGCATGAAGCCGATCGTCGAGCACAACAGCGCGCCCATGCCGAAACGCATGTCCTTCGCGCTGATCCTGCGCGCGTCGGCGGCGGTGTCCTTCGCCGAGCACAACAGGGCGCCGGATGTGACGAGGACGATCGCGATGACGCCGATGATCCAGACGTTGAGCGTGCGCCACTGACCGAGCACGATCGCGGCGAGCAGCGCGTTGCCGACGATCTGGCCGGCCGTGGAGATCGGCATCGCCATCGAGACGCCCAACGGCTTGAGCGCGGAGAACTGGCCGAAGGAGCCGATCGTCCAGAAGACGCCCGAGCACAGGCCTACGAGCCAGATCCTGGGGTTGAACGCGAAGGCCAGTCCGGCGTTCGGCACCGTGTAGAACACCGAGACGAGCAGGGCGAATATGACGGCGCCGATCGTCGTGCCCAATGTCCCCTGACTCGGCTTGCCGTCGATCTTCGCGGTGATGACGCTGTTCGATCCGAGGAACAGCGCCGGCAGCAGCGCGATGAGCATGGCCATTGAAAGACGCCCTCCCTTGCCTCTCCGTGTGCGAGTGTCCTTTGTCGCGAATCCACGAACGCCACAGCGGCGCGCGGGGGCGCCGTCCGCCGTATATCGGGACGAACGGCGGCACGACGTCAATTATTCTATGCCCGTCATGCGGCGGGACGTGGCCGTCTTTTGCTCATAGCGTCGATATCGCGCCCTATCCGTACGCCGCGCGCTCACCGGTAGAGCTTCATGCCCTGCGGGGACGGCGCGAATCCTGCGGCGCGCAACGCCGGTGTGACCGGCAGGCGCGCCGTGAGCGGCATGCCGTTGCAGTCGCGGAACGTGACCGACCCTCCCGGCAGGCGCCGCAGCATATCGGCGAGCGCCGTGCATGCGCGTTCGGCGAGGCTCATCGGTTCGTCGAACATGACGATGCGTCCCGAGCGCGGCGCCCCGTACAGCAGCGCGTCGCCGCCGCGCAGCACGACGACCGATCCGGCGCGACGCGTCGGCTTGACGCCGCCTGTACGCGCCGCATCGTCCGCGTCGTCGGCACCGTCCGCGTCCTGCGTCCCGGCCATCCGCATCGGCTCGGGCCAGCGGATCGCCATACCGTAGAGGACGGCCGGATCGACCGCGTCGAGAGCGACCGTGGCCGGCGACCGCCCGATCAGGTCGCGCATCATGTCGACGGTCTCGCGCCGCGCGAACTGCGCCGCCCCGAAGCCGTCGACGAACATGCCGCGCATTAGCGCGCCCTGCTCCTCCATGCGCCGCAGCACCGGGTACAGGCCCGAGAAACCGCCGGGGACGCCCTCATGGTCGACGACCGGCTGCGTGATCACGCCGTAACGGTCGAGCAGCACGTCGATCAGGTCGATGACGCGTTCC
>NZ_MVOG01000063.1 GCF_002286915.1 Bifidobacterium italicum | reverse complement strand
GGGGGCGGCGTCCGGCCGCCCGCGCTTGGGCACGTCGCCGTCCGCATCGGCGCCGATGAATCCGCCGCCGGTCGCCGGTTTCGTCGGATCGGGCTGCGCGGCCGCGGACGGTCCGTCGCCGCCGAGCGCGGCGTATCCGGTCTCGCGGCCGGCGAGCAGGCGCGCGGCGAGCAGTTCCAGACGCATGCGCGGCGACGTCGCCCCGACCATATGCGTCAATGCCTCGTCGGTCTCCTCGGCCATCGCCGTCAGCGTCGCCAGACCGAGCGCCGTCGCCTGCCGGTGCAGGTCGTCGAGGTCCTCGGCGGCCGCGTCATCGCTGAGCACGCGTTCGGCGTGCTCGCCGCCGAGCGTGAGCACAAGCAGGTCGCGGATGCGCGCGAGCAGGTCCTCGACGAAGCGGCGCGCGTCGTAGCCGCCGACGATGACCTTCTGGATGACGTCGTACAGCTTCGCGCCGTCGTGGTCGATGACGGCGTCGATCGCCGCGCCGATGAGCACATCCGGCGTGAAACCGAGCAGCGCGACGGCGGAATCGTAGGTGATGTCGCCTTCGACGGCCCCGACCATGAGCTGGTCGAGCACGGACAGCGTGTCACGCACCGAGCCTCCGCCGGCGCGCATCGCGAGCCGCAGCACACCCGGCTCCGTCTCGATATGCTCCTGCTCGCAGATCCGCTCGAGATACGGCCCCATCGTCTCCGGCGGCACAAGGCGGAACGGATAGTGGTGGGTGCGCGAACGGATCGTGCCGATGACCTTCTCCGGCTCGGTCGTCGCGAAGATGAACATGACATGCTCCGGCGGCTCCTCGACGATCTTGAGCAGCGCGTTGAAGCCCTGAGGCGTCACCATGTGCGCCTCGTCGAGGATGAAGATCTTGTAGCGGTCGCGGGCGGGCGCGAAGCCGGCGCGCTCGCGCAGCTCGCGCGCGTCGTCGACGCCGTTGTGGCTTGCGGCGTCGATCTCCACGACGTCGATCGACCCCGGACCCCCGGTCGCCAGGTCGCGGCAGCTGTCGCACACGCCGCAGGGATGCGAGGTCGGTCCCTCGACGCAGTTGACGCAGCGCGCGAGGATGCGCGCCGAGCTCGTCTTGCCGCATCCACGCGGCCCCGAGAACAGGTACGCGTGCGTGAGCTTGTGCTCGTCGAGCGCGCGCATGAGCGGCACCGTCACCTGGTCCTGCCCGATGACGCCTTCGAACGTGTCCGGTCGATACCGGCGATAAAGCGCTAATGCCATGTTGCTTCCCGTTTCTTCATCGCGATTGCCTCGCTGTCCACTGCTTCTAAGGTACAGCCTGCTCACCCGAGCCGGCCGGCCATACCCCGCGCGCGACGCACGCCGACGCCGACGCCCCGCGTGTTGCGGCAGCATGGGCGCGGCCGCCCCACGCCGGAGCATTCCGCCGACGATGAACCACGCCCGGCGCGGGGTCCTGCGCCCGTCCTGGAGCCGTCAGCCCCCGCAAGGACGGGGCCCCGCCCTGGCGCTCGCCGTCACATGGTCGACGAAGGGCACGTCGGTCGGCACATGCACGCTGACGCTGACGTCGTCGCCGTCCACATCGCAACGCCGCAGGCTCCCGGCGTTCGCGTCGCTCAGCCATGCCGCCACCGCGCATGGCGTGCCGTCGCCGCGCCACAGCGCGGACGCTGCGCCGAGCGCGGCCATGTCCGCCGCCGTGCGCGCCTGCGACTGTCGCAGCACGATGTTGCCGGCGGCCGCCAATGCGCCGACGAGCACGGCCGCGGCGACGACGAGCGCGATGCCGACGACCGTCGCCGACCCCTCATCCTCACGCCGCGGCCGCATCGCATGGCGCCGCAGCCACACGGCGCACATCCGTCCATATCCGCCCATCCTCGTCATCGTTCACCTTTCCTTTTCCCTTGCACCCTTGCATCGCATATCCCGCGCGGACGCCACGTCGCACACTCAGATGTCCTGTTTCACGACGACGGCCCGGCCATGCACCGTCGTCGGCAGCACGCCGAGCGGGTCGGCGAGCACACGGCATGTCGTCGTGACGGTGATATGGTCGCCGCCGTCGGCAACCGCCAGCTGCACGCCGGCCGGCGCGGGCACGCCGCCGTCCCTGACGAGCGCGGCGCGCGCGGCGTCGGCCGCCGCATCCTGACATGAGATCTGCGTGACGCTCGCGCGTGCGAGGTACAGCAGCAGCGCGGCCGCGACGACGACGACGGGCAGCACAACGGCGAACTCCGCCGTCGCCGCCCCGCCGTCGCCGCCGCGCATCCACGCGCGCAGTCGTTTCCACGGACGTCGCATGCCGCACCGCTCAGACGCTCAGCGCCTTCTTGACGATGTTCGTCAGCAGCGTCTTGATCGCGTCCGACTTGAGCAGCGCGACGAGCACGGCCGCGAAACCGGTTGCCGCGACGAGCACGACCGCGTATTCGGCGGTCGCGGCGCCCTCCTCCGGCTGCGCGGTCAGCGTGCGCATCCTCGAATCGAGCATGACGGCGGCGCGCGTCATGCGCCTGCCCAGGTCCCGCAACGGCCATCCGACGTCCATCACGTCGATGCCGACGCCGTCGTCGAGTGAGATCATGTCCTGCATTGCCAACTCCTTTGTTTGTTGTTCGTCGTTGTTTGTCGTGTTTGCCATTTGTTCGTATATCCATGCATTCGCGTCGATGCATGGCGACGCGCGGCGCACGTTCCACATGTTTCACATGAAACGCACCGATCGGGCATCGCGGGTCATCGGGCGAAGGAGATGATCGTCGGTATGACGGCGACGCACAGGAACGCCGGCAGGAAGCACAGCCCCATCGGCAGCAGCAGCCGCACCGAGAGCCGCGAGGCGTCCCTTTCGATTTCCATGCGCTCCGTCGTCTCGAGTTGTTCCATCGTCGCGTCGATCCGCGCGCCGGCGGCGACGCCCTCGTTCCATGACTCACGCAACGTCGCGCGCACCGTCGCGGCGATACCGGCGATCCGCGGCTCATCGCATATGCATGCCCATGCGTCGTCCCACGAGGCGCCGGCCGCCAGTTCGTCGCAGACGGCGGCGAACGCTTCGGCGCACGGGCCAGCACAGCATGCGCCGACCGCGCGCAGCGCACGTGGAATCGACACGCCGCTTGCCAACGCGGCGTCCAGCAGCCGCAGCACGAGCGGCACGCTCGGCACCCAGTCCCCATGCACATGCCCGGGCAATGCGCGCAGCCGCGCGCCGACGTCCGTCTCGGCGAATGCCGCGAACACCGCCGATCCCGCACAGACGGCCGCGCAGCATGCCCATCCGATCGCGTCACCCATACGCCGCTCCCGTCAGTCATCGCCCGCCCCCGTCCGTCGCATGAGCCGAAGCATCCACACGGCGCCGAAGGCGTAGCAGACGCCGCCGAACCCCAGGCAGCACATCCCCTGCCAAGAGCCGAAAAGGACGCCGATCGGGTCGGCGCCGAGCACTTCGCCGAGGACGACGGTGACGGCCGGCAACCCGAGCAGCATCTTCACCGTCGATTGCGGCACGGCGAAGGCATTGCGCCTGAGCTCCTCGCGCATATGGATGCGCGCATGCGCGGCGCGCACCGCCTCGACGCAGCGCGCCGTCGGGC
>NZ_MVOG01000062.1 GCF_002286915.1 Bifidobacterium italicum | reverse complement strand
CGGCGCGCGCCGGCGAGTCGCCGAACGGCGACGCCTTGCGCGCGAAGGGGCTGGAGCCGCGCGCGCGGTCGCGCTCGCGCGCCGGCCTGGGGGAGAAGCGGTGCACGCGCAGCGTGACCGTCGTCCCGGATGATGCTAGTTGAGCCATGCGTTCCCTTTCATGCCTGTTCCACTATAGACGTTCGGGGTGCGTCAGTAGGAGCGCGCACCCGGCTCGATGTCGACGATGCGCACCGGCTGGCGCAGCGGGGCGGCATCGGCGGCCGTCATCGAATGGTTCAGGCACGTCCCGTCGTCGCGTTCGGGGAAGTCGGTGCGCTTGAGCGAGCCGCGCGACTCGTGGCGCGCGTCGGTCGCGGCGAGCATCACCTCGGCGAGACGCACAAGATGGCGCGCCTCCCAGATCGCCGTGAGCTCCTGGTTGAAGGCGCGCGCCTCGGCGTGCAGCCGCAGCCGGCGCGCGCGTTCGGCGATCGGGCCGTCGACGACGACCTGCGCGCGTGCGATCGATCCGGCGTCGCACAGCACGGCGACGCCGCGCTCCATCGTCTCGGACAGGTCGGCCATGACGCGGTACGCGTTGTCGTCGTCGTCGCCCGCGTCGCCCGCGGCGCCGGTGACGAGCGCGTCGATGTCTGCGTCGCGAGCCGTCTTCGCCGCGTCGAGCGCCTCCTCCAACGTCGGATCGGACGGCGTGCCGGCGCCCACAGGGTTGGCGGCGACGCGCGCGGCGACGGCTTGCCCGGCACGCGTGCCGAACAGGCAGGCGTCGAGCAGCGAGTTGCCGCCGAGGCGGTTCGCGCCGTGCACGCTCACGCACGCGCATTCGCCGGCGGCGTAGAGTCCCTCGACGATGTTGCGTCGCTCGCCGTCCCAGACGTAGACCTCGCCGTCGGTCGTGACGGGGATGCCGCCCATCGTGTAGTGGGCGGTCGGCTTGACCGGCACGAGGTCCTTCGCCGGGTCGAGCCCGGCGTAGTCCTCGATCGTCTCGACGACCTGCGGCAGGTTGCGGCGCATCCGTTCGGGGTCGATGCCGGTCATGTCGAGCCAGACGCAGTCCTTCGGGCCGTCCGGGTCGCGCGGGTCGGCGACGCCGCGTCCGGCGTCGGTCTCGCTGCGGATCGCGCGGCTGACGACGTCGCGCGCCGCCAGATCGGCGTGCCCGGGCGCATAGGAGGCCATGAAGGCGTCGCCGTCGGCGTTGCGCAGCACGCCGCCCTCGCCGCGCGAGGCCTCGGACAGCAGGATGCCGGTATGGGCCAGACCGGTCGGGTGGAACTGCACGAACTCGATGTCCTCGAGCTGCAGGCCGGCGTCGAGCGCGAGCGCCATGCCGTCCCCGGTCAGGTCGTGTGAGTTCGACGTCGTGTGGAACAGGCGTCCGGCGCCGCCGGTGGCGAGGACCGTGTTGCGCGCCGCGATGGCGTGGGTGACGCCGGCGTGCGTGTCGAAGGCGACGACGCCGGCGGCGTGGGTGAGCGTCTCGTCGAGTACGAGGTCGGTCACGACCCATTCCTCGGCGAAGTCGACGCCGTAGTGCACGCACTGCTGCCACAGCGTGTGCAGGATCTGGTGGCCGATGCGGTCGGCGGAGTAGGCGGCGCGCTTGACCGGGCGCGCGCCGAAGTCGCTCGTGTGGCCGCCGAAGCGGCGCTGCGCGATGCGCCCGTCGGCGGTGCGCGAGAACGCGACGCCGGAACGCTCGAGGTTGATGACGGTCATCGGGGCGTCCTCGGCGAGCAGCCTCGCCGCGTCCTGGTCGACGAGCCAGTCGCCGCCCTTGACCGTGTCGTAGTAGTGCCAGCGCCATTCGTCCGGTTCCATGTCCGCCAGGCTCGCGGCGATGCCGCCTTCGGCCGAGCCGGTGTGCGAGCGCAGCGGCTGCAGCTTCGAGACGACGAGGACCTTCGGTTCGATGCCGGCTTCGCGCAGCCCGCGCGCCGCGTCGCTGCGGTGGAAGCCGAGCGCGGCGGACAGGCCGGCCGCGCCGGCTCCCACGATCACGGCGTCGTATTGTTCTTCGATGTGCTTCGGGGTCATATCCGGTATTGTCTCACAAGGCGTCCCGCGCCCGTCCGGACGGCCATCCGCATGTCGGCGGTCAGGTCGGCGGCGGCGCGCCAAGCGTCGGCGCATGGCGCGGATGGCAGCATTCGTCGACGGCGCGCGCGTCGGCCAGCAGGATCGCCTGATGGTCGCGGATGAGCGCGTTGCATCCGGCGTTCGACGGGCTCGTCACATCGCCGGGAACCGCGTAGAGGCGCCGGTTGAGCTCGTTCGCCCAGCGCGCCGTGTTGAGCGCGCCCGAGCGCAGCCGCGCCTGCGTGACGACGACGGACGATGCCATCGCCGCGATGAGACGGTTGCGCAGCAGGAAACGGTGGGCCAGCGGCGCCGTGTCCGGGCACAGTTCGCTCACGAGGGCGCCTCCGGACGAGATGATCGCCGCGAACAGCCGTTCGTTGCACGAAGGGCCGATGTGGCCCAGTCCGCCGGCGAAGACGGCGACGGTGCGCCCGCACCGGTCGGCGCACGACGTCCCGGGCGCGCGCACGGCGGCCCAATGGGCCGCCGCGTCCACGCCCATCGCGCCGCCCGAGACGACGGTGTGGCCGGCCAGACACGCCTCCTCCGCGATCTCCGACGTCACCTCGCGCCCGTAGTCGTTCATGCCGCGCGAACCGACGACGGCGAGCGGCTCGGGGCACGCCGTGAGCGCATGCGCGTCGCCGCGCACCCACAGGCACACCGGCGGCGCGTAGTCGGAACGCACATCGAGGTCGGCGAGGCCGGCGGGCCACGTCTCGTCGCCAGGCGTGAGCACCGCGTACGCGCCGTCCGCCGTCAGCCATGCGCGCAGCGTGTCGGGGTCCGCGCTCGGTAGCGACGCGAGCCGCATGTGCCAGCGTTCCACGGCCTGCGTGAAGCGGTCGCGCGTGCGTGGGCGCACCGTGCATCCCCAGCGGGCGATGCCGAGCGCGAGGTCGCGTTCGAGCATCCGCATGCCCTCCCGGCGTTCGGGCTGCGGCATGCCGTCCATCGACATGGCGAGCGCGGCGAGGACGTCGCGCGCATCGGGCGCGCCCTTGAGCAGCGCCGCCATCATGATGTCCGCGTCGTCGATGCACAGCGTGAGCAGGCAGCGGGCGAGCGCGTCGTCGCATTCCCCGGCCA
>NZ_MVOG01000061.1 GCF_002286915.1 Bifidobacterium italicum | reverse complement strand
CCGTCGTCGGTCAGGACACCGTCGGCATCATCGCTCGCGTCTGCACGTACCTTTCCGAGCACCGCACGAACGTGCTCGACATCTCGCAGACGATCATCGACGGGTTCTTCAACATGATGATGATCGTCGACTACTCGGACGCCGACGTCGCGTTCGAGACGATCGTCGACGACCTCGAGGCCCTCGGCGAGGACATCGGCGTGCGCATCCGCTGCCAGCGCGAGGAGATCTTCACGAAGATGCACCGCGTCTGAGGACATGCGGCGGCCGCGGCGGCCGCCAACCCGAACGCAACAGGCCAGAGGCCGGAAGGAACCAGCATGCTGAATATCATGGAGGTCCACGAGACCAACCAGATGATCGAGCAGGAGAAGCTCGACGTGCGCACGATCACGATGGGCATCAGCCTCATGGATTGCGCGACGACCGACGTCGACGAGACGTGCGGCAAGATCTACGACAAAATCACGACCTACGCGAAGGACCTCGTCTCCACCGGCGAGTCGATCGAACGCGACTTCGGCATCCCGATCGTCAACAAGCGCATCACGGTGACGCCGATCGCGCTCGTCGGCGCGAGCTGCTGCCGGACGAGCGCCGACTTCGTCAAGATCGCGCACGCGCTCGACCGCGCCGCGAAGACGGTCGGCGTCGACCTCATCGGCGGCTACTCGGCGCTCGTCTCGAAGTCGATGACACCGGCCGAGGAGCTGCTCATCCGTTCGCTGCCGGCCGCGCTGAGCGAGACCGACATCGTCTGCTCGTCGGTCAACGTCGGCTCGACGAAGACCGGCATCGACATGAACGCCGTCGACATGCTCGGCCACATCATCAAGGAGATCGCCGAGGCGACCGCCGACAACGACTCCTACGGCTGCGTCAAGTTCGTCGCGTTCTGCAACGCGCCGGACGACAACCCGTTCATGGCGGGCGGCTTCCACGGCGTGACCGAAGGCGACGCCGTCATCAACGTCGGCGTGTCCGGTCCGGGAGTCGTCTCGCGCGCGCTCGACGCGGCCGTCGGCAAGGACTTCGAGTTCCTGTGCGAGACGATCAAGCGCACCGCGTTCAAGATCACGCGCGTCGGCCAGCTCGTCGCGCAGGAGGCGTCGAAGCGCCTCGGCGTGCCGTTCGGCATCATCGACCTGTCGCTCGCGCCGACGCCGGCCGTCGGCGACTCGGTCGGCGAGGTGCTCGAGAAGATGGGCCTGGCGCAGGTGGGCGGCCCCGGCACGACGGCCGCGCTCGCGATGCTCAACGACCAGGTCAAGAAGGGCGGCATCATGGCGTCCTCGTACGTCGGCGGCCTGTCCGGCGCGTTCATCCCGGTCTCCGAGGACAAGAACATGATCGACGCGGCCGAAAGCGGCTGCCTGACGATCGAGAAGCTCGAGGCGATGACCTGCGTGTGCTCGGTCGGCCTCGACATGATCGCGATCCCCGGCGACACGCCGGCTTCGACGATCTCCGGCATCATCGCCGACGAATCCGCGATCGGCATGGTCAACCAGAAGACGACGGCGGTGCGCGTCATCCCGGTCGTCGGCAAGACCGTCGGCCAGATGGCGAACTTCGGCGGCCTGATGGGCTACGCGCCGATCATGCCGGTGAACACGGCGAGCTGCGAGGCCTTCGTGACGCGCGGCGGTCGCATCCCGGCGCCGATTCATAGTTTCAAGAACTGAGATCCCACCCCGAAATGCGAGATGGGCGTACATCAATCGATTGATGTACGCCCATCTCGCATTTCGGGGTGGTGTTCACTGACCCCCATCAAATCCGAGCTGCCTCCACGCCTCGTAGATCGCGATCGACGCGCAGTTCGTCAGGTTCAGGCTGCGCAGGCTCGGGCGCATTGGCAGACGCACCTGCTCGGCGACGTGCGGCCCGAACATGATGTCGGTCGGATCGGGGATGTTGCCCGGCTCGGGGCCGAACAGCAGGATGTCGGTCGGCCTGTACTCGACCTCAGTGTACAGCTTCGTCGCATGCGCCGTGAACGCGATGATGCGTGAATCGGGCATCGACTGCACGAGGTCCCCGAAGTCCGGATGGAGCACGACATGCGCCATGTCGTGGTAGTCGAGGCCGGCGCGGCGCAGCTTCGTGTCGCGCAGGTTGAAGCCGAGCGGCTCCACGAGATGCAGGATCGTGCCGGTGACCGCGCACAGGCGGATCGCCGAGCCGGTGTTGCCGGGGATGCGCGGGGAGTAGTAGCACAGATGCGGCGTCGACGTCGGCGTGTTCGCCGCCTCCTTCGCCGTCATCATCGCATCGACGACCGAGATCGGATTGCCGTGCGCGTCGGTCACGAGTTCGTCGGGGCCGTAGTTCGACTTGCGGTAGCCGTACTCGAACATCTTCTCCACCCGGGCTTCCGGATCGACGCCGGCGGCCGCGGCGTCCGCGGGATTCGTTGCTTCATTCGTCACGTGACACACGATATTGCCCCGGCGCGACGCGCGCTTCCGCAACCGCGCGCGCTCCACTACAATGGCGTGGCTATGGTCACACGAACGAAGGCGACGCACATGAAGCAGGCCGCCGATCCGAGCGACGTCGTCGGCGTCCCGCGCGCCCGGGCCGCGCGGCGTCTCGCCGCACAGGTCCGCGGTCCGCTGTTCGCATGGTGGGACGTGCATGCGCGCGAGCTGCCGTGGCGCGAC
>NZ_MVOG01000060.1 GCF_002286915.1 Bifidobacterium italicum | reverse complement strand
GTCGCCGACCGGCGCGCCACCGAGCGCCCGCACGGCCTGCCATGCGTCGCCGGCGCCGGCGAGCGCCTCGGCGCAGGCCTCCTTCGTGAAGGCGCGCGGGTCGTCCATGCCGAGCGTCCACTGTCTGCCATCGGCGTCGTCGCGCGTCGTGACATGCGTCCACGAGACCGCGCGCAGCTGATCCGGCCATCGGCGCACAAGCGTTCCGCGGAGCCATGCGCGCGTGTCCTCGGGCGGCATGTCCGCGGCGGCGTCGATCTCCTCGTCGCTCGCCGTGCGCTCGGTGCGCCCGCGCACCTTCGCATAGATCGACTCGGACTCGTCAAGGCTCGCCCACCTCAGGTCGATCGCCTGCAGCCGGGGGTCCTCCAATGCGTCGGCGATCGGCTCGTCCGGGTGCAGCCGCCGGCGCATCCCCTCGACGAGCTGCCATTTGCACAGCCATTCGAGACGGCTCGCCTCGGAACGCGACTGCAAACGTTCGCCGTCGTCGGCGTGGCGGATGGCGGCCACATCGAGCAGCGCCTGCCTCCACATCGCCATGACCGACCGGGTCTCTCGGTCCGGCCACACCGGCTCGCCGCGCGTGTCGGTGCCGTGGACCGCGGCGGCCGTCTCGTAGACGAGCGCGTTGAGCATGACCTGGATCTGCCATGCCGTCATCGTGCCGCCGTGCGCCATCGCGAGCGGCTCGGCGAGCGTCAGATCGTGCGAGACGCGGTGCATCGCGTCGACCGGATCGGCCAAGCGCAGCTCCCCGAGGCGCGAGGCGATGTCGATGCCGGCCTCGTCGGCGTGCTCGAGCGTCCATAGCAACATGCTCGTCGTGCCGAGCTTGAGCACGCGCGGCACGTCCATGCGGTTCGCGTCGCCGACGATGACGTGCAGCCGGCGCATGTCGGCCGGCGCATGCGCCTCGTCGCGCGTGTTGACGATCGGCCGGTCGAAGGTCGTCTGCAGCGCGACCTGCATATGGAAGTAGTCGGCGCGCTGGCTCAGCTGGTAGCCCATCCGTTCGCCGCGCTCACCCAGGCCGATCCTGCCCGAGCCGGTGTACTGCTGCCGGGTGACGAAATGCGCCGTCATCATCGCCGCCGTCACGTCGAAGGGCACGTCGCGGCGCATCAGATAGTTCTCGTGCGATCCCCAGCTCGCGCCCTTGCCGTCGACGTTGTTGCGGTAGAGCCGCAGCGTGCCGTCGGCGCGGCCCTCGGCATTCGCATGCGCGGCCGCGCGCCGCATCAGCACATCGCCGGCCGTGTCGTAGACGACGGCCGTGAACGGGTCGTCGGTCTCCGGCGACGAGTATTCGGGATGCGCATGGTCCACATAGAGCCTGCCGCCGTTGCCGGCGAGCACGTTCGTGATCTGCGGCTGCGGTTCGTCGGTGAGCATCTCCGGCCGCGCGGCGGCGCGTTCGAGACGCCGTCCGCGCATGTCGTTGACCGGGTCCTCCTGCCGGTAGTCCCAGCGGATGCGACGCGCATCGTCGCTTGCGGCGGCCCCTGCGACGACGTCGAAGGACCACTGCACCGGGTTGCCCCGATCCGCCATGACCGCGTACTCCGTCTCGGTGCCGACAATCCTTCTGACGCTCATGCAAGTGTCCTTTCCCGTTCCGGCGCGCGAGGCGCCGCGTCCTGCCCGTCACCGTCATCGTCGATCCGGTCGATGCGCCGCAGTTTGACGGCGTGCCCGTCGCCGAGCGCGTTGACCTTCGCCCACTGGGAGGCGTCGACGTCGCCGAGCGTGTCCCATACCGAGCGGTACTCGTCGGCCACGGCCCGCGCGATCATCGCCGCGTCGAGCGCGACGGGCGCTCCGCGTCCGACGCTCGCCTTGACGGCCGCCGTCTTGGCGCGGTCGACGATGTTGCGCAGCATCGCGCCGGAGACGACGTCGGCCAGATCGAGCGCACGCCCGGAGCCGTCGTCGAGCCGCAGGTCGCCGAGCCTGCGCGAGCCGTCGCGCCGGTAGACGCCGTCGACGAGCGCGCATGCGAGCGCGTCCGCGTCGACGCCGTCGGCGTACGGCAGGTGCGGCGTCAGGTAGCGCGCGGCGATCGCGAGCGCCGCGTCCCGGTCCGGACGGTCGACGCGGATCTTGACGTCGAGCCTGCCCGGGCGCAGCACGGCCGGATCGATCATGTCGACGCGGTTGGACGCGCCGATGACGATGACGTTGTCGAGCCGCTCGACGCCGTCGAGTTCGGCGAGGAATTGCGGCACGATCGTCGTCTCGACGTCCGAGGAGACGCCCGAGCCGCGCGTGCGCAGCAGCGCGTCCATCTCGTCGATGAAGACGATGACGGCCTGGCCGGCGGCCGCGCGTTCGCGCGCGCGGTCGAACAACAGGCGGATGAGCCGTTCCGATTCACCGACGTATTTGTTGAGCAGCTCGGGGCCTTTGACGGCGAGGAAGACGCCGTGCGCCCCCTCGCCGGCGAGTTCGTGCGCGATCGCCTTCGCGATCAGCGTCTTGCCGTTGCCGGGCGGCCCGTACAGCAGCACGCCCTTCGGCGGCGTCAGCCCGTAGGCCATGTACAGGTCGCGGTGCTCGAACGGCAGCTGCACGGCGTCGCGGATGCGCGCGATCTGCGCGTCGAGGCCGCCGATGTCGGAGAAGGAGACGTCCGGCGTCTCCTCGAGCAGCAGCTGCGCCGTGTCCTCACGCGGCACCATCGCCACGGCGAATCGGTTCGACGGGTCGACGACGACGCGGTCGGCGCAGGTCAGACGCGCGTCGCGCAGATCGTGGGCGCGGCGCACGAGACGGCGGTCGCCGGAGGCGTCGACGACGATGAGGCGCCCGTCGTCGAGCACGTCGTCGACGGCGCGCACGGCGCCGACGGTCTCGGCCGCCGCCGTCGCGACGACGACGAGGTTCTCGTCGAGCAGCAGCGTCATGCCCGGCTCGAGCCGGGATGCGTCGAGCTGGGCGGCCACCGGCACGATCATGCGGCGCGCGCCGTGCATCACCTCGACGCTCGCGTGGCGCACGCCGTGTTCGTCGCGGCTGCTGCCGTGCGGCCGCAGCATCGTCGCGAAGCCCAGCGGCGGCTTCGTGAACTGCTCGAGCTGGGATTTCGCCTTGGCGAGCTCGTCGGTCGCGCGCCTGAGGGCGGCCGCGAGCGCGTGGTTCTTCGCCTGCAGCCGGTCGGCGTGCGCGGCGAGCGTCTCGGGGGAACCGGCGCGGGGTTCGCCGCGATCGTCGGAAACGTGCATCGTCCACCTCGCCATGCGCTTCATCGGGTGTCCTGCCGGCGGCGACGGCATCGCATGTCCGGCGAAGCGCATGCATGAAAACGGCCGGATGGCTTCCGCCGCCGCATCGGGGCGTCGCCACGGGGGCGACCCATCCCAGTGTAGCGGAAGCGGCCATCCGGCCCTGACTTCAACGCGTAGCGCGTACCGCCATGCTACCGGTCGGCGCGCGAGGCGCGCCGCTCGCGTATCAGATTGCGAATCCAACGTGCGCCGAAGAAGGCGAGGACGGCGGCGAAGACGACGATGATGACATCCTCGAACACGTTGAGCACGCCGAGGATCGAGCACCACCGGTCGCCGAGCATGTACCCGGCGGTGACGAGCACGGTGTTCCAGACGGCCGAGCCGAGGAACGTCCACAGCGAGAACTGCGCGAAGTTCATCCGGTTGAAGCCGGCCGGGATCGAGATGAGCGAGCGCACGACCGGGATGACGCGGCCGAGCAGCACCGACCAGGTGCCGTACTTCGTGAACCAGCGGCTCGCCTTGTCGACGTCGTCGCGGCTGACGCCCGGGATGCGGTCAGCGGCGCGGTGGATGCGGTGCAGACCGAACCAGCGGGCGATGCCGTAGAGCGCCCACGCGCCGAGCAGCGAGCCCATCGTCGCCCACAGGACCGCGGCGACGAGGCCCATGCTGCCGCGCGCCGCCGTGAAACCGGCGAGCGGCAGGATGATCTCGCTCGGGATCGGCGGGAAGATCGACTCGAGCGCGATCGCGAGCGCGACGCCGACGCCGCCGACGGTCTCCATGAGCTGCACGAGCCACGCGGTCATCGATCCGATGAGGCCGTCCGAACTCGTCGCGCACTGCAGCTGCTCGTCGACCGGGATCTGGGAAAGAATCATCGAAAAACGCATTGCGCCATTGTCCCAGCGTTTTTCGACAATCGTCACTATGAGCCCAACACCTTTGCAAATCCTTGACGAGACGCCCACGCTGCGCCGTCCCGGCCTGCTCGTCATGGACGTCGACTCCACGCTGATCGACGAGGAGGTCATCGACGAACTCGGCGAGGCCGCGGGCGTCGGCGAGCGCATCAGCGCGGTGACGGCGCGCGCGATGAACGGCGAGCTCGACTTCGCCCAGGCGCTCGAAGCGCGCGTCGCGCTGCTCAAGGGGCTGCCCACGTCGATCTTCGATGACGTGTACCGCAGGCTGCATTTCACGAACGGCGCGCTGCCGCTCATCGACGAGCTGCATGCGCACGGTTGGAAGGTCGGCGTCGTCTCCGGAGGCTTCCATGAGATCGTCGACCGGCTCGCCGAGGCAGCCGGCCTCGACTACCGGATCGCGAACCGGCTCGAGGTGGACGGCGCCGCATCCACGCTCACGGGACGCGTCGCCGGCCCGATCGTCACGAAGGACGTCAAGCTGCGCGCGATGTGCCGCTGGGCGGCGGCCGACGGCGTCGACGGCGCCCAGACGGTCGCCGTCGGCGACGGCGCGAACGACCTGCCGATGATCGGCGGGGCGGCCCTGGGCATCGCGTTCTGCGCGAAGCCGGCCGTGCGCCGCGCCGCGCCGCATACGATCGACGAGCGCGACCTGACGCGTGTCCTCGACTATCTGCGCCGCTGAGCCTTCGGGGGGCGCCGCACGCGCCGCCCATGGCATATGACCGTCCGGATATACGACGGCCGGTCGCATCGATTGCCGATGCGACCGGCCGTTTTCGTCGTTTGGGGGGGGTCAGTCCACACGCTCACATCGGGGAACGCATTCAGTCGAGGAAGGCGCCGGGGCCCAGATGCGCGCCGCGCGCCCATTCGGCCGCGCCCATCTCCTTCTTGCCCTGCGCCTTGACGATCTGCAGCTCGAGCGCCTCGGTGCTCGTGCCGACCCACACATGGTGCTTCGTGACGCGCAGTTCGCCGGGCTTGAGGTCGTCGGGGACCTCGACGCTTTCGCGCAGCTCGGCGCTCGCCGGCGACGCCTTCGTCACATGCAGCGTCGTCGGGGCGAGCGCGTCGCCCTGCACATGCAGATCGCACCATGCGCCGGGCAGCGGCGTGCAGGCGCGGATCTGGCGGTCGAGTGCGAAGACCGGCACGTCGAATCGCATATGCGCGTCGTCGTGCGAGATCTTTGCGGCCACCTCGAAGGCGCCGGCCGGCTGTTCGACCGGCGTGATCTGGCCTTCGGCCATGCCTTCGAGCGACGCGGCGAGCAGATGCGCGCCGTCCTCGGCGAGGCGGTCGAGCAGCTCGCCGGCGTTCTCGTGCGCGCCGATCTCGACCGTCGACTGCGCGAGCACCGGGCCCTCGTCCATGCCCTTCGTGACACGGAACACCGACGCGCCAGTCACCGACTCGCCCGCCCAGATCGCGCGCTGCGCCGGGGCGGCGCCGCGCCACTGCGGCAGCAGCGAGAAATGCAGGTTGTACCAGCCCAGCGGCAGCGCCTCGAGCACCGGCTCCTTGAGGATCCTGCCGTAGGCGACGATCGCGGCGGCCTCGGCGCCGGTCGCCTTGAGCGCGGACAGGAAGGCCTCCTCGTTCGGATCGCATTCCATGACCGGCAGGCCCAGCTCGAGGGCCGCCATCTTGACCGGGCTCGCCATGAGCCTGCGGCCGCGGCCGGTCGGAGCGTCGGGACGCGTGAGCACGGCGACGACCTCGAAATGCTCGGTGTCCTTCGCCAGCGTCCTCAACGAGGGCACAGCCACCTCCGGCGTGCCCGCAAACAGTACTCGCAGCATCCTCACGTTCTCCTTGTCCGTTGTCCATCCATGATGGCGTCGTCATCGCGGGCGGGTGCACGGCCGCGCCGTCCGCCCGCCGGTCGTCCCCATCGTAGTCGACGAGGCCGGCGCACGGCGCGTGTCGCCGTGAGCTGAGCGCTACAGCAAGTCCTTGGGGTCGACGCGGAAGCGCAGTTCGCCGAACTCGCGCGCCGCGACATGCCTCGCGGCCGCGGTGCGCAGCCGCATCGCCAGTTCGGCGCGCCGTGCATGCGTGACGAGCACGACGGCCTTGACGCGGTCGCGCATCTGCTCGAGCTCGCGCGAGTCCACGGTGCGTTCGGGCGGGATCGGCACCGGTCCGAGCACCGCCGGGAACTCGTCGTCGCCGAGACGCAGCGCCGCCCAGTCGCCGTCGCCGACGACGCCGATGCGCCGCAGCGTCTCGGCGACGGCGTTGCGCTGTCCCCACACGCAGGCCGCGCTCACGACCGGCGGCAGCCCGGCCTCGCGCCGCTGCGCGAGTTCGGCGCGGGCGAGGACGCGCGGATCCCATGTCATCAGCGACTGCGCGATCACCGGATCGGTCTCGCCGATCAGCAGCCCCACGCCCCCGTCGGCGCGCGGCGCGCACAGCGCCATCGCGCGCATCCAGTCGCGCAGCACGTCGACATACGCGTCGATGTTCTGCCGGTACAGGCTCGTCCATGCGTCGAGAATCGCGACGGCCCGGTAAGCGCCTGCACGTACGCGGGGCTCAGCGCCGGGAGTCGCGATGACGATCGCCGGCGCGTCGGTGACCTGCTCGACGACGCCCTGCGGCTGGTGCGGGCTCGACAGGATC
>NZ_MVOG01000006.1 GCF_002286915.1 Bifidobacterium italicum | reverse complement strand
GGACGCGGTGCCGCGGCCGCCGCATGCCTCAGTGTCCGCTCAGCGTCCACGCGGTGTCCGCTTCGCGCCGCGGCGCATCCTGATCGCGACGACGCCGGCCGCCGCGCACAAGATGCACGTCACCGTCAACGGCGCCGCCGCGGCCACGCCGGTCGCCGCGAGCGCGGGCTTCGGCTGCGTATCCCTCCCCTTCGGCTGTTCGCGGGCGCCCGCCGGCGGCTGTTCGACGACCTCGACGACCTCGCCGGGCGCCCCGATCTCGTGCGTCGCGAGGACGTCGCCGTCGCGGCTGAGCAACGTCGCCTTCCAGTACACGAGGCCGGCCGTCGGCGAGCGCGTCTCCTCGCTCGTCACCTGTTGCGACGTCAGCGTCGGGTCGAGCGGATGGCGGCCGCCGGAGAGCAGCAGCCGGTTCGTCCCCGGCCTTGTCCCCTCGCCGACGGCCTCGTAGGCCTCGAAGACTACGACGGCGCCGTCGGGAACCGGCCCCTGCACGCTCGCCACGTCATGGAACGGTTCGTCGACCTTGACCTTCGCATGGTCGACCTGCGTCGTCAGCGTCGGGGTCACGACCGGTTCCTCGGTCACATGCACGCGCTCCCAACCGTCCGCGTACGAGCTCGACGCCGGCGCGACGCGGTCGTCGCCGGCGAAGCTCCAGACGAAGACGTACCATCCGGGTGCGTCGGCGACGATCTCGACCGGTTCGCCGTGGGCGTCCGGCGCGCCTCCGCCGACGCGCAGCTCGCCGTTGACGGCCGCGTAGTCCCAGACGCCGATGAGGCGGTGGTGGTCGTCGGGTTGCGGCTGTCCGTCCCCTTCGGGGCGCCATGCGGCGTCATCGCCGTCGCCGCCGGCCCACCATACGCCCACCTGCGCGTGTTCCTCGTCGGCGCCGACGCCGATGGCCTCGTCGCCTTTCCACTGCCCGTGGTCGTCCGGGAATCCGGAGACCCAGATCGTGTCCATGAGCTGCGAGCCGACGTGGGCCGTGTGTTCGTGCGCCTCGGAGCGCACCTCGACGGTGTCGCGACGGGTGACGTTCGTCTCGGCGCCGTCGACGATCGCCGTGACGATGTCCTGCGCGAGGTAGTCGCCCATCGATCCACGCTGCCGGTCGCGCCTGGCCGCCCACAGCCATGTGCCGAAGCCGCTTGCGGCCGTCGCATGGTAGTCGCCGTCCCCGTCGCGCGCGACGGCCGTCCGTTCGCCGCCGGGCGCGTCGAAGACGAGTTGCGCGGTCGCGACGGGGCGATGGCCGATCGCCGCCGCGACGCGTTCGACGAAGTCGTCGGCGCGCTCGCCGTCCCGCCGGTCGATGCGGCGCCGGACTGCGTCGGCGCCGAGGCCGTCGAAGTACCAGCCGTCGACGGTGAGCGTCTCGCCGCGCGGCCACACGTCGTCGGGGCCGGCCATGCCGACGGCGACGGCGTCGGTGACGCGCTCGCCGGTCTGGACGACCTTCGGCGTCGTGACGGTGCGGATCGTCGGCGTGAAGGTCTTCTTCGCCGGGAAGCGGATCTCGTCGAAGGCCTTCGCCTGCCCTCCGCCGACGCGCACGAGGCGCTGCGACGACGTGATGACGTCGACCGACGGCACGACGGCCGCGCCGGAGACGCGCACATCGCCGTCTCCGGTCGACGTCCATGGGACGACGGCGGCCTTGGCGCCGGAGACGGCACGCCAGGTCCGCGTGCCGTCGGGGAAGACGGCCGGGCCGTCGAGCGTCAACGTGTAGGCGATGCCGGGGACCGGCGCACCGCGCGCGTTGTCGATCGAGACGGTCACGGCGCCGTTGCGGCGTCCCTCGTCATAGGACAGCGTCGTGGCGAGACTCGTCGGCGTGGCGGCGTCGGCTTCGGCGAGCAATGCGTCGACGCGCTCGACGATCTGCGGATACCACTGCCTGAGCCGTGCGCGCGCCGACGGCCACCCATGCGATCCGGTGCTCGTATCGAAGAAATCGTGCAGGATGACGGCGATCGCCGCATGCGTGACGTCCTCCTTGACCTCGCGGTGCGGGTACCGGCTGATGAGCACGGCCGCCCTGCGCGCGTTGATCGAATCCTGCATCGTCGTCGCCGCGCCGACCGTGTAGTTCGTGTTCTTGTCCTGCTGGATGCAGTAGTAGTCGAGGCCCGCGCCGTCATGGCCCACCGGGCCGATCTCATAGGCGATGCCCTCGTTGAGATACGAGAAGTTGTAGGGCGTCGCGGGCGTGAGCCTCTCGCCCTCGGCCGCCGCGGCGCCCGCCGCGGCGCCGAAGATCGTCGCGACCGCCGCCGCGGCCGCGGCCACCTTGCGCCGGATCGATGTGGATCGCGTCATTGCAGTTCCTTTCGTTTGGGTTGCGTCCCGGCCGCCGCCGTTGCGACGGCTGGCTCGACCTTGGCATCGGCGCCGGCGCCGGCGCAAACGCATACGGGCCATGTGACCGGAAGACGGGCTCGGCGGCCATTTGTGGACGGCACGGCCGGGTATCCACATCGGGGGTCGTCCACAGGCCGTCCACACCGGTGCACGGGGGCGCGGATCCATCCACATATCCACATCGCCTCCCGCACGGTTTGACAAAACGACGAGATTGTGCTTCGGAACGCCGTGTGGCACCGTGTTTCATCGATGTGTCCAGATCCGCCCCGTGTTCACAGCATGCCCATACAATGAGGGGCATGAGAGAAGCACAACACACTCAGGACACAGCAACCAGCACGACCAGCCGCACGCGCAAGCCGCGCGCGGCGAAGAAGCAGCCGCAGTTCACGGGGGATGCGCCTGCGCTGCCGATCGCGGCCAAGGAACCCGGACAGTTCGGCCGCATCGCGATCATGAACATCACCCCTTCGAGCGCCGACGGCGCCTTCACGCCGCGCGTCGAGCTCGGCGAGCCGTTCACGGTGACGGCCCGCGTCTTCATGGAGGGAACCGGCCATGTCGGCGCCACCGGCGTCCTCAAGAGCCAGCGCGGACGCATCATGGCGCGCAAGCCGATGACGCCCGTCAACGCCGCCCTCGAATCGTACGCCGCCACGTTGCAGGCAGGCGAGCACGCCGACGTCGCGCCGTGGGACGAGGCCTTCGCCGAGACGGCCAAGCAGCTCGGCAACTGGAAGTTCGCCGTCGAGGGCTGGGCCGACACCTTCGCCGACTGGCTGCAACGCGCCGACGAGGAACCCGCCTCGGACCTCCTCGCGCAGCAGGGCTCCGAGATCCTCAGCCGCTGGGCCGGCACGCGCGACGCCGCCCTCGACGCGCAGCAGCGCAGGATGCTGCGCGACACCGCCAAGGAGATGCTCGACGAGACCGTCGACGCCGCCGACCGCATCGCGATCGCGCACGCCGACGAAATCCTCGCGCTGCATCGGACGAACCCGCTGCGCGACGGCCTGACCGCGAGCGCCGACCGTCCGCTGCGCGTCGAACGCCCGAAGTCGAGCTTCAGCGCCTGGTACCAGTTCTTCCCGCGCTCCGAAGGCGCCGTGCGCAACGAGGACGGCACCGTCACGCCGGGCGACCTGCAGACGGCGGTGAAGGGCCTCGAACGCGCGAAGCAGGAGGGATTCGGCATCGTCTGCCTGCCGCAGATCCTGCCGACCGACGCCTCCGGCGCCGTCACCGACCACACGTCGGTCGACCCGGCGCTCGGCACCGTCGACGACCTGCGCGCCTTCATCGGACGCGCCCACGGACTCGGCCTCGAGGTCGCGCTCGACTTCACGCTCTCCTTCGCCGCCGACCATGCGTGGAGGACCGCGCAGCCGCAGTGGTTCCGCGCCGACGGCACGATCGACTACGACAACGACTTCGCCGGCATCGAGAAGGCCGTCGCGCAGGCGCTCGACGGCTGGATCGACCTGGGCGTCACCGCCTTCCGCGCCGGCGCGCCCGGGGACACGCCGCTGCGCCTGTGGCAGGACGTCATCGCCGAGGTCGTGAAGGCGCATCCGCAGGTGCTGTTCCTCGCCGAGGACGGCGACCGGCCGTCGATGACGCGCGCGCTCGCATGCGCCGGATTCACGCAGTCCTACGGCACCTTCGCATGGCGCAACACGAAGGAGGAGGTCGACGGGTTCCTGACGGCCACGAACTCGGACGCCGCGTTCTGGCAGCACAACGCCTTCTGGCCGACGACGCCGGATTCGCTGAGCAACTACCTGCGCGACAACGACATCGCCGGCTATGCGGTGCGCGCCGTGCTCGCCGCGATGGGTTCGCCGACGTGGGGCGTGTGCAGCGGCTACGAGCTCGTCGAGAACACGCAGCGCGCGGGCTCGGAGCAGCCGGCCGTCAGCGAGCGAGACGAGGCCCTTGTGCGCGACTGGGGCACAAGCGACGACTACGGCATCGCCGAGCTCGTCGCCTCCCTCAACACGATCCGCCTCGCGCATCCGGCGGCACGCAGCTACCACAACCTCACGGTGCTGCCGAGCGCGAACCCGAGCGTCCTCGCCTTCGCGCGCCATACGCCGGCCGCATGCACCGGCACCGGCAAGCCGGACACGCTCATCGTCGTCGTCAACCTCGACGGCTACCACGAGCAGCAGTCGAACATCCACGTCGACCTCGACGCGCTCGGACTGCCGACCGACGGCACGTACCGCGTCAGGGACGAGCTGACCGGCCGCGAATTCGACTGGAGCTGGGACAACTTCGTCGCGCTCGCCCCGTGGGCGGACGTCGCGCACATCCTCAGCGTCGAATACTGAGCGCCGGCTCGGCGTACAGGCGCCTGATACGGACGAAGGCGGGGATGGCGTGCCGACGCCCTCCCCGCCTTCGCATGCCGGCGAACGGCCGGCGCGTCCGGGCGGCTGTTCGTGCACGGCGTGCGCGCACCGCCGCCCGGACGCGCGCGGTGTATGGTGGTAGCGGGTTTCAACACTCACCAACCAAGGAGAACTACCATGGCAGAAACTTTCAACGTCGTTGTGGAGATCCCGCGCGGATCGAAGAACAAGTACGAGGTCGACCAGGCCTCGGGCCGCGTCTTCCTCGACCGCACGCTGTTCACGGCGATGGGCTATCCGGATGACTACGGCTACATCGACGGCACGCTCGGCGAGGACGGCGATCCGCTCGACGCGCTCGTCATGATCCCGGATTCGGTGTTCCCGGGCTGCATCATCGAGTGCCGCGCCGTCGGCCTCTACCACATGGTGGACGAAGAGGGCGGCGACGACAAGGTGCTGTGCGTGCCGGACGACGTGCGCTACGAGGGCATCAAGGACATCTCCGACGTCTCCGAGTTCCACAAGGCCGAGATCAAGCACTTCTTCGAGCAGTACAAGGCGCTCGAGCCGGGCAAGGAGGTCATGCCGGGCGACTACTGGGCGGACGCCGCCACCGCGGACAAGGAGATCAAGGCCGCGCGCGAACGCCTCGCCGCCAAGGAGCAGGCCGAGCACGACGCCGACCTCGACGACTGACCCGCGCAGGCCGCGCCCCGCGTACGGCCATGCGATGCGATCATGAAAAGGTGAACCCCCGCCGTCATGGCGGGGGTTCATCGTTCCTATTCTAGAGAGAGCGACGGCGCCCTGTCCGCCATCACACGAGCAACAGTACCAACACCGCGATACCAACTGCGGCGCCGGTGAGCATCACCGGCATCATCCCCATCCCGACCCACGGCGAGCGCGCGGTCGCGAGCGGACGCGCGTCACGCGTCCACAGGCACGACACGGCCCCGAGCGCGAGCGCGACGACGGCCACGGCGGCGAGCGCCACGGCGCGCGCGGCCGGATGCACGCCTCCGGCGCGCATCAGCATCGGCAGGAAGCACCAGCCGGCCGCGGCGATGCAGCACACGCCGTCCATGACCATATGCGACATCTGCACGATCATGTCCGTGCGCGGGTTGCGTGCCATCTGACGGGCGAAGGACACGACGAGCAACGCGACGAGCAGCGTCGCGCAGCCGGCGAGCCACGCCGACACGGACAGGTAGACCGAGCCCTCGACGACGTCGGGGTGCACGCCGAAGACGAGTTCACCGAGGAACGGCGTCGCCGCGCAGATCATCGAGCAGAAACCGAGCACGCACGCCGTGATGCGGCCGGGCAGGCCGTCGCGCAGCGGCGTGAAGAACTCGGAGAGCATGATGAGGATGCCGACCGCGAACAGCAGCAGCGAGTAGACGGCGCCCCCGACGTTCGCGCTGCCGGGCAGGCAGGCGACCGACACGAGGACGACGTACGCGGCCATCTGCACGAGCAGCGGCCGGATCACGGACCGGGACGGCCGCGGCAGCGGCGCATCGCCCCGCAGGGCGTCGGCGTTCTTCACATCGGTCATGGCATTCACCTCGGGTCGTCTCGTCCGCGCGCCGCGCCCGCGTCGGCGCGCCGGGCTCGCATCTGTCTTCGATCGATGACCAATCTAGTCGCCGCCGCGCACATTCTCGACGCGCATGCCGGCGGCTGCGCCCGTAGCATGCGCCCGCGCGCGCAATCGCGGGCCGCTCTCATGCTGGAACGCTTCACCCGTTGGTACCGTGCCTGCCGTTACAATGTGAGGCAGCGCGCCGAATGGGCACGACCGCATGAGACCATCCGAAATAAGGGGCATATTGTGACGGATCTGACACTGATGACCTTCTCGCACGATCCGGCTTCCGTATTGCCCTCACTCGCGCTGCTCTCCCACCGTGTGCGCGTGCTGCCGATGGACGCCGCGAGCCTCGTCAAGATGCCGGAGAACACGATCCTGTTCCTCGACGGGCGCGACGACCTCGCCACCGCGAAGACGCTGTGCCGTCTCATCCACGCCTCGGGGCTGTCGACGCCGATCGTCCTGATCCTCACCGAGGGCGGCTTCACCGTCATCAACGCCGAATGGGGTGTCACCGACGTCGTCGTCGCCACCGCGTCGCCCGCCGAGGTCGAGGGGCGCCTGCGGCTCGTCTCCGAACGCGGCGCCGCGACCGTCGTCGCCGCCGGCGCCGCGCCGGCGAACGATGAGCAGGAGGACGGCCTGATCCGTTCCGGCGACCTCGTCGTCGACACGAACGGATACACGGCGAACCTGCGCGGCATCCCGATCGACCTCGCCTACAAGGAGTTCGAGCTGCTCAAGTACCTCGTGCAGCATCCGGGGCGCGTGTTCACGCGCGCGCAGCTGCTGCAGGAGGTGTGGGGCTACGACTACTACGGCGGCACGCGCACCGTCGACGTGCACATCCGCCGCCTGCGCGCGAAGCTCGGCGGCGAATACGAACACGTCATCGGCACCGTGCGCAACGTCGGCTACCGCTTCGACCCGCCCGAGGAGGACGAGGAACGCGCGCAGGCGCAGGAGGCGGCCGGCCACGGGACGACGCCGCGGCACTGACGCGGGCCTGCGTGGCCGTCCGCGGCGCGGGTAGGCTCGAAGGATGTCGGCGCCGCATCCGGCGGCGCGACGGACGGGAGGTGCGACGATGGCCGCGAAACGGGAATCGAAACGGGCGCGCGCCGCGCGCATGCGCCGCGAATACGATCGGCTGCGCGAGTTCATCCCGGTCACGAAATGCCAGCTCGACTACCGTACGCCCTTCGAACTGATCGTCGCGACGGTGCTCAGCGCGCAGACGACAGACCGACGCGTCAACGGCGTCACGCCGGAGCTGTTCGCGCGCTATCCGGACGCCGACGCGCTCGCGCGGGCGGACATCGCCGACGTCGAATCGATCATCCGCACGCTGGGCTTCTACCGGATGAAAAGCAAGCACGTCATCGAGCTCGCGCAGGCGCTCGCGACGCGCTTCGCAGGCGCCGTGCCACAGACGATGGAGGAACTGACGTCGCTGCCCGGCGTCGGCCGCAAGACCGCGAACGTCGTGCTCGGCAACGCGTTCCGCATTCCGGGCTTCCCGGTGGACACGCACGTCATCCGCGTCACCGGGCGCCTCGGCTGGCGCGACGCCGACGAAACCGACCCCGAGGACATCGAACGCGACGTGACCGCCGTGTTCCCGCCCGGGGAATGGACCGACCTGTCGCACCGCCTCATCATCTTCGGGCGCACCGTGTGCACGGCGCGCGCGCCGCAGTGCGCGTGGTGCCCGCTCAACGACTCATGCCCGAGCGCCGGCGACTTCCTCGACCTCCCGTCGGCGCGCACCGGCACCAGACGTCCGGCGAAGCGCAGGACGACGGCGCACAGGACGACGAAGACGGCGAAATCAAAGAGGACGACGACGAAATCGGCGAAGCCGCCACGGACATCGACGTCCCGGTCGCGCGAGGCCGCCGCGGACGACGCCGGCCCACGGTAGTCGTCTGCCGGTATACTGCACAGTCATGCACACCCGGGAATCACGCGGCGCGCGCGTCGCACCATGGATCGTGTTCGCCGCGATCATCGCCGTCGCGGCCATCGTCGCGGCGTTCCTGTTCATGCGCGGACGCGACGGCGGCGCGCCATGGGGCGGCGGGGGCTCAAGCGAGCTCACGGTCGGCCTGACCGACCAGCCGACGTCGCTCGACATCCGCACGAACGACGAGCGCGGCGTCGAGCAGGCGCTCGTCGGCAACGTCTACGAGACGCTGCTGACGCGAGGCGACGACGCCTCGGTCGCCGCGAACCTCGTCGCGCGCTGGGTGCCGTCGGCCGACGGCCTGCACTACTCGTTCATCCTGCGCGACGGGCTGACCTTCGCCGACGGCAGCGCGCTCGACGCGAGCGCCGTCGTCGCGTCGCTGCAGCGGACGATCACCGACCGCCACGTCGGCTACGAGGAGCTCGGCGACGTCGCCACCGTGCGCAACACAAGCGACTCGCAGTTCACGATCGATCTGCACAGGCCGAATCCGCGGCTGCTGTGGGCGCTCACCGGCCGCGCCGGCATCGTCGTCAACGTCGCGGCCGCCGAACGCGCCGGCGACGACTACGCGCGCCGCACCTACGGTTCGGGCCCCTTCGACGTCGCGGGCAGCGACGGCTCGTCGATCACGCTCACACGCAACGACCGTTATTGGGGGCGCAAGGCGTCGACCTCGCGCATCCGCCTGGCCTACTACAAGGACGAGGCGGCGCTCGCCGACGCCGCCGAGGCCGGCTCGCTCGACGTGGCGCTGCCGCGCGATGCGGCGACGACGCAGCGGCTCGCGAAGCACGACGGGCTGCGCGTCGACGACGGGCTGGGGATGCGCCAGACGATGCTCGCGCTCAACAACGCGCAGGAGAGCCCGTTCTCGGACGTGCAGGTGCGCCAGCTCACGCGCTACGCGATCGACGCGGCCGGCATCGCGAAGACGCAGCCGGAGTCGGCGGCGCAGCTGTCGGGGCCGATCGGACGCCTGCAGCCGGGCTACGTCGACCTCGACGACCTGTTCCCCTACGACGAGGCGAAGGCCGCGTCGATGCGCGCCTACTTCCCCTACGTCTACTTCCATGAGTTCACCGTGCTCACCGACGAGACGCACCGCGCGGTCGCCGAACGGATCACGGCCACGTTCAACGACGTGCTGTCGATGCCGGCGACGCTCGAGGTCGTCGACGCGGATGAACTGGCGAAGCGCGTCTCCGACGGCGACTACGACTGCGCGCTCGTCACGCTCGAGGGCGTCGACGACTACCGCCGCTTCGTCGACGGCTCGCCGATGTTCCATTATCAGAACGGCGAGGCGCAACGCGTCTACGAGGACGCGCTCGCCAGGACCGACTACAAGGACTACCGCGAACGCATGCGCGACTTCGACCGCATCGTCAGCCAGGACGCGGCGAGCGCGTGGCTGTATGAGAACAAGGACTTCGTCGTCGCGAAGAGCTCGGTCGACGGCGTCGACGCCGAGAATTCGTCATGGCGGCTGCGGCTCGCCGACCTCGCGACGCGCCGCTGAAAACGCCGGATGCATGCGCCGTTGCGCACATCGCGAAACGTGCGCGGCGAGCCGTGTGCGCGGCGGCGACGATGTCATAGACGCTTTTTACACTGACGGTTATGACTGATAGCGAAGACATCTCCATCAGCGCCAATCTCACCCCCCTCCCCGACCGCGTAGGCGTGGACGGTCTCGAGGACAAGTGGCGCGGCGTCTGGGACGAAGACGGCACCTACACATTCCACAACCCCGGCGAGCGCAGCGCCGTCTATTCGATCGACACGCCGCCGCCCACCGTCTCCGGCCATCTGCACGTCGGCCATGTGTTCTCGTACACGCACACCGACATCATCGCGCGTTACAAGCGCATGAACGGCTTCGAGGTCCTCTACCCGATGGGCTGGGACGACAACGGCCTGCCGACCGAGCGTCGCGTGCAGAACTACTACGGCGTGCGCGTCGACACGTCGCTGCCCTACGATCCCGATTTCAAACCGCCGTTCGAAGGCACCGAGGGCAAGAAGATCCAGGCGAAGGACCAGGTGCCGTGCTCGCGTCGCAACTTCATCGAGCTGTGCGAGCGCCTCACCGCGCAGGACGAGAAGCTCTTCGAGAACCTGTGGCGCCGTCTCGGCCTGTCGATCGACTGGTCGCAGACCTACCACACGATCGGCGAGCATCCGCGCCGCGTCGCGCAGAAGGCGTTCCTGCGCAACCTCGCGCGCGGCGAGGCCTATCAGAAGGACGCGCCGGGCCTGTGGGACGTCACGTTCCAGACGGCCGTCGCGCAGGCGGAGCTCGAATCGCGCGAATACCCGGGCTTCTACCACCGCATCGCGTTCCGTTTCGAGGACGGCACGCCGATCTACATCGAGACGACGCGCCCCGAGCTGCTCTCCGCATGCGTCGCGCTCATCGCGCATCCGGACGACGAACGCTACAAGCCGTACTTCGGCAAGATGGTGACGTCGCCACTCTACAACGTCGAGGTCCCGATCCTCGCCCACCCGGCCGCCGAGATGGACAAGGGCGCCGGCATCGCGATGTGCTGCACCTTCGGCGACATGACCGACGTCGAATGGTGGCGCGACCTGCATCTGCCGACCCGTTCGATCATCCAGCGCAACGGCCGCATCATCATGGACACGCCGGACTGGATCCGCGACGCGCAGGGCCGCGAACGCTTCGCCGCGATCGAAGGCAAGACGACGTTCTCGGCGCGCAAGGAGGTCGTCGAGCAGCTGCAGGCGGCCGGCGACATGGACGGCGAGCCGAAGCCGACGATGCGTATGACGAACTTCTACGAGAAGGGCGACAAGCCGCTCGAGATCGTCACCTCCCGCCAGTGGTACCTCGAGAACGGCGGCACGAACAAGCGCCTCAACGCCGAACTCATCGAACGCGGCAAGGAGCTCAACTTCTACCCCGACTTCATGCGCGTGCGCTACGAGAACTGGGTGCACGGCCTCAACGGCGACTGGCTGATCTCGCGCCAGCGCTTCTTCGGCGTCCCGTTCCCGCTGTGGTACGCGCTCGACGAGCACGGTGAGCCGGACTACGCGAATCCGTTGACGCCGAGCGAGGACCGTCTGCCGATCGACCCGTCGATCGACGTGCCGGAGGGCTACAGCGAGGAGCAGCGTAACCAGCCGAACGGCTTCATGGCCGAACCGGACATCATGGACACGTGGGCGACGTCGTCGCTGACGCCGCAGATCGTCACGAAGTGGGCGGAACCGGGCGCGGAGAACGAGTCGTTCTTCAAGTCGACGTTCCCGATGGACCTGCGCCCGCAGGGACAGGACATCATCCGCACCTGGCTGTTCAGCACGATCGACCGCGCCGACCTCGAGAACCACTGCCTGCCGTGGGCGAACGCGACGCTTTCGGGCTGGATCCTCGACCCCGACCACAAGAAGATGTCGAAGTCGAAGGGCAACGTCGTCGTCCCGAACGAGCCGATCGAGAAGTTCGGCGCCGACGCCGTGCGCTACTGGGCGGCCTCGGCACGCCTCGGCCTCGACGCGACCTACGACGAGGGCCAGATGAAGATCGGCCGCAGGCTCGCGATCAAGCTGCTCAACGCGACGAAGTTCGCGCTCGCGATCGGCCGTGAGGACGAGAACCACCATGTCGGCGAGGCGGCGACGGCCACATGGAATCCGCAGGACGTCACCGAACCGCTCGACCGCGCCGCGATGGCGAAGATGGCGAAGGTCGTCTACGACGCGACCGAATCGCTTGAGAACTACGAGCATTCGAAGGCGCTCGAGGCGATCGAGGACTTCTTCTGGCAGTTCTGCGACGACTACATCGAACTCGTCAAGAACCGCGCCTACGGCACGGCCGAGTCGACCGGCAGCACGCCGAGCCCGCAGGCCGTCAAGTCGGCGCGCACGACGCTCGGCCTCGGCCTGGACGCCTTCGCACGTCTGCTCGCGCCGTTCCTGCCGTACACGACCGAAGAGGTGTGGAGCTGGATGCATGCCGGCGAAGGCTCTGTGCACCGCGCGCCGTGGCCGAAGCCGCTGACCTATGCGGCGGCCGCATTCAAGGCGTCGCCGGACCTGCTCGCGCAGGCCGGGCAGGCGCTCACGGCGCTGCGCGGCATCAAGTCGAAGGCGAAGGTCTCGATGAAGACGCCGATCCTGTCCGTCATGCTCAACGTCAACGACGAGCTGCACGACGCGCTCGTGCCGGCGCTCGGCGACATCGCCGAGGCGGCGCGCGTGACCGGCCGGATCACGCTGCGCAAGGCGAGCGATCTGATGGAGAAGTACGCGCGCCCGAAGGACGGCGCCTCCGATGATGCCGCCCCGGCCGAAACGACCGAGGAGGAGACGATCATCGTCTCCGACAGCGAGCTCGGCGAGCCGCCGGCCAAGAAGCCGAAGCAGTGAGCAGCACATCCAGCGCTGTTTAAGGGGATGGCCCCCGGAACCCCATTCGGTTCCGGGGGCCATCCCCTATGTGTGCGACCGTTGCGGGTGCACACTGCACCCGCAACGGTCGCCAACTGCACGGTCCGTGACCGTCACGGCCGCCATCCGCACCCGGAACGGTCGGAAAACGTCCGCTTTGCGAACGCAGCCGGTGCGACATGCACCGAGCATGGTCGCAAAGCCCCTCCCCGGCGACTGCGATCGCCGCGACCCGCACCCCGAACGGTCGGATCTCAGTGCGCGCCGCGCACGATCAGGAAACGTGTGTCGAGGACGTCGCCAGAGCGCGTCGACGTGACCTGACCGGCGAGCGCGCCGCCGTCCGCGAGCTCTCCGGCCGTCGCGTCGAGCGCCGGCCTGACCGACGCGATGCGCACCGTCTCGTCGATGGACGGCTGCATATCAGGTGCGATGAACGTGCGTCCCCACGGGTTCGCGTCGACGAGCGCCATCCACTGGTCCTCGGAGATCGTCTTCGACGCCTGCCGCGGCTGGCCGCCATCGCCCGGCTTCCCGGCGGTGGCGCCGTCCCCGCCGCCACCGCCGCCGATCGAGGAGGTCACCGATCCGGCGTATTTCGAGATCTCGGCCGCCGCATCGTTGGCCGAAGGCGTCACGAGCGTCGACATGTCCTTCGCACCATGCGTCGCCTGCTGCTGTTTCTCGGCGTCGGCGATGCGGGACGCGCGCCGCGCACGCGCCTGACCGCCGAGCGGGTCTCGCAGCCACTGTTCGTATGTCGCGCGCATCAGCGGCGAATCGCGCAGGACCGGCTGCAGCTGCATGCGCACGTCCACGTCGGCGCCCTCCGCGCCGCCGTCGGCGAGTTCGTCGGGGAAACGCTGCAGGATCTGCTCGGCCGCGTTCGCCGCGCCGGTGTGCTCGCGCGCCGAGGCGAGCGTCGCCATCGCCGCGTCGACGCCGGCCATGTCGTCGCCGAGCGTCCCTGCGCCGTTGCGCGCGTTCGTCGCCGCGATCGCCTCGGCCGAGGCCGCGCCGGCGCGCGCGAGGTCGCCGCCGGTCAGGTCGTTGAGTTCGGAGGTGTAGACGTCGGTGTAGGCCATCGAATACGGGATCATCGCACGCGACAGCTGCCCCTGGCCGTCCGCGTACATCTGCGCGCCGATGCGCGCCTGTTCGCCGGCCGTCCGTTTGAGGTCGTCGGCCAGTCCGTCCGTGCCCTGCTGACGGATGCGCGTGATGATCCGGTCGACCTCGTCGGCGGCGCCGATGTGCTGGTAGGCGTCGGAGACGTCGTTGACGGCCGTCGCCAGCGCGGTGACGGCGTGCGCGAGCGGCGTGTCCCCGTTGAGTTCGCCGGCGGTGCCCATCAACGCAGTCATCTGCGTCTTCGTGCCGATCGAGCCGGACAGATGGTTCGTGTAGGAGCCGACATAGGCGGCCATGTAGTCGCGGAAGGCCCGCTGATGCGCCTTCGTGAGCTCGGCGATCCGCTGCTCGGCGAGCGCGCGCTCCTGATCGCGCAGTTGCGTCAGCGTCGCAAGGAACGCGGCGTTCGCGCCGTCGTCCTCGGACCGTCCGCGTTGCCTGTTGACCGCTTCGGTGAGCGTCGACGATTGCGCGCCGAGCGCGCGCAGCCCATCGCCGTAGGCCGTCGCCGAGTCCGCGGACAATGCGGCCACGGCGATGTCGCCCATCGAGAACTTCGTCGCCTCGACGAAGACGCGCATGTCGAGCGTTTCCCCGGGCGCGGCCGTCGACGAGACGACGATCGCGTCGCCGCGTCTGGCGATCGCGACGCCGTCGCCGGCGCCCACATCCTTCACGGCCTGCGCCGGCAACGTGAACGTCGTGAACAACCGTAGCTGGCGCGCGTAGCGGCGCATGGACCCGTCGGCGCGCATGTCCGGCGCGACATGCACATGGATCTGCACGGTGCCGTCGGCGCCCCACAACGCGTCGGCGTCGACGTTCGGCCCGTTGAGCGCATAGTCGACGTCGATCGTCCACGGCAGCCGTCCGCGCGCCGTCATCGACGTCACGTTGCCGCCATCCGGCGTCTCGAGGTAGTAGCGGCGCGCGCCGCCGGCGGCGGCCGTCGTGAACACGTCGTGCCGCGTGAAGCGCGATGCGGCCTCGTCGGCCGATGCGACGGCTGCCGCGGCCTGCCCGCAGGCGTGGACGACGGCGACGACGCACGGCGCGGCCGTGCATGCCGCCACCGTCGCCGCCGCGCATAACCGCATCCATGCTCGTCGCATCCCGTGCTCCCTCCGCAGTCCCGACCGTCGCGTCATCGAGCGAAGGCAGCCCTTCGGGCCGCCTTCGTCTGCACCTTGGCGTCTCCACCCTAGTCGCAGCCGCCGAGGCCGCCTCCTCCGTCGGCGAAGCGCCCCGCCGTCAGGCGAAGACGTCGAGGACGCCGGCGTCGCCTCCCGCCTCGGCGATGCGGCGATGGCGCCGCTTCGTCTCGGTCACGACGAATTCACGGTACTGTTCGGCGATCTCGACGTCGAGGCCGGCCCCCTGCGCGACGAGGCGCAACCGCTGCATCTGCTGCTCCTCGCGCGCGTAGTCGGCGGCGGCGAATCCCGCGCGCGCCTTGAGCGCCCCCACCTGCGCCGTCGCCTTGAACCGTTCGGCGAGCAACGCGACGATCGCCATGTCGATGTTGTCGATCGATGCGCGCAACGTGTCGATACGTTCGACGATGCGTTGCATCTGGGGGTCGTCCGATTGTGCGAAGGCGTCGATGTCGGTCGCCTCCTCGCGCGCGTCGGCGCGCCAGCCATCCTCCGTGGTAGTCATGGGTTCCACCTTAGCGCATCGACGGCCGATATGCGGCGGACGGGGACGCATGGCGATGCGCCATGCGTCCCCGTCCGCCGCATATCGGCCGTCCGTATCCGCGAGGGCCGCGGATCAGTTGCCGTTGAGCGTGTTGCCGCCCTGCTGCACGAGCGCCGCGAAGAAATCGCGGTTCGTCATCGTCTTCTTCAGACGCGGCACGAGCGTCTGGTAGGCCTGCTCCGGCTCGAGGCCGCCGAGCAGACGGCGCAGGCGGTAGATGATCGGCAGCGTCTGCGGATCGGTGATGAGCTCCTCGCGGCGCGTGCCGGACGCGTTGACGTCGACGGCGGGGAACATGCGCTTGTCGGCGAGTTCGCGGCTCAGTCGCAGCTCCATGTTGCCGGTGCCCTTGAATTCCTCGAAGATGACCTCGTCCATCTTCGAGCCGGTCTCGACGAGCGCCGACGAGATGATCGTCAGCGAGCCGCCGTTCTCGATGTTGCGCGCCGCGCCGAAGAACTTCTTCGGCGGGTAGAGCGCCTGCGCGTCGACGCCGCCGGACAGGATGCGTCCCGACGCCGGTGCGGCGATGTTGTAGGCGCGCGCCAGACGCGTCATCGAATCGAGCAGGACGACGACGTCCTGACCGAGTTCGACGAGGCGCTTCGCGCGTTCGATCGCGAGTTCGGCGACGGTCGTGTGGTCGGAGGCGGGGCGGTCGAAGGTCGACGAGATGACCTCGCCCTGCACGGTGCGCTCCATGTCGGTGACCTCTTCGGGACGTTCGTCGACGAGCACGACCATCAGATAGACCTCGGGGTTGTTCGTCGCGATCGCGTTCGCGATGTTCTGCAGCGTGATCGTCTTGCCGGCCTTCGGCGGCGAGACGATCAGGCCGCGCTGGCCCTTGCCGATCGGCGAGACGATGTCGATGAGGCGCCCGGTCAGGCGGTTCGCCGTCGTCTCCATCTTGAGCCGTTCATTCGGATAGAGCGGCGTGAGCTTGCTGAACTGCGGGCGTCGGGCGGCCTCCTCGACGCTCATGCCGTTGATCGAATCGATCGACTGCAGCGGCACGAACTTCTGGCGCTGGTTGCGGCGGTCGCCCTCGTGCGGCGTGCGGATCGAGCCTTTGACGGCGTCGCCCTTGCGCAGGCCGTACTTCTTGACCTGCCCCATGCTCACGTAGACGTCGTTCGGGCCCGGCAGATAGCCGGAGGTGCGGATGAACGCGTAGGAGTCGAGCACGTCGACGATGCCGGCGACCGGCACGAGGTCGTCGCGCTGCGCGTTAGCGTCGTCGTGGCGGTTCTCGTTGTCGCGGCCGCGTCCGCGGCGGTTGTTGCCGCGCTCGTTGCGGTCATTGCGGTTGTTGTTGCGATCGTTGCGGTCGCCACGGCCGCGGCGCGTCTCGCGCTGGTCGTCGTGGCCGTGCGCCGGCACGCCCGGCAGCGCATCGAGGATCTCGTCAAGGTTGATGCTCTCGCCGGAGGGCTGCGCCGGCATACGGCGGTGGGCGCCGCGCTGGTCGTCGTGGCCGCGGCGCGGACGGCGCTTCGGCTGGTCGTCGAATTCGAAGGAGGACTGCTGCTGCCCGGACTGTCCGGAGGCCGCCTCGTCGCGGCGCTTGCGCACGCGGCGGGCGGTGACGTGCATCTCCATGTTGCTTTCCGGCTTCGGCTCGTCGATGACGATCTTCGTCGACGAGGCCGGCTCCTCCGGGGCCGCCTGCGCATGCGCGGCGCGCGCCGCCGTCTTCGCTCGCTCATCCGCTGCCGGAGCCACGGCGGCCGGCTCCTCCGGCGTCGCGGTCTTGCGCTCCTGCTTGGCCGGCTTCGGCACGCGCACGGTGACCCCCGCCGGCGCCGCCTCGCCGTTGCGTGCGGCCTGCAACGTTGCAAGCAATTCGCCCTTGCGCATCGTCGAGACGCCGCGCAGGCCCATCTGCTTGGCGAGCTCCTTGAGCTCGGGAAGCTTCATGTCTTCTAGTTTCGAGGTTGTGACCACTTGGTTGTGCCTTTCTTCGGCCATCCGCCCAGATACGGCGCGACGGCTTCACACAGGGTTTGCGAATATATGAACATATACGGAAAGCACATATGTCATGCGTCATATGTTCGCGAAAGGAAACGCCCGAATTCATATCGGACAGGACACACCTTAGCCGGAACGCACGACGACGCGCGCGGCGCCGTGTCCCCTGCGGGGCGCCGGCACGCCCATACGGTTCCGGGCGGTCCCATGCGCGCAGGCATGGCGGACCGCCCGGAATCCGTCAGTCACTTGGATTCGTGATAGGACTTGTCGGTGTTGACCGACCAGATGTTCTCCTTCGTCGGCTTGCCGGACTTGATGTTGCCGACGGCCTCGATCGCCGTCGCCATCGAATGGTCCATGTTGTTGTAGCGGTGCTGGCCGTTGCGGCCGACGCAGTACAGGTTGCCGAAGGAGTCGAGGTAGTCGACGACGGCCGGCATCTCGTCATAGGTGTCGAAGTACGCCGGATACGCCTTCTTGACGCGTTCGCGGTGGGCGTCGAGCACCTCGTGCGAGCCGTTGATGACGCCCATGCGCGTCAGCTCGCTGATCGCGAAGCGCGTCGCCTCCTCGTCGCTCATGTTCCAGAAGTCGTCGCCCTCCTCGCAGAAGTACTCGAGGCCGATCCAGACGGTGTCGTCGACGTCCTTGACGAGGTAGGGGCTCCAGTTGTTGAAGATCTGCAGGCGGCCGACCTTGTAGCCGGGATCCTGCACGTAGATCCAGCAGTCCGGCACGATCGGCGGGTTGCCGAGCGTCGGGATGTCGGTCGTGTTCCTGAGCTTGAGGTGCTTGACGAGCAGTCCGACGGTGACGAAGTCGCGGTACGGCAGGCCGTCGGCGATGCGCACGATGTCCTTCGGCGCATGCGCGTCGCCGTCGTCGATCGCCTCGACGAGGTCCTTGATCGGCATCGACGAGATGAACTCGTCGGCCGTCAGCGTCGTGCGCACGCCGTGCTCGTCCTCGTAGACGAGCGACGCGATCCTGCCGTCATGCTGGTCGAGTTCGACGACCTTCGCGCCCTTGATGATCGTGACGCCGGCGTCCTCGGCGTTGCGCGCGACGGTCTCCCACAGCTGGCCCGGGCCGAGCTTGGGGTACCAGAACTCCTCGATGAGCGACGTCTCGACCTCCTCGGCGTCGCGCTTCTTCGGCAGCAGCTTGCGGAACGCGTTCTTGAGCACGCCCATGATGCTCAGTCCCTTGACGCGCTGCGAGCCCCAGTCGGCCGAGATGACCGACGGATGGCGCCCCCAGAGCTTCTCGGTGTAGCCTTCGAAGAACATCGAGTACAGCTTGCGGCCGAAGCGGTTGATGTAGAAGTTCTCGAGGTTGTCCTCGGGCAGCTTGTGGAACACCGATTTGAGGTACGAGCAGCCGGCCACGACGGTGAGCTTCGGCCCCATCGCCTTCAACGTGTTCATCGACAGCGAAATCGGGTAGTCGAAGAAATGCTTGTTCCAGAAGATCCGCGAGACGCGGTGGCGCTTGAGCATGACCTTGTCGGTCTTCTCCGGGTCCGGGCCGCCCGGCTCGAGCTCGTGCACGCGGCCGAGCTTCCTGTCGTCGTAGGACGGGGCGCCCTGCAGCGGCAGCGTCTCCTCCCACCAACGCATGATGCGCTCGTCCTTCGAGAAGAAGCGGTGGCCGCCGATGTCCATGCGGTTGCCGTCGTGCTTGACGGTGCGCGCGATGCCGCCGAATTCCTGCGATTCCTCGAGGAGGGTGACGTCGTACTTGTCCGCGCCGCCGTCCTTGACGAGCTCCCAGGCGGCCGTGAGGCCGGCGGGGCCGCCGCCGATGATCACTACGGTTTGCTTGTCAGACACGTTCACGTTCTCCTTCAACACTGGTTCTTCCGATTGATCGCTGCTGAAAACATTCGCATCGCGCATCCTCGCGCCGGTACCGCGCAAGTCATGGGATTGTCATGCGCATGGATATAGCGCGCTTCGCAGCAGTCTAGTGCCTCCCATGGCCATAGAAGGCCATGGGAGGCACGGGTTCACGACCTCGGACGCTCAGATGCCGTCGGGGATGTCGATGTCGCTCTTCTGCACCTCTTCGACGTTGACGTCCTTGAAGGTCACGATGCGCACGTTCTTGACGAAGCGGTTCGAACGGTAGACGTCCCACACCCATGCGTCGGAGAGCTGCACGTCGAAGTAGACGTCCTGCCCGGCCGAGCGGACGTTGAAGTCCACTTTGTTCGCCAGATAGAAGCGGCGTTCCGTCTCGACGACGTAGGTGAACAGTTTGATGACGTCGCGGTATTCCTTGTACAACGCCAGTTCGGCGTCGGTCTCATAGTTGTCGAGGTCTTCGGCGCTCATGGTTGCTCGCTCGTGCTCCTGTCCTTCGTGTCCGTGGTCTTCGTTCACTCGCCGTCGTGCGGGGCCGCGCCGTGGCGGTTGCGGTCGCGCCCCAGCGTGCGCCACCACGCCTTCTTCGACGTGTTGCGTTCCGCGTTGTTGTACGGCCATGCGTTCTCGGCGTCGACGTCGTCGCCGGCGATGCGTTCGGCGTCGCGGTGCAGCGTCTCGCCGAGCGTCGGCGCCTGCTCGGCGTCATGCGCCGCCTGACGGGCGGCGTCGGCGAGACGCTGGCGTTCGTCGTCGAGGTCCTTGAGCAGGCCGGCCTCGCGCAGCTCCTGCTTCTTGATCGCCATCGAATGCTGGTGGAGCGACAGCGCCTTCTCCATGCCCGGGTTCGACGTGATGACGTGCATGCCGAAGGCGTCCATCGCGCGCACCGGGTCGAACTCGTCGACGAGCGTGTCGAGCACGTTGAGGTCCTGGTACTTGCCGAGGCGGTTGTCCCACAGCGCGTCGCGCGACGTGCCCGACGGCACGAAGCCGAGCGACTGGTAGACGGAGAACGTGCGTGTGTTCTTCTCGGGCACGGCCACCCAGATGCGGTGCAGCCCGAGCCCCTCCGGCTGCTCGGCGAAGCCGTAGGTCATGACGCGCGGCATCGCGTCGCGCGAATAGCCGCGGCCGCGGAAGTCCTTGCCGAGCACGACCTGGATGCGCGCCGACCGCGCCCAGCCGTCGATGTCGATCAGGAAGATCATGCCGAGGAACTCGGTCGCGTTGTCCGCGTTGACGGCCTCGTCGTTGTCGTCGGGCGTCGTCATCAGCGCCCATGCGATCGTGCGGCGGTGTTCGGGGTCGTCGACGCCGCCGCCGACGTCGGCTCCCTGCGTCCACGCCTCCGAACGGCGCACCCAGGCGTGCACGGCCGCACGCTCCGCCACGCGGTCCTTGCCGGTGATGCCTGACGCGTTCACGTAGGCGTCAAGCTTGTCCATGAGCGGCAGGTCCTGCGATGTGGCCGGCCGCAGATACACCATCTCCCCCAGAATGTCGGGAATCGTGATACGCGTGGGCAGCACGCGCGACCGTTCCCGTTCCTCCTCGCGACGTTCATCACTGTGCGTCATGTTGTTCCTTTTTTGTTTGGCGACTGGAGCGTTCTCCCATGCTCTCCAGTCTTGCCATTGTAGTGTACGCCCATGTCCTCGGCGTCGGCGCGTCCACATACGCATCGGGGCGGCGGACACGATCGATGTCCGCCGCCCCGGCCTGCGTGGGCGATTGCCGAAGTGCTCAGCCCTTGATCTTCTCGAGGACGATCTTCGTGACGGCCTTCGCGTCCGCCTGGCCCTTCGTCGCGCGCATGACGGCGCCGATGATTGCGCCCATCGGCTTCATGTTGCCGCCCTTGAGCTTTTCGACGACGTCCGGGTTGGCGTCGAGCGCCTCCTGGACGGCTGCCTGCAGCGCACCGTCGTCGGAGACGACCTTGAAGCCGTGCTTCTCGACGATCTCGGCCGGCGAGCCTTCGCCGGCGAGCACGAGGCTCACCGTCTGCTTGGCGAGCTTGTCGTTGAGCTTGCCGTCGGCGATGAGCCGCTCGACGTCGGCGACCGCCTGCGCGTCGATCGGCAGCTCCTCGAGGCTGACGCCCTTGGCGTTCGCCTCGCGTGAGAGCTCGCCGAGCCACCACTTCTTCGCGCCCGACGGCGTCGCGCCGAGCTTGACGGTCTCCTCGATCAGGTCGAGCGCGTCGGCGTTGATGACGTCGCGCATCTCGGTGTCGGAGAACTTCCATTCGCCCTTGAGGCGGTTGCGGCGCTCGCGCGGCATCTCCGGCATGACCTTGCGGATCTCCTCGACGTGCTCCGGCGTGATGTGGAGCATGACGAGGTCCGGGTCCGGGAAGTAGCGGTAGTCGTCGGCGTCGGACTTGACGCGGCCGCCGGCCGTCGACTGCGAGGCCTCGTCCCAGTGGCGCGTCTCCTGCAGGATCTCGCCGCCGTCCTCGAGGATCGCGGCCTGACGGCGGATCTCGTACTGGATCGTGCGTTCGATGCCGCGGAACGAATTGACGTTCTTCGTCTCGGAGCGCGTGCCGAAGGGATCGGACGGGTCGCGGCGCAGCGAGACGTTGACGTCGGCGCGCATGTTGCCCTGCTCCATGCGGGCGTGCGAGATGTTGAGCGCACGCACGATATCGCGGATCGCGCGCATGTAGGCGCCTGCGATCTCCGGAGCGCGGTCGCCCGCGCCCTCGATCGGCTTCGTCACGATCTCGATGAGCGGCACGCCCGCGCGGTTGTAGTCGACGAGCGAATGGTCGGCGCCCTCGATGCGGCCGTCGGCGCCGCCGACGTGCGTGTTCTTGCCGGCGTCGTCCTCGATGTGCGCGCGTTCGATCGGCACGCGGAACACGGTGCCGTCCTCGAGCTCGACGTCGAGATAGCCCTCGCCGTTCGTCGGCTTGTCGTATTGCGAGATCTGGTAGTCGCGCGGCATGTCGGGGTAGAAGTAGTTCTTGCGGGCGAACTGGCTCCACTCGTTGATCTGGCAGTGCAGCGCGAGGCCGAGCTTGATCGCGTAGTCGACGGCGGCCGCGTTGACGACCGGCAGCGAGCCCGGCAGGCCGAGGCTCACCGGCGTCAGCTCGGTGTTCGGCTCGGCGCCGAAGGAGATCGGGGCCGGGCAGAACAGCTTCGTGTTCGTGGACAGCTCGACGTGCGTCTCCAGACCGATGACCGGATCGAACTTCTTGACGGCTTCGGAATACTTCATCAATTTTTCAGCCATAATATTCTCTTCCTGTCACCCTTACTTGTTGAGTCCATCGAGCCACGGCGTCCTGAGCGACCGCCAGATCGGGCCGTTCCAGTCCTCCTCGAGCGCGGCCTCGAGCGCGGCGGCCGGCTTGTACATGACCTCGTCGCGCTGCTGCGGCGCGATGAACTGGAATCCGACCGGCAGGCCGTCGTCGGACAGACCGGCCGGGATGCTCATCGCAGGCACGCCGGCGAGGTTCGCCGGGATCGTCGCGATGTCGTTCATGTACATCGCGAGCGGATCGTCCATCTTCTCGCCGAACTTGAACGCCGTCGACGGGCTCGTCGGGGAGACGAGGACGTCGGCCTGCTCGAAGGCCTTGCGGAAGTCGTCGATGATGAGCGTGCGCACCTTCTGCGCCGAGCCGTACCAGGCGTCGTAGTAGCCGGCGGACAGCGCGTAGGTGCCGAGGATGATGCGGCGCTTGACCTCGTCGCCGAAGCCGGCCTCACGGGTGTAGGCCATCATGTTCGCGGCCGTCTGCGGCACGTCCTCGGGCGGCATGACGCGCAGACCGTAGCGCATGCCGTCGTAGCGGGCGAGATTCGAGCTGACCTCGGACGGCATGATGATGTAGTAGGCGCCGAGCGCGTACTTGAAGTGCGGGCACGAGACCTCGACGACTTCGGCGCCCATCGCCTCGAGCTTCTTGACGGCCTCATGGAAGCGCGCCTCGACGCCCGGCTGGAAGCCGTCGCCGTTGAGCTCCTTGACGAGGCCGACCTTCATGCCCTTGAGGTCGCGGTTGTTCAGGCCGTCGCGGGCGGCGGCGACCATCGGACGCGGGCCTTCGGGGATCGACGTCGAATCGCGGCGGTCATGGCCGCCGATGATCTCCTGCAGCAGCGCCGAGTCGAGGACGGTGCGCGAGACCGGACCGATCTGGTCGAGCGACGACGCCATCGCGATCGCGCCGAAGCGGGAGACGCCGCCGTAGGTCGGCTTGACGCCGACGGTGCCGGTGAGCGCGCCGGGCTGGCGGATCGATCCGCCGGTGTCGGTGCCGAGCGCGAGCGGCGCCTCGAAGGCGCCGACGGCCGCCGCGGAGCCGCCGCCGGAGCCGCCGGGCACACGCTCGACGTCCCACGGGTTCGACGTGCGCTGGAAGGCCGAATGCTCGGTCGACGAGCCCTGCGCGAACTCGTCGAGATTCGTCTTGCCGAGGATCGGCATATGCGCGGCCTTGAGCTTCTCGATGACGGTCGCATCGTACGGCGGGACCCAGCCTTCGAGGATGCGGGAGGCGGCGGTCGTCTCGATGCCCTTCGTCACGATCATGTCCTTGATCGCGATCGGGACGCCGGCGAGCTCGGGCAGCTCCGCCTTCTCGTCGTCGGACAGGTCGTCGAAGGCGTCGGCCTGCTCGAGCGCGGCCTCGCCGGCGACCTTGAGGAAGGCCTTGATGCTCGGCTCGGCGGCGTCGATGACGTCGAGCTCGGCGGCCACGAGGTCGCGGCTCGAGATCTCCTTGGCGCGCAGCTTGGCCGCCATCTCGGTTGCGGACAGCTTGACGAGTTCGTTCTGGTCGGTCATCTCACTCCTCCCCCAGGATCTGCGGCGCGACGAACATGCCGTCCTCGGTCGCCGGCGCCGCGGCGAGCACTTCGGATTGGTCGAGCGGCTTGACCGGCACATCGGGGCGCAGATAGGCCTCGAGCGGCACCGGGTTGGCGGTCGGCGGCACGTCGTCCGTCGCGACCTCCTGGACCGAATTGATCGATTCGGCGATGACGTTGAGCTCGCTCTGCATGCGGGTGATTTCCTCGTCGGTGAGCGCGATTCGGGCGAGATCGCCCAAATGCATGATTTCTTCACGTGTGAATGTAGGCATGCCTCCCACTATACGAACCAAATGTGACGAGGCGCATGCAAGCGGCACGATGCGCGATGCGGCGACCCCGGACCCCCGCCCGCGGTCGCCGCATCACCGCCGCGCCGTCACTTCACGTCGCGCCGGCACACCACCAGCACGCCGACGGCGTACAGGACGACGCTCCAGGCGACGAAGATCGCACCGGCCGCGCCCCACGACGGCTGGAACGGCCGCGCGCCGTCGACGAGCATGATCGACGCCGCGTCGTTCGCGAGGGAGCTCGCGCCGCCGCCGACGAAGATCGACAACGCGTTCGCCGGCAGGCAGTTGTTGACCGACGTGATCCACAGGTAGCGTCGTCCGAGCAGCTGCGTCATCTGCAACACCGACGGCACGATCGTGTACAGCACGACGACACACAGCACGCCGCCCACGGTCGAGCGGCAGATCGCGCCGAACCCCATCGCGAGCACGGCCGCAAAGGCCATCATCACCGGCAGTCCGAGCAATGTGACGACCGGCATCGCCGCCGGCGTCTGGCTCGCGCCGGTCGTCAGATGGGAGCTGACCATCGCCGCGGCCACGCCCCACGCGAGCAGCACGCCGACGAGGGAAGCGAGGAAGGTGACGGCGGCGACGACGAGCGCCTTCGCATGCATGAACATCGCGCGGCGCGGGTCCACGGTGAGCGACGAGACGATCGACGACGAGCTGAACTCGCCCGTCAGCGCCATGACGCCGAGGATGCCGACGATGACGAGCACGTTGCCGGCGCCGGAGCTCGCCGTCGACCAGATGTCCTCATGCCCGACCGGCATGTTCTCGTTGGCGAGCATCGAGAGCAGCCAGCCCATCATCAGGCTGTTGATCAGCAGGAACGCGATCGCGAGCACGCCGAGCACATAGGTCGACGTCGCGCTCCAAATCTTGCACCATTCGGCGCGCAGCGCGCCGCCGAAGGTCAGTCGCGCCGCGCGCGGCGCATGCGGCTGGGTCGTTGCGGTCGCGCTCATCGCGCACCTCCGTTCGTCGTCGGGTGGGTCGGGTTCGTCATCACCGGCATCGCGGCCGGCGTCATCTGCGCGGACGGCATCGCCGGCTGCCGCGCGCCGATCGGCGTCGCGACGTACTGCGCGTGCGCGTGCGTGAGCTCCATGTACGCCTGCTCGAGCGAGACCTGCTCGCGCGCGAAGCGGTAAGTGACGATCCGGTTGGCGGCGAAGCCCCGGGCGACGGCCTCGAGGTCGGCGCCCTCGATCATGAACGCGCGCGCGTCGCGCGGATAGCCGTCCGCGAGCGCCGTCTCTGCGACACGTACGCCGGGCGAATGCGCGAACATCGCAGCAGCTTGTCGGCGTCCGGCGTGACGACCGAGATCAGCGGCCGTGAATGCTCGGCGACGAAATCGGCGACCGGCGTGCATCGCAGGATGCTGCCATGGCCGATGATGACGAGCGTGTCCGCCGTGAGCGCCACCTCGCTCATCAGATGCGAGCTGAGCAGCACGGCGCGTCCGGCGGCGGCGCTGTTGCGGCACAGGTCGCGCACCCACTTGACGCCTTCGGCGTCGAGGCCGTTCACCGGTTCGTCGAGTACGAGGTTCCTCGGGTCGCCGAGCATCGCGGCGGCGATCGCCAGGCGCTGGCCCATGCCCAGCGAGAAACGGCCGGCCTTCGTCGTGCGCGCGCTCGCCAGTCCGGTCAGATCGAGCACCTCGTCGACGCGCGACTTCGGGATGTTGTTCGTGTATGCGAGCGATTTGAGATACGCGTAGGCCGTGCGGTTCTTCGGCGCGCAGCGGGCGTCGAGGACGGCGCCGACGCTCGCCATCGGGGCCCGGTGCTTCGCGTACGGGACGCCGTCGACGAGCGCGGCGCCTTCATCGGGCGCGATCAGACCGAGCAGGATGCGCATCGTCGTCGATTTGCCTGCGCCGTTGGGTCCGACGAAGCCGGTGACGACGCCGTCGGGCGCCGTGAAGCTGACGTGGTCGAGTATTGGTTTGGCGCCGAATGATTTGCAGACGCCGTTGAATTCCATCATGAGGCCTCATCGTAGCAAGCGCATGGCGGTCGATGCGGCACGCGCCCACGATGCGGCATGCGCATCGCCCGTTCGGCGACGCGCCGACGCCCGTCGCCGGTCACACAACCGCGTGCTGTGTACAGTGTCCATCCGATCACACAACCGCGTGCTGTGTACAGCGTCCATCCGATCACACAGCCGCGTGCTGTGTGATCCAGGCATGCATCGTCACGGCGGCGGCGGCGCCGGCGTTGATCGAACGCACCGAGCCGAATTGGCTGATGTAGACGACGTCGTCGGCGAGTTCGAGCGCCTTGTCGGACAGCCCCGGGCCTTCGGCGCCGAACAGCAGCAGGCAGCGCTCGGGGAAGCGGTAGGTCTCGATCGGCACGGCGCCGTCGATGATGTCCATCGCGATGACCTTCGCGCCTTCGGCGATATGCAGGTCGCGCCGCGCATACTGTAGTTCGCGGCGCACGACCTCCTCGGTGAGGGTGCCGGCGTTGAACGCGCGCACGATCGCGTCGATGCGAAAGAGCGCTTCCTCGCGTTCGTATGCAATGCGCCGCCGCCAGTCGTCGACGCAGGCCTGAATCGACGGATGGTTGACGACGTGCTGGTACAGCTCGGTCATCAACGCGCCTTTGCGGTTCCATTTGTGCGGACCGACGATGTGCACGCGGTTCGCCGTGAACGCGTTCGCCGTGCGCACCATCGATCCGATGTTGAAATCATGCGTCCAGTTTTCGATCGCCACTTCGAACAGATGGCGGCCGTGGCCGTCGAGGTCGGCGCGGATCGCGTCGACGCTCCAGTAGCGGTAGCGGTCGAGCACGTTGCGACGGTCGCCGTCGTCGAGCAGCGCCGCGTCGTAGCGCGCGTCGTCGGGACGCGGCTCGCCCGGATGCTCCTGCTCCCACGGGCCCACGCCCACCTCACGGAACGAAGGCTCACCCGAGGCCTTCGCCGCCACATCGATCGGATTCGGTTCGTGCATCTGCGCCACGCTCACCTTCGCGTCATGCCGGCGGCCGCTCAGTGCAGCTCGGATTCGCGGAAGGTCTCGACGAACGGCACTTCGGTCGTCTCGCCGCTGACCGGATCGACGACGCGCACCGTCGGACGTTCCATGTCGACGCCGCCGATGAGCGACGTGATCGCGACGACCTCGGCGCCCTGCGCGTCGACGACGCCGAAATCGAGGCTCAGTTCGTTGCCGTTGCGCAACGTGACGAGCGACGACGTCTGTACATAGGATTTCTCGGACAGCCACGAGTCGACGAGGATGACGCGCCTGCCGCTGATCGACGGGCCCTTCGTGGCCGGATAGACGAAGTCCATGACGAAACCGTCGAGGGCCTCGCCGCGCGAGGCCGCGGCGTGCATCATCGAGCAGACGATCGGCACGGCGGCCGCCGTCAGCGCGCCGACGGCGTCGAAATCGTCGATCGCATACCCCTGCTCCTCGAGTGTGTCGAGCATGATGTGGCCGATCAGCGATGCGCCGCGATGGTCGAAGGTGACCGGCGACAGCTCGGAGAACGGGCGGTCGGCCATATGGGCGCGCAGCAACGTCCTGAGCTGGTCGCGCGGCTCCATCAGCGCGAAGGCGGCCTCGTCGGTCGCGGCCGGCGCGGCGCCCTCGTCGCGTCGGGAGGCGGATGCGGTCTTGCGGAACGTAGAGGCTTCTTCACTCATGTACGCCAGCGTAGCCGTGCGCCCCGTCAAATCGGGCGCGGGCGCCCGTCGTGCGGGAGTCGCGCGCCGCGGGGCCGTCGCGCATACCATCGCGTACAGTGGTGATGTCGAAACGAGTTGGTGTTGCCGGTCATCGGCAGGGTCACGCAAAGCCCAGGGGGCGAGTATGGGATTGAATCTGTTCATCGCGGTGGTCTGCGTCGTCGTGGCGCTGCTGCTCACGTTCCTGACGATCCGGTTCTTCTTCGGCGCCGAGGCGCGCGCCGCCGACGCCGAATCCGGCGCCTTCCGCGACCAGCCGGAGCAGGAGCCGGTGCATGCCGGCGACACGTTGCGCACACGCCGCTCCGACAACGCCGCGAGCGTGCGCCTGCTCACAGCGCAGGTGATCGTCGCCGCCGTGCTGACGCTGCTCGTCGTCATCCCCGACCTGCTGCATCTGATGAACCCGTCGATGATCCCCGGTTGGCTGATCGCGCCGTGGCTGCAGGCGATCATCATCACGCCGGTCATGTTCTACAGCGGCTACCCTATCCACATCGACGGCTGGTCGGCGATCCGCCGTCGCGTGCCGAACATGAACTCGCTCGCGGCCGTCGGCGCGACCGCCGCCTACGTCTACAGCCTGCTCGTGTGCTTCGCCGAGGACGTGCTGCCCGACTCGATGCACGACGTCTACTTCCAGGTGACCGGCGTCCTCATCACGCTCGTGCTGCTCGCGCGTCTGATGAGCGACCGCTGGCTGCCGCGCCGCGCCGCGTTCCCGCTGCAGACGAAGGTCAACCGCCTGTCGCGCGTCCTCGTGCCGGTCGTCTTCCTGATCGCCGTATGGACCTTCGTCGTCTGGATGATCCTCGGCCGGCAACCCGCCTTCGCACGCGCGTTGCTGATGGGGATCGACGTCCTGATCATCGCCTGCCCGGTCGCGCTCGGCTGGGCGGCGCCGCTCGCCGCGACCTTCGCGACCGACCGTGCGCGCCGCACCGGCATGCGTGTCCTGACGACGAGCGCGCTGCAGCAGGCGAAGGACGTGCGCGCCGTCGTCATCTCGTCGGCGCTCGCCGATGCTTCACGTGAAACCATCGACGCGCTGCTCGACCGGGGCATGGGCGTCGACGTCATCGCCACCGGCGACGCGGACGACGCGGTGCGTCTCATCGACGAGCGCCGCGCGAGACTCGACATCGACGGCGCGACGGCCGCGCTGATGTTCGTCGGCGACGGCTCGGAGGACGTCGCGGTCCGCAACGCCGCCGACATCGCCGTCGTCGTCACGAAGGACGCCGACGCGACGTTCCGCCATGCCGACGTCGTCACCGACACGGCCGGCTGCTCCTGCGTCCCGCCGCTGATCCGACTGTCGAAGGCGATGGTGCGCAACATCCAGGAGAATCTGGTCTGGGCCTTCGTCTTCAACCTCATCGGCATCCCGATCGCCGCCGGCGTCCTCTACCCCTTCACCGGCTGGACGCTCGACCCGAGCCTCGCCGGGCTGGCGATGTTCCTGTCGTCGCTCGCCGTGCTGCTCAACGCGCTGCGGCTGCGACGCGCGCACATCGACCGCTGACCCGATACGGCGATGCCCCGGTCGGATGCCTGAGGACAGGCATCCGACCGGGGCATCGCCCATGCATACGCCTCCGCGTCCATCCTACGCGGGGAGGCCTTGGGCCACGCGGCTACGCGACCCTCGGCGCTCACTTCGACGCATCGTCGGACTGCGCGCCGCCGCCGATCTTCACTTCGGTGTCGAGCGGGTTGGCGTCGCCTTCCATCGGATCGTGCTGATGCACGGACAGCTCGAGATGGTCGCCGCCGGTGTGGTCGACGAGAACCGTCTCGCCGTCGTGGACCTTGCCGGCGAGCAGCATGCGCGCCAGCTGGTCGCCGACCTCGGTCTGCACGAGGCGGCGCAGCGGACGGGCGCCGTACGCCGGGTCGTAGCCGGTGTCGGCGAGCCATTCGCGGGCCGCTTCGGTCACGTCGAGCGTGATGCGGCGGTCGGTCAGGCGCGACGCGACCTGCTTGACCTGCAGGTCGACGATCTTGCCGAGCTCCTGACGCGTCAGCGGATGGAAGATCACGAGGTCGTCGAGACGGTTGACGAACTCCGGGCGGAACTGCGTGTGCACTGCGTTCATCACCGCGTCCTTCTTCTCCTGCTCGCTCAGATCGGGGTTGACGAGGAACTGGGAGCCGAGGTTGGACGTCATGATCAGGATCGTGTTCTTGAAGTCGACGGTGCGGCCCTGGCCATCGGTCAGACGGCCGTCGTCGAGCACCTGCAGCAGGATGTCGAAGACCTCACGGTTCGCCTTCTCGACCTCGTCGAACAGCACGACCGAGTACGGACGGCGACGCACGGCCTCGGTGAGCTGGCCGCCCTCCTCATAGCCGACGTAGCCGGGGGCCGCGCCGATGAGGCGGGACACGGACGACTTGTCCATGTACTCGCTCATGTCGATGCGCACCATCGCCTTCTCATCGTCGAACAGGAACTCGGCGAGCGCCTTCGCGAGCTCGGTCTTGCCGACGCCGGTCGGTCCCATGAACAGGAACGAACCGGTCGGACGGTTCGGATCCGAGATGCCGGCGCGCGAGCGGCGCACCGCGTCGGAGACCGCCTCGACGGCTTCGGGCTGGCCGATGACGCGCTCGTTGAGGTACTCCTCCATATGCAGCAGCTTCTCGTTCTCGCCCTGCATCAGACGGCCGACCGGGATGCCGGTCCACTCCGAGATGATGCCGGCGATCGAGTCGGCGTCCACATGGTCGGGGACCATCGGGTCGTCCTTGTGCGCGTATTCGGAGGCCTGCTCGTCGGCCGTCTCCGCGGCGGCGAGCTCCTTCTGGATCTGCGGGATCTCGCCGTAGAGGATGCGGCTCGCCTGCGCGAGGTCGCCGGCGCGCGTCGCCTTGTCGGCCTCGACGCGCTTCTCGTCGAGCTTGGCGCGCAGGTCGCCGACCTTGTTGCGGTCCGCCTTCTCGGCGTCCCAGCGGGCCTGGAGGCCGTGGAGCTGCTCGCGGCTGTCGGCGAGTTCGGACTGCAGCTTCATCAGCCGTTCCTTCGACGCCGGGTCCTCGGCCTTCTTGAGCTGCATCTCCTCCATCTCGAGACGCGTGACCTTGCGCTGCAGCTCGTCGATCTCCTCCGGCTGCGAATCGAGTTCCATGCGCAGGTGCGCGGCGGCCTCGTCGACGAGGTCGATCGCCTTGTCCGGCAGCTGACGGCCGGTGATGTAGCGGTTCGACAGCGTTGCGGCGGCCACGAGCGCGTCGTCACCGATCGTCACCTTGTGATGCGCCTCATAACGCTGCTTGAGGCCGCGCAGGATCGCGATCGTGTCCTCAACCGACGGCTCGCCGACGAAGACCTGCTGGAAGCGGCGTTCGAGCGCCGGGTCCTTCTCGATGTTCTCGCGGTACTCGTCGAGCGTCGTCGCGCCGATCAGGCGCAGTTCGCCGCGCGCGAGCATCGGCTTGAGCATGTTGCCGGCGTCCATCGATCCTTCGGCCGAACCGGCGCCGACGACGGTGTGGATCTCGTCGATGAACGTGATGATCTGCCCGTCGGACTGCTTGATCTCATCGAGCACGCTCTTGAGGCGCTCCTCGAATTCGCCGCGGTACTTCGAACCGGCGACCATCGAACCCAGATCGAGGCTGATCAGACGCTTGTTCTGCAGCGTGCTCGGTACGTCGCCCGCCACGATGCGCTCCGCGAGGCCCTCGACGACGGCGGTCTTGCCGACGCCGGGCTCGCCGATGAGCACCGGGTTGTTCTTCGTGCGGCGCGACAGGATCTGGATGACGCGGCGGATCTCCTGATCACGGCCGATGACCGGATCGAGCTTGCCTTCCTTCGCGCGCGCCGTCAGATCGGTCGAATACTTCTCGAGCGCCTTGTACGACGCCTCGGCGTCCGGGCTCGTCACCTTCGCGCCGCCGCGGATGCCGGGGATCTGCTCGCGGATCTTCGCGGCGGTCACGCCGTTGTTGTCCAGGATCTTCGCGGCGTCGTTCGGCGTCGCCTCGGCGATGCCGAGCAGCAGATGCTCGGTGGAGACGTATTCGTCGCCCATCTCCTTCATCGCGGCCTCGGCCTTCGCGATCGCGGCCGTCAGCTGGCGGCTCGCCTGCGCCTGCGTCGTCGACGATCCGGAGGCGCTCGGCAGCGCGACGAGCGCGTTGCGCACGGCGGCGCCGATCGTCTGCACATTGCCGCCGCAGGCCTCGATCAGGCCGCGGACGACGCCGTGCTCCTGACGCAGCAGCGCGTCGAGCAGGTGCAGCGGCTCGACCTGCGGGTTCCCGGCCGCCGAAGCGCTCTGGATCGCGTCGCCGAGCGCCTCCTGGGCCATTGTCGTAAACTTCTGTTCCATATCATCCTCCATTGCTGCGCATGGGCGCGGCGGGTCCCTCGGACCGCGCGCCATGCACGGCCGGGAGACGTGGGCGCACCCACGGCTTCATTTGTCTGATATTGTCAACCGACGCCGCAGATCACTTATTCCCAAAACTTGAGCGAATCTTACTCAAGTTTTGCGATTCGATGAAGGCTACCGCTTCGACGGACCATCCTCTGCAATTCTGACGCAGAACATGAGGAAGGCCGCCCGCTTTCAGCGGACAGCCTTCCTCATGTTCCTTTCAGTTTCCTCTCAGCGTGACGCGCTAGACGGCGCCGCGGGGAATGCGCACCGACTCGGGGCCGTGCGCGCCGCTCATGCACGCACGACGACGTTGCGCAGATCGCCGATGCCGTCGACGTGCACGACCGCCTCGTCACCCGGCTTGAGGGCGCCGGAGGCGTCCGGCGTGCCGGTGAGGATGACGTCGCCCGGCAGCAGCGTCGAGAAGCTCGAGATGAACGCGATCTGCTCCGGGATCGAATGGATCAGATTGGCCGTCGTGCCGCTCGCCTTCGCCACATCCTCGCCGTTGAGCGTGAACGAGATCGCCGCGTCCCGCCAGTGGAAGTCGTCGCGCGTCACGATCCACGGCCCGAGCGGGCACGACGTGTCGAAGCCCTTCGCGCGCGTCCACATCGGATCGGAGCCCTGCAGGTCGCGCAACGTCACGTCGTTGACGCAGGTGAAGCCGAGGACGTGGTCCATCGCGTCCTCGACGCCCACGTTCTTCGTGATGCGTCCGATGACGACGGCCACCTCGGGCTCGAAGTTCATATCGTCGGAGCACGCCGGGAACACGATCGGGTCGTCCGGGCCGATGACCGACGTCGACGGCTTCATGAAGACGACCATCTCCTCGGGCGCATGCCGCACCGTCGACTGGCCCTGTTCGAACATGTAGTTCGCGTGCGCCTCGTAGTTCTTCGCCAATCCGTACACCTTCGACGGGATGACCGGCGACAGCAGCCGCACGCCGTCCGCGTCGAGCGGGATGCGTTCGCCGGTCGGCCGCACCTGGCCGCCGAACGGATATCCTTCGAGTACGACGAGATAGTCCCTGTCATCCGCCTCGTCGGTCTGCACGAAGGCATACTGGGGCGTGTCATCCTTGGAAAAACGTGCAAGTCTCATACGGCACAGTCTACAACGGTCGTATCACGACGCGCTGTTCAGTGCACTGAAGCATAGCAGCCCCGGACCATCAGAGGCATACCCTCCACCACCTCCTCGTCGTCTACTTGAACGCGCGCTCGCCGAAGATCGCCGTGCCGACGCGCACGATCGTCGCACCTTCGGCGATCGCGTGCTCCATGTCGCCGCTCATGCCCATCGACAGTTCGGTGCAATGTTCGGTGCCCTCGGCGTGCGAGTCGCGCACGCGGTCGCGCAGGTCGCGCAGATGCGCGAAGCCGCGGCGCACGACCGCCTCGTCGTCCACATGCGCGCCGACCGTCATCAGCCCCTGCAGTTCGAGCCCGTCGATTTCGGCGATCTGCAGCGCCAGTTCGAAGGCCCCGTCGGGGTCGCAGCCCGACTTCGTCGCCTCGCCGGATTCATTGACCTCGAGCAGTACGCCGACGTCGGCGCCGCGCGCTGCCGAACGCCGCCCGATCTTGTGCGCCAGCTCGAGCGTATCGACCGATTCGATGACGTCGGCATCCGGCAGCACCTTGTTGATCTTGTTGCTCTGCAGCTGTCCGATCAGATGCAGCGGCAGATGGTCGAGCGCCTCCGGATCGTCGGTGAGTTCGAGGTTGCCGACCGTTTCGACGTCGCTCGCGCCGAGCACGATGCCGCGCTGCGCGCACAGATACCGCAGTCCGTCGATCTTGACGGAGATCTCCTGCGGCCTGTTCTCGCCGACCATATGCACGCCCGCGTCGATCGCGGCCATGATCTCGCCGACGTCGCGCGTCTTCGTCGCCGCGAGCAACGTGACCGAGCCCTCCTCGCGCCCGCTCAGCATCTCCGCGTGTGCGATGCGATCGAGCACGCGGTGCACGCCGTCGGCGATCTCGCCGGCACGCGTATCGTCGATCGACTCGTTCGCGAGGTCCTTGTAATCCATATAGGCTGTCATGACGTTCCCATCACTTCACTCATGTCCCGGGGTCGTGCGAAACGCTTTCCTCTCCGTCCCGCACGACCTTACCTTACCGCAATTCGTTATCATGCACACAAGTCGTCCCTCGATGTTCCTACGTCATGTTCACGACGTACGGCGTTCACATCGCCAGCAGCCGCGCGCCGACGTCGTCGGGCACTTTGAAATCGCGGCCGCGCACCGCGCGCACCCGCCGCCAGTCGAAGCACGCGAGCGCCTCGCGCGCATCGATCGCCTCCGGCTGTTCGATGAGCCCGAGCGCCCACGCGCAGTAGCCGACGACGGCCTGCGGGCGCACGCCCTGTGCACGCAGATGGCCGAGGTCGAGCGAGCGGACGCGCTTCGCGAGCCGCACGCCGGCGGCGTTGTCGAGCAGCGGCAGATGCGCGTAGTCAGGCGTCTGCGCCGGCGTCCACCGCGCAGCGCCACCACCGACACCGCCGACACCGCAGTCGAGCAGGCGTTCGCGCAACCAGATCTGCAGTGCCGTCGAACGCAGCAGATCACGGCCGCGCACGATGTCGTCGACGCCCATCAGCAGATCGTCGAGCGTCACGACGAACTGGTACGCGTACAACCCGTCCGACCGTCGCAGCACGACGTCGCCGAGCGAGGCGCCGAGGTCGTGGTCCTGCGCGCCGTAGACGCGGTCGTCGAAGAGGATGCGCCCGTCGCGCGCGCCGGCATGCGGCACCGCGAGCCGCCATGCGTGGCGCTCGCCGGCGCGTATGCGCGCGGCCGCCTCTTCGGGGCGCTCGTCGTGCAATCGTCGGCAGGTGCCCGGATAGACGATGAACCGGTCACCCTCCTGCGGCGCCGACGCGGCGCGGATCTCGGCGCGCGAGCAGAAGCACGGGTAGAGCAGCCCGGCGCCGCGCAGCGCCGCGAAGACCTCGTCGTAGAGCGCGGTGCGCCGCGACTGGTGGACGACGTCGCCCGACCAGTCCAACCCGAGCCATATGAGGTCGTCGCGGATCCACTCGTCGGCGCCCGGCATGACGCGGGGCACGTCGATGTCCTCGATGCGCAGCCTCACGTCCTCGCCGCGCGCATGCGCGGACAGCCACGCCGCGAGCATCGCGTACGCGTTGCCCAGATGCATGCGCCCCGACGGCGTCGGCGCGAACCTACCGCTCATCCGCGGGCCGCCTTTCGATTCCCGGTGTCGTTCGTATCGTCATCTCGTCGCGACGATATCACGCCGGCGAGCCGACGAAGGTCGTCCACAGCTCGCTGTCGAGCGGCCACGGGTTCACCGTGCAGCCGTTGAGGAACATCGACTGCTCCTGCATCAGCGGCGCCTTCTGCCCGTCGCCGCCGCACGGCTGTTCGTTGTCGAGGTGTCCGAGCGCGTGGCCGACCTCGTGGTTGACGACCATCGTGCGGTAGCTCGCGAGCGTGCCGCCCTCCTGGAACCAGTGGTCGACGGCGCCGTCCCAGCGTTTCTTGTTGATGATGACGTCGGCGCCGACGCGGCAGCTGTATTCGCTCGAGCAGTACGTCGAATACGTCGGCAGCTTCTCCGGCGCGGCGAGCGTCACCGTCACGTCGCAGCCGCCGTCGACCTGCTGGAACACGACGCCGGCGCGCGGCCATCCGCGCGGATCGTTGAGCGCCCGGTCGACGGTGTTCGCGAAGGCCGACTTGTCGCCGACGTCGCCGTTCGTCGCGACGCAGTACGTCATCTTCGTGACCTGTGCGCCGCTGTGCTCGGCCGTTTGCTTCGCCTTGTCGTAGATCTGCTTGCGCTGCTCGGCGGACATCGGCGCGGCGAGCGCGTCGAGCTCCTGCCGCGCAGCCTCGTTGCGGCGATCCTCGTCGCTTTTCGGCTGCAGCGGTTCCGGTTCCTTGATCTGCCCGTTCGCAAAGGCCATGCGCAGCGCCTTCGTGAAATCGATGTTCGCAGTCGCGGCGCCACCTTCGTCCGGCGTCGCCGTGACATGCGCCACCGACGCGCCGGTGCTTGCGGCGACGCCGACGACGAGCAACACGAGCGCGACCGCCGCGACGACGCGACGAACGACGTAGCGTCGTCGCAGACGCCTGTGGCGGCGCCGACGAGAGGCCCTGTTCATGTTCGCACCACCCATGACTCATCCGTTCCCGTATGCCTGCACTGCCTGCTCCGTATGACCGCCGCCCGAGCCGCCCTCGACGCATGCGCCGTCGCCCGCGTCGCCGCCCGGCTCGCGGACGTGGCCGCGAATCGTCCGCCCCCACTATAGCAACGACGGCGAAGCATGGAGGACGCGGCATCGCAAAGCGGCCCGCGGGATGCCCACGGGCCGCTTCACAGGGATTCACGGGAAACGGATATCGGGAACGCGGATCAGATCGCGAACAGCACGTTGAACAGCCAGCAGCCGAGCATGCCGCCCAGGATCGGCGCGACGACCGGGATCCACGCCTCGTTCCAACGCGACGAGCCCTTGTGCGGGATCGGCAGGATCTGGTGCAGCAGACGCGGCATCAGGTCGCGGGCCGGGTTGAGGCCGGGGCCGGTCGGTCCGCCGAGCGAGCAGACGAGACCCCAGACGATGAAGCCGACGACGATCGACGCGGCCGCGTAGTTCGTCTTGCCCCACTGCAGCTCGAGGCAGCACAGCGCGCCGAGAACGAGGATCATCGTGCCGACGAACTCGTTGATGAAATAGTTACGGCGCGTCGCGTAGGCGTCGGTCGTGCAGAAGGTGCCGAGGATCGCTTCGGCGCTCTCGGTCTCCTTGTAGTGCGGGTAGTAGCAGATGTAGACGATGAGCTGGCCGACGGCGGCACCGAGGATCTGCGCGCAGATGTACGGCAGGACCTGGCTCCACGGGAACATGCCGTTGACGGCCTGCGCGAGCGTCATTGCCGGGTTGATGTGCGCGCCGGAGACGCCACCGAACATCAGCACCGGGAACATGACGCCGAAACCGTAGCCCATCGCGATGTTGAGCCAGCCGGCGTTATGCCCTTTCGTGTTCTTCAATTCGACATTGGCCACTGCGCCATTGCCGAAGATCATCAGCACCGCGGTTCCGACGAACTCCGCCGCCAGCCGCGTAAACAACGAGTATTCCACTGCTCCTCAGCCTTCTCTATGCGTATGCAAGATGGTTTGATTAATCTTCTCTGATGGATGGATTGCATGGCTCACCCCGTATCGAAATGCGTGGGAACCGGTATGAGTGTAGCGCCCGCCATGGGCAACACGAGCATCACCCCACGCAGGGCCAGCCTCGGGAGTCCGCTGACGAAAGCCCGTCTCCCCCATCCGCGCTGCGCTTCGCCCGCGAGCGCCTCCGCGGCCGCACACGACGCCGAACCTATGCTGATCGGCATCATGCCCGCCTCACGCCATCAAACCCAAACAGCGGACGGGATCTCCCGGTCCCGGTCCCGGCCGCACACGGCGTTGTGCGCGGCGCATAAAAAAACTCGCCGGGACGGCCGCCCGCGAGCTTCGTCATGGTCGCCGTTCACTGCGACGCGACCGGTCGCTTGCCCTTCGCCTTATTCGCCGTACTGGCGTTCCATCACGGCGACAGTCGATTCGTCATCGCTCTGCGCCATCAGCCTGTCCAAGGCCGCAAAGGTCGATTCCCACTGATGCTGCTGCATCGTCCGCTTTCTCCTTTCTTTGCTGTCCCGCGCTCCCGTCACCGGCAGTGCCGGGCTGTCGGCATGCCGTCGCTTCCGACATGGCATGGCCATCGGAGCGGTCATTGATGTGATTCGTATTCATCCTATGCATCGTGCCCAACTATGTTCGCCCAGAGCGATGCACACCCCCATCCTCACCCGCGCGGCCGCATCTCAGCAATCGTTTTCGCCGCAGCCCGCACCCGAACCGATCACAACCGACAACCCCAGCGAACACCACCGCCACACCCCGCACCCCAACCGATCACAATCACTGCTAGGCACATGACGGCGAACACGATGAAGGCCTCGGTCGATATTCGACCGAGGCCTTCTGCGGTGCCCCCTCAGGGATTCGAACCCTGGACACGCTGATTAAGAGTCAGCTGCTCTAACCAACTGAGCTAAAGGGGCGTTGGTTCGTGAACCGAGAGATAAATATACTCGGATTCTCCCCCACCGCAACCTCCGGCGTGTCGCGCCACAGAAACCCCGATTTTCCAACGTTCTCCCAAAATCCCAAAACAACCCCCACAACCCCTCTCATACCTCCCTCATCCTCTCCCCTCATCCACATCTTCACAATTCCTTCACATTTACCTCCCTTCTCTTATCTTACCTTGCCCTCCCCACCCCGAGCACTGCATCGCCCCCCCCCTACGCAACCCGACGTCATCAACAAACAAACACGCAACGTGCACGTCACCACAAAGCCACAGCAGCATAGAAACGTGCACGTCACTACAAAATCGCGAAAGGCGGCGCGCAGACGACGAATAACATTTCCCTTCGTCGTCTGCGCGCCGCCTTTCGCCTAACCGCAGCCGCAGCCGCAGCCGCAGCAGAATACTCAAGCACGCAAAAAGCACGCATAAGCACGCTCAAGCAAGCAAGCAGCCGCAAACCCCTACTGCAGATCCACCGCTACGCAGTCCTGAGCCGCATATCCGTTTGCCGAACACCACTCCGTGGCATCCTCTGCCCGTGAGAATGTTTCGCCGGAGAGGATGACGTAGTAGTCGGCTGCGTGGCCGTGTTTGGTGTAGTTGTAGTAGTCGGCGGCCCAGATGAGGATCGCATTGGGGTGTTTGTAGTGCAGTTTGAGGAATTGTTCGTAGATGTCGGTGTACTTCCACGCTTTGCCGTCGATGTTCATGTTGTATTTTTTGCTGGACAGCTGTGTGGTGTAGTCGGAGTAGAACGGCGAGGTCAGTGATGAGTCGTCGTTGAGTTGCCGTTTGAGGGCGAGTTGTGCGTAGCGTTCGTTATCGGCAGTGTCGATGGATGCGCCGCCGCGCGCGTCGGCGACGTCTGCGGATGCATTGCCTTCGCCTTTTTGTCCGGTTTGCCAGATGACTTTGGCGTTCGTCGGTGAGGTGATTTCGTCGGCCGGCTGCCAGTGTTGCCGTGAGTTGAAGGCGATTTGTGTGGTTGCTTCGCCGTCTTGGAAGGTGATGGGTTTTTTGGTGAAGTCGTAGACGGCTGCGGCGATGACGTCGCCGTCGTCGTTTTTGACGGTGATTTTGATGTTGGGTTCGGCGTAGGTGCCGTTGTCGCATGATTTGGCACTGAGTGCGAGTGTGGCGATGAGTGAGTTGCCGTTGACGCTGAGGTCGTCGACGTCGACGTCTGGTGTCGCCGTGCACTTTGCGTCTTTCTTCTTGTCTTTGTCGTCTTTGTCATTGCCGTCGACGTCGCCTGACGAAGCGTCGTCCGTCGTCTGCTGTTGCGTCGTCGGCTGTGTGGAGGCGTCGTCGTTTGTGCGGGTCGACTGCCAGATCCAGAAGCCGATTGCTGCAATCATGATGACGACGAGCACGATGAGCGTGATGATGAGTCCGCGGTTTGATTTCGGCTTTTTGCCACCGTTATCGCCCGGAGTCGGCGGCGTCATCGGCGGTGGCACGGCGGCCGCAGGAGGCACAGTAGCTGCCGGCGGCACGCTCGACGCCGCAGGAGGGGCGACCGGAGCCGTCGGTGTCGGTCCGAGGACCGTTTCCTCGTACATCGATGCGTCGTAGGATGGCGCGGGCGGTATGACGCTCGTTTCCGCCGCTGCGGACGGCGCGGCCGGCGCCGGTGGCGACACGGCGACTCCGGCGACGCGTGTCGTATCGGGCATCGGCGCCGTCTGCTGCAGTCGTGTGCCGCAGTTCCAGCAGAAGCCCTCCCCCTCTTCGACCTGTGCATGGCATTGTGGACATTGCATCGTCGGTCACTTCCCTTCCTCGTCGCCGATTTGTGCATCCAATCAGCGGTTGCCCCGTTCTTATGGCATCCGTTCATGCAGGGCCGCCTCCGGCCCCATCCTCCCAATATATATGCATATATGCACCTTGCTATACGCCGTGCGTCCGGCCGCCGACGGCGGCACGACCCTCTGGGATACAATCGGCACTAGGGGGATCGCCCCACCGACTGAGGAGAGAAGGAGCTTCCAGATGTATTGTCCACATTGTGGCGCAGCCGTCCCGGCTGGCTCACAGTTCTGCCCGTCGTGCGGGACGTCGGTGCATCAGCAGACGCAGCCTGCCGTTCCGCCGCAGCCTGCAGCCCCGGCCGCACCGACCGGCTATCAGCCGACGACGACGCTGCCACCGTACGCCGCCGTACCGGCACCGCAGCCGGCCTCGGCAGCACCCGCAGCACCCGCACCTGCAATGCCAGCAGCACCGTCCGCTCCAGCACCACCGGGCGCACCGACCGTCCCGCCCGTTCCAGGAGTTCCGATGGCCGCAGCTCCGCAGCCGGCTACGCCGAAGGCTCCGGTGCAGGTCACGCCGCAGCAGCTCGCCGCCTTCGGCACTTCCACCGGCGTCGGACTCGGCGCCGCGATCGTCATGGCGTTGTTCGGCTTGCTCATCTCGTGGAGCTCGCTGCAGAACGTCATCGATTCCTCCGGCATGAACGAGCCGCTGACCAATCTCAACTTCTTCCACCGTCTGGGCATCTATCTCGCGCTCGGCAACTCCGGTTCAATCACGGCGAACATCGGTTCCGACGGCGGTCTGGTGGGTTCCTTCTCCATCATGACGCCGTTGTCGTGGATCGGCTATGCGCTCGCCATCGGCTGCGCGTTCGGCGCGTTCCTGATGGCGCGCAAGGCGACGATCCGCTTCCGTTGGGTCGGTGTCCTCAGCTCCTTCGCCGTCGGCATCGTCTCCGGCCTCGTCATGCTGCTGCTCACGGCGATCATGCGCTACTCCTATAGCGAAGATTCGAATTACATCACGCTGTCCGGCGCGACGTTCCGCACCTTCGCGCTTGTGTTCATCCTCGCGACGCTCGGCGCGCTCATCGGCTATTTCCTCGCCGATACGACCGCCGACGAGTCGAACGTCTTCACTGCCGCGTGGACGTGGGCGCATCGCGTCCGCGGCTTCCGCCGCACCGTCGTCGAATCGGCGGCCTGCTACGTCGTCGTGTCGACCGTCGTCGCGCTCATCATCATGATCGTCACGACGACGAAGCTGAGCTCGCAGGGCGGCAACGTGTCCGCGCTGTGGGCGTTCCTTCCGGTCGTGCTGCCTGCGCTAAGCGCATGGAACATCGTCATCGGCTCCTTCGGCGCCATCGAATTCGCGTCGACCGGCACCAACACGATTTCGATTTCGCTGTTCAGCTCCGATATGACGGCCGGATTCGACTACATGTGGGCGCTGTGGCTGATGTTCGTCCTCTATCTGCTGTGCGGCTTCTATGTCGCGCTGCGCGCCGCCGCACGCAATGCCTATGACCCGTATTACGCCGATTGGCGATTCTGCTGGCAAGCGCCGGTGTTCTGGCTGGCCTTCTGGCTCATCACGCCATATCTGTTCATGGGTGTGCTCACCGGTGCCAGCGGCGTCGGCACCGCGACCGGCATGTCGTACCAGATCGTGCCGGCGCTGTGGTTCTGCCTGATCGCGGCGCTGTGGTCCTTCATCATCGAGGTCGTCTCCCGTCTGCTCGGACCGACCCTCATCCAGTCGCTGCCCGGCATCTGGCCGATTCTCGTCGGCGGCACCGTGCGTCCGGGTCTGCGTTCGACGCGCCATGACGCGAACGAGGTCGTCGTCACTGAATCGATGACGATGGCGACGCCGTCCGGTGTCGCAAGCGCGACCGAGACCTTCGCCGTCCCTGCGGGCGCCGTGCCGACTCCTGGCATGATGCCGCCGTCAGCGATGCCGACCCCGGGCATCGCTCCCGCTGTGCCAGGCGCACCGGCCGCCGCGGCGACGCGCAAGCCGATGTCGCCGAAAACGAAGATGTGGCTCATCATCGGCGGTGTCGTCGTCGGTCTCATCATCGTGCTGTCAATCGTCTTCTCGGCGCTCAATTCGTCGACATTCAGCGCGTCGGCCACAGCGAAGCAGTACATCGCGGCGATCGAATCGGGCGACTTCAACCGTGCGAACAGCATCGCCAAGCCGCAGGTCAAGAACGATCAGATGAAACTGCTGTCCAACAACGCCGCGCCGAAGGACGGCCGCATCTCGAACGCACAGGTCATCAAGGAGAAGGCGAACGGCAATTCGAAGATCGTTACCGTCTCGTACACGCTCGACGGCAAGGAGGTCACCCATGACCTCAAGATGATCAAGCGTGGCAGCAAGTCGGTGTTCTTCACCGACTGGGGCGTCGCCGAGCCGATGACGACGACGATCCACGTTGCCAAGCCCACGGCGATCTCGGCGCTCGACATCAACGGCGTCGAGGTCACCGAAAAGAACACGAAAGACGCGGACGGCGATGCGTGGTCGATCACCGTGTATCCGGGCACCTACAGCGTGTCGGCGGGCAAGTCGAAGTATCTCAAGGCGAAGACCGCACACATCATCGCGTCCGGCGACGAATCGTCGCCGGACGCGTACACGGAGGTTGCCGTCGAGGCCACCGACGCGTTGACCGAGGCGATTCAGCAGAAGGTGAACGCGAAGATCGACGAATGCGAGAAATCCACCGATCTTGAGCCGAAGGGCTGCCCGTTCAGCGTGTACTCCTACGGCGACGACAAGAACGTGCGCAACTTCACGTGGTCGGTCACCGACTACCCGCAGGTGCAGGTGGACACCGATTACGGCACGTTCCAGACCGACTACGGCACCGAGGTCAAGTACACCTACGAGCGCAAGGATTCGGACGGCTGGGAGCCGGAGGACGGTGAGACGACGATGTCGTCGATGTCCGGCACCTTCAGCGTGGACGGCGACAAGCTCACGGTCGAGATCAGCGACAGCGACGACTGATCGTTCGCGGCTGATCGAGACAACAAGATACAGGAAGGCCCTGCAGCTGATTGGCTGCGGGGCCTTCCCTATTGCTTAAGCTCAGACGGTTTGGGTCTGTGGTGGTCGCGCGGTGTGCGCGGCCGGCATGATCACTCGGCGACGACCTTCACGAAGAAGTTTGCGGTGATCTCCGGGTGCAGGGCGACGGTGGCCGGGAATTCGCCGGTCGTCTTGATCGACTCGACGGTGATCGCCTTCGGATCGACCGCGACCTTGTCGGCGAGCGCCTTGGCGATCTGCTCGTTCGAGATGCCGCCGAAGAGCTTGCCGGACTCGGAAACCTTCGCCGGGATCTCGACGGCGATGCCCTCGATGAGACCCTTGGCCTCGACGGCACCCTCACGGGTCGCGACGGCCTTGGCGAGGCGGGCGCGCTTCATGGCTTCGGCCTGAGCGGCGGCACCCTTCGACCAGGCGAGGGCGTAGCCCTGCGGGATTAGGTAGTTGCGGGCGTAGCCGAGCTTGACCTCGACGATGTCGCCGGCGTGGCCCAGATTGTTGACGGACTGCTTAAGAATAACCTTGGTGGTTGCCATCTTCAACTCCTCCTAGAATCAGCGGCCGTTGGTGGCGTACGGCAGCAGGGCCATCTCGCGGGCGTTCTTGATCGCCTTCGAGATCTCGCGCTGCTCCTGCACGGTGACGCCGGTGATGCGACGGGAACGGATCTTGCCACGATCGGAGATGAACTTGCGCAGCAGCGCGACGTCCTTGTAATCGATCTCGGTAACCTTGGCAGCCTTGAGCGGGTTCGGCTTCTTCTTGAACGGCTTCACCGGCGGCTGCGGCCTCTTGCGTGACATCTATGGTCTCCTTACAAATGAAATGATGTGGTGCTGTGGTATTGCGGATGTTGGGTTCGGCGTACGACCCGGTGCTTTAGAAATCGTCCTCGTCGCCGTTGCCGCCGAATTCGCTCGTCCCGAAGCTGCCGAAGCTCGAGCCCGAGGACTGCGAGGACTCGCCCCACGGATCGGTGGCCGGAGCCTGCTGCTGCGGAGCGCCGTAGCTGCTCGCGCCACCGTTGTAGGCGGCTCCACCTTGGTATCCTCCACGGTTCGCGCCGCCGGCGGGGGCGTTGTTGTAGCCGCCCTGCTGGTTGCCGACGAAGCCGGAGCTCGCGGACTGGCGCTGGACCTGCGCGGTCGCGCGGCGCAGCGAAGGACCGATGTCCTCGACGCGCAGCTCGACGACGGTGCGCTGCGAGCCGTCCTGCGCCTGATACGAGCGCTGCGTCAGACGGCCCTGAGCGATGACGGACATGCCCTTGGACAGTGTGTTCGCGATGTTCGACGCAAGCGAGGTGCGTGCCGAATCCCACGCCGAGCAGTTCATGAACAGCGTGTCGCCGTCCTCCCACTGGTTGGTGTTCCGGTTGAACGTACGCGTGGACGAAGCGATGGTGAAGTTGACGACCGTCGAGCCGCTGCCCACGGTGCGCAGTTCCGGATCGCGGGTCAGATTGCCCGTGATCGTGATGATGGTTTCACCTGCCATGTCTTGCCTGCCTATCCTTGTGCAAAAACCCTACAGCGGAATTACTTACGGATGATCTTCGTGCGAACGATCGCTTCGTTCAGGTTCATGACGCGGTCGAGCTCGTCGCTGACCTGCGGTTCGCAGCTGTACGTCACGACGACGTAGTTGCCTTCGTTCTTGCCGTCGATCTCGTAAGCGAGCTTGCGGCGTCCCCAGATATCGATGTTCTCGACGGAACCGCCTTCCTTGGTGACGATCTCCATGTGCTGATCAGTCAGCTTCTTCAGACCGTTCTCATCCAGTTCAGGATCGGCAATGAACATCATTTCGTACTTATGCGCAGACATCACCCACCTCCTTCGGACTTTCGGCCACGGACGTTCCGTGACAGGAGTGTGTATGCGTTGTGCCGTGTCCCGGGGCGCCGTTGCGGCGCATCCGGTTCAGAGCAACTTTCACAGCATAGCCGCGGCGCAGGACACCTCCGCCCGGCGCAGGCGCCGGCGTTCCCGCGCGTTTCGCCGCGCAGGCCCTCGCGCGGCGCCCCTCGCGTCGCGCATGGGCCGAACGCCGCCCGCCCCACATACAGCCGCATTGTTATATTGGTGTTGCTTGAACCACGGGTACTCCCACGCATTTGAAAGGCGAACCATGTCTGCAGTTCTCGAAGGCACACCCGATAAGCGACTCGCACTCGTCACCGGACGCGCCTATCCGGAACAAGCTGAGGAAACCGCGCATTATCTCGGCACCGAGGTCCTGCCAACGACGGCCTACGACTTCGCGAACGGCGAGATGTACGTGCGGTTCACCGAGCCCGTCCGCGGCGCCGACGTGTTCATCATGCAGGCGCATACGCAACCGATCAACAAATGGATCATGGAACAGCTCATCATGATCGACGCCGCCAAACGCGCCTCGGCGCGTTCGATCACCGTCGTCGCGCCGTTCTTCGGCTATTCGCGTCAGGACAAGAAGCATCTGGGCCGCGAACCGATCACGGCGAAGCTGATGTTCTCGCTGTTGCAGGCGGCCGGCGCCGACCGCGTCATGACCGTCGACCTGCACGCCGCGCAGGAGCAGGGCTTCTTCAGCGGCCCGGTCGACCATCTGACGGCGATGCCGGTGCTGCTCGACTACATGCGCAACCGTCTGCCTCTCGACAACACGACGATCGTCTCCCCCGACGCAGGCCGCATCAAGGTCTCGGAGCAGTGGGCGGCGAAGCTCGGCGGCCTCCCGCTCGCCTTCATCCACAAGACCCGCGACACGACGCGCCCGAACCATGCGGTCGCCCACGGCATCATCGGCGATGTCAAGGGCCGCGACTGCGTCGTCGTCGACGACATGATCGACACGGCCGGCACGATATGCGAGGCCGTCCGCACGCTCCACGAGCACGGCGCGAAGTCGGTCACGCTCGTCGCGACGCACGGCCTGCTGTCCGGTCCCGCCGTCGAGCGTCTGCGCGACAGCGGCGCGAAGGAGATCGTGCTGATGGACACGGTGCCGATCCCCGAGGAGAAGCGTCTGCCGAACATGACGGTGCTGTCGACGGCGCCGCTGCTCGCCGCCGGCATCCGTTCGGTCTTCGAATCGCGTTCCGTCTCGAATCTGCTCAACGGGCTGCCCGAGGACATGCGCACGCGCAACATCTACGCGTGACGGCTCGGTCGTATGCATGAGGGCGCCGGTCCCGATCGGGACCGGCGCCCTCATGCATACGACCGTTCGTTTCAGCGCTTCAGCACGAACATATCGCGGATCTGCACGCTCGTGCCGTAGGACGCTTGCGCGCCGTAACCGGTCGCCGCATAGGCGGATACGTACGAAGCGAGCCGGGCGGCCTCCCGCAGCGTCATGCCGGAGGCGAGCGCCGCAAGCACGGTGCCCATGAAGGAGTCGCCGCAGCCGGTGGTGTCCACGGCGGCCACATGCACCGGCTGGATGCGGACGATGGGATCCTGCGCGTCCTCATCGAGCACGACCGAGCCGTCGCCGCCGAGCGTGACGATCGCCTGCCGGAATCCGAAGTCGTGCAGCCGGCCCTGCGCGTATGCCCAGTCGAAGCCGTCCCAGTCGTCGTCCTCGGGTTCGTCGATGTGCAGCAGCTGGACGAGCTCGTGCTCGTTGACGAGCAGGATGTCGGCGTTGGCGATGAGCTCGGCGGGCAGCTGCGGCAGGAAGGGTGAATCGTTGACGAGCACCTTGACGCCGGCCTCATGGCACATCCTGGCGCATGCGGTCACCGTCTCCAACGGGCTTTCCAGGCACAGGCCGAGCACCGAGGACGCGGTGAGCAGATCCCGCTGCGATTCCACGTACTCCACGCTGACGTTGGCGTTGGATCCCGGAGAGTAGACGATCGTGTTCTCGCCCGTCGAGTCCACGGTGATCACGGTGGTGCCGCTGGGGCCCAGCACCTTGCGGATGCCGCTGATGTTCACGCCGGCGTCGGCGAGGCTGCCAAGCAGGAAATCGGCGTTGGCGTCGGAGCCGACGGCCCCGAACATGCGGACCGTGGCGCCGAGCTTCGCCGCCGCGGCCGCCTGATTGCCCGATTTGCCTCCGGGCAGCACCTGCAACGGCCCTCCGGTGACCGTCTCACCCGGCCCGGGAAGACGTTCGGTGGTGACGGTGTAGTCCGCGTTCATCGATCCGACGACCGATACCGAACCATGGATGCGGTCCAGCAGATCGAGTGTCTGTGCGGTGTTCATGAGCTCTCCTTTTCCTGTGCGTTCATTGTGCCGTGCGATCGGCCGTGCGTTGACCGGAGGATGGGGCGTCCGCGCGTCATATGGGCGGGACGCCCCGAGCGGCGTCACTCGACGGGGTCGAGCACCTCCTGCACCTCCTGCGGCTGATCGACGGTCTTCTGTTCCTGTGCGCTCTCGCCGGCGTAGATCTTCTTGTGGAACACGACGAACCAGATGAGGCCGAGGGCGACGACGCCGGCGGCGATGAGCAGCAGGTTCGAGTAGACGGCGGCCGGTCCGGTCGCGCCGATGAGCGATCCGCCGCCGAGCGTGGTCGCGCCCAGCTGCGCGCCGAAGACGGCGATGCCGATCGAGGCGGTCACGTTCATCACGAGGTCGTTCATGCCGACGCCGCGTCCGGACTCATCGACCGGCAGCGTGTCCAGTACGGTGGAGACGACCGGCGAGTACATCAGGCCACAGCCGGCGTAGAACACGCAGGCGAAGACCGTCAGCAGCGCGAAGTTCGTGTTCACGCACAGCGCCGAACCGACGAATCCGCACATCATGAACAGCGATGCGAGCACGATGGCCGGCGTGCGGCCGATCTTGCCGACGATCCAGCCCGAGGTGGTGCCGAAGACGGCGGCCACGATGAAGGCCCACACGATGTACTGGGAGACCTGCGTCACGTCCATGCCGTACAGCGCGCCGCCCATGCTGTTGAAGATCGGCGAGACGCAATAGTTGGTGAAGTAGAACAGCACGATGAGCATGATGCCCGCGAGCCAGCGCGTGTTCCTGAAGAACGCCGGCGTGATGAACGGATCGTCGGCCTTGTTGATGTACACCGCGAAGACCACGAACAGCGCGGCGCACACGCCGAGCATCCACCACTTGTTGTACGAGAAGAACAACGAGAGGAAGGCCGAGGCGAGGCCGAAGATGACGAATCCAACCCAGTCCACATGCTGCGAGCCGCCGCGGCGGTTCGGCAGCAGATGCAGCAGGAACGGCAGGAACACGATGGTGACGGCCGGGATGAGGAACAGGTACTGCCATGCGATCGAGGTGAGCAGGCCGGCGGCGAAGACGCCGATGGCCGCGGAGATCTGATAGCCGGCCGTGAACAGGCCGAAGAAGATCACTTTGAGTTCCTTCTTCAGGTACTTCGTGGCGATGACCAGGTAGACGGAGCCCGAGACCTGCTCGCCGGCAGTCTGCAGCATGCGGGCGATGATCACCGTCCACAGGTTCTTCGTGAAGAAGAAGTTCGCGATGAATCCGAACAACGATCCGACGAACAGCGTGACGAGGCCGAATACGATCAGCTTCTTGAGCGAGACGAAATCGCCGAGGGAGCCGTAGATGAAGCAGACGATGCCGAGCACGATGCTCGGCAGGCTCGTGATCAGGGCCGCCTGCTCCGGCGCGCCGACGTCGTTGCCGATGTTGGTGAACACCAGGTTGAAGCCCTGCAGGCACAGCGTGCCGAGGATGAAGGTGATGAGCAGCAGGATGAGGGCGCGCACGGCCATCTTGTTCTGCGCTTCGAGGTCCGGTGCGTCCTGCTTGACGACGTTGTCAGTTATAGCACTCATGATTGGTCCTTGTTTGGTACGGGAATGATTGCGGTTGCAGGCGCGGGGCTCAGACGGCCCGACGCGCGACGTTCGTGATGCGGGTCATGAATTCGTCGAGGAACCTCGGCACATCGACGCCGAGCGCGACGCCCATCGTCTTGTGCGGATCGTTGAGGCGCTCATCGACGCCGATCGTGCGGCCGCGGGTCGGACCCTCGACGTCGACCTTCATGTTGATCGGATGGACGCTGACGAGCGTGGGGTCGACGGCGACGCCGACGGCGAGCGGATCGTGCAGACCGCAGCCGCCGAGGTGCGGGGCCGTGGTCTCGTAGGCCTTGATGTAGAAATCGGTCATGTCGGCGAGGAACGCGCCCGCGGCGTTGCCCAGATCGCGCCAGGTCCGCGTCTCCTTGTAGGTGAGCAGCGTCTGCAGCGTCACGTCGAGGCCTACCATCGTCGCATGCTTCGTGTGGCGGAACACGTAGTCCGCGGCGTCCGGATCCTGGGAGATGTTGGCTTCGGTCCATGCGTTCACGTTGCCCGGCACCGTCAGCGCGCCGCCCATGAGCACGATCGAGCCGAGCTGGTCGGCGATCTCTGGCGCCTTCTTGAACGCGGCGGCGAGGTTCGTCTGCGGTCCCGTCGGCACATAGACGAGTTCGTCGCCGTAGGTCTTCGCCGCATCGATGATGAAGTCGACGGCCGGCTCGCTTTCGGCCTCGCGGTCCGAATCCGGGATGGCGACGTCGCCGATGCCGTTGTCGCCGTGGATGAACGAGGAGATCGGGAGCACCTCGAACGAATCCTTCGTGCTCGCATGGGGCAGGCCTTTGTACACCGGGACTTCGGGATGTCCGAGCAGGTCGGTTATCGCGAGCGCATTGCGCACGCCCTGCTCCATGAGCACATTGCCGTAGGTACCGGTGATGCCGATGAGTTCGATTTCCGGGCTGCCCAACGCGTACGAGATGGCGAGCGCGTCATCGACACCGGTGTCCAGATCCAAAATGAACTTCTTCATCGCTTCGTCCTTCCTTCTTCCTTGAAATACCACGTCGTCGTCGACGAAGTTGGACTGTTGCTGCCGCTCTTTGGTAAAACGTTTTATCAAAGAACTACGTTCATCATAGACCATCATGCGAGGTTCTGCCAAAAGAGGAATGGAAGTGGCGTGTCCTCTTCCGGCGTCGATGCCGCCAGGCGGGACGCGCGCCTAGGCGACGGTCTCGCCGGCGACGAGCTGCGGGGTGAGCAGCGACGTCCGCGTCGCCGTGACGCAGTCCTTACCGGTATCGTGCCGCCGGATATGGCGATACAGGCACTCCCAGCTGCGCACGGCGAGCTTGTGGACGTCCTGTTCGATCGTCGTGAGCCTGGACGCCATGCCGAAGCGCCGCAGGATGTTGTCGTATCCGATGATCGACAACGCCTCGGGCACATGCAGGCCGAGCTCGGCGAGCCGCTGCATGACGCCCATCGCCATCAGGTCGTTGCAGCAGAACAGCGCGGTCGCGCCGAAATCAAGCACACGATCCGCAAGCGCATAGCCGCTGCCGAAACGGTAGTTGCCGTTGAGCACCAGAATGTCATCATCGGTGATGTGATGGCCGTGCAGCACATCGACGAATCCGCGCATGCGATTGCCCGCGTTGACGTCATCGACTTGGCCGCTGATGCACGCGAAGCGACGATGGCGCGCCTCGAGCAGCCGTTGCGCCGCGAGCCTGCCGCCCTGCGTGTTGTCGAAGGCGACGCCGTCGCAGATATGGGCCGTGACGAGACGGTCGATGAGCGTGACGGGGCAATGCGCGTCCGCGATCTGCCGCTGCAGCTGCCGCGTGTGGCGGTACGATTCCAGTGACGGGATGAGCAGCATCCCGTCGATGTCGCGCGCGAGGTAGTTCGTCATCAGCGCGCTTTCGTTCGCGCGCAGATCGTTCGAATTGGAGAGGAACAGCGCATAGCCGGCTTCGTGGCATGCCTCCTCGAGATGCCGCGCGAGCGACGCGAAGAACATGTTCTCGATGTCCGGGACGATGAGCGCGATCAGATGCGTCTCGTTCGTGACGAGGCCGCGAGCGTTCTCATTGACGACGTAGTTGAGCCGTGCGGCGATGTCCCGGATGCGCTGCTGCGTCTCCTTGGCGATGCGCGACGGTTTGTTGTTGAGTACGAGCGAGACCGCAGCCGGCGACACCTCGGCCTCTTTGGCGATCTCCTTGAGCGTCACACGTCTGCGCATCATTCCCCGATTCGATGGCTGCCGTGATCCGCCCACGACAGGACAATGCTGTCGCGTTCCATTGTAGGGCCTTACGATGCATATTGCATGGATGAGTGAAAAGGGGACGCTGAGTGAAAAGGGGACGCGCGCGTTTCCGTTTGGAAGTGTGTTTGTGAAAAAAGGAGAGCCCACTGTTGGGTGGGCTCTCTGGGTGAAGTGTGGGTGCGGCGGCGTGCTACTCTCCCACACCCTGTCGGGTGCAGTACCATCGCCGTGCCAGGTCTTAGCTTCCGGGTTCGGAATGGGACCGGGCGTCTCCCCTGGGCTGTGACCGCCGCAAGACTGTGTTCTGTTATTCATGTTCACCCCCGTGTGGGGGTTGGTGGTTGGTTTGGGGACCGGATGGTGGACGCGGGCGCAGGTGTTCGTGCTGCGGGAACGATGGTTCGTTGTTTGCGTGTTGATGCTTGGTTCGTGTGGATCCTCCAGTCGCGTGTCCCGGTCGCGTGTGGTGCGCGGGGCGTCGTGGCGGGGGGTCGTTTTCGACCGTTAGTGCCGGTCGGCTCCCCCCCTTGCGGGGCTTCCACGTCCGGTCTATCGACCACATGGTCTCATGTGGGGTCTGTCACCACCCCGGAGGGTGGTCAGGAATCCTTATCTTGGAGCGGGCTTCCCGCTTAGATGCTTTCAGCGGTTATCCCTCCCGAACGTAGCCAACCGGCCGTGCCGCTGGCGCGACAACCGGCATACCAGAGGTTCGTCCACCCAGGTCCTCTCGTACTATGGGCAGGCCTCCTCAGGATTCCAACGAGCGCAGAGGATAGAGACCAAACTGTCTCACGACGTTCTGAACCCAGCTCGCGTGCCGCTTTAATCGGCGAACAGCCGAACCCTTGGGACCTGCTCCAGCCCCAGGATGCGACGAGCCGACATCGAGGTGCCAAACCATCCCGTCGATATGGACTCTTGGGAATGATCAGCCTGTTATCCCCGGGGTACCTTTTATCCGTTGAGCGATGCCGCGTCCGTACGCCGGCACCGGATCACTATCTCCGACTTTCGTCCCTGCTCGATCCGTCGATCTCGCAGTCAAGCCCGCTTGTGCGATTA
>NZ_MVOG01000059.1 GCF_002286915.1 Bifidobacterium italicum | reverse complement strand
CACCGGCCGGCGGCCGGGTCGGCGGGCGCCCCGTCGCGCCCTTCGCGCCCTACCGAGGTTTCCCTCGCGCCGCCGCCGGGCATGGCGCCGGCGTCCGTCGGCGCGTCGGCGTCGTCCTTGTGCAGCGCCTGCCAGATGCGCCGCGCCTTCGCCGATCCGATGCCCTTGACCTCCTCGAGCTGCTCGACGCTCGCTTCGCGCATCGCGCGCACCGAGCCGAAATGCGCGAGCAGCCGTTTCTGGAACGCGGGCCCCACGCCTGGGATGCCGTCGAGCGCCGAACGCAACGCGCCCTTGCGGCGCGACCGCCGATGGTAGTCGATCGCGAAGCGGTGCGATTCGTCGCGCACACGCTGCAGCAGGTACATGCCCTCCGACGCGCGCCGGAGGATGATCGGATAGTCGTCGTCGGGCACCCACACCTCCTCGAGACGCTTCGCCAGACCGCATACGGCCACGTCGTCCACGCCGCAGTCGGCGAGGGCCTTCGCGGCGGCCATGACCTGCGGCCTGCCGCCGTCGACGACGACGAGGTTCGGCTTGTAGGCGAAACGACGCCGGTCCGTGTCCTGCTGCACGATCAGCCCGGCGCGACCCGCCCCCTGCACGTCGTCGCGCATCGCGCGGCCCGCGCGCCGCTCGTCGTCGATGCTCTCGCCGCTGTCGCCGGCGATGTTGCCGTGTCTGAACCGGCGCGTGAGCGTCTCGGTGAGCGCCGACAGGTCGTCGAGCGCGCCGGAGCCGTCGGCGCCGCGGATCGCGAAGCGCCGGTATTCGGATTTCTTCGCGACGCCGTCCTCGAACACGACCATCGACGCGACCTGATAGGCGCCGCCGACCGTGTTCGAGATGTCGTAGCATTCGATGCGCAGCGGCGCCTGGTCGAGTCCGAGCGCCTCGGCGACCTCGTTCATCGCCTCGGTGCGCGCGCCGAAGTCGCTGATGCGGCTCATCTTGCTGCGTTGGAGCGCCTGCTGGGCGTTCTGGTCCGCGCGGTCGAGCAGCTGGCGCTTCGATCCGCGCCGGGGCACGTCGACCGAGACGGCGCCCCCGCGCAGGCCGGACAGCCAGGTCTCGAGCTCCTCGCGGCGCGCCGGCTCGAACGGCACGAGGATCTGCCGGGGCACAGGCGCGATCGGCGCGAGCAGGTCGGCGCGCCCGGTCTGCTCAAGCCGTTCGCGGCGCTCACGCGTCGCCTGCGCGCGAGCCGTCGGATCGCTCGCGCGGAAGCGCTGCGAGGAGGCGACGGCGTTGCGTTCCTCGTTGACGACGACCTTCGCCCCCTGCTCCTCCCCGCGGTGTTCGTCGCCGACGAGGTCGGCGTAGACATGTACGAGCAGGTCGGCGATGATCTCGTCGTCCCCGATGCCCTCGGAGCGTTCGACGCTCCAGTTGCGTTCGCCGCGGATCGTGCCGGCGCGCACGAAGAAGGCGTGCACGGACGCCTCGAGCTCATCGGTGGCGAAGCCGAAGACATCCGCGTCCACTTCCTGGTCGAGGACGACGGAGTTCTGCTCGACGACCCCCGAGAGCATCTGGATGTCGTCGCGCAGCCGCGCGGCGCGCTCGAAGTCGAGGTCGGCGCTCGCCTCCTTCATCTGCGCGGTGAGCTGGGCGACGTACGAACGCCCAATGCGCCCGGTGAGCACGCCGACGAGCTGTTCGCACATGCGCCGGTGCTCCTTCGGCGCGATCCTGCCGACGCACGGCGCCGAGCATTTGCCGATCGACGCGAGCAGGCAGGGGCGTCCGGTCAGCTGCGCCTTGCGGAACACGGACGGCGTGCAGGTGCGCACCGGGAACGCGCGCAGCAGCCTATCGAGGCTTTTTCGCAGGTCCCATACCTTCGCATAGGGGCCGAAGTAGCGGGTGTCACGGCGTTTACGGCTGCGCGTGACCCAGACGCGCGGGTACTCCTCCCCCGCCGAGATCGCCAGATACGGGTAGGTCTTGTCGTCGCGGAAGACGACGTTGAACCGGGGGTCGAACTCCTTGATCCACGTGTATTCGAGCGTGAGTGCCTCGATCTCGGTGCCCACGACGGTCCATTCGAGCGAACGGGCGGTGAGCACCATCGTCTGCGTGCGCGGATGAAGCTGGCTCAGCGGCTGGAAGTAGTTGGTCAGCCGGTTGCGCAGGTTCTTCGCCTTGCCCACGTAGATGACTCGGCCTTCGCCGTCGCGCCACTTGTAGACGCCGGGCTGCGCGGGGATGTCCGAGGTCTTCGGGCGGAACAGGTCGCGGCTGTCGCCGAGCAGCGGCGCGCCGTTCGCGTTGACGCCGGCGCCCTCGCCGTCCGTGCCGCCGGATGCGGCCAGATCGCGCGCGATCCGGCGCCAGGTGCCCGGCGCATGCCGTTCGAATGTGCTCACGTCGCCTCCATGATGACGTTGGTGTTGCCGATGCAGCCGTCCGCTATCCGAGCAGCGGCTCGAGGAACCTGCCGGTCCACGACCGGTCGCATTCGACGACGTGCTCCGGCGTGCCTTCGGCGACGATCGTGCCGCCCCCCTCGCCGCCTTCGGGGCCGAGGTCGATGATCCAGTCGCTGGATTTGACGACGTCGAGGTTGTGTTCGATGACGATGACGGTGTTGCCTTTGTCGACGAGGCCCTGGAGCACGACGAGGAGCTTGTTGACGTCCTCGAAGTGCAGGCCCGTCGTCGGCTCGTCGAGGATGTAGACGGTCTTGCCGGTGCTGCGGCGCTGCAGTTCGGTCGCGAGCTTGACGCGCTGCGATTCGCCGCCCGAAAGCGTCGTGGCGGGCTGGCCAAGGCGGATGTAGCCGAGGCCGACCTGCACGAGCGTGTCGAGGTAGCGCGAGATCGCCGGGTAGGCCTTGAAGAACTCGGCCGCCTCGCTTATCGGCATGTCGAGCACGTCGGCGACCGACTTGCCGTTGTACTTGACCTCGAGCGTCTCGCGGTTGTAGCGCTTGCCGTGGCATTCCTCGCAGTCGACGTAGACGTCCGGCAGGAAGTTCATCTCGATCTTCAACGTGCCGTCGCCGTGGCATGCCTCGCAGCGGCCGCCCTTGACGTTGAACGAGAAGCGTCCCGGACCGTAGCCGCGCACCTGCGCCTCGGGCGTCTTCGCGAACAGCGCGCGGATCTTGTCCCAGACGCCCGTGTAGGTCGCCGGGTTGGACCTCGGGGTGCGTCCGATCGGGTTCTGGTCGACGTGGATGACCTTGTCGCATTGGTCGACGCCTTCGACACGGGTGTGCTTGCCGGGCACGATCCTCGCGCCGTTGAGCTTGTCGGCGAGCACCGGGTAGAGGATCTGGTTGACGAGCGTCGACTTGCCCGAACCGGAGACGCCGGTGACGCATGTCATGACGCCGAGCGGGAAGTCGACGGTGAGGTCCTTGAGATTGTTCTCGCGGGCGCCGACGACACGCAGCCTGCGGCCCTTCTTCGCCTTGCGCCGCTTCTTCGGCGTCTCGATGCGTCTGCGGCCGGCGATGTAGTCGCCGGTGATCGAGCGTTTCGCGTCGACGAGATGGTCGGCGGGGCCCGAGTAGACGACTTCGCCGCCGTGTTCGCCGGCACCGGGGCCGATGTCGACGAGCCAGTCGGCGCTGCGGATCGTGTCCTCGTCGTGTTCGACGACGATGAGCGTGTTGCCGAGGTCGCGCAGATGGTGGAGCGTGTCGATGAGGCGCGCGTTGTCGCGCTGGTGTAGGCCGATCGATGGTTCGTCGAGCACGTACATGACGCCGACGAGGCCAGACCCGATCTGCGTGGCGAGGCGGATGCGCTGCGCCTCGCCGCCGGAGAGCGTCTTCGCGGCGCGTGAAAGCGTCAGGTAGTTGAGGCCGACGTCGTTGAGGAATCCGAGACGCGCGCGGATCTCCTTGACGACTTCGCCGGCGATGTGTGCGGCGGCGCCGGTCAGGTCGAGCTCGTTGATCCACTTGAGGCCGCGCTCGGCGGGCATGTCGCACACGTCGGCGATCGACAGACCGCCGACGGTCACGGCGAGCACCTCCGGCTTGAGCCGCTTGCCGTGGCAGACGGCGCAGGGCACCTCGCGCATGTACGACTCGTAGTATTGCTTGCGCTGCTCGGAGTCGGTCTCCTCGTGGCGGCGCATCAGCGAACGCACGACGCCCTCGAAGCCGGTCGAGTATTCGCGCATGCGCCCCCAGCGGTTGCGGTACGAGACGGTGACCTTGAAGTCCTTGCCGTACATGATCGCCTGACGGGTCTCCTCGGGCAGGTTCTTCCAAGGCGTGTCGAGGTCGAATCCGAGTTCGGAGCCGAGGCCCTCGAGCACGTGGCGGTAGTAGTCGCCGGTGGTCTTCGTCATCATCCACGGCTCGATCGCGCCCTCGTTGAGCGTCTTGTCCGGGTCGGGCACGACGAGCTCGGGGTCGATCGCGAGGCTGAAGCCCAGGCCGGTGCATTCGGGGCAGGCGCCGTAGGGCGCGTTGAAGGAGAACGTGCGCGGCTCGATCTCATCGAGCTCGAGCGTGTGGCCGTTGGGGCACGCCATATGTTCGGAGAACGGCACGCGACGGTCCGGCGCGTCGGCGTCGCGGTCGACGAAGTCGGCGACCATGAGCCCCTTCGCCAGGCGCAGCGCCGTCTCGACGGAGTCGGTGAGGCGCTGGCGGATGCCGTCGCGCACGACGAGGCGGTCAACGACGACCTCGATCGTGTGCTTCCTCTGCTTGGCCAGCGTGATGTCGTCGGACAGCTGGCGCATCTCGCCGTCGATGAGCGCGCGGGCGTAGCCGTCGCCGCGCAGCAGCTCGAGCAGGTCCTCGAATTCGCCCTTGCGGCCGCGCACGACCGGCGCGAGGATCTGGAAGCGCGTGCCCTCGGGGTTGCCCAGAAGGCGGTCGACCATCTGCTGCGGCGTCTGCGCGCTCACCTCGGCGCCGCACACCGGGCAGTGCGGGATGCCGGTGCGCGCGAAGAGCAGACGCAGGTAGTCGTAGATCTCGGTGATCGTGCCAACCGTCGAGCGCGGGTTGCGGTTCGTCGTCTTCTGGTCGATCGAAACGGCCGGGCTCAGGCCCTCGATGAAGTCGACGTCGGGCTTGTCCATCTGGCCGAGGAACTGGCGCGCGTACGCGGACAGCGACTCGACGTAGCGGCGCTGGCCCTCGGCGAACAACGTGTCGAAGGCCATCGACGACTTGCCCGAACCGGACAGGCCCGTGAAGACGACCATGCGGTTGCGCGGGAACTCGAGGTCCGCGTTCTTGAGGTTGTGCTCACGCGCGCCCTGGATGACGATCTTGAGGTCGTTGGGCAGATGGCCGATGTCCGCGATGAGCGAACCGTGCTCCTCGCGCAACGGCGCCTTCGCCAGCTCGCGGCTCAGGAAGGTGTCGCTCGACATGACGCGTTCGAGGACGGCGCGCGACGCCTGTGCTTCGTGTTCTGCTGCCAATGGATTCCCGCCTTTCGGTTCCCGTGTGGGGTCGTCCGCGCACCCGTCCCGCGGGCGCGCAGGCAACACAAGGATAGCGCATCCGGATGAAAAAATCGAACACCTGTTCGAAATCTTCGCATGGGCGCACACCGGCGCGCCGAAGGCGCCGGCCGACGGCCGCCGCGTTCACCCACGGGACGAAAAACGGAGCCACTGCGCGCGCCGGCGCCCGGGCTTCGCCTACGCTGGAAGTCGTCACGGCCGCGCCCGCATGACGCCGCGCGGCCGGAACGGAGGAAACGGACACGACGAAGGAGCGAGACCCATGGCAGACAACGACACGCACGGCGCACCGTCGCGCAGGACGGACGCCGACCCCCCGCAGCCGCACGAGACGCGGAGAGGCGGCCGCACGAAGGACGCGCGGGACAAGGACGGCGGACGCGAGCACGACGTCGAGATGATCGTCGCCTGGGCCTCCTTCGCCGCGCTCATCGTCGTCATGGCGCTCGCGCAGGCCGGCGTCCTCGTGCACGTGGACATGAACGACGCCCGCCAGCGCGTGCATTCGTGGTTCTCGGCGCCGCGCTACGTGCAGCTCATCTGGATTCCCGTCTACCTGCTGCTCGCCGTCTGGCTCGTGCGCGTAGGCAACGGACGCCGCCGCGCCAAGCGGCTCGGCCGCATGCGCTTCACGCTGCTCGGCGCGTTGTTCACGGGCGCCTGCCTCGTCGGCGTCGGCTGGGTGTTCGCGTGGACCTTCAAGAGCTATCCGGCCTCGGTCACGCTCATCGCCGTGCAGACGGCGCTCGTGTGGGCGCTGTGGTTCCTCTCCCGACGCGACGACACGAGCATCTGGGGTTGGGCGCCGTTCTCGCTGTGGGGCTCGTGGCTCATCGTCGAGACGCTCGTCGACGTCGCGCGCGCCGTCACCTACTACGTCTCGAAGGACGGCGCGATGAGCGGCACCGGGCAGTCCGTCGCCACGATCGCGCTCGCGCTCGCGCTGCTCGCCGTCGCCTGCCTCGCGCGCTTCCGTTTCGACGACTGG
>NZ_MVOG01000058.1 GCF_002286915.1 Bifidobacterium italicum | reverse complement strand
CGCGGCGCGCCTAGCGTGGATGCCATCGGAACGAAGCGACGCGGACCGGCCGCGCCGACGAAAGGAAACCACGATGGGCACACCGACCACACAGATGCCAACCGCCGCGGAGTCGCGGCAGAACCACGCGGCGCAGCCGTTCACGGCGGCGCCGCCGCGCACGGCGATCGAGGCGATCGACCTCGTCAAGGACTACGGCGAGGGCAGCAGCGTCGTCCACGCGCTGCGCGGCGTCAACGTCGCCTTCGAGCAGGGGCGCTTCACGGCGATCATGGGACCGTCCGGCTCGGGCAAGTCGACGCTCATGCACACGATGTCCGGCCTCGACGGCGCGACCTCGGGCCGCGTCATGTTCGAAGGCCATGACCTGACGAAGCTCGGCGACAAGCAGCTGACGTTGCTGCGCCGCACACGCATCGGCTTCGTCTTCCAAAGCTTCAACCTGCTGCCGATGTTCACGGCCGAACAGAACATCCTGATGCCGCTGACTCTCGCCGGCGCCAAGCCGGACCGCCAGTGGTTCGACCTGCTCGTGCGCACGCTCGGCATCCAGGACCGTCTGGGCCACCGTCCGAACGAGCTGTCCGGCGGACAGCAGCAGCGCGTCGCGATCGCGCGCGCGCTCATCACGAAGCCGGCGCTCGTGTTCGCCGACGAGCCGACCGGCGCGCTCGACTCGGTCTCGAGCGCCGAAGTGCTCAGCTTCCTCAAGAGCTCGGTCAAGGAGCTCGGCCAGACGATCATCATGGTCACGCACGACCCGGTCGCCGCCTCCTATGCCGACCGCGCGATCGTCTTCGCCGACGGCAACATCGTCGCCGACGTCGACGATCCGACGGCCGCCCGGATGAGCGAGCTGCTCATGCGCGAGCGCGAGCAGGCGACCCGCGGCATGGGCGCGGTGCCGCTGCCGGAGCACAAGGCCCAGCGTCTGCGGGGGCAGGCGTGACCGGGGACGGTACGACGGAGACGACGGAGAGGATGCGCACATGCGATCGATAACGATGCAGATGATGAAGAAGAACCTGAGGATGCTGATACCGGCGGGCATCGCGATCCTCATCGGCACGGCGTTCATCGCGGCGACGCTGCTGTTCACGAACGCCTTCGACGCGTCGCTGCGCGAGCAGACGACCGGCCAGTTCGGCGGCGCGAACTACTCGATCACGACGGACGCGGGGGAGGGCGGCGAGGACGGACCGACGGTCGGCCGCCTGAACCTGGGCGCCGTGGCGGCCGTCGACGGCGTGGAAGGCGTGCGCCCCGACGTCACGCGCAGCGTCATGCTCACGTCCGGTTCCCAGCACGGCAGCGGGGTGGCGCTCTCGACGAGCGCCGACGCGGCTCTATTGCCCGTCGAGATCACGGAGGGCGAGGCGCCCTCCCCCGGCGGCGCCTCGCAGATCGCGATCCCGGGCAAGCTCGCCGGCCAATGGGGGCTCAAGGTCGGCGACGCCATCGACCTGCGCGCGCAGTACGCCGAGCACCCGCAGGACGTGCGGGCGACGATCACCGGCCTGACCGACGATCCGAACAACGTGTACGGCTATTACAACGGCGCGTCCGTCGTCTCGGACGACATCATGGTCGCCTGCTCGGACGTGGACTCCTTCGACGCGATTCCCGCGACCGCGGCGTACCTTTACATCGATCCGGCGCATGCGGCGACGGCCGTCCCCGCGGTGAAGGACGCGCTCGCGTCCGGAACGTCACTGCAGGACCGCGCGCAGATGGAGGAGCGCGCGATCAAGGCGCTCAGCTCCAACGGCGGCGATGTGACCAAACAGTTCCTGCTCGCCTTCGGCGTGCTTGCGCTCGTCGTGGCCGCGCTCGTCATCGCGAACACTTTCCAGGTGCTCGTCGCGCAGCGTCGCCGCACACTCGCGCTGCTGCGCACGATCGGTGCGACGAAGCGCCAGCTGTACGTGTCGGTGCTTGAGGAGGCCGGCGTCCTCGGGCTCGTCTCGTCGGCGCTCGGCGTGGCCGTGGGCACCGGTCTCATGGCGCTCGCCTCGTTCGCCACGAAGGACGGCTCGATCGGCGGCATGCGCCTGACGCTCGTCATGAGCTGGCAGGTCGTCGCATTGCCGATCCTCTTCGGCGTCGTGATGACGGTGCTCGCCTCGGTGAGCGCCGCGCGCACCGCCACTGGCGTCACCCCGTTGGAGGCCATGCGCCCGCTGGAGATCTCCAACCAGCGCAGGGCCCGTGTGGGACGGGCCGTCCTCGGCTGCGTCCTCCTGCTCGTCGGCGTCGCGCTCGCATTGGCCGCGATCCCGATGAACGACAGCGCGAACGACGACGTCTCCGGTGTCGCGCTGCTCGCCGGCGTGGGCGGATGCATGCTCACCTTCGTCGGACTGGCGATGACGGCACTGTTCTGGCTGCCATGGCTGATGAAGGGCGCGGGCGCGCTCGTCTCGCTGTGCGGGCCGGCTGCCAAGCTCGCCGACGCGAACATCCAGAAGAACCCGCGGCGCATCGCCGCGACCGGCACGGCGCTGCTCATCGGCGTCACGCTGATCTCCACGCTGGCCACCGGCGCCGCGGCCGCGAAGGCGACGATGAGCCAGGCGCTCGACAGCCGCTATAGCGTCGACGTGACGGCCTACGGCCCGGACATCCCGGCCAAAGCGGTCGACGAGGTGAAGGCCGAGCGCGGCGTCGCCGCGACGCTGTCCGCGAAGACGGCGCAGGCCGAGTTCGAGGATGCGCAGGGCCGCCCCGTATATACGACCGTCATCGGCGTCCCCGACGTCGCGGCGCTGCAGCGCGTGCTCAACATCGATCTGGGCGACCCCGAGCCCGCCTTCGGTCCCGACGACGCGCTGATGCCGACGATCGACGGCGACAGCGGCGAGACGCTGAGCCTCAAGGACGGTTCGGCCTCGCTCACCGAGATCGGCGACGACGGCGAACCGTCCGGCGCCGCGCACCGCCTGCATGTGACGCAGCGCGCCTTCAAGCGCATCGCGCAGACGACTCCCAACGCCGCCTTCGTCGACGCGTCGCTGTTCGACGACGGCACCTTCAAGGCCACCGGCGACGCGTTGCTCGTCAAGCTCGACGTGCCCTCCGACCTGTCGCTGTCGAACGTCTACGACGCGATCGAGCAGGACCTGCAGGCCTATCCGGACATCGCCGTGGGCGGCCCGGTCGCCGAACGCAGCATGTGGGAGAGCATGGTGAACATGATGCTCATGCTGCTCGTCGCGCTGCTCGCCGTCGCCGTCGTCATCGCCGTCATCGGCGTGGCCAACACACTGAGCCTGTCGGTCATCGAACGCACCCGCGAATCGGCGACGCTGCGCGCCATCGGTATGACGCGCGGCCAGCTCAAGCGCTCGCTCGCCGTCGAGGCGCTGCTGATCTCGCTCGTCACGAGCGTCGTCGGCATGGTCGTCGGCACGTTGTTCGGCTGGCTCGGCATCTACATCGTGATGAGCTCGATCGCCGACGTCGTCTACGTCGTCGACTGGGCCACCTACGGCATCATCCTCGCAATCGCCGTCGTCTGCTCGCTGCTGGCGAGCGTGTTCCCGGCGCGACGCGCCGTGAAGACGCCGCCGGTCGAGGCGCTCGCCGAGTCCTGATCGTGGCCGGCGCGGCACGCACCTTCCCTTCTCCTCGCATCCACGCCGCGCCGGCCATCGTCATCGGTACGCCGATGACGGATTGCCCCTCCGTCCCGCATCGCGGGGCGGAGGGGCAATCGTATGCGCAGGGGCGTGCGTGGGCGCTACACCAGATGGTTCTCATAGGCGAAGACGACGGCCTGCACGCGGTCGCGCGCGTTGATCTTCTGCAGGATGTGCGCGACATGCGTCTTGACGGTCGGCAGCGAGATGAACAGCCTGTCGGCGATCTCCTGGTTGGACAGGCCGTGCGCGATCTCGACGAGCACCTCGCGTTCGCGTTCGGTGAGCGTGGCGAGCTCGGGGTCGACGTAGCCGTCATCGGAGGCCGGCGCGCCGGGGGAGGCGAGCGTGCCCTCCATCATCTTCTCGATGAGGCGCTTCGTGGCCGTCGGCGCGATGATCGCGTTGCCCTGATGGACGGTGCGGATCGACGCGAGCAGCGTCTCCGGGTCGGTGTCCTTGAGCAGGAAGCCCGAGGCGCCGGCGTTGATCGCCGACATCACGTATTCGTCGAGGTCGAAGGTCGTCAGGATGATGACGCGCGTATGGCGCGTCCCCTCCCCGTTCCCGTGCGCGCAGGCGGTGATGCGCCCCGTCGCCGTCAGGCCGTCCATCCCCGGCATGCGCACGTCCATGAGCACGATGTCCGGCCGCAGCCGTTCGACGAGCTCGACCGCCTGCGCGCCGTTCGAGGCCTGGCCGACGACCTGCATGTCGGGCTGCGAGTTGATGACCATCGTGAAGCCGGCGCGGATGAGCTCCTGGTCGTCCGCGATGACGATGCGGATTCTGTCGTTTCCTGTCATGCCGTCCAGTCTAGCCGCATCGGTGCCGCCGCTCAGTGCGCGTCCGGGGGGACGGCGCCCGACTGCTCGATCTGCTCGCTGAGCGACTTCGCCGGCGTGAGGTTCGGCGAACGGTCGTGCTCGCCCTCGTCGCTGAAGCCGGTCTCGCGCAGCACGCCGAGCAGCTCGCGCATATGGGCGAGCGCCGTGCAGCCCTGCGCGCCGATCTGCGCGAACGCGTCGTTGATGAACTCGGGCGACGGCGTCTCGCCCCGTGCGAGCCGTTCGTCGATCGTGGACAGCTCGGCGGTCGTCTGTCCGATGACCGCGTCGAGCGTATCGCTCACCTCGGCGCGGATGTTCGCGCTGATGCGGTCGCGCTCGCGGTTCGCCGCGATGACGCGCTGCTTGTCGCGTTCGGCCTGGAGCGCCTCGGCGCGCGCTTGCAGCACCTGCGGGTTCGTGCCGCCGAGCCTCGTCCATGCGCCGAGCGCGTAGGCGAGGATGCAGAAGAACATCGAGAAGACGCCGTACTGGATGAAGGCCGAATACGGCGAGCCGAGGTAGAGCGCCTCGATCGACGGGTCGGAGGTGTGGGAGAGCCATGCGAACAGGCTCGGGAACCCGTCGATGTTCATCGCGCAGCGCGCCGCGAAGGTCGTGCACCCGAGCGTGAACAGCGGCACGACCCACTTCCAGCTGCCGGCGCGTCCGTACAGCGCGACCGCGTGGATCGCGAACACGACGTAGAGGTCGGCCGTGTAGAAGCCCGGCAGCACGAGCAGCTGCAGCATGCACACGGCGGCCACGACGGCCGCGACGGCGCGCGGGAAGCGCCGGCGCAGCATCAGCGGCGCCACGACGGCCCAGGTCACGATGACGCCGAGGATGTAGGAGCGTTTGTCGCCGGGCGTCGTCGCCAGGTTCATGACCGGACCCGTGACGCAGGTGAAACAGGCGAGCAGCGTGAACATGACGATGTCCATCATCACGTAGTGCCGCTGCGTCCAGCGCGACAGACGGGCGATCCAGCTGTGCGGGCTGTCGTCCTCGGCCTGGTCGAAGGGCCGCGAGCGCAGCGTGTGCCCGAGCCTGACGAAGAACGGCCAGACGA
>NZ_MVOG01000057.1 GCF_002286915.1 Bifidobacterium italicum | reverse complement strand
CAGCACCGCGACGAGGACGGCCGCGTCACCAGCCGAGCACGGCCATCGTGGCGGCTGCCGCCGCGAGCGCCACGGCGGCTGCCGCCACGAGCCAGTCGACGGGCCGCATATGCGCCGGGCGCATCAGCGTGCGGCGCGCCGAGCCGCGGTCGAGGTAGACGCCGCGCAGCCGTTCGGCGATGACGGCACGGTCGTCGTGGAGCCCCATCAGGTCATGCGCGATCGACCAGCGACGCAGCCGCGACAGCGGCGTCGGCCGCACGCCGCGCACGTCCTGGCGTCGCCGCGCCTCGCGAACCGCCTGACGCCAGCGCGGCAGCCAGTTGAGCCGGTCGACGAAGCGGCTCGCCGCCGGATACGGCACCCGCAGCGCGACGAGCGCGCGGATCCAGTCGCGCCGGCTCGTCGTCAGCACGGTGAGCATCAGCGCGAAGACGATGTCGAGGATCTTCAGCGCGACGACGCCGCATAATGCGAGCGACTGCGCGCTCACGCGCCACCAGCCGATTCGCCACAGCGTCACGTCCCCGTAGTCGTTCAGGCACAGCGCCATGACGAGCGCGACGATCGCGGCGATCGGCGCGAACACGGCCCATACGGCGCCGACCGAGCGCGCCGGCGTGCGGTCGGCGACGAACATGACCTGTTCGAGCACGAGCACGCAGGCCAGGAAAATCCAGTTGCCCCACCATGCGCACAGCACGACGAGCAGGAGCGACACGAGGACCTTCACGCGCGTGTCGAGCCGATGCAGCCAGCCGCCGCCCGGCGTGCAGAACCGTCCGTTCCTCATCGTGCGCCTCCTTGGCTTGAGGCGGCGCGTCGTACGTCGCGCGCGACGCGGCCGTAGCCGACGAGGCGCCCGGCGTCGAGCCGCGCCGCATGCGTGCAGTATTCGTCGACGGCGGCGATGTCGCCGCTCGCCATGATGACCGTCGCGCCGCTCGCGCAGGCCTCGGCGAGCGTGTCGAGCACACGCGTGCGCAGCCGCACGTCGAAACCTGCGAGCGGTTCGTCGAGCGCGATCAGCGGCGTGCGCGCCGCGAGCGCGGCGGCGAGCGCCGTGGCGCGCCGCTGCCCGGATGAGAGGTGCGCGACCGGCGTGTCCTCGACGCCGTAGAGGTCAAACAGCCGGATCATCTCATTGACGCGCGCATTCGACTCCGTCTCGCGCACGCCGCCGCAGCGCGCGCCCTGCGCGATCTCCTCGCGCACGGTTCCGCCGAGCAGCGTCGCCGCCGGATCCTGCCCGACGTAGGCGACGAGTCTGGCCATCTGCTGCGTGCGGCGCGATGCGACGCCGACGCCGGCGACGGCGACGCGGCCCGAACGCGGGCGCAGCTGCGCGTCGAGCAGCCGCAGCAGCGTCGACTTGCCCGATCCGTTCGCGCCGACGACGCCGACGAAGGAGCCGCGTTCGATGCGGAAGGAGACGTCCTCGAGCGCGGGCGGCTCGTCGGGCGCCGAATCCGGGTGGCGCAACCCGACATGTTCGAAGACGACGGCGGCCTCCTTGGCGGCCGCCGGCTCGTCGTCGGCGAGCGTGAGCACCGGACCGTCGCCCCGCGGCACGTCGACGCCCACCGATTCGAGCAGCGCCCCCTCGCGTTCGAAGATGTCGGCGCCGGTGCGGCGGATGATCTCGCCGCCGACCATCAGGAAGACACCGGTGGCGTGGCGGGCGAGCGCACGTGTGCGCTGTTCGACGACCAGCGTCGTCATGCGACCGTTCGCGCGCATGCGGTCGATGATCGCAAAGAGGTCGTCGCGTCCCTGCGCGTCAAGCGTGTTCGACGGTTCGTCGAGGATGAGCACGTCGGGGCCGGCGGCGATCGCCGAGCCGATCGCGACGCGCTCGAGCTCGCCGGCGGACAGTGTGGACGTCAGGCGGTGCCGCAGCGCCTCGATGTGCAGCATCGCGAGGACCTCGTCGACACGCGCGCGGATCTCGTCGGGGGCCACGCCGCGGTTCTCGAGCGGCAGCGCGATCTCCTCCTCGACCGTCTCGGCCACGAGCTGCCCCCACGGTTCCTGCCCGACGTAGCCGACGCGCAGCGACAGGTTGGACACCGAGGTGCTTTTGACATTCATGTCGGCGATGCGCGCGTAGCCGGTGAGCGTGCCCGCCGTGCAATGCGGGATGAGGCCGACGAGCGCCTTCGCGAAGGTCGATTTTCCCGAACCGCTCGGCCCGACGACGCCGATGACGCCGCCGCGCGGCACGTAGCAGCTCACGTCGTGCAGCGCGACGCGCGCGTCGTCCCCTTCGGACGCCGGCGCGTACGCCCATCCAAGATTCATCACGGTGATAATGTCGGCCACACCATACTCCATCGGGATAGCAGGAACGGACACGGCGCCCCGGCCGTTCTCGCCCGGGGAAGCGATCCACAACAGGTGAACGTATCCGCTGCTTCAGACAAACGGCCGACCGGCGCCTAGTCCAGCATAACAGGGCGCCATGCGCGGCGCGGCGCCGCATCGCCGCGCCGCGGCCCCTCAGTCCGCGTAGCCGCTCGCGCGCACCGCCCGGAAGGCGCCGTCGAGGTCGGCGATGATGTCGTCGATGTGCTCGGTGCCGATCGACAGGCGGATCGTGCCCTGATGGATGCCCTGGTCGGCGAGCGCGGCGTCGGACTCCTGCGCATGCGTCGTCGAGGCGGGGTGGATGACGAGGCTCTTGACGTCGGCGACGTTCGCCAGCAGCGAGAACAGGTGCAGGTTGTCGATGAACACGCGCGCCGCGTCGCGCCCGCCGCGGATGTCGAAGGTGAAGATCGGGCATGCGCCGTTCGGGAAGTAGCGCAGGTAGCGTTCGTGGTCCGCACGCCCCTCAATCGACGGATGGGAGATCGAGACGACCTCGGGCACCGTCTTCAGATAGTCGATGACCGCGAGCGCGTTGGCGACATGGCGCTCGACGCGCAGCGAGAGCGTCTCGGCGCCCTGCAGCAGCAGGAAGGCGGACAGCGGCGAGAGCGTCGCGCCGGTGTCGCGCAGCAGGATCGCGCGGATGCGCGTGACGAAGGCGGCCGGCCCGAGCGCCTCATGGAAGTTGAGCCCGTGGTAGGAGGGGTCGGGCTCGGTCAGCGTCGGGAACCTGCCGGGCGTAGCCGACCAGTCGAAGCCGCCGCCCTCGACGATGACGCCGCCGAGCGTCGTGCCGTGGCCGCCGATGAACTTCGTCGCCGATTCGACGACGACGTCGGCGCCGTGTTCGAGCGGGCGGAACAGGTATGGCGTCGCGAAGGTGTTGTCGACGATGACCGGCAGGCCGTGGCGGTGCGCGACCTCGGCGATCGCCTCGAAGTCGGGCAGGTCGGCGTTGGGGTTGCCGAAGGTCTCGAAGTAGACGAGCTTCGTGTCCGCCCCGATCGCATCCTCGAAGGAGCGCGGATCGAGGTCGACGAAGGTCGTGCGGATGCCGTCGCGTTCGAGCGTGTGCCGCAGCAGGTTGTATGTGCCGCCGTAGATGTTCTTCGCGGCGACGATGTGGTCGCCCGTCTGCGTGATGTTGCGCACCGCGTACTCGACGGCCGCGGCGCCGGAGGCGACCGCGAGCGCCGCCGTGCCGCCCTCGAGCGCCGCGATGCGCTCCTCGAGGGCGGCCTGCGTCGAGTTCGTCAGCCGTCCGTAGATGTTGCCCGGGTCGGCCAGACCGAAACGCGCTGCCGCATGGTCGAAGTCGTGGAAGACGTAGCTCGTCGTCTGGTAGATCGGCACGGCGCGCGCATCGCTCGCCGGATCGGGCGTCTCCTGCCCCGCGTGCAGCTGCAGCGTCTCGAAATGGTAGCGCGGGTTCTTCTCGTCGGTCATCGCATCCGTCCTTTCGCGGCCGCCTGCCGTTCGGCGGTCCGTTGCTGTGGTCGTCCGCGGCGTGGATCGCCGCCCACGGCCGACTGTACGGTGCGGCCGGCGCCCGGGGCAAGCCCCGCGCTATCGCCGTTTCCTATACCCGTCTATCACGGCGCGCCATACGGCGGCCACGCACGGGACGAAGGCCCGTGCACGCGCGTACGCGACACGCCGCTCGTGGCCGTGCACGGGCGTACGCGACATGCGAAACGCGGGTCGTGGGCCTACAGTGGCGTACGGAAATGACCGACGCGCGCACACGCATCAAGGAAGGACGCCATGACCGAGATCACCCTGTACAACCGCAACCGTGAATACATCCCCCGCATCGCCGCCGTGCACGACATGTGCGGCTACGGCAAATGCTCGCTGACCGCGGCGATCCCGATCCTGTCGGCCGCCGGCTGCGACGTGTGCCCGGTGCCGACCGCGCTGTTCTCGGCGCACACGCGCTACAAGGTCTTCACGATGGAGGACACGACCGACATGCTCGGCGCCTACCTCGACGCGTGGGGCAAGGAGGGCGTCGACCTCGACGGAGTCTACTCCGGCTTCCTCGGCTCGCCCGACCAGGTGGCGATCATCGGGCGCCTGTACCGCGAGTACCCGAAGGCGCTGCGCTTCGTCGACCCGGTCATGGGCGACGCCGGCGAGATGTACCCGACGTACACGGCCGAGCTGTGCGAGGCGATGGGCGCACTCGTCGACGGCGCCGACCTGCTCATGCCGAACCTCACCGAGGCGTCGATCCTGACGGGCGCCGACTACCCCGGCCAGGACGTCCCGGAGGACGAGGTGCGCGCGATCATCGGGCGCCTGTTCGATCTGGGCGCGAAGAACGTCGTGCTCAAGGGCATCGACCATGACGACGGCCGCATCCGCAACTTCGTCGCGAACCGCGAGGAGGGCCTCGGCTCGATGACCGAGTGCGTGCACGAGAAGCTGCCGTTCATGTGCCACGGCACCGGCGACGCCTTCGCATCGGCGATGATCGGCGGCATCATGGCGGGCCTCGACCTGGCCGCCGCGGCCCGCCTCGCCGGGGAGTTCGTGCACAACGCGATGGAGCAGACGCGCTTCCAGCCTCATTACGAGGAGCGCGGCGTGAGCTTCGAGCTGAGTCTGGGCGAGCTGACGAACCTCGTCGACTGACCGCCGCAGCGTTTCGCCGCCGGCGAGCGCCGGCGCACAGGGGCCGCATCCGACCGATCGGTCGGGCGCGGCCCCTTCGTCTCGGCTTCGACATCGGCGGAACTTCGCCGTTGTCACGCCTTCGAACCTTGGTTGTCCACAACGTCGGCGCCGGTTGTGGATTGCGGGCCGCCCATCCACATCCGACACACCCTCCCGGCATGTCGTCCACAGCAACGCCGACGTCTGCTTCGATGGACGCCACCGTTCGCGACGCCGCGCCCGCGGGGCGCGGCCCAGGCTGCAAGGAGGATGGCAATGGACGGGACATGGACCGTGTTCGAACACGACGAGGACGTATGGGACGCGCCGGCCTTCGGCGCCGTGCCCCGCGCCGGCGCGACGACGGCGACGACGCGCGGCGACGGCGACGATCCCGGCGAGACCGGCGAGATGGGGGCGCCCATGGGATTCGCGGCCGACGGCGACCTCATCGGCGACGAGTTCGGCGACGAGGACGACGAGCCGCACGCCCGGCTGCGCGCATGCATGGAACGGCTCGTCATGCCCGGATTGTCGGGGCGCGAGCTCGGCGTCGCCGGCGAGCGGGTCGCGCAGGCGTGGCTCGAGTGCCGGCGCATCCGCGTCATCGACGCGAACTGGCGCACACGCTACGGAGAGATCGACGTCATCGCCGTCACGCCGAACCGCACGGTCCTGTTCGTCGAGGTCAAGACGCGCCGCGCACGCCGCTTCGGCTCCCCCGAGGAGGCCGTGCATCCGGCCAAGCAGACCAACCTGCGCCGCGCCGCCGCGCAATGGCTCGCCGGCCGCGGCGCGAAGGTGCCGCACGTCGGCATCCGCTTCGACGTCCTGGCGCTGAGCGTGTCCGGCGGAGGCGTCGACGTGCGCCACATCCCGGGGGCGTTCTGATGGCGATCGGCAACGCCCTGTCGGTCGGGCTCATCGGTCTCAAGGCCTTCACGATCCAGCTGCAGGCCTTCATCTCCCCCGGACTTCCGTACTTTTCGATCATCGGGCTGCCCGACGCGTCGCTGAGCGAGGCGCGCGAACGCGTCAAGTCGGGGTGCGCGGCGAGCGGCTTCCCGTGGCCTCAGACGCGCGTGACGGTGAACATGTCCCCCGCCTCGCTGCCCAAGCGCGGCTCGTCGCACGACCTGGCGATCGCCGCCGCCGTGCTCAGCGCGAGCGGCGTCATCCCGCACGAATGCATGCTCGACGTCGTCGTGCTCGGCGAGGTCAACCTCGACGGCAGCGTGCACGGCATCGACGGGCTGCTGCCGATCCTGCTGCATGCGCGCGACGCGGGGCTGCGCCATGTCG
>NZ_MVOG01000056.1 GCF_002286915.1 Bifidobacterium italicum | reverse complement strand
CGACCTCATGGCTCATCCTCGGCTCGGACGAACGCGACGGCACGACCGGTCAGGACGGCACGACCGGCGAACGCACCGACACGATCCTCGTGCTCACCAAACCGAAGAACGGACCGTCCTCGCTGATCTCGATCCCGCGCGACTCGCTCGTCGAGGTCGACGGCGCGCTGAGCAAGATCAACGCCGTGCTCGGCCTGTACGGCAGGAAGCCGCTCGTCGCGAAGGTCGAGGACATCACTGGCCAGAAGATCGACCACGTCGCGAAGATCAACTTCGGGGGGCTGACGACGATCGTCGACGCGCTCGGCGGCGTCGAACTGTGCTACGACCAGGACGTGGACGACGAGAAATCCGAGATGCACTGGACCGCCGGCTGCCACGTCGTCGACGGCAAACAGGCGCTCGCCTTCTCCCGCATGCGCTACTCCGACCCCCAGGGCGATTTCGGACGCGCCCAGCGCCAACGTCAGGTCATCGGCGCGATCGCGAAGAAGGCCGCCTCCCCCTCGACGCTGCTCGACCTTCCCAAGCTCACACGCGTCGGCGACGCGGCGATGGCGGCGATCAGCGTCGACGAGAAGGCGACCCCGGCGACGATGGCGCGCATGCTGCTCGCCTTCCGGGACGCGTCGGGCGCGGGCGGCATCACCGGCACCGTGTACTGGACCGACCCCGGCTACTACGTCGACGGCGTCGGCTCATCGGTGCTGCTCGACGACGCACGCAACACCGAATTGTTCGCGCAGCTCGTCGACGGCACCCGCAAGGCGGGCGTCGTCGGCACGCAAGCCGAGCAGCAGGGCTGAACGTCCCCATCGCCCTCCCCCATTGCGCCGTCGGCGCAACCGTCGGCGCACGACCCGCCGATGATTTGGCGCTTGCGACGCGCCGGCGCAAGCTGTGCGCATGGACAGGACGGGTCGCGGGACCAATCGGATGCGCCGCATGCGGCTGTGCGCCTATGGCGCCCCGCTCGCGGCGCAATGCGCCATGCTCGTGATGCTGCTGGCCCAACGCCAATGGCTGTTCGCGATGATGATCGCCTCGGGATGCGTCGCCTCGCTCGCCTCGCTCGTCCTCATGACGGCGGCCCGGCACGAAGGCGACGCCCCGCCGATGCCGCATGGCATCGCCCCGCCCGTGACGGCGGCATGCCATGCAGGGGATGCGGCCGCGCCGATCATGCCCGCGACGCTCGCCTCCGTGCTCGGATTCGCCGACGACGCCGCCCCCCTTCCGTTCGATCGCGCACCGCTGGTGCGTCGCCGACGCCGGCTGCAGCGCGCCGGTGGGCGTCGATGCGTCCGGCCGCGCAGCCGTCATCGACCTCGCGCGTTTCGGCCCGCACGCGATCGTGGCCGGCACGACCGGCGCGGGCAAGTCGGTGCTGCTGCAGGACTGGTGCCTGGCGCTCGCATGCCGCTACCCTCCGCGCCGCGTCCAGTTCGCGCTGCTCGATTTCAAGGGAGGTTCGGCGATGGACGCCCTCGCCGGCCTGCCGCATGTGCGCGGCTGCGTCAACGACCTCGACCTGGCCTACGCCAAGCGCGCGCTTCTCGCGCTTGAACGCGAGCTGACGCGCCGAGAACTGCTCGCCGCCCGGTTGGGCGTCGCCGACCTGATGGACGCGCCGGATCCGCCCGCCAGACTCGTCGTCGTCGTCGACGAGTTCCACATGCTCACCGGCCAGCTGCCGGACGTCGCCGACCGGCTCACGCGCATCGCGTCGCTGGGCCGCTCGCTCGGCATGCATCTGATCGTATGCACGCAGAACCCGCTCGGCGAGATCGGCGCGCCGATGAAGGCGAACATGGCGCTGCGCATATGCCTGCGCGTACGCGACGCGATGCAGTCGCAGGAGATGCTCGGCGTCGACGACGCCGCACGGCTGCGCGTCACGGAGCCGGGCGCCGCGATCGCGAGGATCGACGACGGGCGTGTGCGGCTGCGCTGCGCGGCCGACCCCGACCCAGCGCGCCTCGTCGCCGAGATAGGGCTCGCCGCGCGCGTGCACGCCCAGCGGGACGCTCCCCCGCTGTTCACGTCGCCGCTGCCCCGGCTCGTGCATGCGCGCGACGTCGGGGCGCCCCCGGGCGCGATCGTGATCGGGCTCGAGGACGACGGCGTGGCCACCGCCCCATGCCTGTTCGACCCCGCCGACGGCAACCTCGCCGTCATAGGACGGCCCGGACGCGGCCGTACGACGCTGCTGGAGACGATCGGCGGGGGCGCCCGGGCATGCGGCGCCGACGTCGTGTGCCTCGACGACGCGGACGTCTGGTTCGACCCGCTCAGCGCCGACCCGCGGGCCGCCCGCGTCCAGGAGCTCGTATGCGCGGGACGACGGTGCGTCGTGTTCGCGCTCGGCTCGTCGCGCCGGCTGCGCGTGCCCGACCATTGCGGCCGCCGACTCGTCTTCCCGGTCGGTGAGCGCGCCGTCGACCTCGCCGACGGGATCCCGGCGGCCATCGTCGACGCGCTGACGGCCGAGGACCTGCGCACGCCGGGGCGCGGCGTGCTCATCGAGGCGGGCCGCGCCCGGATCGTGCAGTGCGCCGTGCGCTGAACGGGCCCCGGACTGCCGTTTTTCACGCGGGGTCTTGAAATCGTGCCGGTTATTGCCTAGCATGAGCAACGTAGTCGTTTTATCGATACCGGACAGAAGAAGGATGTCATCACCATGAGCAGTGCATTCGATTGGCGTGCGAAGGCGGCATGCCGCGACAAGGACCCCGAGCTGTTCTTCCCGGTGGGCAACACCGGCGCCGCCTACCAGCAGATCGAGGAGGCCAAGTCCGTGTGCCGCACCTGCAAGGTCATCGACGCATGCCTCAAATGCGCGCTCGACACGAATCAGGACTACGGCGTCTGGGGCGGCCTGAGCGAGGACGAGCGCAGGGCGCTCAAGCGCCGCGCGATGCGTGCGCGCCGTTCCGCGTCGATGCAGCTCGGCTGACGGCGCACGCCGCCTATGCGAAGGCCCCGGTACCTTCTTGAGGTACCGGGGCCTTCGCATAGGCGGCGTTCAGGCGGCGCGCAGCTTGATGGCGAGCCGCACGCGCGTGCCGCCGGTGTCGACCGGCTCCCAGCGGACGGTGCCGCCGAAGTCGTTCGTCACGAAGGTGTTGATGATCTGCGTGCCCAGACCCGAGCCCGAGGAGCGGGCCATGCCACCCTCCTCCTCGGTGCCCATGCCGTTGCCGTCGTCCTGCACGACGATGTCGAGCTCGGTGCCGCGCCGGTCGGCCGTCACCGTGATATGCCCCTCCTTGCGGCCCTCGTAGCCGTGCTCGACGGCGTTCGTCGTCAGTTCGGTGAGCACGAGCGACAGCGGCGTCGCGTCCTGCGCCGGCATCATGCCGAAGCTGCCGACGAAGCAGATCGAGATGCGCTGGTCGCTCATCGCCGTCAGATCGACGCTCATGCGCAGCAGGTTGGCGATGACCTTGTCGAAGTCGACGATCTCGTCGGCCGACTGGCTCAGCCCCTCATGGACCATCGCGATCGTCTGCACACGCCGCTGCGCCTCCTTGAGCTCCTTCTTGACCTCATCGGACTTCGTCTTGCGCGCCTGAAGCCGCAGCAGAGCGGAGACGGCCTGCAGGTTGTTCTTGACGCGGTGGTGGATCTCGGCGATCGTCGCGTCCTTCGTCTGCAACTCGACCTCACGCCGGCGCAGCTCGCTGACGTCCCGGCACAGCACGATCGCGCCGGTGCGCCCGTGCTCGTCCATCAGCGGCAGCGAGCGCATCGAGACGGCGGAACGGTTCGCGACGAGCTCGGAGTCGATCGCGGCCTTGCCGAGCAGCACGAGCGGCAGCGATTCGGGCACCGGGTCGTTCTCATGGATCAGGCTCGTGCCCACCTCGCTGAGATTGGCGCCCTCGAGCATGTCGACCATGCCCAGACGCCTGAAGCAGCTGATGCCGTTGGGCGACGCGTACTGGACGATGCCGTCGGCGGACAGCAGGATGAAGCCGTCGGCGACGCGCGCGTTGTGCCGTTGGCTGAGGACGGAGTCCTTGTAGGGGAACTGGCCGCGCGGGATCATCCCGTACAGCTGCTTGCCGGCGTCGATGCTTTCGAGTTCGTAGCGGCCGTTCGATTCGCGCGTCGCGAGGTTCGTCTCGCGCACGACGAGACCGAGCGTCTTGCCGCCGTGGCGGATCGGCGCGTACACGTTGCATACCAAGGCGTCGCCGATGCGACGCAGCACCGACGAACGGTAGACGCCGTCCGACTTCATCGCCTCGGTCATCTCCCCCTGCAGCTCGTCGTCGACCCGTTCGCCGACGACGTCGTCGGCGCGCAGGCTCACGACCGTCGAAGGGCGGCACTGGCCGGCGATGACGAAACTGCCGTCGCCCTTCTGCAGCGCGAGCAGCAGGTCGGCCAGACTCAGGTCGGCGATGACCTGCCAGTCGGCGACGAGATGATGGAGCCATTCCTTGTCGGACGCGTCAAAATCGGGGCGCGTCGCGAGAATCTGTGAAAAATCAGCCATGCCCACCATGATAGGCCACAATGAAGCTGTCGCGGTGGCGCGGCTGTACGCGAGGGGCGCAATTGACGAGACGCGTGGCGGCATCGTCAGCAACCTACGCTATAGTAACTTACGATTGCGTAACCAAGCGTGGATGACACGACGGGAGGAAGCGACGATGAGCGCAGGGACGACACAGGCCTCGGGGACGGTCATGGATGGCGACGAGCGGCTCGAACGGCGCCGGCGCGAGCTGGCGCAGGCCAGACGCACGGCGCTCGAGGCGAAGGCCGAGGCGACGCGTAGCAGGGCGCGCGCGAAGGCGGCGACGATCCTGGCGAAGGCGGACAGCCGCGCGAAGAAGGCGATCGCCAAGGGCGAGGAGAAGGCGGCCAAGCTTGAGGGCGTGCGCGCGCCGCGCCGGATCCGCCTCGACGTCCACGGCCGCGAGAAGCCGGCCATGCGCGGCTGGCTGCACGCGGCCGCCACGCCGCTCGCGCTCGCCGCCGGCATCGTGCTCGTCTGCCTGGCGCACGGAGCCGGCCTCAAATGGGCGTGCGCGGTCTTCATGACCGCCTCGCTCATCCTGTTCGGCAACTCCGCCGCCTACCATCTGGGCGACTGGTCGCCGCGCGTGACCGACGTGCTGCGGCGCATCGACCACGTCAACATCTTCCTGCTCATCGCCGGCACCTACACGCCGGTCTCCTTCGCGCTCGACGCGTTCTGGCGCAACACGATCATCATCGGCATGTGGGGCTGCACGGCCGTCGCGATCCTCATCCACGTCGTGTGGATCGACGCGCCGCGTTGGCTGTACACGCTCGTCTACGTCATCTTCGGCGTCTCCGGCGTCGCCTTCATGGGCATGTTCTGGGTCTCCCCCGCCGCCGGCCCTGCCGTCGTGTGGCTGCTGCTGTCCGGGGGCGCCTGCTACATCGCCGGCGCCGTCGTCTACGCGTTGCGCCGCCCCGACCCGTGGCCCCGCGTCTTCGGCTTCCATGAGATCTTCCATCTGGGCACGATCGCCGGCTACGCGTGCCACATGGTCGCGATCTACCTCGTCATCTGCCGCCTCGCGCGGATCGGCTGAGCCGATCCGACCCGTGAGGAAGGCGCCCGCGGGCGGCCATGCATGGCCGCCCGCGGGCGCCTTCCTCACGGGTCGCGTCCCACGCTCAGTCGAGCGGTTTCGATTCCCTGATCGTCACCGAGATGTCGCGGCCGTTGGGGGCCTTGTAGGTGACGACGTCGCCCTCGTGCGCGCCGAGGATGGCCGCGCCGATCGGCGATTCGGGGCTGATGACGTCGTAGTCGGTCGCGACGGCGATGTCGCGCGAACCGAGCACGTACTTCATCTCGCGTCCGGCGAGCTCGATCGTCACGAGCGATCCGTTGCCTACGGTGCCGGCGTCCGGGGCCTCGAGGATCTTCGCGTTGCGCAGCTTGACGATGAGCTCGTTGATGCGCCCCTCGTTCTTGCCCTGCTCCTCGCGCGCGGCCTGATAGCCGCCGTTCTCGGACAGGTCGCCCTCGGCGCGCGCCGCGGCGATGCGTTCGGTGATCTCCTCGCGGTACTCGCCCTCGCGGTACGCGAGCTCCTCCTTGAGCTTGTCATACGCCTCCTGCGTGAGCAGGACGGTCTTCTCCTCCTGAGCCATGATGTCCTCCTTCATGGAAAAGCCTGTGATATGCGAAAACCCGCACCGCGCGGCCGGGACCCCCGGCGCGCGATGCGGACGGATGCGGACGGGCGCCGTTCAGCGCGTGGCGATGATGTCCACGACGAATTCGAGCGTGTCGTCGCCGCCGATGCCCGCCTGCGGCACGCCGCGCGAGCCGTAGCCGTACTCCGGCGGGATAGAGATGAGCAGACGCGAGCCGACGTTGTGGCCCGGGACCGTCTGGTCCCACCCCTTGATGACCTGGCCGACGCCGATGCCGAAGCTCGCCGGCTGGTGGCGTTCGAAGCTCGAGTCGAAGGCCTTGCCGTCTCCCCACACCTGGCCGTGGTAATTGACGGTGACCGTGTCGCCGCGGCGCACCATCGGTCCGTCGCCCTCGACGAGCTCGACGACCTTGAGCCCCTTGGGCGCCTCGTCCTGCGGGAACGTCATCACCGGAAGGTCTCCGAACCCGCCTTCGACCTGGGGCATCTCATTAGCCATGTTTCCTCCTTGGTTCCAAGCACAACGGGACCCAGCCTAGCACAGGACGGCCCGTTGCGCCCATGTCAGCATTCGACGACGTTGAGCGCCAGACCGCCCTTCGACGTCTCCTTGTATTTCGCCATCATGTCCTCGCCGGTCTCCTTCATCGTGCGGATGACCTGATCGAGCGTGACGATGTGCGAGCCGTCGCCGAGCATCGCCATGCGCACCGCGACGACGGCCGTGTTCGCGGCGACCGCGTTGCGCTCGATGCACGGGATCTGCACGAGGCCGCCGACCGGGTCGCAGGTAAGCCCCAGATGATGCTCCATGCCGATCTCGGCAGCGTTCTCGACCTGCCTCGGCGTCCCGCCCACGACCGCGCACAGGCCGGCCGCCGCCATCGAGCACGCCGAGCCCACCTCGCCCTGGCAGCCGACCTCGGCGCCGGAGATCGAGGCGTTGCGTTTGATCAGGTAGCCGACGGCGCCGGCCGTGAGCAGGAAGTCGCGCACCCCTTCGTCGCTCGCGCCGGCGAGCAGACGCCTGTAGTAGAGCAGCACCGCCGGGATGACGCCGGCGGACCCGTTCGTCGGCGCCGTCACGACACGGCCGCCCGCGGCGTTCTCCTCGCTGACGGCGAGCGCGAACAGGTCGATCCATGACGATTCCGACGATTCGAGATGCCGCAGCCCGGCCGAGGGGTCGGCGCACAGCACGTCGCCGGCGCCGCGTAGACGCGCGTAGACGCCGGGCGCGCGCCGCGGCACGTCGAGGCCGCCGGGCAGCACGCGCTGCGCGCTCGTGCAGCCGGCGACGACGGATGCGCGCATCGCCTCCCATATCGCGTCGAGGCGCCTGTCGAGCTCGGCTGCGCCATGCAGCGCCGTCTCGTTGTCGCGCACGACCTGCGCGATCGACTTGCGTTCCGCGGCGCAGATCCCGAGCAGTCCCCCGGCGCTCGTGAACGGATGCGGCACGCCGGCGAGGTCGTCCCCGCGGCGGTACTCCCCCTCTCGCGCCTCCGTGGCGACCTGTTCGGCGTGCGCGTCGTGCGCGTGGATCGGCAGCACCGGATCGCCGACGAGGCCCTCCTGGATGAAACCGCCGCCGATCGAATACCACACCTGCTCGAAGACGACGTCGCCGCACCCGTCGTAGGCGATGCACCGCAGCCCGTTGGGATGCGCGGCGAGGCGGTGCCACACGTCGAGGATGACGTCGTGTTCGAAATCGAACGGGATCGTTCTGACGCCGTCGAGGTCGATGGCTCCGCGCGCGTCGCAGCGCGCGTGGATGTCGGCGAGGTAGGCGGTGTCGACGGCCCTCGGGTCGTTGCCCTCGAGGCCGGCGACGGCGGCCCGGTCCGTGCCGTGGCCGAGCCCGGTCAGCGCGAGCGAGCCGTACAGCGTGACGGCGACACGCGACACATGGGGCAGCACGCCGCGTTCGCGCAGCGCCTCGGCGAAGGCGCGCGTTGCGAGCATCGGCCCGACGGTATGCGACGAGCTGGGACCGACGCCGATGGAGAACAGATCGAGGACGCTGAACATGACTGACAGTATAGGCGTCGAGTCCGCGTTCCGCCGTCGGCTGGCGCCGTCATCCACGGATCGCGCGCCTGACGGGTTCCGTCAGGCGCGCGATCCGTGGATGACGCCGTCGGCGCTCACAGCGTATGGAGCATGATGGCGAGGACGTAGCCGCCGTAGCAGGCGGTGAGCAGGCTGGCGGCGGCGAGCGCGATGACCGCCGCACGGTGCCGAGCGAGCCGTTCGCCGAGCGTGTAGGCGGCGAAGAACGCCGCCATGCCGAGCAGCGCGCCGCTGACCGCGGCGATCGTCGTGTCGTGCGCGGACAGCACGCCGGCGCCGAGCCGGGCGGTGATCATGTCGCGCACGCCGAGGATGACCCACACAGTCCATACGCCGAAGGAGATCGCGCCGATCGTGGCGTAGACGAGCGGCTGCAGCTTGCGGCGCATGCGGTAGGCGAAGGATTCGGCGCACCACAGCAGCGCGAAGCCGACGACGAAGGAGAACATGACGGCGAACAGCGACGCGACGCCGGCCCACGGCAGCAGCGCGAAGACCGCCGGGCGGAAGGTCGCGGTCAGCGGCGCGCAGAAGATCTCGCAGAAGGTGAGCGTCGCGGCGAGTATGACGGCCTGCGCGAGCATGATCGGCACGCCGCTCGCCGGATCCTTCGCGACGCTCGTGTGCGTGTGCGCGGCCATGCCGCCCCTGGATGCGCTGGAGATTGATTCGCTCATGTGGTTCCCGTCGTCCGTAGGTCTCGTGGTCATGATGCTGCGAGTGTACGAAGGAAAAGCGCGCGTTGTGTTACGGGCGGATGACGCCGGCGTGAGCCGGGGCGACGCGGCTTGCGCGCAACGTCGCCGGGCGCGGCTCCGGCCCGCGCCGTTCGCGTCCGGAACATGTCCTGCCCGCACGGCCAATCAGGGCGCGAAGGCCGGTGACCGTCGGAATATCGACGATCACCGGCCTTCGATGTTTGGTGCCCCCAGTGGGACTCGAACCCACACGCCGCAGCGTTCGATTTTAAGTCGAATGCGTCTACCGATTTCGCCATGGGGGCGTTCGTGCCGGCGCAGGACGCGCCGGCACCGTAGGCATTATGCCATGTCAGCGCGCCGCGAGCAAACGCCGTCCCATGTCGAGCACGAGCCCGTCGAGCAGCCCGTGCTCGCTCGCCACATAGGAGTCGATGACCTTGCCGTGGTCGGCGCGAGCCGCTTCGGCGACGCGCGCGAGCACTCGGCTCCAGACGAGCGCGCCGCCGCCGACGACGTCGATGCGCCCCGGATGGATCGTACGGTAGCCGCGCCGCTCCTCGCGGGTCATGTGCAGGAAACGGTCGTCGACATCGAAGGCGGTAAGGAAGTCCATGCGCACGCCGTCGACGGCCGCATGGTCGTATTCGGGCAGCCCCAGCGCCAGCGCCGTCATCGTCGTGACGGTGCCGGACACGCCGATGATCGTGTTGGCGGTGCCGGCCGGCACATGCGCGAAGGCCTCGTCGATGTGCGCGTCGATGTCGGCGACGGTCTCGTCGATCTGCCGCTGCGTCGGCGGGTCGGAGTGCAGATGGCGTTCGGTCATGCGCACCGAGCCGATGTTCATCGAGAACGCGGCGCGCGCCTTCGTCGCAGGCATCGCCTCGCCGTCGCCGCCGACGACGAGCTCGGTGGAGCCGCCGCCCAGATCGACGACGAGGAACGGCGGCTCGAGGTCGTCGCGCGACGTCATCGCCGTGGCCGCCAGGAAGCTCAGGTCGGCTTCCTCGGTGCCGGAGATCACTTCGGGGCGCACGCCGAGGATCGATTCGATCGTGTCCTCGAACTCCTTGCGGTTCTCGGCGTCGCGCGTCGCCGACGTGGCGACGAAGCGCAGCGCGTCGACGCGGTGCTCGGCGAGCACGGCCGCGAACTCGCGCGCCGCGGCGTAGGTGCGTTCGAGCGCGTCGTCGGCGAAGCGATGCGTCTCGTCAACGCCTTCGCCCAGACGCACGACGCGCAGCATGCGCGGCACGACGTCGTGGATGCCGTCCGCGTCGACGCGCGCGATCTTGAGGCGGATCGAGTTCGTGCCGCAGTCGATGCCGGCGACGACGACCGACGGCTCCGACGCGCTTTCCTCATTGCTTTCGTCGCCTTCGCCGCCTTCGTCGCGCACATCGCGTTCGGCGGCGTGACGGCGCGCGCGGCGCGCGGCGCGGCCCTCGTCGAGCGGCGCGCAGCGGCAGACGTCGGCGTCGAACTCGCCGCTCATCCGTTCGAGCGCGTCGTCGCCGATCGGGTTGACGCGCGGGCCCATGACGAGGCTCTGCGCGACGAGCGCGTGCAGGCACTTGACGCGGGTCGGCATGCCGCCGGCGCTCGTGCCCTCGATGTGCGTCTCGTCGTCGCCCAGACGCGCCGCCAGCGCATGGCGGAACGCAAGGTACATCACATGGGCGCGCTCGTAGGCGCGGCGCAGATCCTCGTCCTCGGCGAGGAGCGCGTTGTACTCCTTCATCAGGCCTTCCGCCTCGAGATGCGATGCGGCCTTGACGGCCTCCGGGCTCGTCAGGTACATCGTCGTCGGGAACGGAATCCTGCCGTCGACGAGCGGACGGGTGACGACGGCGAGCGGACGGCCGCAGCGGCAGCGCGCGCCGACGGCGACCATGCCGCGCGGGAAGCGTCCCAGCTGCGCGCCGACGACCTCGACGTCCTCCTCGCTCGCCGGCGCGGCAAGGAAACGGTCCACGAGCTCCTCGGCCCGCTGCATCATCTCGGCATCGAAATCGGTCACTGCTGCTCCTTGTCCTGATCGTCGGACGGCGTCGCGGCGCCGGCGTCCGCCTCGTCGTGTGCGTCCCGGCCACGCGTCTTGTCTTTGCCGGCGTCGGCCTCCTTGAATGAGTACGCCATCTCGCTGTACCACGGCAGCGTCGTCTCCTGCGTGCCGTCGGCGCCGTCGAGCGGCGTCGGCGTCTTCTTGCCGGTCACGGCCTCGGGATGTTCGACGCGGATCGGCTGTTCGCCGGGGAACACGTAGCCGAGGCGTTCGCGCGCCTGCGCGGTCACATAGGCGTCGTCGTCCCAGCGTTCGATGTCGTTCTCGAGCTCCTGCTTCTGCGCGACGAGCGCCGCCTCCTGCTTCCTGAGACTGTTGAGCTCCGACAGGTCGAGCGCGTACGAATGGAAGGTCGAGATGAGCTGGATGAGCCCGAGCGCGACGATGAACAGCGCGACGAAGAAGGCGATCGGCCCCGCGCTCGTCCGCTTGGCCGGTCGTTGCTTCGCCTGCGTGGCGCGTGGTCGTGTGCTCATGGATACGAAAATACCCGCCGCATTCGACGAGCGGATGCGGCGGGCGGCTGCGTTCACATGACGGTCATGCGACGACGGAGGTCGCCGCATGACGGATGATCACATGTACTGCTTGCAGGCCTTGAAGGCGCTGTAGCCGGCGTACTCGGCGGTCGAACCGAGCTCCTCCTCGATCTCGAGCAGGCGGTTGTACTTGGCGATGCGCTCGCCGCGGGCCGGGGCGCCGGTCTTGATCTGGCCGGTGTTCTTCGCGACGGCCAGATCGGAGATCGTCGTATCCGGGGTCTCGCCGGAACGGTGGGAGACCATCGACGTGAAGCCGTTCTTCGTGGCCAGCTCGATCGCGTCGAGGGTCTCGGAGACGGTGCCGATCTGGTTGAGCTTGACGAGCAGCGAGTTGCCCGCGCCCATGTCGATGCCCTTCTTTAGGCGCACCGGGTTGGTGACGAAGAGGTCGTCGCCGACGAACTGCAGACGGTCGCCGAGCGCCTTCGTGATCTTCGCCCAGTCTTCCCAACCTTCCTCCTGGAACGGATCCTCGATGGAGACGATCGGGAACTGGTCGACGAGCTTCTCGTAGAAGTCGAGCATGTAGGCCGAGTCGCGGTCCTCGCCGTCGAAGTGGTACTTGCCGGTCTCCTTGTTGTAGAACTCGGAGGAGGCGACGTCGAGCGCGATGCCGATCTGCTTGCCCGGCTCGTAGCCGGCGGCCGAGATGGCGTCCATGATGTACTTGAGCGAATCCTCGTTGGTCTTCATCTTCGGCGCGAAGCCGCCCTCGTCGCCGAGGCCGGTGGCCAGACCCTGCTTCTTGAGGACGTTCTTGAGGGTGTGGTAGACCTCGACGCCCGCCTGCAGCGCCTCCGAGTAGGTCTCGAAGCCGTACGGGGAGATCATGTACTCCTGGATGTCGGTCGCGAAGTCGGCATGCGCGCCGCCGTTCATGATGTTCATGTTCGGGACCGGCAGGATGTGGCCGTTGGTGCCGCCGATGTAGCGGTAGAGCGGCAGTTCGGCGGTCTCGGCGGCCGCGTACAGGGCGGCGAGCGAGACGCCGAGGATCGCGTTGGCGCCCAGACGGCCCTTGTTCGGGGTGCCGTCGAGCTCGATCATCAGGTCGTCGAGCGCGCGCTGGTCGGTGGCGTCCATGCCGATGACCTTCGGCGCGATCTCCTCGTTGACGGCCTTGACCGCGCCGAGGACGCCCTTGCCCTGGTAGACGGACTTGTCGCCGTCGCGACGCTCCCAGGCCTCCGCCTCGCCGGTCGACGCGCCAGAAGGCACGAGGCCGATGCCACGGGCGCCGTCCTCGGTGTCCAGCACGACCTCGACGGTCGGGTTGCCGCGGGAATCAAGAATCTGGCGTGCATACACGCTTTCAATTGCTGCCACAACTGCTCCTTGTGTGTACGGGTTGTGATGACATCTGCAAGAGTAATGCCGTTGTTGGACGATTCGCAACTTCCCGTCGGCGAAAACTGTGAGCGCTCCCAGCCCGGCGCGGCCGCCGCGCGTCCCGTGGCGGCGCCGGCGCACGGGAGCCCGAAACCATACGGATCACCCCCGGTTGTCCAACGGTTCTGGCAACAATGGACGCCGACACGGGGTGCCCGGGCCATGATCTCAAACATGTGCTGGACCTCCCCGCCGCGGTATGACGCGACGGGCGGGAAAGCGGATCGGCTGGGCTGAGATCACACTCGTCGAACCTGAAATAGGCAATGCTATCGAAGGGAATGTCATGTCCGTCCCGGAGCAGATCGGCGCCGTCATGTCCAGTGCGCCGTCGTCGACATCCGCATCATCCTCATCAGCCGCATCGTCGGCGACCCCTGCGTCGTGCGCCGCGCCCCGCTGGGCCCGGCGC
>NZ_MVOG01000055.1 GCF_002286915.1 Bifidobacterium italicum | reverse complement strand
GTAACGGCCCACAGCCAGTATCCCGCGCCGTAGCTCACCTTGAGCTGCACGAGGTCGGAATACGACGACGCCTCCCCGGCGACATGCCCGGTGTTGATCGTCTCGAACAGCCACAGCAGGAAATTCAGCACGGCCACGACGAACGCTGCGAGCGCCTGACGGACGACGGCGAGCACGGCCACGGCGATAGCGAGGATGAGGACGATCCAACCGTCGCCCTGAATGAGGCTGACCGTCTGCGAGAAGAAGCCTCCGACCGAGACGGTCACGCACGGCAGGAACATCGCGATGATGGCGAGGACGGCGGCGACGACCGTCGTGACGGCGGCGACCGAAACACCGAGATTGCCGACCTTGACCTTCGGATCGCTCAGTTCGCGCAGTGTACGCTGCATGTCGGGCGCAGGCTGCGGCGCCGACGGCATCGGCGGCACCTGCGGCTGTTCGTTGAAACTCATGATCTTTCCTCTTTCTCTTGTCAAAAAGACGCATGCTCCCACCGGCGAACGCCGCCGGCACAAGTGCGACCACCGTATCAGGAAACGTGCGCGATGCACAAAACGGACATCGCCGATTATGGACGTCCCAGACCTGCCGTCTGCGCATACGACGGCGCGGCCGCGCTTCCGGCATGCGGATGCAGCCGAGCGCGCGACCGCGCCGAGGAAGGGGTATGAGGAATCGATGTTCAGCTGTTGAGCGGCTTGACGAGCGGGAACGTGATCGTCTCGCGGATCGTGGCCCCGGTGAGCGCGATGAGCAGACGGTCGATGCCCATGCCCATGCCGCCGGCCGGCGGCATGCCGACGCCGAGCGCCTCGAGGAAGTCCTCGTCGATGTCGCAGGCCTCCTCGTCGCCGGCGAGCGCGTCCTTGGCCTGCGCGACGAAGCGTTCGCGCTGCACGATCGGGTCGTTGAGCTCGGAGTAGCCGGTCGCCAGCTCGAAGCCGCGCACGTAGAGGTCCCATTTCTCGACGACGCCCGGCTTGGAGCGGTGCGCCTTGACGAGCGGCGACGTCTCGACCGGGAAGTCGCGCACGAAGGTCGGCTCGTAGAGCTTGTCCTCGTAGAAGTGCTCCCACAGGTGCTCGACGAGCTTGCCGTGGTTCTCGACCTCGTCGCGTTCGACGCCGAGCTTGTCGGCGATCGCGCCGAGTTCGGCGACGCTCGTGGCGGGCGTGATCTGCTGGCCGAGCGCCTCGGACAGCGAGTCGTACATGCTCATCTGCTTCCATTCGCCGCCGAAGTCGTATTCGGTGCCGTCGAGCAATGTGACCTTCGTCGAGCCGAAGACGTCGATCGCGGTCTTCTGGATGAGCTCCTTGACGAGCTTGGCGATCGTGTCGTAGTTGCCGTAGGCCTCGTACGCCTCGACCATCGTGAACTCCGGCGCGTGCGTCGCGTCGACGCCCTCGTTGCGGAAGTCGCGGTTGATCTCGAAGACGCGGTCGATGCCGCCGACGAGGCAGCGCTTGAGGAACAGCTCCGGCGCGATGCGCAGATAGAGGTCGAGGTCGAAGGCGTTCATGTGCGTCGTGAACGGACGCGCGGCGGCGCCGCCGTGGATCGTCTGCAGCATCGGCGTCTCGACCTCGAGGAAGTCGTGCTCCTCGAAGGTGTGGCGCAGCGATGCGACGGCTTTCGAGCGGTTGCGCACCATGTTGCGGATCCTCTCGTCGGCGATCATGCCGATGTACGGCTTGCGCGTGCGCGTGTCCTCGTTGAGCTCCTTGTGCAGCGTCGGCAGCGGCTGCAGCGCCTTCGACGCGATCGCCCATTCGTCGGCGAAGATCGACAGTTCGCCGGTCTTCGACGCGATGACGCGGCCCTTGACGAACAGATGGTCGCCGAGGTCGACGAGCTGCTTGAAGAGCTTGAGCGAGTCGGCGCCGATCTGCTTCTTCGAGAGCATCGCCTGGATCGTCGTGCCGTCCCCGGCCGCGAGCTGCACGAAGCACAGGCCGCCGGCGTTGCGGATGAACAGGACGCGGCCGGCGATGCCGACGACGTCGTCCGTTTCCGCGCCCGCCTCGAGCTTGCCGTCCCACTTCGCGCGCACCGCCTCGATCGTGCTCGTCACGTCGAGCGAGACCGGATACGGGTTGAGGCCGTCCTTGAGCATCAGCGCGCGCTTGGCGACGCGCATCTGCACCTGCTCGGGATGCGCGAGCGGTCCGAATTCCTTGTTCGACGGGTCGACGGCCTCGTCGAGCGTCGCGCCTTCGTCGATGCGGCGCGCGATCGTCTCGTCCTGCCTGAGCAGCAGCTCGGCGCGTTCGACGGTGCTCATCGACGGCGCCGCGACCTCCTCGTCCTCGACGACGACGGTCTCGTCGGCCTGCGTCTCGGCAAGCGCCTCGTGTTCGTTGTTCGTGTTCTGTTCGGTCATGTCCTCGTTCTCGTCCTTGCTTGTCCTTCGCCGCGCGCGTGCGCGCACCGCGCGCGCACCTGAATGACGAGGGATACGAACCCTCATCACCCACGGCGCACGGATGCCCACGGCGCGCATATGTGCGCCGGTGCGGGCTTGGTATAGCGCACCAGTGTAACCGGCCGCCGCTACACGCACGCCGCCCGCTTTTCCCACCGCGCAACCGGCGCGACACGCCGAAGTTGCAATTCCTTCACGAGTGCGTAAACTATCACCTGTTGCCAGAAAGCAACATCGGGCTGTGGCGCAGCTTGGTAGCGCGCTTCGTTCGGGACGAAGAGGCCGCGAGTTCAAATCTCGCCAGCCCGACCCTTCTGAAAAGCCTCACCCTCGGGTGAGGCTTTTCGCGTATCCGCGTGCCGATGGTGCCAGTCCCCGCGTCCCGATTCGTCGACCAGACCGATGGCCCCACCCGCAAACCGGCCCGATTCCGACCCGAAACGTCGGTGGTGCCGACGGAAACACCCGCCGGCACCACCGTTTCCGCCTTGGCGGCAACGTCTCATCGTCCGTTGCCCTACCGCGTCCGCGCGCGCTGCTCCTGCTCGGCTTCACGCCTGACCTCATCGGGCTTCTCGTCCGGGTGCACGTCCTTGCGCAGCTGGACGAGGTCCTTGAAACTGAGCTTCTTCGCCGGTTCCGGCACGAAGTAGCGGTCGTAGGAGATGAAGCAGCGCTTGTAGATCAGCGCGATGATGATCGAATCCGCGACGAGCGTCAGCGCCGCGACCGCCGCGAGGATGACGAACTGGTACTTCGCCGCGCTCACCGGGCTCTTGCCTGCGATGATCTGGCCGGACATCATGCCCGGGATCGTCACGATGCCGCTCGACGCGAGCATCGCGATCGACGGCAGCAGCCCGAGGCGGATCGACGAAATCATCGACGGTTTCGCGGCCTCCCATTTCGTGGCGCCGAGCGCGAGCATCGTGTTCACCTCCGCGTACCGTTCGCGCATCGATTCGAAGAAGCGGCTCAGGCCGAGCGCGAGCGCGCTGACGGTGTTGCCGAGCAGCATGCCGGTGAGCGGTATGACGAGCTGCGGCGCATACCACGGCTTCGGCCGCACGATGAGTTCGGCGACGATCGCGAGCATCAGCAGCATCGTCACGACGAGCGACAGCAGCACGATGCCGACGAGCCCCTTCGGCGCGCCCGTCGCGCGTCCCATCGTGATCTGCACGGCCGCGAGCAGCATCAGCGTGATGAGCCCGATGACGAGCCACACGTTGTTCTGCCGGATCACGTATTCGAGGATGAAGCCCATCGCGAGCAGCTGCACGAGCGAACGCGCCGTCGCCCAGATGAGCGATTTGGCGACGCCGGTCCTCATCAGCGCCGAGATGCCGGCCGCGACGATCACCATGACGACGGCCGCGACGAGTCCCCATATGTCGATGTCGAAATACGATTCCATCCGCTCACTCCTCCGTTCCGTCGCCCTGCGCGCCGTCCGCCGAACCGTCGACGGCGTCCGCGCGCTGCGCCGCAGCGACCTGCGCGGCCGTCGGCAGCGGCACCTCGCGCAGTTCGCCGGCCTTGAGCACCATCATGCGCGTCGCGCGTCCGTCCGGCGCGCGGTGGCGGATGCGCACGACGGCCGTGCCGTCATGCGCCGCGAGCTTGAGCAGGTCGGCGACCTTGTCCGCGTTCTCCTCGTCGAGTCCGGCGTCGACCTCGTCGGCGAGCAGCACGCGCGGTTTCGTCAGCAATGTGCGCGCGAGGCTGACACGGGCCGCCTGTCCGCCGGACAGGTCGCGCGGCGCGCGGTCGAGGTCGATGTCCCGGCAGCCCATGCGGTCGAGCGTCGCACGGATGTGCGCATCGGAGAGCATGTCCTTCGCCTCGTGCGCGCGTGCGTCCTGCCGGACCTTGAACGTCCACGGCAACCGGATCGCGTCGGCGACCGTCTCTCCGATGAGCGTCGACGTCTGCGGAAGATAGGCGACGGCGACGCGCCACCGCTGCGGCGTGAACGTGTCCGAATCCTCGCCGTCGAGCGCGAACGAGCCGGTGGTGTGCACGTTGAGGCGCGCGAAGGCGGTGAGCAGCGTCGATTTGCCCGATCCCGAAGGTCCGGTCAGGTCGACGACCTCGCCGCCGTCGACATGGAATTCGAGTCCCCGGAACACCGTGGTCTCACCGCCGCCGCGCTTGGGCATGACCGCCGTCACGTCATGCGCCGTGAACAGGTGCCCCGCACCGCCCGTGCCCGCCGTCGTCGTCGCGGTCGCCTCCGTCGTCTCGTCCACGTCCTCACCTTCTTGTCATCCGTTGCTCGTCGACGCGTGTTCGTCTCTCATCCACGCACCCTCGTTCTGCTGCCACTGTAGCGCGCGGAACGCCGCCCTTTGCCGTTTTCCGCGTATGGCGCGCGGTGCCGGCGAGGGGCGGCGTTGCGTGTGAGTCGGCCGCGGCTACGGGTAATGGGTAACTGGAAAAGCGAAGTGCCGCGGCGTCGTGTCGAGCGATGTGTCCCTATGGTCTCCTTTCGTCGGGTGGTTTCGTGATGGTACGGATATGGTCGGGTCAGCGGCCGTCGCGGCGGCGGTTGCGCATGTGGGAGACGACGCCCCAGACGATCGCGATGACGCTGAGCAGCACGCCCAGTCCCATGAGCGTCCAGTTGATGATCTCGCGCCAGTTGATGTAGTCGAGCAGTCCGCTGTTCATCGTCGCGCCGACGAGGATCGTCAGCGCGCCGATGATCGTGACGACGACGCCGAACGCGATCGTGCCGGCGCTCGCGCCCTCCGGACGCACGACCTTGGGTTCCTCGGTCGGCTGCGGCGCGTTGTACATCGGCACGGCGTCGGCTGGCGGCGGCGTCATCGGCGGCGCGGAGGGAGCCGCCTCCGGCGCGTCGGCCTCCGTCACCGTGTCCTCCTCGATGACGGTCGCATCGAAGGTCCCGTCGGGCGCCGACGCGTCCGACGACCACGACCATCCGGTCGACATTGGCCGCGTCGCATCATCGGCGTCCTGCTGCGGCATGACGCTCGTCGGCGCGGGCTCGTCGACGTCCGTCCGTTCGAACACGACGGTCGTCTCGTCGCCCCCCGTCTGCACGGGCATCTCGCGCGTGTCCCCGTCGTCGGGCGCCGGGGCGTCGTCGGCGTCGAAGTCGGCGAAGCGTTCGCTCAACGGCATGTCCATCTCCGTTGTGGCGTCGTCGGCCTGCGCCGGCGTGGTCTGCCGCGCGATGACCTCGGTGTCGTCATCGTGCATGTTGTGGTCTGCGTTGTTCATGTCGGTGTCCGTTTCCTGTCCGCTCACCGCTGCGAGGCGTAGCGCACTGTGACGCCGCCCGAGATGAGCACGTTCGGTTCGATGATGAGTTCGGCTTCCTTCGGCGCCTTGTCCGCACTCGCCGCGCACGGCCAATAGCGGTCGGACTCGATGAGTTTCTTCATCTGCGCGTTCGCGTCCGCGGCGAGGTCGACGTTGCCGTCCCGCACGCTGACGCCGGTGCACAGGTCGGCCATCGCGTGCGACGTGAAGTACATGTCATCGGTGTCGACCCAGGTCGTCGTGTCGTCGGCGTCCTCGTCGATGGCCTCGTCCCTGTCGTCGGGATCGCCGACCTCGACTTCGATGCCCGGCATCCTCACATGCGTGTAGCCGACGATGTCGTCGTTGTCCCAGCCGACGACGTCGACGTCGGCGAGGCCGCTGCCGCGCGACATGAAGGTGTACGGGCCGCCGACCGAATCGGTCGGGTAGGTCGCGCCGCCGCTTGCGATCCTCCACGAGCATCCATCGGGGATCGTCACGACGACGCGCGCGTTCGTCACCGTCATCGGGATGCGGCCCGTCGGACAGGTGCTCGTCCCGGGATGCCCGTCGTTGAGCCATACCGTGTGCTTCTTCGTGTTGGACAGATCGACGCTCAGCTGGTTGTAGCGGTAGCTGTTGCCGGTGACGGCGACGCCGCGTTCGAGCTTCCTCCAATCATCGGCCGACGACGTCAGCTCGACGTTGCCCGCGGCGAGGCTGATCGGCGTGTAATCGCGGTCGATGCCGTTCCTGTAGACGTTGACGGCCGTCCATGCGCCTCCGACGGACATCGCGCAGACGGCGAGGAACATCGCCGTCCAGGCGAAGGGATGCAGGCCGCCGGTGCGCCGTCCGGCGCAGCCGAGCACGATGATGATCACGCCGAGCGCGGCGCAGACGGCGCCGACG
>NZ_MVOG01000054.1 GCF_002286915.1 Bifidobacterium italicum | reverse complement strand
GGGCCTCGACGCCGTCGCCGGCATGCCACCCGAGCAGCGGATCGACGGCGTGCGCTTCGCGCGGCCGCTGCTCGGCGTCGCGCGCGCCGACACGACGCGCATCTGCGGCGACCTCGGCCTGACATGGTGGGACGACCCGACGAACGGCGACGGCGTCGCCGCCGACGAGCCGCTGCCGGCGAGCTTCCCGCTGCGTTCGCGCGTGCGGCATACGCTGCTGCCGCAGCTGAGCGCCTTCGCCGGCCGCGATATGACGGCGATGCTCGCCGACGGCGCCGCGCTCGCTCGGCGCGACATGGACCTGCTCGAGCGGCTCACCGACGACGTCTTCGCCCGCAGCGTGCGCATCGAGGACGACGGCGGCGGCGGCATGCGCGCGTTCATCGACGCGCGTTCGCTCGCCGCCGAGGACGCGGCGCTGCGCTTCCGCGTCGTCGCGCGCACGCTCGCGATCTGCGCGCCGGGCAGCGGCCGGCGCCATGTCGAGGCCGTCGAGGCCCTCGTCTCCGGTTGGCACGGGCAACGGGGTGTGCGACTTCCCAGAAAACGCACAGCGAATCGTCAGAAACACGTCATTGAGGTGTGCCAAGATGTAACGCATGCAAATCGTCGACATAGAGCATGAAATCGATCATGAGCTGCTGAGCCATGAACAGATCATGGGGAAGATCACCGAAGTCGCCGCACAGGCAAGCGAGGACTACCGCGGACGCACGCCGCTGCTCGTCTGCGTGCTCAAGGGCGCCGCGACGACGATGGTCGCGTTCTCCCAGGCGATGTCGATCCCGCTCGAGATGGACTACATGAGCCTGTCGAGCTACGGGTCGGGCACGGTGAGCAGCGGCGTCGTCACGGTGCGCCAGGACCTGTCGACCGACGTGCGCGGGCGTGACGTGTTCATCGTCGAGGACATCATCGATTCGGGGGTCACGCTCAAATGGCTCGTCGACGAACTGGAGCGCAGGGGCGCCGCATCGGTCGAGATCTTCGCGCTGTTGGAGAAACCGGCGCGGCATCAGGTGCAGTTGGACGTGAAATACAAGGGATTCGTGATCCCGGACGAGTTCGTCGTCGGCTTCGGGCTCGATTATGACGAACGCTACAGGAACCTCGATTCGATCGCGGTGTTGAAGCCGGAAGTATACGAAGGAGAGCAGGCATGAGCATCCCGCAGGGGCCGCAGCAGCCACGCGGCAACCGCAACGGGTCGCCGGGCAACCGCCCGAACCCGTTCAACCCGTCCGACCCGAACAACCCGGGAGGCGGCGATCCGAACGGCAAGAGGAGCGCATGGCGCTCGCCGTGGTTCTGGGGCACCGTCGTCGCGCTCGTAGCGCTCGTCATCCTCTTCCTGTCGATGAACGGCGGCGCGAAGACGATCACGACCGAGCAGGGCCTGTCGATCCTCAAGAGCAACGCGTCGAACATCACGAACGCGACGATCGTCGACAACCAGAACCTCGTCGAACTCAAGCTCAAGGACGCCTATTCGGGCAAGGACCCGGAGTCGGGCAACGACCGCAACTACGGCACCGACGTGCAGTTCTACTTCGCGAGCGCGCAGGACGCCGACATCGTCAAGGCCGTCGAGGACGCCAAACCGGCGAACGGCTGGACGGCGACGATCAAGACGCAGGGCGCGCTGACCTACATGCTCACGTCGCTGCTGCCGATCCTGATCATCCTCGGCTTCGGCTGGTTCCTGATGAGCAGGATGAGCAGCACGAGCGGCATGCTCGGCATGGGCGGCAAGAAGAACGCCGGCAAGCTCGCCGACGGCCAGATCCCGAAGACGAAGTTCTCGGACGTGGCCGGCGAGGAGGCCGCCGTTCAGGAGGTCGAGGAGATCAAGGACTTCCTCAAGGACCCGGCGAAGTACAAGGCGCTCGGCGCGCGCATCCCGCGCGGCGTGCTGCTCTACGGCCCTCCGGGCACCGGCAAGACGCTGCTCGCGCGCGCGATCGCCGGCGAGGCGGGCGTCCCGTTTTATTCGATGGCCGGCTCCGACTTCGTCGAGATGTTCGTCGGCCTCGGCGCCTCGCGCGTGCGCGACCTGTTCGACGAGGCGAAGAAGAACGCCCCGGCGATCATCTTCATCGACGAGATCGACGCCGTCGGCCGCAAGCGCGGCTCCGGCATGGGCGGCGGCCACGACGAGCGCGAGCAGACGCTCAACCAGCTGCTCGTCGAGATGGACGGCTTCGACAACGACACGAACCTGATCATCATCGCCGCGACGAACCGTCCGGACGTGCTCGACCCGGCGCTGCTGCGCCCGGGCCGATTCGACCGTCAGGTGGCCGTCGAGGCGCCGGACCTCGAAGGCCGCGAGGAGATCCTCAAGGTGCATGCGAAGGGCAAGCCCTTCGTGCCGGACATCGATCTGCACGCGATCGCCGTGCGCACGCCGGGCTTCACCGGCGCCGACCTGGCGAACGTGCTCAACGAGGCCGCGCTGCTGTGCGCACGCGTCGGCGCCCAGCTCATCGACAACCGCGCGATCGACGAGGCGATCGACCGCGTGATGAGCGGCCCGCGCCGCCGTACGCGCGGCATGGCGCTCGACGAGCTGCGCAACACCGCCTACCATGAGGGCGGCCACGCGCTCGTCGCCGCCGCGCTGCACAACACCGACCCCGTCACCAAGGTCACGATCCTGCCGCGAGGCCGCGCGCTCGGCTACACGGCCGTCATGCCGACCGAGGACCGCTACTCGCAGTCGCGCAACGAGCTGCTCGACCAGATGGCCTACGCGATGGGCGGCCGCACCGCCGAGGAGATCGTCTTCCACGATCCGACGACCGGCGCGTCGAACGACATCGAGAAGGCGACGAGCATCGCGCGCCATATGGTCGGAGAATACGGCCTGTCCTCGCAGCTCGGTGCCGTCAAGTGGATCGACTCCGACGACGACCAGGGCCTCGACGGGCTTCGTCCCCGCAACTATTCGAACGCGACGGCCGAGATGATCGACGAGCAGGTGCTCGACCTCATCGAGACCGCGCATCAGGAGGCGTGGCAGATCCTCACCGACAACCGCGAGATCCTCGACGAGCTCGTGCGCCGTCTGCTCGTCAAGCAGACGCTCAACGAGAAGGAGCTCAAGGAGGTCTTCGCCGGCATCAAGATGGCCCCGGAACGGCCGGTGTGGCTCAGCAGCCCGAACCGCCCCGATTCGGACGTGCCGCCGGTGCCGATCCCCGAATCGCTCAAGGAGTCGGCGGGCATCCCGCAGCAGCAGTTCTGACCGGATCTGACGAGTCGGTCATCCAACAGGCCCGGCGCCGCAAAGCCCGGGCCTGTCGCATTGGTCGGACCGGCACGCCGGCGAATCGGCAAGCAGGAAGGACACGAACATGGGAACGCACACGCTCATCTGCCGGGGATTGACGGCGGGCATGATCGACGTCGTCGACGACCCCTTCGCCGGCCGGGCGCGTCTGGACGTCGACGTCGAACTCGACGGAGGCCTCGTCGCGCGCGCCTCGGCGACGACGCTCGTCGAGACCGTCCGGCGCATCGTCGCGGCACACGACGGCGAGACCGGCGCGATGGTCGCCGACGCCGTCGCCGAGGCGGTGCGCCGCGAGACGGCGGCCGAGACGGCGCAGGTGACGCTCACGCTGACGCCGACGGCGCCGGACGCGGTCTGCAGTCAGCTGCGCTGGGTCGCGGAGTCGGGCGCGACGACGCCGAGGGACGTCGGGCCGGCGGCCGCGCACGCGGCGCAG
>NZ_MVOG01000053.1 GCF_002286915.1 Bifidobacterium italicum | reverse complement strand
CGACGCCACATCCGGCGTCGCCGCAGTACCATCGGCATTCGTGAACGTCGGAGCCTTGGACGTCGCCGAGGCACCCACAACAGCAGACGTCACCTCATACTTCGGATCAACCGAATCAGCAGTCGTCGGATCGGGGGCGGCCACCGTGAACTTGACGGAGGCCGTGTCCTCGGAGTTGTCGGGGTAGGTGACCTTCACCGGGATCGTCGCGGCATCGCCTGCCTTCGCGCCCTGAGGCGGCGTCACCGTCACCTCGCCGGTGCCCGCATCGACGGCCACCGTCCAACCGGCCGGCAACGCGCCAGCCGGATCGAGCGCATACACGGTGCCCTGCGGCATCTTCGCATCACCCGTCTGCGGGACCTTCACCGTCTCGCCGGGCTTCGCCGAAGCGTCCTTGTACCCCGGATTATGCGCATCCGCGAGCGAACCGACCTGGAACACCGCGACCGCGTCATCCGTCGACTTGTCCGCATACGTCACCGTCACCGGCACGTCGACGGCCTTGCCCGCATCCGCCACGACCGGCGTATACGAGACCACACCGGTCTTCGCGTCCACGCTCGCTCCCGCGGGCGCGTCCTTGCCGAGCGCGTACGACGCCACATCCGGCGTCGCCGCAGTACCATCGGCATTCGTGAACGTCGGAGCCTTGGACGTCGCCGAGGCACCCACAACAGCAGACGTCACCTCATACTTCGGATCAACCGAATCAGCAGTCGTCGCCCGGTCAGTGACCGTCATCGTGACGGTGTCGGTGATCGTGTGCTCGGTCTTGTCGGCCGACGTGATCTTATAGGTCACCGGAATCGTATAGGTTCCGGCCGCCTCCGGGGTACCGGCAAGCGTGCCGTTCGCATTCAACGTGACGCCCTTGGGAAGCGCATCGGCAGCATTCGGAGCGGTGGCGTCCACTGCGAAGTCGGAGACCTTGTCGTCCTTGCGCAGACCGTCGACGCTGATCTTCGCGTCTGCGCCAAGTGGCTGGCCCGCAACGGTTGTGTCCGGGTTGATTGCGGTGTCCACGATCTGGAAGTCCAACTCATAAGGAATCGTGACGTCGACCTTGAACGTCTTGTCGGTCTTGTCGCCCTTCGGGACGTTGAGCGTCGTCGTCGCGTTCACGACGACCTTGGTCTCGCCTGCCGCGGTAGGAGTACCGGTGATGTTGCCATCGGCGTCAATAGACAGGCCGTCGGGCAGCGTGCCGTCCTTCGGTGTGAAAACGTACTTCACTGCAGTGTCGGGGCCGACGACATCGCTGTAATCCGGAAGCGACAGCTTCGCGGTCACGCCCTTGCCGTCCGGATCGGGGTTGCCCGGAACCGGAAGCGGATACGACTTGCCGACCTGACCCAGCGGGACGTTGGCATGCGCGTTGACGGCGGTGAACGAATCCGATCCGAGCGCCTGGGAGACTTCATCATCATCGGCGTTCGCCGTGTACAGCGTCGCCGTATAGGTGCGCGACGTGCCGTCGAACGCGGGGACCTTGAAGTCGCACGAGTCGAGCTTGCCGTCGGTGGTGACCTTCAATGCGTCGCAGGTCGCGACGTCCTTGCCGTCTGGATCGGCCCAGACGATCTTATAGGTTCGGCCCGGATCGAAGTTGTACGACAGTCCGGTTGTTGTTGTATGCGCCGTATCGCCGATCTTCGCGAAGTTGCCCACGCTGTCATAGGGATTGACGTCGAAGCTTATGGCATCGGGGATAAGCGCGAAGTTGATGTTGTAGATCTTGCTCGTCAGCTTCTCGGCGAAGGAGCCGGAAGGATAGGTGGCGAGTCCACCCGCGCCAAGCGAGCCGATGTCGCCCGAGAAGTTGTTGTACTGGAACGGGCCAGCCGAGGAGATGCCTTCCATCGGCTCAGTGGATACATACAGCCACTCGTGGTTGATGTGCTTGCTGGAGCCGTTGCCGAGCAGCCAACTGCCGTCATCATGCGATGCGGCGAGCGTATGGGCCTTGTCCGCGGAGACGATTCCTGCGCTCTTGTAGGAATTGCCGTAGGTTCCCTTGAAATCAAGCACATAGCTGCCATCGTTGGCGGTCGTCGCGGTCACCGTCTCGGCGATCCACTTGTCCTTGCCGTCCTTGTCGATCTGCTGCTTGATCCAATCCTGCAACGCCTGTTCATCCGCGCTGTCCCAAGTCGCTCCGCGGATGCTCTTGTTGTTGGTCGCCTTATACTCGTTCTCGATCTTCGTCACAGCCTCATCGGACAGATAGGAGGCGGTCACACGCACGCCCGGAGCGGCCGAGTCGCCCTTGCTGTGCTCATAGTCGAACTGTTCACTCCACATCGTCGCCGGCAGTGCGCTGTAGTTCCAGAACACGGTTCCGGAGACGGTGCCGTTGGTCACCTTGCTCTGCGACGACGTGTCGGCATCCGCATGGTCCTTATGCATCTGCGCGGCGGGCTTTTCCTGATATCGGATCTTCACGGTCTGAATCGTGTTCGGTCCGACGCCATAGTTGGTCGAGGCTTGCACCTGATAAGCGTGGGTCATCGGGAAGACGCGCTCGTTGCCCCACGAATAGGACAGCGAGTATTTGTTCGTATCCGGATTGTCGGACCATACGCGGTAGTACTCGCCCTGCGGCAGGTTCGGGTCGGCGTCGAAGGTGTGGATGCCGCCGTCGGAATCGACGAACGGCTGCATGACGATGCCCCAGTTGCCCTGATCATCTGAGACTGTGGTGTAGACGGGCGATGCGACGGTTCCCTTGCTGTCGAACCACTGGGCATACACGCGCACACCCTTGAGCGGACGGAAATCATTGCTGACCAGATTGCCGCCGTAGGGGACGCCCACATTACCTGAAATCGTACTGTATGTATCGGCGTTGCCCGGCGATTCGATCGCCTGCGTCGCCGCGGGGACGGATGCCGTATCATCCGCGAACGCGGCTGGCGCGACGCAGCCGACGCTCAGCGCGGCCACTGCGGTCAAGCAGGCAACCCCTCTCCCTAAGTATCCAAGATCTCTCATGTGTACTTATGCTTCCTTTCTAGCACATACGTACGCCCCCCCCCCCGCTTTTTGCAGGGGGAGCGAGGCAAACGTGTATTTACATCGTGCTAGGCGATATGGTCGGCGAAGCATCCCGACCATTCCACATATCAGCTATCTCACAGCCAAGGCGTATAGATAATGGACATATATAGCTCAACTCGTCTATTTCGTTGATCAGAAATCCATGTTTTCTGCTGCCATCTATACTGAAATCGTCTTGTCGCAGAATAGTAAAGATAGTTGACTATTTGTATCGATGCGCGAATCATGCTATACTTCAGCCACTCACATCGACTGCCCGGACACAGGGCGCCCACCGCCGCAATCGACGAATGACGGACAGTCGGCGTCGGACACGGCAGATGCATGCGGCAACCGATGCCAAGAAGCCATGATCGGCTCTTCAACGTTCGTCATCGACGGCGTTCGATTCAACGACATAGGACAGCACTTGCACATAGAGGTGGACGATTTTCAGCAGCAGACATCGTTTCCGCATCCCAAGCATCGACATCGCGTGCATGCTGGCCCCATGCACCTTGTTCATAATCGACTTGCTTCGCTGCCGTCCCAACCGGGTCAGATAGATCCTGCGCATGCGGGCATCCTTGTCGCCGATGACCGTATAGACATAGCCGGCTTCCTCAAGAATGCGCACGATACCGCTGACCGCCTGCTTCGACAATTGCGCCCGATGGCAGATGACTTTGTGCGTGCAGCCCTCATGGTCAAGCAGGACGTTCATGACGCTGATGGCGTTCGGGGAGATCGCCTTATCGGTCATCAGGAAGCGGTACAGGTACCCCAACCGCTCCCAATCGCGAAAGAACTGCACTGCAAATTGCCTCGCCTCACGATTGACGTTGTCGTCGTTCTGCATCATCAGTCCTCCTTGACCAGTTTCGCGGAATGATTCTCATCTACATCCGAGTAACCCACAAATCTTTTTATGTCAAGAATGTTAACATAATGAGACACCAGCATCAAATGGAATTCAAGCTAGCACAATCTGCCTTATAAAGAGCTGAGTATCTATGACATCACATACCTTACCGCTACAGCAATCCCGCGGAATCGACTATTCTGTATATGTCATATACAAAAAGGACCCGACTTGTGAAGTCGGGTCCGAAGAAACGGCACGTCAGCGCTTCGCGCGCATGCGCAGGAAGACCTTGCGGATCTCCGAGGCGAGCAGCACGAAGAACGCCAGACCGATGCATTCGAGCCATGCCATCGGCGGCAGCGGCGTCGTGCCGAAGGCCGTGTTGAGGAACGGCACGTAGATGACGAGCAGCTGCAGCACGACGGACAGGCCGATCGCACCCCACAGCCACTTGTTCGAGAACAGGCCGACGAAGGCGCTCTGCAGGTGGCTGCGCGACGCGAGCGCGTTGAACAGCTGCGCGAACACGAGGATCGTGAAGCCCATCGTGCGCGCCTCGACCATCTGCGCGTCGTGGCCCATCGCGCTCACCGAACGGTCGGTGAACAGGCCGCCGGACAGATGCATGTCCATGCCGATGAGCGTGACGACGGCCATGATGATGCCGATGTAGACGATGTCGCCCCACATCGCGCCGTCGATGACGCGGTCGGTGAGCTTGCGCGGCTTGCGGTTCATGACGTCCTCGGTCATCGGGTCGACGCCCATCGCGAGCGCCGGCGCCGCGTCGGTCAGCAGGTTGATCCACAGCAGCTGCGTCGCGAGCAGCGGCACGGTGACGCCGACCGACGCCGGGTTCTTGATGCCGAGCCAGCCGGCGAACACGACGCCGAAGAAGACGGTGAAGACCTCGCCGACGTTCGAGCTGAGCAGGTAGCGCAGGAACTTGCGGATGTTGTCGAAGATGCCTCGGCCTTCGCGCACGGCGGCGACGATCGTCGAGAAGTTGTCGTCGGCGAGGATCATCTTCGCCGACTGCTTCGTCACCTCGGTGCCGGTGATGCCCATCGCGACGCCGATGTCCGCGGCCTTGACGGCTGGGGCGTCGTTGACGCCGTCGCCGGTCATCGCGGCGATGTTGCCCTGGCGCTGCAGCGATTCGACGATCTTGAGCTTGTGCTCCGGGGCGACGCGCGCGTAGACGGAGACCTCGGAGGTCGCCTTGTCGAGCTGGCGCTCGTCCATCGCGTCGAGCTCGTCGCCGGTGAGCGCCTTGCCGTCCTTGGCGATGATGCCGAGGTCGGAGGCGATGCGGGCGGCCGTGAGCGGATGGTCGCCGGTGATCATGACGGTGCGGATACCGGCGCGGTGCGCCTCGGCGACGGCGTCGCGCACCTCGGTGCGCGGCGGGTCGATGATGCCGACCATGCCGTTCCAGATCAGATGCGCTTCGATCGCCTCCGCCTGTTCGGCGATGTCGGAGACCTCGCCGGCCGAGTTCGTGCGGATGCCGGGGATCTGCGCGAGCGAATCGGTCTCAAGCGGGCGGTACGCCTCGCCGAGTGTGCGGTATGCCTCACGCGAGAGCCGTTCGACCGTTTCGAGGATGTCCTGGCGGTCGCCTTCGGTGAGCTTGCGGATCGCGCCGTTGACGTAGATGCGGTCGCAGTATCCCAGCAGCACGTCCGGCGCGCCCTTCGCGAAGACGGTGAGCCTGCCGGCGTCGGTCGCGTTGCGCGCGATGACGGACATGCGCTTGCGCTCCGACGTGAACGGGATCTCGGCGACGCGCTGGAAATGCTCGTACTTCTTGTCCGCATGCGTCTTGCGCGCGGCCACGACGAGCGAGACCTCGGTCGGGTCGCCGACGACCTCCCACGTGCCGGGCTTGTCGCCCTCACGCAGCTCGCCGTCGTTCGCAAGCGTGCCGGCGCCGAGCGTGGCGAGCACTTCGTTCGCGATGTTCTCCGGGACGGCGGCGCCGTCGATCGCGACCATGTCGCCTTCCGGAGCATAGCCGGTGCCGGTCAGCTCGACCTCGCCCGACGGCACGACGACGCGTTCGACGGTCATCTCGTTGCGGGTGAGCGTGCCGGTCTTGTCCGAGCAGATGACGGACGCGGAACCGAGCGTCTCGACCGAATGCAGCTTCTTGACGATCGCGTGGTGCGCGGCCATGCGCTGCACGCCGAGCGCGAGGACGACGGTGAGGATCGCGGCGAGGCCTTCCGGCACGGCCGCGACGGCGAGCGAGACGGCGAGCAGCAGCGAATCGATGACGTCGTGGACGCTGTGGAAGCCTTCAAGCAATGCGAGCGCGAGCAGGACGACGACCGCGATGATGCACACGGCGATGCCGAGGATCTTCGAGACGTGGTTCATCTCCTTCTGCAGCGGCGTCGCCTCGTCGTCGGTCGACTGCAGCAGGTCGGCGATCTTGCCGACCTGCGTGTTCATGCCGGTGCCGGTCACGATCGCGCGACCGGTGCCCTGCGTGACGGAGGTGCCGTTGAAGACCATGTTCGACCGGTCGCCGAGCGCCTTCGCCTTCTCGAGCGTCGTCGGCTTCTTGCTCACCGGGACGGATTCGCCGGTCAACGACGCCTCGGCGACGCGCAGGCTCGCGGCGGCGAGCAGACGGCCGTCGGCCGGGACCGTGTCGCCTTCGCCGAGCACGAGGATGTCGCCGGGGACGATGTCGGTCGTGTTGATGCGTTCGACGCGGCCGTCACGCAGCACGTTCGACGTCGGCGCCGTCATCTCGGACAACGCGTTGACGGCCTCCTCGGCCTTCGCCTCCTGCACGTAGCCGAGAATCGCGTTGACGATGAGGATCAGCACGATGACGATGGCGTCGAAGGGCAGCGCCTCGCCGCCTTCGGCGCCGGGCGCCGCGTTGACCTTCTCGATGATCCAGGCGACGAGCGAGATCGCCGTCGCGGCGAGCAGCAGGTAGACGAGCGGATCCTGGAACTGCTGCAGGAACTTCTTCCATTTCGGCACCGGCGGCGCGCTCGCGAGCTCGTTGGGGCCGAACTTCTCCAGTCGGCGCTTGGCTTCGGCGGCGCTCAGGCCGGTGCGCGGATCGACGTCGAGAGCCGCGGCCACCTGGTCGGCGCCGACGAGCGACGGGTCGACGTTGCGCAGCAACGCCTCCTGCGCCTTCACCTCCCGGCTCTCTTGGGCGTCCTCGGGCTCCACATGGGGCTCGTTGGACAGCGCGGATGGATCAATGATGCGATCATCCATAGGTTATTTCTCCTCGGTCAGCCGCGGAGTAGTCAGTCAGGCGTGGCTCCCCGGCCCGGTATGGGTGGACCGGGAAACGGGCGTCGGACTGCGCGGTTATTTCCGGCGCCACGTTGGCATGGCGCCTCATACGTCTGTCATTATTCCATAGCGCCGGTCATCATGCGACCGTTTGCGGCGAACTACACACAATCAGCGAAAACCCGGCCGGCGCCGTCACAGCTTCGCGCACAGCGCGCTTTGGCGCGGGGCGCTGCCATAATTGTGCCCATGGTTACGAAGAAAGGCCCGACCAAGGGGTCGGGCGGCAAGCACCGCAACGCGCTGCGCGGCAAGGGCCCGACGCCCAAGGCCGAGGACCGCGTCTATCACAAGGCATACAAGGCGAGGAAGCAGGCGGAGAAGCGCCAGCGTTCCGATCCGCGTCTGGCGGCACGCCGCCGCGCCGCCAAGTTCACGAACGATTCCGACGATCTGGTCATCGGCCGCAACGCCGTCCTCGAGGCGCTGCGCGTCGGCGTGCCGGCGAGCACGCTCTATGTGGCCGCGCGCATCGAACCGGACGACCGCACCCGCGAGATCATCCGCCTCGCCGGCCAGCATGGCCTCAACCTGCTCGAGGCGGACCGTCTGGAGATGGACCGCATCGCGCGCTCCGACCATCATCAGGGCATCATCATGAAGGCGCAGCCCTTCCAGTATTCATCGCTCATCGAGCTCGCCGAACGCGCCGAGCGCAAGGCGCGCGCGATGGAGGCCGCGAACTCGAAGGCCGCCCGTCTCGCTGCACGTCCGCTGTTCATCGCGCTCGACGGCATCACCGATCCGCAGAACCTCGGCGCCGTCATCCGTTCGGCGGCCGCCTTCGGCGCCAACGGCGTCATCCTGCCCGAACGGCGCTCCGCGTCGGTGAACGCGACCGCGTGGAAGGTGTCGGCCGGGGCCGCCGCGCATATGCCTGTCGCGCGCGTCGTCAACCTGACGAAGGCGATCGAGGCGCTCAAGGAGCGTGGCTACTACAGCGTCGGCCTTGACGGCGGCGGCAGCAAGCTCGTCGGCGAGACCGGCTTCGAGACCGATCCGCTCGTCATCGTGCTCGGCTCGGAGGGCAAGGGCCTGAGCAGGCTCACACGCGAGGCCTGCGACTGCATCGCGAGCATCCCGATGACGAACGCCGTCGAATCGCTCAACGCGTCCGTCGCCGCAGGCATCGCGATGTACGCGGCCGACCGTGCGCGCCGCGAAGCCGCCGGGGACTGAACGCCGCACATCGCGCGGCAGGCGTCGTCCGCCGCGGCTGACCGATGCGCATATGGCTGCGCCCGGGGTCATGTCGACCCCGGGCGCAGCCATATGCGCATGTGTATCCGTCATGCGACGACGGCGTCCGCTCAGTGCGACCAGACGGCCGCGTCCTGGTCGAACTCCGGGTTGTAGTCGTCATCGTCGTCGGGATGCGCGGGCGCGTCGTCGTAGGTGGCCTCGTCATCGATGACGCCGGAATCGGCTTCGGCGTTGAGGTCGTCGACGGTCTTCGCGTCCATCATCTGCTTGGGCAGGATTTCCGCCACATAGCTCTGCACGGCGTCGGCCATCGGCACGTCGTGGCCGGCTTTCTCCGCCATGTACCAGCGGTGGTCGAGCACCTCGTGGAAGAACTGGGCGGGGTCGATCTGCGAACGATACTCCGGCGGGATCATGCGCACCGTCGGCTCGAAGACCTCGCGCATCCAGTCGGTCGCGACGACCTCGAGGTCCTCGCCGTCGCGCCATGTCGACGCGCGGTAGGCGTCTAGGTCGTTGAGCAGGCGGCGCGCCTGGTTCTCCTGCACATCCAGACCGGTCAGACGCAGCAGCTTGCGGTTCGCATAGCCGGCGTCGACGACGCGCGGGCGCACGAGCACGCGCTTGCCGTCCTCGGTCGTCGTCACCTCGAGCTCGTCGACGTCGAAGCCGAGTTCGTTGAGCCGGTTGACACGCTTCTCGATTTTCCACATCTCGCTCGGGTTGAACTTGTCGGTGTCGGTCAGTGCGCTCCACAGCGAATGGTAGCGGTCGACGAGGCGGTTGCCGACCTCGATCTCGTCGACGTCCGGCTGCAGCAGCTCGCCGGAGCTCAGATCCATCAGTTCGCCGATGATGTTCGTGCGCGCCAGGTCGATGTCGTATTCGCGCTGCCCCTGCGTCAGCTCGACCTGCAGGTCGCCGGTCTCGGCGTCGACGAGGAACGCGGAGAACGCGTCGGCGTCCTTGAGGAACAGGACGTTCGACAGCGACACGTCGCCCCAGTAGAAGCCGGCGAGGTGCAGACGCACCATGAGCACAGCGAGCGCGTCGATGAGTCGTTCCGCCGTGTCCGGACGCAATGTGCGCGCGAACAGCGCGCGGTACGGCAGCGAGAAGCGCAGATGTTTCGTCACGAGGATCGCCTCGAGCGGCTCGCCGTTCTCGTCATGGCGGCCGGTCACGACGGCGATCGGCTGCACGGTCGGCAGGTTCAGCTTCTGCAACTGGCGCAGCAGCTCGTATTCGCGTTCCGCGACGTTGCGTGTGATCTCCTTCATCGCGTAGACCTCGTCGCCGACGCGCACGAAACGCACGATGTGCCGGGAGATGCCTCGCGGCAGGTTGACGAGGATGTCCTTCGGCCATGTGGAGAGAGGCTGCTCCCATGGCAGCGTGAACATCTTCGGGTCGGCGCTCGCCGAGGTGATCTTGAGCGACGGCGGTTCTTCGGAAGGGGCGGCCGGGTCCTCGGCCTTCACGCTCGTCGCCTTCAACGCGCGCGGATCCAACTGCGGATTGTCATTGAAGCTCATAGTCGCCACTTTACCTCATGGGTTTTCCGGTGCTCTCTTCGACAGGATACATCCAAGATACGAAGGAACCCCGCAGATGTTGCGGGGTTCCTCCACAATGCTCAGGTCAGCACCTGTGTGCGGACGGCATCAGTTGATGCGCAGCTCGGTCGACGGGGCGAAGAGGTGCATCTTGGCCGGGTTGACCTTGATCTTGACGACGTCGCCGACCTTCGGCAGCACGCGCGGGTTCACGCGGATCGTCGTGAGCTTGTTCTGGTCGGACATCATCGAGACCTGCTCGGCGGCCACCGAGTCGTCCGTGACGATATTGCCGTAGATGTAGCCGTCGGAGCCGAGATCCTCGACGTTGACGACCTTGAGCGAGAACGCGTTCGTGTCGTCCGGACCGGCGAGCGAGGCGTCCTCCGGACGGAAGCCGACGATAATCTCGTTGTTGTCCTCCGGCGTGAGCTTGTCGAGCGCCTCCTTCGGCAGTTCCATGGTGTCGGCGCCGATCTGCGCCTTGCCGTTGACAACCGGGTGCGTGTTGATGTTCATCGACGGCGAGCCGATGAAGCCCGCGACGAAGACGTTGGCCGGGCGGTCGTACAGCTCGGTCGGCGCACCGACCTGCTGCAGGATGCCGAGCTTGATGACGGCGATGCGGTCGCCCATCGTCAGCGCCTCGGTCTGATCGTGCGTGACGTACAGCGTCGTGACGCCGAGCTGGCGCTGCAGCGCCGCGATCTGCGTACGGGTCTGCACACGCAGCTTCGCGTCGAGGTTCGACAGCGGCTCATCCATCAGGAAGACCTTCGGCTCACGGACGATCGCGCGGCCCATCGCGACGCGCTGACGCTGACCGCCGGAAAGCGCCTTCGGCTTGCGGTCGAGGAACTCGGTGAGGTCGAGGATCTCGGCGGCCTTCTCGACACGCTTGCGGATCTCCTCCTTCGGGGTGCCCGCGATCTTCAGCGCGAAGCCCATGTTGTCGGCGACGGTCATGTGCGGGTACAGCGCGTAGTTCTGGAACACCATCGCGATGTCGCGATCCTTCGGCTGCATCGTGGTGACGTCCTTGCCACCGATCAGGATGCGGCCCTTGTTGACCTCCTCGAGGCCCGCGAGCATGCGCAGCGTCGTCGACTTGCCGCAGCCGGAAGGGCCGACGAGCACGAGGAACTCGCCATCCTTGATATCAAGATTGAGATCATCCACCGACGGCTTGTCGTTGCCCGGGTAGATTCGCGTGACGTGGTCGAAAATGACTTCTGCCATTATTCATCCTTTCATCGGCAGGTACGTGCCGAACGATCCGTTGTGAGGGGATTACTTGTGGCGTGTCCGCCTGCAGCCGTCGACTTCGACGCGGCAACAGACTTCTACGTTCGCCCGACGGGGATCGCTCCTCGCCAAGCTGTTCCACACTATACACGGCCCTCTCAATTTATCAATTCCTCAGGCGTGCCGCACGTGTCGCTTCCTCCACGCCCCGCGCCAACGTCGTCGATCGCGCGGGCGGCCTCGCCTGCGCCAACGACACCCGCCGTTTTCGTTCTGCGCGACATTCGCCGGACGGCGCGTCGCGCGACGCGTGCGCCCTCCGTACAATCGACGGTATGACGCTTGAGAAATGGGAACGCATCTCCAACATACCGTTGTTCGTGCTGTCGGCCGTGTTCCTGTTCGCGTACTCGTGGCAGATCCTCGCGCAGACGCATCTGACCGCATGCTTCATCGCGATCAACGTCGTCTGGATCACCTACGGCATCGACTATCTCGTCTCCTTCATCCTCGCCGAGAAGAAGTGGCTGTGGTTCCGCAGGAACATCCTCCTGCTGCTGACGCTCGCGCTGCCGATCTTCCGTCCGCTGCGGCTGCTGCGGCTCATCCCGATGCTGCACATCTTCAACCGTTCCGCCGGCGCGGCGACGCGCGGGCGCATCACCGTCTACGCGACGAGCGCGATAGCGCTGCTCATCTACGTCGCCGCGCTCGCCGAATACTCGGCCGAACATCTGGCGCCCGGCGCGACGATCACGACGTTCCCGCTGTCGCTGTGGTGGGCCTTCGTGACGGTGACGACGGTCGGCTACGGCGACGTCTACCCGGTCACGCTCACCGGCCGCTTCATCGCCGTCGCGCTGATGCTCACCGGCATCGCACTCATCGGTATCGTCAGCGCGATGATCTCGTCGTGGATCATCGATCAGGTCAACGGCGGCGCGCGCAACATCACGAAGGACACCGCGCAGACGACGGGCACATACGCGCAGTCCGACAACGACTACAACTCCGCGGACATCCGCCTGATGCGCGCGGAGATCCTGCGTCTGACGGACACTGTCGGCCAGCTCAACCACGAACTGCAGCGCACGCACCGCCTGACGAAACGCGCGCATCGAAGCGTCCAGGAGCACCACGGCGGCGTGTTCCTCGACGAGAACGGCCGCCTGCACTGCGAATCGTCGGGCGACGTCGTCGACATCGATACGACGATGAGCACGACATCGACGCCGGTCGACGGCGGCGACGCGCATGACGCGCCGCACGACGCCGGGCGCGGCATCCATGGGCAGCGCAAGGCGCCGCACCACGCCGGCGACGCGCCGCAGACACAGGCCGGCGACGCACCGAATCCGGCCGACGGGCGATAATTGCCCATCGGCACCCCAACGACCCTACGATAGGAACCATGAGTGATCTGCACGCTTTGAACCTCCAGCACGGCGACATCGTCGGCGGATACACGCTCGACGCGCGCCTCGGCGCCGGCGCGATGGGGTCGGTGTGGCGTGTGACGGACGGCGGCGGCACCAGCTACGCGATGAAGATACTGCGCGATTCGCTCAACGACGAAGCCGCGGATGCGGAGGGGCGACGCGCGCAGACGACGGCGCGCGAACGGTTGCGCCGCGAGGCGATGGCGCTCAAGCGGATCAAGGATCCGGGCGTGTGCAGCATCGTCGATAT
>NZ_MVOG01000052.1 GCF_002286915.1 Bifidobacterium italicum | reverse complement strand
GGTGTTCCTGTATCGGTATGCGAAGCTTGCCGGTGTGCAGGGTGCGGCGTCGTTTGCGCCGTCGGCTGCGGATTACCGTCGGTTCTCTGATGTGAAGCAGGGTACGTTCGGTGCCAAGGAGATCCTGTGGTGCGCGAATGCGGGTATTACGCTGGGTAATTCGGATGGTTCGTTCGGGTATGGCAGCAAGCTGACGCGTTCTGCGATGGCCGCGTTCCTGTACCGCCTCAACAAACTCATCTGACAGACAGACAAGCGCTCTCGCCGCGGCATGACGGCATAGGGCGCAACGGCATCACGCGGATGCGGATGCGGGGCATCGTTCCCGTATCCGCATCCGCTTTTCTGTATGGGCAACGGTCCACGAACCGTCCGGATAGTGGGTGGCTGCCATCGTGTGCCGCATCGTGAGATGACAACGTGTGTATCAGTGGACTTGATGGTGCAGATTGTGTAAAGAAAGTTGTATACTGTTTGATATGAATACGTTCGCAGTGAACGTAGGTCGTCTAAGAGCGAACGGCGTCATGCCGGGAGATTGCTTGGAACGCATGCGTCAATCGATGCCGCCTGCGGACCGCACCATGAGGAAACACACCGAGAACGGAGATAAGCCGACGAACCAGTCGTCATGACGCACTTGTTTCTTGCTCGGTTATTTAGGAGGAACGATGTCGATCTTTGATCGGTTACATGGCATGAGGAAGAGGGTCGCAGCCGGCGCCATCGCCGCGGCGACGCTCTTCGCGGGCATAGGCTTCGCGGCGCCCGCATACGCGGACGATTTCCGACTCGTCGGTCCGGACACGGTGCCGACCTCGGATAAGTTCCAGATCACGGCGCTCGGTCTGCCGGCCGACGTCGCCACTGATGAAATCACCTGGAAGACCTCGAACTGGCGCAACGCCATGCAGTCCATCTGGCCGCAGGACCAGGGCAACACATCCACATGGGACGCCGACATGTCCATGGATGGCGACGGCACTGTGACGATCTCCGCCACCTATCAGGGTCAGACCGCCGAGAAGACCGTCCAGCTCGAGAAGAAATCCTATGTGTACCTCGCTGGCTTCGATCTGAGCGCCAATGGCCTTGAAGGCTCCGGCGACGAGTACACGCTGCATGTCCCGTCGGGCGGCACCGTGGACACGTCCGCGACCTTCACGCCGGAGAACGCGACCTATCAGCATCTCGTCTGGCAGTCGATGGATCCGAGCATCGTGCGCGCCGGCGCCGACGGCGTCATCCGCGCCGTGAGCAACGGCTCGGCCGATCTGGTCGTTTACTCATACGGCCGCGTCCACAAGAAGACGATCCATGTGACCGTCGGCGGTTCCGGACCGGTCATCGTCCCCGTCGATTCGGTCACGATCAATGGCGGCGATGTGACGCTGCAGGAAGGCGGCACGACGACGCTTTCCGCGACCGTCTCGCCGTCGAACGCAACGAACAAGAGGGTCAGCTGGAGCTCGTCGAACGCCGCGGTCGCGAGCGTGGACAACGCCGGCAAGGTTACGGCCCGCACGGCTGGTTCCGCGACGATCACGGCGACGGCCGGCGGTAAGTCGGCGTCCATCACCGTGACGGTCGAGGCCGCGCCGCCGACGCCGTATGAGTCGGTCAAGATCGACGGCGGCGACTTCTCCGTCAAGGCCGGCGAGACGCATCAGCTGACCGCGAAGCTGCTGGCCGCGGACGGCTCCGAAGTAGCTTCCGGCGATACGCTCACGTGGGCGTCCTCCAACAACGGCGTCGCCACCGTCGACGCGAACGGTCTCGTCACCGGCGTTGCCAAGGGCACCGCCGACATCACCGTGACCGTCGGAACCAAGTCGGACACCGTCACCGCCACCGTCACCGAAGAGGACATGCCGGTTGGCAACGACACGACCGTCTACTATCCGGCCGACAAGTTCGGCGCCGACTCCACCTACTTCCACTACCGCGTCGGCACCGGCACATGGACCGCCGTTCCCGGCGTCAAGATGACGCAGTCCGCCTGCAACGGCTACGTCTCCTATGTGGTCCCGGACGCCGCTGACTCCACGATCGAGTTCGTCTTCAACAACGGCAACAACACCTGGGACAACAACGGCAATAAGAACTACACCGGCCAAGGCACGACGCTCGTCGTCGAGAACGGCGTCGTGAGCGCGAACGCTCCGTGCGTCGTGACCGTCCCGGTCGATGCCGTCGCAATCGCCGGCGGTGATTTCTCGCTCAAGGAAGGCGCTTCGAAGAAGCTCACGGCGACCGTCACTCCGGCCAATGCGACCGACAAGAAGGTCGCATGGAGCTCCTCAAACGCGTCCGTGGCAAAGGTCGATGCGAACGGCACCGTGACTGGCGTCAAGGCCGGCACGACGACGATCACGGCGACGGCCGGTGACAAGACCGATTCGGTGACCGTGACCGTGATCCCGGCGACCGTGCCGGTTGAATCGGTCGCAATCACCGGCGACGGCGTCAAGGACGGCAAGCTCAACATTGAGAATGGCAAGAGCGTCCAGCTGAATGCCGTCGTCACGCCTTCCACGGCCGTCGCGGGTGCCGCGGTCTGGTCCTCCTCGGATGATTCGGTCGTCACGGTTGATGGCAACGGCAAGGTCACGGCGAAGGCCGAAGGCATGGCCGCGATCACGGTGACCGTGTCCGGCAAGACAGCGTCGCTTATCGTGACGGTGTCTAAGGGTGGTTCGTCTGATCGGTTCTCTGATGTGCCGGCTGGTGTGGCGTTCCATGATGAGATCGAGTGGCTGGCGGCGCAGGGTATCACGAATGGGTATTCGGATGGTCGTTTCGGTTATGGTGATCATCTGAGCCGTCAGGATATGGCGATCTTCCTGTATCGTCTGGCGAAGGTGCATGGTGTGGCGGGTGCCGCGTCGTTTGCGCCGTCGGCTGCGGATTACCAGCGGTTCTCTGATGTGAAGCAGGGGTCGTATGGTGCCAAGGAGATCCTGTGGCTGGCGAAGAACGGCATTTCGCAGGGTTCGAATGGCCGGTTCAATGGTAATGACAAGTTGACGCGTCAGGATATGGCGGTGTTCCTGTATCGGTATGCGAAGCTTGCCGGTGTGCAGGGTGCGGCGTCGTTTGCGCCGTCGGCTGCGGATTACCGTCGGTTCTCTGATGTGAAGCAGGGTACGTTCGGTGCCAAGGAGATCCTGTGGTGCGCGAATGCGGGTATTACGCTGGGTAATTCGGATGGTTCGTTCGGGTATGGCAGCAAGCTGACGCGTTCTGCGATGGCCGCGTTCCTGTACCGCCTCAACAAACTCATCTGATCGACGAGGCACGGTCCG
>NZ_MVOG01000051.1 GCF_002286915.1 Bifidobacterium italicum | reverse complement strand
CTGCCACGACAGCAGCTCGGTGAGCAGCAAGCGGCCGAGCCTCTGGTCGTCGGCGGCGTAGTCGTCCCAGACGGCGTCGTCGGCGAGCGCGGCGGCGATGCGTTCGCTCGGCACGACGTCGAGGATCAGCTGCGCGAACTCCTTCGTCATCGCGAACGGCGCGGCCACGAGATTCGGGATGTAGCGGCCTTCGAGCGCGCCGCGGTAGTCGATCTCGGCCGGCAGCAGCGCGTCGAGCTTGTCGCGGAACTCGGGAACGCCCTTGCGCAGCAGCGACGAATGGAACGGCACGTCGATGCCCGGCACGAGCATGAACGCCGGCTTGCCGCCGAACTCCGCCACGCGGCGCGCCGAATCCGCGGCGAGCGCCTTGAGGCCGGCGATCGTGCCGGCGACGGCGTACTGCTGTCCGGCGAGGTTGTAGTTGACGATCTCGAGGAACTCGCCGCTCGCCTCGGCGACCGACTCCACATACGCCTTCACATGCGCGTCGTCGACGCCGAACTGGTTCGGCCTCAGCGCGCCCATGCGGTAGTTCGACCGGCCCTGCGCGTCGCGGTCGATCAGATGGTGCATCGTCGAACCGCGGTGGAACACGAGTTCGAGCACCGTCTCCAGCGGGATGACGTGCGCGAACGAGCTCAGCGCGTTGTATTCGCCGAGCGAATGGCCGGCGAAGTACGACGGACGGACGTCGGCGCCCGCCTCCTGCATGCGCGCCGTCTGCGCGAACGCGACGGTCGCGAGCGCGACCTGCGTGAACTGCGTGAGGTTGAGCAGGCCTTCCGGATGACGGTAGGTGACGCCGTTCGCCGTCAGCTCCTTCGGGTTGTCGCGCACGACGGCGAGGATCGAGAACCCGAGGCGGTCGCGCGTGAGCCTGTCGGCGCGTTCCCACACGTCGCGCGCCGCCGGCGACTTCATGCGCTCGTCGAGGACCATCCCCTGGCTTTGGATGCCCTGGCCCGGGTAGACGAAGGCGCTGGACGGCGCGCATGTGACGGCGGTCGCGCGGCTGACGAGCTGTCCGCCGATGCGGCACGTCACTTCGAGCGCGAGGCCGCCGTGCCTGACACGGCCGACGCGTTCGACGCTGATCTCCACGTCGTCGTCGAGCTGCACCATGCCGTACATGTTGTACGTCCAGCCGGCGATCTCGTAGTGCGCGCCGCGCTCGTCGAACGCCTGCACGGCGTGCTGCGCCGTCGCCGACAGCCACATGCCGTGCACGAGCGGCCGGGACAGTCCGCTGATTGCGGCGCCGCGGTGCGATGTGTGGATCGGGTTGAAGTCGCCGGAGGTGCGCGCGAAGGCCGTCATCTCGTGCGGCGCGCGCACGGTGACGCGGCGCAGCAGGCGGCGCGGCGTCGCGGCGACGTCCACGTCGAGGCCGCCGTCGTCGGCCGCCGGCGCCGGCAGCTCGTCGCTGTAGGCGCGGCCGCGGATCGCGAAGCGTTCCGTCTCGTCGGCGAGCACGGTGCCATCGGCCGCCGTATGCCGCACATGGATCGTCACAACGCGGCCCGACGCCGATTCGAAGTACGGCTCCGCCCAGCTGGTGAGCGCGACCTGCTCGCCGACGTGCGCCAGCAGCGTCTCCTCGTCGACCCGCAGCGCGATCAGATGGTCGAGGTGGACGGCGTTGAGCAGGCCTTCGATGACCGGGTAGCCGTCGACGCTGACCGAGCCGAGCGCCGCGTAGATCGCCGGCCATGCGGGGCCGACGAGCGCGTCCGGCGCGATGCGCGACGGCGTCAGTTCGATCGGCAGCGCGCCGCCGGTGGCCGCCTCATGGTCGGCGCCGAGATTCGCCGACAATGTGTATGCGGCGTGCGCGACGCCGAAGGGCGCGGCGGCCGCGTCCACGCCGTCCACGCCGTCCGCCGCGGCGTCGGCGATCTGCGGCATCGCCGTCAGCTCGTCGCCGGTGATCGCCGTGTTGCCGATGCCGGCCGTCGCGGCGAGCATGCGGTAGACGTGTTCGGGCAGGCGCTCGCGGTCGACGACCGGGATCATGCCGGTCGCGTCCGCCGCCACGTTGAGCGGGATGACGATGTCGCGCACCGCGTGCTTCGCCGCCCCACCGTCCGGGTCGTCGTCCCAGAACGTGTCGAGATGGATGTCGAGGTCGAAGCGCTCGACGCCGCTCCGTTCGTCGCGTCCGACGTGGGTCAGCTCGTAGGTCCTGTCGCCGCGCACGGTGCCGTAGGCCGGGTTGGCGGTCTGGTGGCCGATCCACGAGATGTTCGGGCTGCGGCGGATGAAGTCCTCGGCGTCGGCGGCGCCGTCGAGCAATGCGAAGCGCGGGTCGGCGGCGTCATCGCCGGCGGCGGCCACGCGCGCCGTCATCGCATCGCGGAAGCGGTCGAGGATGTCGGCGACCGGCTCGTCGACCGTCGTGATGCCGGCCACCGAGATCGGGCCGGGGATGATGCGCACCGAATCGGCCGGGTAGCGCGGGTCCTCGGACTGCCACAGCTGGTCCTGGCCCCACCAGCGCAGCAGGTCGTGGTCGATCGCCGGCACGAACGGCATCGGCTTGGGGTATTCGCGCACGAGTTCGGTGAACCAGGCCTCGTCGGCCGGCGTCACCGTCAGCTCGCGCATCGCCGGGTAGGCTTCGACGAGCGCGGCGAGCGCGGCGAAGGGGTCGGCCTCGACGTCGGCGCGGTGCTGGAACATCGGCGTGAACGCGCCCTGTTCGAGGTCGATGACGCGCGCCTCGATGCGCTGCAGCAGATGCAGGTAGCGGTCGGCGTAGGTGCCGTCGGCCCACGGGAACGCGAGCTCGGCGAAGCGGCGCGCCCAGTCCTCGTAGCGCATCGTCTTCAGATCGCCGAAATACGGTTTGGCGGTCCGGTCGAGCGCCTCGATGATCTCCTCGCGGCGCGATTCGAGCTCCTCGGGGTGCTTCATGACGTGCACGAGCAGGCGGCCGCAGCGCGCGGAGGCGTTCTCGAGCTCGTAGATGTCCGCATGCAGATGGCTCAGGCCGCTCGTCACGCCGCCGACGGCCTTGCCGCTCGGCACCCACTGTTCGCCGAGCGGCGCGAACACGTCGTCCGCGTCGGCGCCGGCCGCCGTGATGCCGGGTGTCTGCACCAGCAGCTGCTTGACCTCGGGCGACGTATGCGCCTCCTTCGCCGTCATGACGGCGGTGCCGACGAGCACGCCGTCGACCGGCATCAGCGGACGGCCGTAGCGCGCCGCCCATGCGCCGGTGATGTAGTCGGCGCCGCGTTCCGGCGTGCCGATGCCGCCGCCGACGACGAGCACGAGGTTATGCTGTCCGCGCACCTGCGCGTAGGTCGCCAACAGCAGGTCGTCGAGCGATTCCCAGCTGTGGTGGCCGCCGGCCGAGCCGCCTTCGACCTGCACGAGCACCTTCGCCGGCGCGACGGCCTGCGCGATGCGCACGACCTGGCGGATCTGCTCGACGGTGCCCGGCTTGAAGCACACGTAAGGGAAGCCGTCGGCGTTGAGCGAGGCGACGAGCGCGACCGCCTCGTCGAGTTCGGGGATGCCCGCGGAGACGACGACGCCGTCGATCGGGGCGCCCGACGCGCGCTTCTTCGGTACGATGCGCGACGAGCCGAACTGCAGGTTCCACAGATAGCGGTCCATGAACATCGCGTTGAATTCGACGGTGCGTCCCTCGTCGAGCAGCGCGCCGAGCTCGGCCATATGGCGGTCGAAGACCTCGGCCGTCACCTGGCCGCCGCCTGCGAGCTCCGCCCAGTAGCCGGCGTTCGCGGCCGCGGCGACGATCTCGGGGTCGACGGTCGTCGGCGTCATGCCGGCGAGCAGCACCGGCGGCTTGCCGGTCAGACGCGTGAACGCCGTCTCGACGCGCGCGCCCTGCGGCGTCTTCACGAGGCGCGGCGCGTACGCCGACCAGTCCTGCAGGCGCGCCGGGTCGTCGGTGGCCGTCGCGAGCGCGGCGCGCTGCGCGGCGTCGCAGGCTTCGACGACGCCGACGCCGGTGCCTTCGGCGACGGCCGTGAACAGCTTGCCGATCGTCGTGCCCGGGCCGAGGTCGACCGCCCACAACGTGCGCGGATCGTGTTCCTTGAGCAGTTCGGCGACCTGCGTGTTCCAGTCGACCTGACGGACGAGCACCTCCTCGGCGAGCGTGTGCGCGCGCTCCTCGTCGATGCCGCAGGCGGCCGCCCATGCGACGGTGCGTTCGACGGCCGTCTCCATCAGCGGACTGTGGAACGGCAGCGTCACCTCGAGGTATTCGAGCACCGGGTCGAAGACGGCGCCGCCGCGCACCTTGTCGGCGCGCAGCCGCGCCTGGCGGCGGTGCTCGCGCCGCGCCTCGTCGGCGAAGGCCTCGAGGTCCTGCGGATGTCCGGACAGCACGACGTGGTTCGCCGAGTTGACGACGGCGACGCTGATCGGGCCGTCGGCGTCGTCGACGCGCGCGATCAGCGCGTCCGCCTGCGCCGGCAGGATCCCCTTGACCGACAGCATCGGCGTCGCGTCGCCGTATCGGCGCACGATCCGCTGCGCGCGCGCCTCGCGGGTGCCGGCGGCGCCGATCAATGCGGCGATCGCGAGGATCTCGTCGATGCGCGCGGCGGCCGCGTCGAGAGAGCCGGCGTCGGCGATCGCCTGCGCCATATGCACGCCGAGGATGCCCTGCGAGTGGCCGAGCAGCGCGACCGGCCGCGCCGTGGCGGCCGAATAGCCGAGCTCGTCGAGGTCAATCAATGCGCCGAGCTGCGCGAGCGCGATGCCTTCGATGCTCGCCGTCGCGTCGGCGGCCGCACCGAGCGTCGCCGGGTTCGCGTCGAAGCCGAACAGGTCGACGTCGCGTCCGCTCGTCGCGAGCAGCTGCGCGGCGACCGGCGCGAGCAGGTCGTGGGCACGGCCCGCGGCTGCGCGCAGCGCCGCGGCGGTCGTCGGCTCGTCCATCAGCTCGGCGAGCGCCGTCGTCCACGGCGTGGACTGCCCGGCGAACATCAGGGCGTGGGTTTCGTGCTGGAGTCGTTCCATGAATGATGCGGTGGATGCGGTACTCATCGGTATCGTGGATGCTTTCTCTTCGATGGTCTTCGGTTGTCGGTTGGTTGGTCTTCGGTTGGTCGGGTCTTCGTTCGGCGCGGCGCGCGTCCGGGCGCCGGCCGCGCATGGGCGCCGCTACAGCGGCTGGTTGCCGTGGTGCTTGTCCCCGCGGCGCGCGCGTGGCTTGCCGCGCAGCAGCCGCAGTCCTTCGATGAGCGTGTCGCGCGTCTGCTCGGGGTCGATCATCGCGTCGATCTGCCCGGTCTCCATCGACAGGTTCGCGTTGACGGTCGTGCGTTCGTAGTCGGCCGCGTACCTCGCGCGCGCCGCCTCCACGTCCGCTCCGGCGTCCCTCGCCTTCTGCAGGTCCTTGCGATGGATGATGTTGACGGCGCCGGTCGCGCCGAGCACGGCGATCTGCGCCGCCGGCCACGCGTAGTTGAGGTCGGCGCCGATCGACTTCGAGCCCATGACGATGTAGGCGCCGCCGTAGGCCTTGCGCAGCACGATCGTGACGAGCGGCACCTGCGCGTTCGCGTACGCGTAGATGACCTTCGCGCCGCGGCGGATGATGCCGGCGTGCTCCTGTTCGGCGCCCGGCTTGTATCCCGGCGTGTCCACGAGCGTGACGACCGGCAGGTTGAACGCGTCGCACAGCCGCACGAAGCGCGCGACCTTCTCCGACGAGTCAACGTCGAGGCCGCCGGCGTTGACGTTCGGCTGGTTCGCGACGATGCCGACCGGGTGGCCGTCGATGCACGCGAAACCGACGACGGCCGACGGCGCGAACAGCTCATGCACCTGCACGAACTCGCCGTAGTCGACGACGCAGCGGATGACGTCGAGCACGTCGTAGGGCTGGCGGTCGTTGTCGGGCACGATCGTGCCCAGACGCCGCGCGACCTCATGGTCGGCGCGCGTCGCCATGTACGAGTAGGACGGCGGCTGTTCGCCCGCGTTCGCCGGCAGATACGCGAGCACGGTGCGCGCATAGTCGATCGCATCCGCCTCGTCGACGCCCAGATAGTGCGCGACGCCGGAGGTCGTGCTGTGCACGGCGCCGCCGCCGAGGTCGTCCATGCTGATCGATTCGCCGGTCGCCGCCTTGATGACGTCCGGACCGGTGACGAACATGTTCGAGTTCTCGCGCGTCATGATGATCAGGTCGGTCAGCGCCGGGCAGTAGACGGCGCCGCCCGCGCACGGCCCGAGGATCAGCGAGATCTGCGGCACGCAGCCGCTCGCGTCGCAGGTCCTGCGGAAGATGCGCCCGTACTGCGTGAGCGCGGCGACGCCCTCCTGGATGCGCGCGCCGCCCGAATCGATCAACGCGACGATCGGGATGCGCAATGTGAGCGCCTGGTCCATCAGCCGGCAGATCTTGCGACCTTCAGCAACACCGAGCGTTCCGCCGCGCACCGAGAAGTCCTGCGCGTAGACGGCGACGCGGCGCCCGTAGATCTCGCCGAATCCGGTGATGACGGCCGCGCCGGCGCGCCCTGCGTTGATGTCGCCGCCGCTGAAACGGCCGATCTCCTCGAACGTGCCGG
>NZ_MVOG01000050.1 GCF_002286915.1 Bifidobacterium italicum | reverse complement strand
CGCGCCGAGCCTGTCCGCGCTCTCGGGGATGCCCGCGGCGAGCTCGGTGAACGCCCGCGGCACGTCCCGCTGGTAGTGGGCGCGCACGGCCCGCTGCACGTTCCAGCCCGCCTTGTACATGACCTTGTCGGCCAGTTCGGCCATGACCTGGGCGGCCTGCAGCTTGCCGCGCTGGTCGAGCCGTTCGCGTTCGGCGAGCAGCGTGAACCGTTCCGGATCCAGCCCCGGGTCGATGATCTTCGCGATCACCGCGTCGAAGAGCGCATGGTCGCCGCTCATCGCACGGCACGCGTCACGGTAGCGGCGCTGCGCGTCCCCGTCGTCGTCCGGCCTCCACCGTTCCGAGCGCATCGTGTGCTCCATCAGATCCCACATGGCCTGCGCGTGCGAGTCCATGAGCGTCCTCCTTCCCGCCCGGCATCGCCCAGGCGTCGTTCGTGTCCCTGACGTCTTCCAGCATCCCGCGGCATGCGCTTGCGCGCGGACCACGCCCGCGGCCTGCCCGCGGGCGAAGACGGGAAGGCCCCGTCCCGCGTGTCGTGCGGGACGGGGCCTTCCGGTGCGGCCGATGGCATGGCCGGCGGCGAGAGAAAAAGGGAAAGAACCGCGCGGCCGTGCCATCGCCGCTCAGGTGCGCCGCGCCGGACGGGAGGGGGGGAAGAAGAACCCGCCCAAGCGCGGCGCAAGCGTCAACGTCGTGCCGTGTGGCACGACGCGTGCGTGCCGCGGCGGCGCACGACGAGCAGCAGTCCGCCGCCCAGGCCGCCGGCGCAGATCACGGCGGCGGCGATCAGGCCGAGCGCGGCGCCCGTGGACGCCAGCGGGTTGGCGCGGTAGCCGTTCCAATCATCGCTGTCGTGCACCGGGGTGTCATAGCATGGGCCTTCCTGCGCCACGCCGGGCTTGTCGTCGAACGGGTCGTCGTCCACGACCGGGCATTCGACGACCGGCGTGCCCGTGACGCTCACGCGGTTCGTGTGCTTGTCGCCCGCCTTGACGCCCTTGAGCATGGCCTTGAGCGTGACGGACTGGCCGGGCTTGAGCACGAGCGTGTCCCAGTCCTTGGGGTACTCGATGTCCTCGAGTTCGCCCGAGCCGGCCAGCAGCGTGTCCTTGAGGGTGAGCTTGGCCAGGTCGACCTTGCCGGTGTTGGTGATCTTGATGCCGATCTCCTGGTCGGCGCCGTCCATCTTGAGCGCGTCCTTCGTCTCGTCGCGGTCGCCGAGGTCCTCGCCCGACGCCAGATCGTACTTCTCGACGTCGATCGACGGGGTCTGGTCCGGGGTCTTGGTCCACACCTCGTTCGAGGGGCGGTCCGTGCCGTTGAGCGTCTCGGTGAACCGGTTGACGATCTTGTCGCCCACGGCGATGCGCGTGCACTGGACGTAGGCGCGCCATCCGGCCTCGGCGTTCGCCGCGCTCACCAGGTCGAGGTAGCGTTGGGTCGCCGTGATGGTGATGGTGCCGTCGTCGGCCTGCGTCAACGTGAACAGGTCGCCGCCGAACCTGGCGGAGTCCACGCCGCTGCCGGCGATGCGTTCGCCCTTGGAGGCGAGCTTCGTGTCCCCGTCGCTCAGGTCGCGCGTCGCGTACACGGCCCACTGGCCCGTGTACCTGTCGTGCGCCGTGTCGATCTTGTCGACGATCTTCCAGTCCGTGACCTGCTGGTAGGCGCGGTCGGCGGGCAGGATCGAGCTGTCGAGCTGGTACAGGAACGTCGAGCCCAGGTAGACGCTCCTGCCGTTGGCGGACTCGTCGCCCATGTTGACCACCACGTCCTTGCCCGGGTTGATCTCCTTCAACGGGTTCGACACGACGTTCGTCTCGTCGCGCCGGTCGTTGGTGATCTGGGTCGCCTTGTTGACGACCGTGTAGCCGTCCTGGACCTTGGTGACGGTCATCGGCAGCACCACCTGGTACTTCTGGCCCAGCAATGCCTGGTCGATGTACGCGTCCTTGAGCGGGTCCAGCTTGCGTTCCGAGTACTCCTTGAGGTCCTCGGGCTGGGGGTCGCCCTTGAGGGTCTCGCCCGTGGCCGGGATCTCGGTGTCCACCGTACGCGCGAACACATAGGCGACACCATCCTTGATCTGTATGTTGAACTTTGCCGTCACGTCCTTGCCCGCCTCGTCGAGGACCTCGATACCATGCTCGTCCGCCGTCAGGTACTCATCGTCGTAGTCGTCGACGATGCCGGCACGCTGCACACGGTACGCGAGATTGTTCTGGTCGACATTCTTGAGGTCCAAGCCGATTCGGTAGTAGATCCGGTCGCCCAGCAACGCGGTCTTCCCGTCGATGTCGATGCCCGGGTCCTTCTGCGTGTCCTGCTTGTCGGGCGTGATGTCCGGCGGGATGTTGAACACCTTGTTGCTCGGCGTGAGCGTGTTGTTCAAGGTCAAAAGCCACTGGTTGTCGACCTTGGTGTCCGCGGGCGCGTCCTCGCTCACGGTGCCCTCGAATCGGACCATGATCCGCGGGTTCTGCCCGTTGCGCCAGTTCGCGGCCACGTACGCGTCCGTGAACGTGAGCGTGAACATGTGCGCCCCGTCATCCCACTGGGTGGCGTACTGCTTCTTGCTGACGCTCTTGCCGGTCGACAGGTCCACCACTTCGAGGGTCTGCTTGTCCGGCACCAGATGCTCGTCATACGAGTCGGTGACCGCCACACGCTCCACCTGATAGGCGAGATTGCCCGGCAGCTTCGGCGTAGTCGTCAACTGGTACTCCACGCGCTGGCCCGGGAACACGATCTTGCCGTCCACGGATTCCTGCTCGCCACCCTGCGACGCCTCGGACACCACATCCTTGACGACCGGGGGCACGTAACCGCAGATCCACGGTTCGTTCGTCGGGCGCTTGTCGCCGTTCACGGTCTGCGCGCCGCCGTTGGTCAGCTTCGCGCCACCCTGGGCCGCTTCGCAGAAGGTGACCTCGTCGCCCGGCTGCTTGCCGAAGTCCTTGCGGACCTGTTCGGCGCCGCCGCCGTTCGCGAAGTTGATCGTGCCGGGGATGATCAGCGAATACTGGCGGGCGCGCTTGAGACCCTGAAGCCCCTGAAGGAATTCTTTCTTCATGCGCATATGGCCCTTCGTGCCCTCGATCGTGATCTCGATCTGGTCGGTCACATCGGTGCCCTTGTTGGCGATGTCGTACACGGAGCTGGCCGCGTCGGACTGCGCGTCGGCCATGTACAGTCTGACGTTCTTCGCGTCGTCCGCGTCGAAGATGTAGTCGGCGGCGCTCCAGTCGTCTTCCAGTTCGAACGTCGTGGGCGCTTCGATCAGGTTGGCGGGGATGATGCCGTTGACCACGGATGCGACTTTGTCGCCGTCGAGGAACACGTTTTTGTCGGCGCCGGTCGAGTTGGTGTGGTCGGGGTCGATGACCGCGGCCCACGAACCGTCCGGGTTCTGCTTGATCCAGCTCTTGTCCGGGTTCGGGTTCCACGTCGGGAACTCCTTGGCCTCGGTGCTCTGGTCGGTCTCGTTCCAGAGCACGTCCGCCTTATCGGCCACCTTGTTGATGTCCGGCTTGGCGACGACCACGTCGAGGCTGAACACCCACGTGTGCTCGAGCGGCATCATCGTCGTCGTATCCTTGCGCACGGCGGTGACGGTGTTGGACGCCTTGTCCCAGCTCATCGTGAACTGGTCGGAGATGTCCTTGTTCCCATCGGTCTTGTCCGTGACCTTCATGTTCTCGATCGAGTACGCGACACCATTGGGGGTGATCACGTCACGGAAGGTCATCGCGTATCCGCCGCGGCCCGTGCCGGATTCGATCGTGGTGGTGTTGCGCATCGCATCCGCGCTCACACCCTCCTCGATGCGCTTGACCGGCGGCGCCGGCGGCACATCGACGATACGGAACGACTCAGAGGCCTCACGGTCGGCGGTGTCCACGGCGACCTTCATATGGCCCTGCTTGGCGACCTGCGTGTCATACCAGATATGGCCCGCCGGCCACACGTCCCAGCCGAAATCCTTCGGGGACAGTTCCGGCGTACGCGTATCGCCCTTCGTGGTGATCTGCACCTCACGGGTCACGCTCTTCGCCGGCACATACTTGTTGCCATCGAAATGAGCGATCGACTTCGCCGTCACCCGCTCCGCATCCCCTGCGGACTGCGACGCATGAATCACATCCGAGATCGGATCCCTCGACCCCACCTTCAGGTCCCTGGGCGCGTTCACATCCGTTGTAATCGTCAGATCATAATCCACAACCGGAGGCTTCGGCTGGTACTTGTTGAGCACGATGACAATGACGCCAGTCTGCGGCTTGGCAGCCTCCTTCTGCATGAGCTTGGTCACGCTCATCGACGGATCATCCTCAAACGGATCATTCACCTTATAGCCCTGACCGCCATGGAACCTATTCACCGGAGCGACGTCCTGGTCCCAGAGCTGCTGCCACATGTCCTGCGCAGCCCAGCCCGAACCGTCGTCCTTGTGCGAGGCGGCCGCGTAGACCGCGCCCACGCCCACGACACGGCAGTCCGCCGCGCCCTGGCCCGGATGGTGCGCCGCGAAGTTCCTCTCGCACTCGGCGCGCGCCGCGTCCAGCGACGCCTGCGCGCGCGTGACGCCCGCGCCCGTCACCGCCACACCAGCCACATCGAACGCGGCCTGCACGCTCGCGAAGCTACTAGCGGGGCCGAACGAGCCGTTGTTGTTGTCCCGGTATTGCCAGAACATGGCGGGCGCCTGGTCGCCGCCCGTGCCCGACCCGGATCCAGATCCGCCGTCCGCAAACGCCGCCGGAGCGATCATGCCCAGCATAGTCGTGGCGGACAGCAGGGCTGCGGCCGATCTGCGCCACAGCCCCTTCTTCAGAATGTTCCTCATAGGGAAACCTCTTTCCACTGTCCCGGCATCCGTCGCGCCGGACGCCAGTGACGACGCATCTCGCCGCCATGTGCCATCACACCATGCATCCGACGGCGCCGCGGACCACGCGCGCACACGACAAAGGCGGCCGCCGACGCACGTCGACGACCGCCCCCGAAAAGATCAGCGATCAGAAGGTATCAGAAACCGTTATGGTTGAACCCGTCATAAGTACCACCACAAAAATCAGGACCGCAGCCGCCCTGCCCTGCACCTGAATGATTGAAAATCATGCCGCCGCTGCCGCCGCTGCCGGTGTTGGGCTTGCTGGGCGTCGTGGTCTGGGGCGCGCTCTGCTGCGGCGCCGTGTACTGAGGTGTGGCCGGCGCCGTGTACGTCTGCTGGGGTGCGGTGTAGGTCGGCGCGTACGACTGCTGCGGCGCGACGTACTGCTGCTGCGTCTGCGCGTTCGCCTGCGCCTGTGCCACTGCGGCTTCGGTTTCCTTGCGGGCCTTCTCCTCGGCGGCTTTCTTGTCCGCGTCGGTCTTGGCTTTCATGGAGGCGTCCACTTTGCCCATGAGGTTCTTGAGCTGCTTGGCCTGCTCGTTCATCGTTTCCGCGTCCTTGCCGTCTTTGGTTTTGGCGCCCTTGTCGATCATGGTCTTGAGATCCTTGCGGGTCTTGTCGTCCTTGACTTTGCCGTCCGTCGCCTTGTACTTCTCCTGCGCGGCCGTGAGCTGCTTGGACAGTGCGTCCTTGGCATCCTTGAGGGTCTTGGCGTCATGCGACCGGTTGACCGCGTCCACGGCCTTCGACAGGTCGGCCGTGTGCGTATCGTACCATGCCGCATCCTTGTCGATCCGCGCCGTCGCCTCACGCAGCCTGTCCACGCCGTCCACGTTGCAGGCGGCCAGGTCCGGCACGGTCTCCTTGTAGGCGGCGGCCAGAACCGTGACCGTATCACCATCCTCGACCTGCTTGCCGGTGATCTTCACGGCCTCGGCCGCGTCCCGGTCGTGCAGCGTGTCGTACCTGTTGCGCGCCACCCGCAACGTCTCGGACGCCTGCGCGCACGCGCTCCTAGTCTCCGCCAGCTGCGCGGACGCGCTGTGCTGGTATACGGCGACCGCGCCGCCGGCGGCCAGGACGGCGACCAGCAGCGCCGATCCGATGACGGCGGCGGTCCTTCTCGTCCGCTTCCTGCGGTCCGTTGCGCTATCCGCGTTCATGGTCGGCCTCTCCTTCGCTTGTCTCAGGCGGCGTGCGCCCGTCGATGTCCGGCGTGAAACCGAGCACGTAGTCGGCGCTCACGCCATGCCGGTGGAAGAACTCGAAGTCGCGGCGCACCCATTCGCATTCACCGCGTTCCTTGACGCTGAGCGTCGCGGCGGTGATGCCCATCATCGCCGCCAGGCGTTTCTGCGTGAGCCCCAGGCCGCGACGCCACAGGGCGATCGGGTTGTCCCGCTTCCGTTCAGTTCCGGTCATATCCCCATCATACCCCGCAATCAGACGACGTCTAACACTGTCGTTTCCACGCACGGCCCGTGCACGCAAAACGACAACGTGGCGCCTTGACACCATGGTGTCAAGGCGCCACATCGCATCAGCGCGCCTGGGCGGAATGCGCCGGCGGGGACGGCGTCCGCCTCGGCCTGGTCGGCTTCCACGTCCCAGTCGTAGCGTTCGGTGTAGAACGCGCAGTCGGGTTGGAAGTCGGGGTCATCGTATGCGGCGCGGATGCCCTCGGGGGTCATGGCCTCGACGTCGGCGGCGGGGTACCGGCCGTTGGCGCACAGCATCCAGGCCTGCTCCTCGAGCCGGTGGCCCTCCCATACCTCGTCCCAGGACTCCGCGGTGACGCAGTCGCCCATGTCGTTGATCCGGAAGCAGCCGCCGACCGGCAGCTCCGTCCAGTCCATGGCGCGCCCGTTCAGGCCGTCCGCGATCCCGTGCGCGCGCTCCACGAACGCCGCGCCGACGGGCAGTCCCTCGCGCACGGCCTCCCGCGTCCCGTCATGCGCCATGATGCTCCTCCTCGCCAGATAGTTATATATCTATATAGTTATTTATATAATGGTTGGTGTTCATCGGGCGTACCCGCCGCCGTGGGCCCACGGCGCGTACAGGGACGGGTCCGCCGTCGTCGCGGGCGTGAACGGACGGCGCACAACGGCCCGTTCGGCCTCGGCGAGCCAGGCGGGGTCGAGGGTGTCGAGGTTCGCGGGGATGTCGGTGTGGGCCCATACGGCGTGCGCGCGGCCGTCGAGGTCCGTGAACGCGGCGAGCGTGTCGATGACGTCCCCGAGGCCGGCGTCGTCGATCGGCGAGCCCGCCATGCGTCTGGCGGCGCCCCACTCGTACAGGTCGGCCGCCAT
>NZ_MVOG01000005.1 GCF_002286915.1 Bifidobacterium italicum | reverse complement strand
ACCCGCGGCCACGACGCCGCCCCGGCATCGATCCGCGCGCCGAAACACCGGTCGAAGGCCGTGCGCACGTCACGCCCCGCGCGCAGCATGGCGGCGAACCCGGCGATTTCGGCGCCGATGCCGGCGCGGCGTCCGCCGTCGCGCCCGGCGCAGTCCGCCGCACCACGGACGTCCGGCGCAAGGCGCCCGAGACGCGCATCAGCGCCTTCGTGAAGCGACACGGCGAGGAACACGCCCATCGCCGCCAGTATCGGCCACGGCATCGCACCACCTCCTTAGGAAATCAGGCCACGCCGGACCGGTCACCGTCACGCCGGAGCCGTCCCGCGAGACGACGCACCGTCCCCGCAACGCGCCGTCGCGGCAGTCGAGCATGCCGATCTGCGCGATACGGCGGCGGCCGCCGATCCGTTCGAGATGGACGAGCACGTCGAAGGCGCCGTCGGCGAGCCGTTCGAGCGCGTCCGGGGCCACGCCGGCGAGCATGCCGAGCGAGACGAGACGGGACGGGACACGATCCACGCCATCGGCGTGCATCGTGCTCAAGGAGCCGCGATGCCCGGAATTGAGCGCCCTGAGCAGATCGACGACCTCCTCGCCGCGCACCTCGCCGACGACGATCCGGTCGGGGCGCATGCGCAGCGTCGCCTTGACGAGTTCGGGCAATCCGACCCGCCCTGCGCCTTCGACGTTCGCGTCGCGCGCGACGAGCGACACGACGTGCGGATGAGGCACCGCGGCGAGTTCGCGCACCTCCTCCACCGTCACGATCCGCTCGTTCGGCGCGCAGCTCGCAAGCAGCGCCTTGAGCAACGTCGTCTTGCCGGTGCCGGTCGCGCCCGAGACGAGCATGTTCGCCCTGGCGCGCACGAGCATGCGCAGCATCGGCGTCCATTGGGCCGGGAACATGCCTGCCGCGGCGAGCGATTCCAGATCGGCGCGAGCACGGTCGGGGAAACGGATCGAGATCGACGCGCCGCGCGGCACGATCGGCGCGATGACGGCGTGCACTCGCGTGCCGTCGTCGGCCGCCGCGTCGGCGATCGGCTGCGTCTCGTCGAGCCGCACGCCCAGCTGCGCGCACAATCGCACGGCCAGGTCGCGCAGCACCGCCGGATCGCCGAGCGGGATCGCCGTGTGCGCGAGCTGCATACCGCGGCCGCCGTCGAACCAGACGGTGCCGTCGCAGGTCACGACGACGTCGGTGACGCGCCCGTCGCCGCCAAGTGCGGCGAGCGGCCCCAGTTCGAGCGTCGTGCACGAAGCCATGTTCATCGCCGCCCCCTCACCGCGGCGTCCCGCTGAGGTCGCAGACGCGTTCCACCTGCCGGACGAGCCGGTCGATGACGAGCGCGTTGCGTTTCGGCACCGCACGCACGCCGGCGCCTTCGAGGATGTCCCCGCACAGCTTGGCGTCGTTGCGGATCGGGCCGATGACGTCCTTACACAGGTAGGATTGCGCCTCCTTCACGTCGACGACGCCGCGCAGCCGCGCCGGCCCATGCGGTTCCACGCCGACGACGGCGGCGACGTCGCCGGGCCGCTGCGCGACCGGGCGCGACGGCTGTCCGGGCCCCGGCGGCATCATGCGGCGGTCGACGCTCTCCTGACCCTGCCGTTCGAGCCAGTCGAGATGGGCGCGGCCCCGCGCGAGCCCCAGCACCGACAGCTCCACGACGACGACATGCGACGCCTCGATGAGCGTCGGCGACTCGGCGATCATCTCGCCTTGTCCGGCATCCACAACGACGACCTCGTCGCAGGCGGCGAGCGCACGGACGGCGGCGTCGAGCTCCCACGGCTTCGGCGCGTCGCCGTTCCATGGGTTGTAGGCGAGCACCTTCACGCTGCCCCATTTCGGCAGCTGCCTGTACAACGCGGAACCGCTCAGCTGCCCGAGCGGCGCATGCACGTCATGCCAACGCGATCCGCGCTCATGCTCGATGCCGAGCAGCACGTCGAGACCGCCCGCGCACATGCGCACGTCGGCGTCGACGAGCGCCGCCGGCGCATGATGGTCGACGAGCGAGCGGACCAGCAGCGCGGCGATCGTCGACGTCCCGGCGCCCCCGCTCGCCGACGACACCGTGATGACGTTGCCTCCGGACAGTTCGATCGCCTCATGATGCGCGTCGGTGCGGCGCATCGTCTCCTGCGGACGCGGCCGATACGGCCGCGCATCGGTGCCTCCCCGCGGCGGCGTGTAGTACCGCTGCGGCTCGTTCGTGCTGCGGGACGTGCCGAACGCGGCCATCGGCCGGCCCATCGCCCCTCTTCCATCTGCATACGCAGGCATCATCGCCAATGTGTTCATGGCTCGATTGAACGGCGTGCGCCCCGCGGGGCGCAATGACGCCGGGGGTATGTGTACGGACGGACCGGTTATCCACATTTCCCCGAGCGCGAACGCAGCAATCCCCCACTGGGCACATCGGCCCGGCAGTAGGGCCGACGGCGGCCGCGCACAGTCCCGGGCACGCCGAAGCCGGCCACTTTTCGCCGTCGCCGACGACGCCCCGGCGTGTCCCCGCACATGCGCGACGACCACCGTGCCGGATCCATAACCGCGCGCGGCTACGGCCGAGCCGCCGCCGACCCCAAGCGCGTCCGGTCGTCGCCGGCAGCCCCCTTCGAGGCTGCGCCCACCACGGCCGCGCCCCGCCCGCTCCGGCGCATCAGCAGGCATGCACCACCGAACATGAAGGAACATGAAAAAGGGACCCACCGAAGTGGGTCCCTCACAAGTCCAACTGCGCAGAATCTCTGCACAACCTCATCGTTGCAACGGTAAGTCTTTCCAATACCCGCCCAACGTAATAATCTTGCTGATCATATACTTTTTGTGGGTCTGCTATTCAGTTGTTCTTGTACTTGCCAATTATGCTCGATTCATCCGACTTCGCAAGTCGGAACGGCCTCCATCGGGCCGATGTTCACATTTTTTCCGTTTTGTGCGTCACACCTCCGAACGCAACACGAAAACGAGCTGTATTGTCCGCTCCGGACGACCGCATGTTCATTCGAACATCACTCTCGGCGTGTCGGGATTCCGTCCGCAGCGCGTCCCGTCCGCATGCGTTGCACCCGGGCCGTCCACAGCGACGGCACGCCCCACCGCGCCACGCCACGCCACGCTCAGGTAAAGTTTGTGCAACGAAAACGGAATTTTTCGCCGTTCCCAGTGATTTCTCGGCCATCACCCCCTAGAGTAGTGAGCATGGCACAGATTTTTGACGCACCTTCGAAGGCGATTCTGCGCAGCCAGATCGCCGAACACATCGCAGAGACGGACAAGACCGACAAACGCGAGACGCTCAGCGGCGAGCAGCCGTTGCCGCCGGACCGCTTCTTCGACCGTGAGCTCAGCTGGCTCAAGTTCAACAAGCGCGTGCTCGAACTCGCCCAGGACGAGGACATCCCGATCATCGAGCGCGCCAACTTCGCGGCGATCTTCGCGAACAACCTCGACGAGTTCTTCATGGTCCGCGTCGCCGGCCTCAAGCGCCGCATCGACACCGGCATCGCCGTGACGAGCCCCTCCGGACTGAGCCCGCGCCAGCAGATGCGCGCGATCTCCGAGCAGGCGCACAAGCTGCAGGACGAGCACGCCCACTACGTCGTGGACCACATCCTGCCGGACCTCGCGAAGGAGAACATCAAGCTGCTGGGATGGGACAAGCTCACGATCAGCGAGCAGGAACGCCTGTCGCGTTACTTCCGCCAGCAGATCTTCCCGGTGCTCACGCCGCTCGCCGTCGATCCGGCGCACCCGTTCCCGTACATCTCCGGCAACTCGCTCAACCTGGCGATCATCGTCGAGAACCCGGCTTCCGGCAAATCGCACTTCGCGCGCGTCAAGATCCCGGACAACATCAACCGGCTCGTCCCGGTCGACGACATGACCGAGGACGACTCCGACGAGGTGCGCTACGGCTTCATCACGATGGAGAACCTGATCATCGCGCATCTGGAGACGCTGTTCCCGGGCATGATCATCAAGGAGGCGCGCTCGTTCCGCGTGACGCGCAACGAGGACATCGAGGTCGAGGAGGACGACGCCGAGAACCTGCTCAACGCGATCGAGAAGGAGCTGCTGCGCCGCCGTTTCGGGCCGCCGATCCGCCTCGAGATCTCCGACGAGACGTCGCCGTTCCTCTCCCAGCTGCTCGCCGACCAGATGGGCGTGACGCCGGAGGAGGTGTACCGTCTGCCCGCGCCGCTCGACGCGACGGTGCTCTTCGAGCTCGGCGGCATCGACCGGCCGGATCTCAAGTTCCGCCCGTTCGTGCCGACGACGAACCGGCAGATCGCGCAGGTCGAATCGAGCCGCGCGCAGGACATCTTCGCCGCGATCCGCGAGCGCGACATCCTGCTGCACCATCCCTATGATTCGTTCTCGACGTCGGTGCAGGCGTTCCTCGCGCAGGCCGCCGCCGACCCGAAGGTCCTCGCGATCAAGCAGACGCTGTACCGCACGTCGAGCAACTCGCCGATCATCGACGCGCTCATCGACGCCGCACACGCCGGCAAGCAGGTGCTCGCGCTCGTCGAGCTCAAGGCGCGCTTCGACGAGGACGCGAACATCGCGTGGGCGCGCAAGCTCGAACGCGCCGGCGTGCACGTCGTCTACGGCATCGTCGGGCTCAAGACGCACTGCAAGCTCTCGCTCGTCGTGCGCCAGGAGGCGGACGGCCTCAAACGTTACTGCCATGTGGGCACCGGCAACTACAACCCGAAGACGGCGCGCCTGTACACCGACCTCGGCCTGCTCACCTGCGACCCCGTCGTCGGCCAGGACATGACGCGCCTGTTCAACCAGTTGAGCGGCTACGCGCCGAAGTCGAGCTTCCACCGTCTGCTCGTCGCGCCGCGCACCGTGCGTTCCGGTCTCATCCAGCGCATCCGCCGCGAGGAGGACGCCGCGCGCGCAGGCAAGGAGGCGTGGATCAAGATCAAGGTGAACTCAATCGTCGACGAGAAGACGATCGACGCCCTCTACCGCGCAAGCCAGGCGGGCGTGAAGATCGACATCGTCGAGCGCGGCATCTGCTCGCTCAAGCCGGGCGTGCCCGGGCTGAGTGAGAACATCCGCGTGCGTTCGATCCTCGGCCGTTTCCTCGAGCACAGCCGCATCTACGCGTTCGCGAACTCCGACGGCCCGCAGATCGGCGAAGGCCCGATCTCCGGTCCCGAGGTGTGGATCGGCTCCGCCGACCTGATGCACCGCAACCTCGACCGCCGCGTCGAGGCGCTCGTGCGCATCACCGTGCCGGAGCAGATCGACGAGCTCATCAAGTACATCGATCTGCAGATGGCCGATTCCACGTCGAGCTGGCATATGCAGCCGGACGGCACCTACGTGCGCCACGCGAAGGACGCCGACGGCCGCCCGCTCGTCGACAGCCAGGAATACCTGATCCGCAAGCATCAGCGTCGCCCGAACGCGCACAACTGATACGCGGCCGTCGGCATCGGCGACCGCAGGCGGGGCCGGCGCACGTCATGCACGTGCGCCGGCCCCGGTCTATATGCCCGACGTCCGCCGCCCCGTCACGCAGATCGTGAAAGCGGACGTTCCCCCTACAATGGGTGCCATGAGTAGCAAATGCAAGCATGTGGTCGAAGCGGCCGGCGGCATCCTCTACCGGCGTCGCGGCGGCGCTCCGGGCGGCCCGATCGAGGTCTGCCTCGTGCACCGTCCGAAATACGACGACTGGAGCTGGCCGAAAGGCAAGCTCGAGAACAACGAATCGCACCGGCATGCGGCGGTGCGCGAGATCGGCGAGGAGACCGGGCAGTCCGTGGCTCTCGGGCCGTATCTGGGCGAAGTCGAGTATCCGCTCTCCGCGGAGGGTCGCAAGTCGCGCAACAAGCACAACGGCTCGGACAGCGGGCAGCGCAAGCATGTGCTGTACTGGATGGCCACCGTCATCGACCGTCCGCTCGCGCATCAGATGGCGCCCGCCTTCGGCCCCGTGCACCGCGCGGACGTCGGCGAGATCAACGACGTCGTCTGGCTGACCGTCCCCGAGGCACGCAAGACGCTGACGCACTCCACCGACAAGGACATCCTCGCGCTGTTCGCCGACCGTCTCGAGGAGCACGCCGACGCCGCGCGCGCCGTGCTGCTCGTGCGCCACGCGAAGGCCGAGGCGCGCAAACAGTGGAAGGGCACCGACGCGGCACGGCCGATCACGCCGCTCGGCGCGGCCGCCGCATACGCGCTCGACCGCGAACTCGCCTGCTACGCGCCGGCACGGCTCACGTCGTCGCCGTGGATGCGCTGCCAGCAAACGATGCAGATGCTGTCGTGGCAGACGGGCATGCCGGTCGAGTTCATCCCCGAACTCACCGAGGACGCGTTCGCGCGCGACGCGGACGGCGCATGGAAGGCGTTCCTCGCGCAGCTCGAACGAACGGTCCACGGCGGCCAGCCGATGGCGATCTGCATGCATCGGCCGGTCATCGGCGGCATGTTCGAGCATCTGCGGCCGATGTGCGCCAGCAAATCGCTGACGAAGAAACTCATCGCGAAGACCCCGTACATGCCCACCGGCAGCGCGCTCGCCCTGTTCGTCGTACCGACCGACGACGGGCTGCGCATCATCGACATCCAGAAAGTGGCCCCGATTGTCTACTAACGCGCAACGCAGCGGCTCCGGCTCGATCATCGCGAGCCGCTCCGCCTTCACGCACACCGGTTCCCCTCGCCCCGCACGCCCCGGACAGCTTGATCAGGCGCTCGCCGAGAACATCGCCGGCGGCGTCGACCCCGAACAGCTGAGCGCCGTCAGCCACGCGACGGCATGGGCGCTGCTCAGCCATGTGCACAAGACCGACGATCCGCAGGTCGTCGAGCGCGTGCTCACGCTCGTCGACCATGAGGGGGTCGACGTCATCGCCGAACTGTGGAGCCACGCGGAGCCGGATTCGCTGCCCGGCGTGCTGTGGCGGCTGTATCTGCTGCGCACATGGATGCGCAAACGCCGTGATTCGATCGCGCGGCTGTGGCGTCTCGGCGAGCCGATCGTCACGTCGGCGTCGGCGATCGCAGGTGTGGACGCGGCGCCGACCGAGGAGGACATCGCGCGCACCGCCGACTCGATCCTCGCCGGCGCGTTCCGCGGTGACTTCGCCGTCGCGCTCGACCGTGCCGCGACCTTCGTCGACGTCGTCGTCGCCGGCCTGCGCGTACAGGCGCAACGGTTCAACGCGCATGCGAAGGCGATGGCCGACCTGGACAGGTCCGCCGTCGGCACGACCGAGGACATCCGCGCCGCGCATACGAAGGCCGCGCAGCTGCTGCACACAGCCGCTAACCTGCACACGACGGCCGACGATCTGCGCACCGGCGCCCACCTGTGGCGCCGTGGCCGTCTCGAGTAGCCACCCGTCCCTCCCCTGTGCGTCCGAGTTCATCGACCAGTTCGACGACCCCACCCGCAAACCGACCCGTTTGCGTCCCAACCCATCGACCCCATCGACAAACCCGGACACTCCATCCCGACCCATCGACCAGTTCGACGAAACCGGAAGCACAAGGACCGATTTCCGTCCCAACCCGTCGACCCCCGTCGACGAGCCTGGACGCCTCCGCAAACCGATCTGCGACTACGCAACGGGCGGGCGTCCCCGCATAGAGGAACACCCGCCCGTACGAATTCCGGCGCGCGCCGTATTCAGCCATCCGCCGTCTCCGGCGCACCCCATCCGGATCCGAACCGTCCGGATCCGGCCTGATCAGTCGACGACGCCGTAGAGGCGGTCGCCCGCGTCGCCGAGCCCCGGCACGATGTAGCTGCGGTCGTTGAGGCCCTCATCCACGCCGCAGACGACGACGCGGAAGTCGATGCTCGGATCGATGTTTTCCTCGACGAATTTGATGCCTTCCGGCGCCGCGATGATGCAAATCGCCGTCACGTCCTTCGCGCCCTTCTCGGCGAGGTAGTGCGTCGCGGCGACGAGCGTGCCGCCGGTCGCGAGCATCGGGTCGATGAGGAAGCACTGGCGTCCCGAAAGATCGTCGGGCAGCCGGTTCGCGTAGGTGATCTGCTGCGTCGGATGCTCCTCGTCGCGCTTCATGCCGAGGAAGCCGACTTCGGCGGACGGCATCATGCGCGTCATGCCGTCGAGCATGCCGAGTCCCGCGCGCAGCACCGGCACGATGATCGGCCGCGGCTTGGCGATCTCCTTGCCGACCATCGGCGCGACCGGCGTCTCGATCGGCTTGTCCACGACGGCGAGGTTGCGCGTGGCTTCGTATGCCTCGAGTGAGACGAGCTCGGAGACGAGCTCGCGGAACGTCGAGGAAGGGGTGTTCTTGTCACGCAGCACGGTGAGCTTGTGCTCGACGAGCGGATGATTCAGTACATGCAATTCCATACCCCCAGCATAACCCCCGACCCCTGCCGAAAGACCGCGTCACGCCGTCCATCCGCGCCTCTCCCCCATATTATGCTCACAGAGTATGCACGCCGCGTCATCACGGACACCCCTGCGCCCGTCTCAGCAGGCGGATACGCCGCCGTCCCGCATGCCGCCGGCCGCTACACTGGTGGGCAGTGTGCCCCCGCGGGGTGGGACGCGGCGCTCACAGGACGACTACAACATGAAGAGAGGGGTCGGAGGCATGACACGCAGCATCCTCGTCACGGGTGGGACGATTTTCGTGAGCCGTTTCATCGCCAAGCATTTCGTGGAACAGGGTGACGACGTCACCGTGCTCAACCGCGGCTCGCACCCGCCTGTCGCCGGTGTGCGCACGCTCGTCGCGGACCGCCACGATCTGGGGCATCTGCTCGACGGGGAACGCTTCGACGCCGTCATCGACGTGACCGCCTATGACGCGCGCGACGTGCTCGACCTTGCGCACGCGCTCGAACATGCGCATGTCGGCTCGACGATCATGATCAGTTCGAGCGCCGTCTACCCCGAGACGAATCTGCAACCCTTCGCCGAAGGCGTGCGGCTCGGCCGCAACATGTTCTGGGGCGATTACGGCACCGGCAAGATCGAGGCGGAACGCGCGCTGCTGCAATGCATGGACGGCGCCTACATCGTCCGGCCGCCGTACCTGTACGGACCGATGAACAACCTGTACCGCGAGGCCTTCGTCTTCGACTGCGCGCGCGAAGACCGCCGGTTCTATCTGCCGCACGACGGCGATATGCGGTTGCAGTTCTTCCATGTGCGCGACCTGTGCCGTTTCCTCGAGCAGATCATCGACGAGCAGCCCACGCAGCATGTGTTCAACGTCGGCAATCCGGACAGCGTCACCGTGCGCGAATGGGTCGACCTGTGCTACGCCGCCGTCGGCAAGACGCCGACCTATGCGAGCGTCGACGATGTGGAGCCGCGCAACTTCTTCCCGTTCCACGATTACGAATACAGCCTCGACGTGCACGCCCAGCAGGAGATCATGCCCGACGTCACGCCGTTGGACAAGGGCCTGTGCGAGTCCTACGACTGGTACCGCGCCCACGTCGATCAGGTGAACACGCATCCGTACACGCAGTACATCGACCTGCATCTGGCGCAGACGGCCCAGAAGCCGCAGCCGGTCCACTGATTGGGCAGGCGGCGTTCCGGGGGCTCGTTCCTCCGGATCAGCAGATTTCAACGGGTCCCAGCACACCAATCGCAGGACCGGGGCACCGTATCTGCGTTGAGGGAGTGCCTCTTTGGCGAATATGCCGAGTATGCCATGCCGAAAACCGCACCGTTATGCGCCTCGCCGAGTCCTGTACTTGGCCGTTTCGCACAAGTTGCTCTCCCCCAACGCAGATGGCGTCGGCAAAGCGCGCCCGAAGGGCGCCGAAGGCGTCTTGGAGGTTCCCGCAAGCGGCGGATAGACCGACAACCACATGGCATACAGGGGCCGATGGGAGGAAAACGAAGAAAAGAAGGAATGCGCCGGACCGCGAAAGCGCCATGTCGGCGCAAAGGCCGCTCGCAGCGGCAAAAAATGGAGCCCGGGGCTATGCACGGCCCGACGCGGATACCATTGTACATGTTTTCGCCGGATCCGCATCCGGCGCGTCGCCATGTCCCCGCAGATGCAAGTCGATCACCGATCTCCGGCCTCAGGCCGCCCAAAAACGGCGGTTCATGACCAATCCGCCCATGAACCGCCGCACGTCAGACATACACATCAGGCACCGTACCGCGCAATCCGGCTGAGATTCACTGCTGTGGCAGCCCGTCCACCACCTCCTCGCCCAACGTCGGCACCGACACGCCCTGCATCACAATCCTGCGGACGATACGAGGCTGATTGATATCAATCACCGCTGTATTATCATGGGCTTCGCCATAGATATATCCCGGGCATGATATTTCAATATCATAAGTCCCGTAGGACAAATCGTACTTCACGGCACCTTGCGCATTAGTGGTTACAGCCATGGGGGTAACAGGGCCGTCATATCCTCGGCGCGCAGTAGACGTGAAGCAGTCCGGCAGAGGCCGCCCATCCTGATTCACGACATAGAGCTGCACCCCGGAGCTCGGTCGCTCCCGATGCATAATCCAATAGGTCACAGCCAATATGCACACTGCCACAACAAGCAGCAACAGTCCTATAAGAGCTCTTTTGCGCTTCATCGGCTGCGCTCCAGACTGAATCGCATCTGTATATGAGCTATCTATTGTCTATTCAAACAAGAACCACACAGCATGGTGTATGCGCGCGACAGATTCCGCGCGCATACACTCGGCCATTCCCTCACAGAGCGCCGCACACTAAGCGCCACACCGCGGCCTACAGCTGCAGCGCGCTCGCCGGAGTCTCGCCCGGGACGAAGGCCTCGAAGATGAAGCGGTCGAAGTACGGCAGGCACGCATTGAGCTCCTGCTCGCTGCGCACCGTCCATGCGACCGCCTGCGCGCCCATGCGCCGTGCGAACGCGAGCGCCTTGCTGCTGCCGTTGCGGTAATCGTAGGCGATGAAGTCGGGGCGGCTCATCCAGTTGAACGCGAGCTTGCCGGCGGCCCACACGACCGGGTCGGCGCCGCCGAAGGGCGCATCCTCGGCGAGCTGTCCGCGCGACGTGTTCGGATGGTTCTCCTTGTACCAGTGCATCGCCGCCGGGTTGAACGACTCCACGGCGTAGACGCCCTTGTACGCGTCGAGCAGATCGGCAGCCTGCTGCATCAACGCGTCGTCGCGGCTGCCCCAGTCGCGCACGTTCTCGAACTTGAACTCGACGATGATCGGCACGCGACCGTCCACGACGCGCAGCACGTCGGCGAGCAGCGGCACATGCTGGTAGTACCCCGTCGGCGCCTCGTCCGGCGTCCGGACGAGCGTCGGGTCCTCGGCCGTCGCGCCCGGCAGCAGCGGCGACGTCTCGGCGCCCGGCGCGGCCGTCGGGAACAGCGGGATCCTCATCAGCTCGTCATAGGTCAGGTCGGCGATCCTGCGCGGGTCGCCGGCGACGCGCAGCAGATCGGGGTCGTGCGCGACGACGACCTTGTTGTCGAGCGTGAGCTGCACGTCGAGTTCGATGCCGTATCCGGCCTCGGCGGCGGCCGCGAAGGCTGCGAGCGAGTTCTCCGGCGCGATCGGGCCGACCTCGCTCGGCGTGCCGTAGCCAGCCTGCATCGCCATGCGACGGGCGAGCGCCACGTACTCGCCGCTCTCGCCCGCGTACTGCTGGCTGAGCCCCGAGCCGGCGTCGTGCAGACCGCGATGCGCGTACATGACCTCCGGCAGCGACGACACGTAGTTCTTCCTGCGGTTGCCGAAGCTGCGCGGCGCCGTCGCCCACACCGCGGCGCCCGCGGTGAGCGCCGCGCCGATGACGATGTTCCTCAACGTCTTTGCCATGGTTCCTCCTTGGTTCCTTCCTTCGAGCCTAGTGCACGCCGGGGCGCCGCCACGCGCTGTCAGCGAACTGACGCCGCGGGCGCCCTACTTGCGTTTCCGGTGCCGCCGCTCGCGCCCTTTGAGATAGATGTCGATGACGATCCAGCACGACAATACGAACGCGGCCACGTATCCAAGGAAGCCGACGAGCGGTATGCCGAAGATGATCGGCTTCATGCCGGCATAGTAGACGATTGACGATCCGATGAACAGTCCGACGACGATGAGCGCCATCGTGAGCCTGTTGACCATGTCCGACAGCTGCCGCAGCGGCTCCTCGGAGCCGACGAGTTCGAAGTTCGTCCGCAGTTCGCCGCGCGTGAGCATGTGGAGCGCGACGTTCGCCTCGCTCATCGATCTGAGCGCGCCGTGCAGCGCCTCGTGGCCTTCGAGCGCGAGTTTGCTGACCTCGTCCTTGGCGGCCTGCGTCTTTGTCTTCGAGTGCTCGATGTGCTCGGAGATGATCTCGATCATGTTGACGTCGGGGATGAACTTGTCGAGCAGCCCTTCGAGCGTCACGAGCGCGCGCCCGACCGTCGTGATCGAACTGGGGATCTCGATGCCGTGGCGACGCGCCATCTGCGTGAGCGACGTGAGGAATTGCGCGAGGTCGAGGTCCTGCAGGTTCACGGTGCCGAATTCCTCGATGATGCCGTCGAGGTCGGCGAGCAGCGACGGATAGTCGGCGTGGTCGGCCTCGGTGCCGGCGAAGCGCAGCAGCGCGTCGGCGAGCTGCGCCGAATCCTGCTTGGCGACGGCGAAGAGCATCTGCTTGAGCGCGGCGCGCGTCGACGCGTTGAGCCGTCCGGTCATGCCGAGGTCGAGCAGCACGATCTGTCCGCCGCGGATCTCGATGTTGCCGGGGTGGGGGTCGGCGTGGAAGAAGCCGGCGTCGAGGATCTGGCACGCGTAGTTGTCGACGAGCTTCGTGCCGATCTCCTTGAGCGAATAGCCGTCGTCGATCAGCTCACGCGTGTGCGAGATCGGGATGCCGTCGATGTATTCCATGACGAGCACATGCTCGGTGCACAGTTCGACGTACGGCGTCGGGCAGTCCATGTACGCGAAGTCGTCGCAGAAGCGTTTGAAGGCGCTCAGGTTGCGCGCCTCGTTGAGGAAGTTCGTCTCCTCGTCGAAGGTGTCCCACAGTTCCTCGACGACGCCCTGGAAGTCGACGACCTGCGCGTTGTGCATGACCTTCGTCGCGCCGCGCGCGAGCGAACGCATGATCGAGACGTCCTCGGCCATCGTCACGCGCACGCCGGGGCGCTGCACCTTGACGGCGACGTCCTCGCCGCTGAGCAGTGTCGCGCGGTGCACCTGCGCGAGCGACGCCGAACCGAGCGGCGTCGGGTCGATCGTGCGGAACACTTCGCCGAGCGGGCGGCGGTATTCGGATTCGAGCGTTTCGAGCACGATCGAATACGGCATCGGGTCGGCGTCGGCGCGCAGCTTCGACAGTTCGTCGCAGAACGACTGCGGCAGGATCTCGGAACGCATCGACAGGATCTGGCCGACCTTGACGAAGGTCGGTCCGAGCGCCTCGAACATCAGGCGCATCTTGACCGGCGTCAGCCCCTTGAGCGCGTCGAACTGCATCGCGATCTTGCCGATCTGGCGCAGTCGTTTGAGTTTGCTGCGGCGCGTCAGATGGTACTGGTCGGCGAAGGAGCGGCGGTGCGCGCCGAACAGGCCGATCGTCTCGGGGTCCTTCGACACCTTCGGCAGCTTGTCGCGCAGTTCGATGATGTGCGCGGCCTCCTGCGTCTCCTCCGCGTCGAGAAGACGTTCCTGCTGCGGCCGGTGCGCCGCGGGACCGTCGGCGTGCGCCTCCTGGTCCTGCAGCTTCGCGTCGAGGTCGACGATCTTCGACGTGTCGACGCGTGCCTCATGCCGCCGTTCGCGCGCGGCGCGCGCCTGTTCGCGCTCCTCGTGGCGCGCCTCGCGCGCCTCGTCGCGCAGTTCATGGCGCTCCTGCCGCGCGAAGCGGCGCAGCTCGTCGGGCGGCACGGCGCCGTCCGACGGCGTGCCGTCCTGCTGGTCTGGATGCTGGTTCACGGGCATGCCGATGCACCGCCTTCGGTTCGGCGCCTCGGGCGGCGCATTGCGTCATGGCGCGCGTCGGCGCGCCGGGGATCGATGTTCCGGGGACTCACTTATCCGAGTCGTCGGTGTCGACGGTGACGTCGGCCTTCGCCTCGGCCGCGTCATCGCCCTTGTCGGTCAGGTCGTCGACGGCCTTCGCGGCCTGGTTGCGCAGTCCGGCGGCGGCGTCCTGCACCGTCTGCGACGCCTGCGCGGCCTTCTCCTTGAGCGAGTCCTTCTTGTCGTCGGCCTTGTGCGCGAGCTCGCTGTTGAGCTGCTTGCCCTGCTCGACGGTCAGTTCGCCGCGTTCGACGAGGCGGTTGACGAGCTCCTGGCCCTTTTCGGCGGTCGTGGCGATCGCGCCGACGCCCGCGAGGAAGATCTTGCGCAGGCCTTCGCCGAAGTCCGGGATGTTGTTGTTCGAATCGGTCATGATGCCTCCCAGCTCATACCCTGTTGGAGTAAGTATTGGTCAGTGCCAACTCTACACGTTCCGCCGCGCCGGACGCGTTCAGCGTGGGCGTAGCCGCGCGGCCTCGCGGGCCCGCCCCGCGACGCGGTCGATGCGCGCGAGCTCCTCGCCCTGCGCCGGCGCGGACTCCGGCCGGAAACCGCCGTAGCGGCGTTCGACGGCCGCGCGGATCAGGAAATCGCTGATGGCCGGGTTCTTCGGCAGCAACGAACCGTGCATATAGGTGCCGATGACGTTGTGCACGCGCGCGCCTTCGGTGTGGTCCTCGCCGTTGTTGCCCATGCCGTCGTGGGCGACGGTGCCGAGCGGGCGCACGCCGGCGTCGAGGAAGGTCTGCCCCGAATGGTTCTCGTAGCCGATGACGTCGCCGAAGTCGTCGCTGTGCTCGACGAGGTTGCCGATCATGCGCACGTCGCGGCCGACGGTGTGCGCGCCGATGATCGAGATGCCTTCGAGCCGCGCGCCGTCGACCGTCTCGAAGTAGTCGCCGAACAGCTGGTACAGGCCGCAGATCATCAGCATCGGCGTGCCGTCGTCGGCGAGCGCGCGCAACGTGTCGGCGCGCGCGTAGAGGTCGTCGATGATCTTTTTCTGGCCGGTGTCCTGGCCGCCGCCGCCGAGGATGACGTCAGCGTGGTCGGGCCACGGGTCGCGCTGGTTGACGGCGTGGACGCGCGGCTCATAGCCGTAGAGCGCGAGCCGGCGTTCGATCGTCAGGACGTTGCCGGAATCGCCGTAGATGTTCATGTCCTTCGGGTACAGCGAGACGATGTCGATCGGTCTGGCCATGCGTCGCTCCTTCACTTGCCCACGCCGGCGTCGGCGACGTCGGCGATCTTCGCCAGATACGCGCGCACGGCGAGCATCGCCGTGTACGTGCAGTAGATGTGTTTGCGGCGGCCGGGATTGCGCGCCGTGAAGGCCGCGACGGCCTGTTCGAGGTCGGTCTCGACGACGCCGACCTCGACGTCGTCGTAGGCGAGGCGCAGCGCCATGTCCCAGGCGCGCACGCCGGAGACGGTGTCGACGCCGCCGGCCTTGAGGCTCGTGAAGTCGACGTCCCACAGCCAGCTCATGTCGCGGCCGTCCGCGTATTCGTCGTTGATGCAGATCATCGTGTCGGCGTCGTCCGGCGGGAACGACGCGAGCGCGAGGCGGAATCCCATCGGGTTCTTGACGAGCAGCAGCTCCGTCGGCGAGCCGTGCACGTCGATGACCTCGCCACGGCCGAAGGCGGGCGTCACCTGTGCGAGCGCGTCGAGCAGCTGCGCCGTGTCCGCGCCGGCGAAACGCTGCGCGCGCATGACGAATCCGTCGCGGCGCGGCTGCGGCAGCGTCAACGCGGCCTTTGCGATCATGTCGGGACTGCGCAGGTCCTGCTGGACGGCGCGCACGGCGGCGAGCGCGGCCGCCGCGTTGTAGAGGTTGTAGACGCCTTCGAGCTTGACCTCCGACTCGTATTCCTGGCCGTCGATGACCATCTGCGCGCGGTGGTCGCCGACCGCCGTGAGCATGACGTCGGCGGGCGTGACGTGCGCGGTGGTCGTGGGCGGCTCCCCCGGCGCGGCGGCGGTGAGCGCGACCGTCGTCGCCATGTCGTCGTCGGTCGGGAAGTAGCGGCGCAGCGCGCGCGACAGGCCGAAGTACGACGCGCGCGTGTCGACCGGCGCGAGGCCGGCGAGTGCGGCGATGCGCGGGTCCTCGCGGTTGAGGACGACGGCGCGCGTCGTCGCCTCGGCCACGCGCGCGAGCAGCCGCGCCGTGTTGTCGATCTCGCCGAAGCGGTCGAGCTGGTCGCGCATGACGTTGAGCAGCAGCGCGTACTGCGGCCTGACCTGCGCGACGAACTGCACGGCGTAGGCTTCGTCGAGTTCGAGGACGGCGATGTCGGCGTCGATGCGGCCGCCCATCGTGACCTCGTTGAGCAGCGCGGAGACGACGCCACGCGTGAAGTTGGATCCGGTCGGGTTCGTGAAGACGCGCAGTCCCAATGATTCGAGCATCATCGCGACCATGCGGGTCGTCGTCGTCTTGCCGTTCGTGCCGGAGACGAGGACGACGCCGAGCGGCAGCTGCGCGAGCGTGCGGCGCAGGAACGTCGGGTCGACCCGTTCGACGACCTTGCCGGGGAACGCGCTGCCGCCGTGATGGGTGACGCGCGACGCCCAGCGCACCGTCTTGCCGAGCAGCGGCGTCGCGAACGCGCACCATGGTCTGCGTGGCGGCGTGTTCGGCGCCGCGCCTGTTGCCGTTGTCGTCATGTCACACTCCCTGATGATAGTCCTGGGGCATGTCCTGGAACTTCGAATACTGTCCGCGGAACGCGAGGTTGAAGGTCGCCGTCGGTCCGTTGCGGTGCTTCGCCATGATGATGTCGGCCTCGCCCGGACGGTCCTCCTTATCGTAGGCGTCGGGGCGGTGCACGAGGAAAACGACGTCGGCGTCCTGCTCGATCGAGCCGGATTCGCGCAGGTCGGACAGCTGCGGCTTCTTGTCGTTGCGCATCTCGGGGCCTCGGTTGAGCTGCGAGAGCGCGACGACCGGCACTTCGAGCTCCTTCGCGAGCAGTTTGAGCGCGCGCGAGAACTCGGAGACCTCCTGTTGGCGGCTTTCGACCTGCTTGCCGGAGCTCATCAGCTGCAGGTAGTCGATGACGACGAGTCTGAGGTCGTCGCTCTGCTTGAGCTGTCGGCATTTCGCGCGGATCTCCATCAGGCTCATGTTCGGCGAATCGTCGATGAACAGCGGCGCGTCCTTGAGCTTGATGAAGAAGTTGTTGAGCACGTTCCAGCGGCCGGGGTCGATGTCGTCGGCGTTGCGCATCGCCGAGAGCGGGATGTTCGTCTCGGCGGAGATGATGCGCTGGGACAGTTCGATCTGGCTCATCTCGAGGCTGAAGATGACGGTCGTCAGATGCTGGTGGAGCGCGGCGGCGCGCGCGAAGTCGACGCCGAGCGTCGACTTGCCCATCGCCGGGCGTCCCGCGACGACGACCATCTGGCCCGGCTGCAGGCCCTTCGTCACCGAGTCGATGTCGCGGAAGCCGGTGAGGATGCCGGATTCGATCTCGCCTTTCTGGATGCGGTCGATCTGCTTGAGCGTCGCCTCGACGGCGGTGGAGATCGGCGTGTAGTCCTGATGCACCTTGCCCATGCTCATCTCGTAGATCTCGGCCTGGGCGAGGTTGACAACCTCCTGCGCCTGCGAGCCTTCGGCGTTGTAGCCGAGCTGCGTGATCTTCGTGCCCGCGGCGATGACGTTGCGCAGGATCGCGCGCTGGTGCACGATCGTCGCGTAGTACACGGCGTTCGCGGCCGTCGGCACCGAGCCGATGAGGTCGTGCAGGTAGTCGACGCCGCCCACCTTCTCGAGATCGCCGGCGTCGTCGAGGCGGTTCGCGACGGTCACGACGTCGGCCGGATCGCCGGCGGAGAACAGGTCGATGATCGCCTTGTAGATCGTCTGGTGCTTCGGCTGGTAGAAGTCGGCCTCCTCGAGCGTCTGCGTCACCTCGCCGATCGCGTCCTTCGCCATCAGCATGCCGCCGAGCGTCGCCATCTCCGCGTCGTCGTCGTGCGGCGGCACGCGATCGAACAACGCCATGTCGTTCTTGTCGTTCCTGTTGAATCCTTCAGCCATAACAGTCGATTATATGGAAGGCCGACGCACCGCAGAAGGCCCCCTCACGGCGACACTCCGCGCGAGGGCCGCGCATGAACGCGTGTCGGGCCTTCGCACGGAGTGTCGCGTCCGGACGGGTCTTCGGGCGCCGGGCTCAGCAGGCCTCGCCGATCGTTCCGGGCAGTTCGAGCTCCCGTTCGAGCCGTGGCAGCACGGCTCGCGAGAAGGCGAGCGTCGACGGCCCGAACAGTTCGAGCGTGGCCTCGCGCAGCGTCGGATCGTCCTTCCACGGCATACGCGCGAGCCATATGGCCACGGCCGCGTCGCGGATCGAACAGTAGTGGCGCAGCATCTGCGTCTGCTCCTGGCGCGACGCGTCGTGCAACCGCTCATAGTCGATCTCATGCTCGTCGATGAGCAGCATCGGCATCGCGAGCGTGCCGATGTCCCGCATCATCGCGCAGATCGAGTCGAGGCTCCTGAACGAGGTCCGCAGCAGCTCCCCGTCATGCGTCGCGAGCGCGCCCATCAGCTGGTTGCGCATCATCGCGCCGAGGAGAGACCCGGCGACGTCGTTGAGGTAGATCATGTTGCGCCACAGCGGTTTGCGCATCTCCTCCTCGCGCGCCTGCGGCGACGCGAAGAGCGCCTCGACGAGCGCGGGCCTGCACCCCCACAGTTCCTCGACGGCCTGCCGCAGCTGCTGCACGTCGTACAGGAACCGCCGGTCGATGCGCTGTTCGAGCGCGGAGACGCACGGCTTGGCCTGCACGTACCGTTCGATGTCCTCCTCGCGCCACGCCTCGCCGGCCCGGGCGCGGGCGAGCGCCTCGGCGATGCCGACATGGTAGGCGAAATACTGGTAGGACGTGCACATGATGTCCTCGTCGTCGCTCGTGCGGTCCGGCATCGCGACATGCACGTCGCCGCGGGCGAGCGCCTGCTCGTATTCGGCGTCGGCCTGCAGCCGCAGCCCTTCGATCGTGTGGAGGATGTCCATCGCGTCCTCGTGCGCGCGCCGTTGCGCCTCGTTGCGGAAGCGGTGGTCCGGCGCCGTGTCCTGCAGCAGCAGTTCGCCGCCGAGCGTGCCGTCGGTGAGCAACGTGTAGGCGACGCGCGCCGCGGGCATCCCCGCCCCGCCCCAGCGGATGACGCTGCGCGACGCCATCGAACGCGTCATGCGGTAGTACTCGAAGCTGTCCTCGCCACGCTGCCTCCTCGTGCCGAAGCGGCGCTTGTCGCGGCCGCCGAAGCGTTTGGCCAGGCCTTTGGCGTCGGTCGCGCGGATGTGCAGCGGCAGTTCGTCGACCGGCCGGTCCGTGGCGAAGGCCATGCGCGCCTGCTCCATGCGCTCGTACAGCCAGTAGCCGAGGCCGTGGCGGCGCACGACGTACTCGCAATGCGTCAGGAAGGCCCTGCAGTGGTCGATGAAGGCGCCGTCGCCCATCTCGGCTGCCGAGCACAGTTCTACGGGCCAGCAGGACGCGCCGAAGAGGTCCTCGCCGAGCTCCAGCAGGCGTTCCGGCGCCGGCGGCATGATCGTGCCCAGCATACGCCCCTGCGGCGTGTCCTTCTCGTCGACGACGATGCGTTCGGCGTTGACGATGTGGTCGTCGAACAATGCGCGCAGTTCGACGAGCTCCTCGAGGAACCCCTGTGAGTCGAGTGCGAGCGTCGCGCCGTGGGCGCCCGGGTCAGCTGTTGTGGACATCTGTCCTCCTTGTCCGTGGAATCTCGTTGGTCCGCACCGGTGTTCCAGCCACTGTGCCGCATCGGGCCTCCGGGCGCCAGCGCCCGGCGCAAGGGTGTGGAAATGTGGAAAGTCCGCGCGTGTTCCACGGGGTCCCCCGCCGATGTGGACGGACGGCGGCGCATCGGCCTGCGCGTCCGGCATGCCCGTCAGCGGCCGTCCCCTCCGTCCCTGCGGCGCCGCGGACGCCGGCGACCGCCCGGTCGTTGCCGCCGGACCCTGCACCGATGCCGAATCGGCATCGGCCATGTCCGTAATCGTCGCTGTCGACGTTCAGCGTTCAGTGGAACGACTCGCGCGGGGCGGCATTGTGGACAACTTCTTCGCGGTGCACCCCCACTTATCCACATTTTGGGGATAACCATGTGGATTATGGTGGATTACCGTTTCGGTTATCCACATTCGGTGGATAAGTCTGTGGATAACTTGGGGATACACACGCGACCACCGCCCGATCCACGCTCTTTCGATTTGCAGGCGCCAACGATCTGTGCTATAGGTCACAGCTTTCCACGCAGGCAGCGCCATGCCCCGGTCCGTTCAGCCGCGCCCGTTGATCGCCGCGCGCGCGTTCGCCGCCATCGCCGTGACGAGCTGCGCACTCCATCGGCTCCATCCGACCTGCCCGGAGATCTGCTCGCCGGAGGTCGCCCCGAGCGACGACATGTCCGCCTTCGTCAGGTCGAACAGCATGTCGAGCAGCGTCGAATCGTCCTCCACTCGCGCCGCGAGCTCCTCGCCGACCTTCGGATCGTTGGGGTTGCGGGAGGTCGCGAACTCGGACAGGATCAGATGCTCGCGCACGAGCAGCGTCGACATATGCACGATCCGCGCATCGAAGCCCATCCGTTCGAGCACGGCGCGCGCGTGCCGCTCGCCTTCGCGCGCATGGTCGGTGACGCGCGGCCGCTTGCCGATGTCGTGCAGCAGCCCGGCGAGCAGCAGCGCCGCGTAGTGTTCGTCGTCGTACGAGCCGCGCACGAGCTGCGACGTCACGGCGATCATATGACGGTCGATCGTGTACCGGTGCGCCGCCGACGCGCTCGGCCGGTTGCGGATCGCCGCCCATTCGGGCATCCAGCGGTTCGGGATGCCGACGAAGTCGAGCTCCTCCCAGACGTCGAGCAGCCGGTCGCCGCTCGCGAGCAGGCGGATGAAGGCGGCGCGCGCGCCGTCGTCCCAGTCGGTGTAGCGGATCGGCGACTTCGCGAGGTTCGCGAGCGTCGACGTGTTGATCGACAGTCCCCGTTCGGCGGCGGCCGCGGCCACACGCAGCGGCAGGCCGCCGTCCTTCGACGCGTTGACGCCGGGCGCGAGCACGACCTCCTGCTCGTGCACCGCGACGCCGGGCGCGAGCAGCTCGAACTTCGGCGCCTCGCGTTTGCCGCCGGCGCGCGGATGCATGATCTGGAAGAACGAGAACCGCGGCTGCTCATGGACGAGCGTGTGCTCGGCGCGCGCGGCCGTCGCGTCGAGCGAGAACGCGATCGCGCGGCCGAGCCGGGCGAGCAATGTGAGCAGGTCGTCGATCGACGTCGCCGCGCGTTCGTCCTCGGGCAGCGTCGGGTCGGCGAGGCCGAGCATCGCCGCGACCGGCGCCTGATACGGCGCGAGCAGCAGATTCGTGTCCCGGCGCGCGGCCAGATGGATGCAGTCGCGCACATCGAGCAGCCGTTCGACGGCGGCGTCGTAGCGGCCGTGCGGACGGTCGGCAAGCCACGACGCGGACAGCGCGGCCGTGAGAACGACGTCGCGCAGGCCGCCGCGCGACTCTTTGATATCGGGCTGGTTGACGTAGGGCATGCGGCCGAAACGCTCGAGGCGCGTCCTCGCCGAGTCGAGCAGCTCCGGCAGCCGTTTGCGCGCGGCCTTGCGCCACCTCTCGAGGATCGAGACGGCGGTGTCTCCGACAAGTGCGGCGTCGCCGGCGACCGGCCGCACATCAAGCCAGCCCATCGCCGCCGGCAGGTCGGCGTCGGTCACCGATTCGCATTGCGCGCGCGTGCGCACCGAATGGTCGAGGTCGAGGCCGGCGTCCCACAGCGGATACCACAACCTGTTCGCGAATTCGTTGAGCCGCGCGCCGGTGAGCGCCCGGCCGTCGTGGATGAGCACGAGGTCGAGGTCGGAGCACGGTCCGAGCTGTCCGCGTGCAAGCGAGCCGACCGCCGCGAGTCCGATGCCGCGGGACGGCACGTCGAACGGCACGGCCGCGCGCGCCTCGTCCCACAGCCGGGCCAGGGCGTCCATCGCGAGCGCCGTGCGCGCCGTGCGTTTCCCGGCGCCGGCGCGCAGCACGCCGTCCGCGTCCGGCGCGCTCAGCGCGAGCATCCGTTCCTTGAGATCGTCGACTGCCGTCGTCATCGTCGATTCCTCCTGATTGCGCCGTGCAGCCGCCGCCGGACTGCGGATGGCGCGATATGGGGACGGCCCCCGCGCACGTCGTGCAGCGGAGGCCGTCCGTTGGGTGTCACATGGTTCGTCGTCGGGCTCAGATGGCCGCGGATCCCGTTTCGCCGGTGCGCACGCGGGCGACCATGTCGAGCGGGGCGACCCAGACCTTGCCGTCGCCGATCGTGCCGGATCCGGCGGATTTGATGATGACGTCGACGAGCGTTTCGGCGTCGGCGTCGTCGCACAGGACCTCGACGCGGACCTTCGGGATCAGGTCGACCGTGTATTCGGCGCCGCGGTAGATCTCGGTGTGTCCGCGCTGACGGCCGTAGCCGTTCGCCTCGGAGACGGTGAGGCCGTGGACGCCGGCGGCCGCGAGGGCCTCCTTGACGTCGTCGAGCTTGAACGGCTGGATGATTGCGGTGATGAGCTTCATGACTCACATCTCCTTGATGACGGAGCTGGCGGTGCCAGCGAAATCGTATGCGCGTTCGCCCTGATCGGCCAGATCGATGCCGCCGATCTCCTGGGCCTGGGTCACGCGCCAGCCGACGGTCTTCTCGAGGCCGAAGGCGATGATCGTGGTGATGACGGCGGAGAAGGCCATCGCGACGAGGGCGATGACGATCTGCACGACGAGCTGACGCCAGTCGCCGCCGCAGAACAGGCCGGTGTCCTGCATGAAGAAGCCGAGCGCGACGGTGCCGATGAGGCCGCCGACGCCGTGGACGCCGACGACGTCGAGCGAATCGTCATAGCCGAGCTTGTACTTGAGCGAGCAGGCGAGGCAGGTCACGATGCCGGCGATCGCGCCGAGCACGATGGACCAGATCGGGGAGACGACGTCGGCGGCCGGCGTGATCGCGACGAGGCCTGCGACGATGCCCGAGGCGGCGCCGATCGCCGTGTAGTGGCCGGTGCGGATCTTCTCGGTGAAGCCCCACGCCAGCATCGCGGCGCCCGCGGCGAGCGACGTGGAGACCCAGGCGTAGCCGGCGGTGCCGTTCGCGGCGAAGGCGGAGCCGGCGTTGAAGCCGAACCAGCCGAACCACAGCAGGAACGCGCCGAGCATGACGAACGGGACGTTGTGCGGACGCATCGGCTCGGTGCCGAAGCCCTTGCGCTTGCCGATGATCAATACGATGATCAGCGCCGCGACGGCGGCGTTGATGTGGACGACGGTGCCGCCCGCGAAGTCGTGCGCGGCCGCGCCGATCGCCTGCGAGATCGGGCCGTCGGCGGACAGCAGGCCGCCGTTCCAGACCATGTGCGCCATCGGCGCGTAGTCGAAGGTGATCCACAGCGCGACGAAGATCATCCATGTGCTGTACTTGACGCGTTCGGCGATCGCGCCGCAGATGAGCGCGACGGTGATCATCGCGAACGCCGCCTGGAAGCCGACGTCGACCGAAGCCGGATAGTTGTTGCCGTTCATGCTCGCCGACGTGAAGACGCCGTCCTGCGCGACCATCGTGTCACGCAGCAGGAATCCGGTCGCCGGATCGCCGAAGACGCCGCCGATCGAATGGCCGGCGTAGGCGATCGACCAGCCCCACAGACCCCAGATGATGATCGTGACGGACAGCGCCGCGGCCTCCATCATCATCATGTTCAGCACGGCCTTGGCGCGGACCATGCCGCCGTAGAAGAATGCAACACCAGGTGTCATAAGGAACACCAGGCATGCGCTCGTCAATATCCACGCGGCATTACCGGAATCAAGCTGTCCCATACGGCCACCTCCCTCTCATATGTTTCTTGTCTTGCCTTGTCCGCCGAAGGAAACGGCGGGCGACTCTCTTGCGTTGCAGCCCCGGGCGGGGCTCACAAGCCATATGGAACGCCCCATCGATGTTGAGTATGTTTCGCCGCGTTACGAAAGTGTAAAACGCCGTGGAACGACGGAACGGGGCATGAACCGTGCGGTTCATGCCCCGTTCCGTCGTCGAAGGCGCGCAGATTATTCGCCGAGGATGCCGTCGACGAACGATTCCGGGTCGAAAGGCGCGAGGTCGTCCGGCCCCTCGCCGACGCCGACGAGCTTGACCGGCACGCCGAGCTCCTTCTGCACCGAGATGACGATGCCGCCCTTCGCCGAGCCGTCGAGCTTCGTGAGCACGACGCCGGTGATGCCGATCGCCTCGGCGAACACCTTCGCCTGCGTCATGCCGTTCTGCCCGGTCGTCGCGTCGAGCACGAGCAGCACCTCGGCCACCGGCAGGTTCTTCTCGGTGACGCGGCGGATCTTGCCGAGCTCGTCCATCAGGTTCGCCTTGTTCTGCAGACGGCCGGCCGTGTCGATGATGAGCACATCCATGCCGGTCTCCTTCGCCTTCGCCGAAGCCTCGAAGGCGACCGACGCCGGGTCTGCGCCGTCCTTGTCCGAACGCACGACCGGCACGCCGACCTTCGCGCCCCAGGTCTCGAGCTGGTCCGCGGCGGCCGCCCGGAACGTGTCCGCGGCGCCGAGCATGACCTTCTTGTCCTCGGAGACGAACAGGCGGGCGAGCTTGCCGGTCGTCGTCGTCTTGCCGGTGCCGTTGACGCCGACCATGATGATGACGCTCGGCGTGCTCGCGATCGGCTTCTCCGCCTCGAGACGGCGGTCGACGTCGGTGCCGACGAGGTTGAGCAGTTCGGCGCGCAACGCCTCACGCAGCTGCGTCGGATCGGTCTCGCCGGTCACGCGCGCGTCGCGGCGCAGCTGCTCGACGAGCTCCTCGCTCGCCTCGGCGCCGACGTCGGCGAGCAGCAGCGTGTCCTCGACGTCCTCCCAATCGGCTTCGGACAGATGGTCCTTCGCGAGGATGTTGAACAGCGCCTTGCCGAAGGGGTTGCTCGACTTGGAGAGCCGTTCGCGCAGCCGCTGCAGGCGCCCCTTCTTGCCGACCGGTTTCTCGGTCCGCTCCTCGGACGTCGCGGGCGTCTCCTCGACGACGGCGCCGACGGCAGCCTCCTCCTCGACGTTCTCGGCTTCGGTCTCGGCGACCGCTTCCTCAGTGGCCGGCGCCGATTCGACCGTCTCCTCCTCGACGACCGCCGCTTCGGAGACGGTCGACTCGTGCGATTCCTCGGCGGCCTCTTCCCCCGCCTCCTCAGGCTCGGGGACCTTCTTCGGCTGCGGATGCTCGGGCTTCGCGACCTGTTCGGCCGGCGTCTTGGCGGCCTTGGCCTGCGCCCGTTCGCGTTCGGCGGCGAGGCGTGCGTCGGCCTTCGCCTTGGCTTCCTCCTGCGCCTTGTTGATTCTCTTCTTGCGTGACCGATCGGCCCAGATGCCGCCCACGATGAACAGCACGGCGATGACCACGACGGCGATGATGCCGTACACGGTGTTCGTATCCATAGCCTCAGCCTAAGAAACTCAACGGACACGGCCAATCAAGAGGACGTGAAAGAATACGCGGTATGGCAAACGCTTCCAGAATGTCGTCGTATCAGCGCCGCGAACAGCTCATCCGCATCGGCCGTTCGCTGTTCGCGTCCAAGGGCTTCGAGGCGGTCAGCGTCGAGGAGATCGCCGCGACCGCCAAGGTCAGCAAACCGATCGTCTATGAGCATTTCGGCGGCAAGGAGGGACTGTACGCCGTCGTCGTCGACCGCGAGATGCGCGCGCTCAACGACGCGCTGTTCCAGGCGTTGTCCGGCGAGAACATCCATCCGCGCCAGATCGTCGAGCGCACGACGCTCGCACTACTCACCTACATCGAGGAGAACGCCGAGGGCTTCCAGGTGCTCGTGCGCGATTCGCCGACGACCGATCCGACGAGTTCGTTCTCATCGCTGCTCGGCGACGTCTCCACGCGCGTCGGCGAGATCCTCGAGGAATGGTTCAAACGCCAGAAGCTGCCGGCGAAGCATGCGCCGTACTATGCGCAGATGCTCGTGGGCATGACCGTGTACACCGGCCAGTACTGGGCCGATCAGCGCAAGCTCAGCAAGGAGCAGCTCGCCGCGCTCATCGTGAACCTCGCATGGAACGGCTTGTCGCGCATGGAGGCGAAGCCGGGGCTGCGCTTCGAAGGCGGGAAGGCGCACAGGGAGCGCGAGCGCGCGGCGAAGGACGCGCCGCAGTCGGCGCCGACGTCCGAGGAATCCGGGGAATCTGACGACGGCGCCGACGACGCGGTCACTGCATCCAGTGATCCGACATCCTGAACGCGTTGTGCATCAGGTTGCTTGACGTGTACAGCACCTGGTCGAGCAGCGTCTGCGTGCGCCCGCGCAGCCACGTCGCCATCGTCCCGTTCGCGTCGGCGAGCGCGAGCCGCACGGCCGCGCGGCGTTCGCCGGCGGCGTCGTCGGCGAGCGCGTCCGCGTCCTCGGCGAGCGAGGCGTCGGTGTGCTCGACGAGGTTGAGGCCGTAGGACAGCACGTCCTCGATGTACTGCTCGATCTCGCCGTTCGTGTCGAACCAGTGGGCGTCGGCGATGACGGCGATGAGGCGGTTCATCCAGTACAGCGAGTCGGTCGACGCGTGCACCGGCTCGGTGTCGCGCAGGAACGGGGGCGTGTCGGTCACGTTCGCGTAGAACGGCGCCGGCGCCGTGAACGTGCCGCAGCCGTAGGAGATCCACATGAGCGCACGGTTCGCCTCGGGCACGTACGGGCGGATCTGCATGCACACCATGTGGCCGGTGCGGTTGACGCCGATCGGGCGGTAGCGGTGGCGGCTTTCCGCCGTGCCGGTCGTGCCGTAGGGGTCGTAGGGCGTGCCGTCGAAATGCGAGCCCATCAGGAAGGCCACGTCCTCGACGCTCACCTTGCGTTCCGGCACACGACACCACGGCAGGTCCTGCGAGTCCGGCCGGTATGCGGCGTCCGGGCCGTCCCAATCATGCGACGGGTTGAGGTGTCGCTGCATGCACCACGCGCGCGGAGTGTTGTAGATCGCATCCTTCGACGTGGCCGTGCCGAAGGCGCCCCGCGTGTCGAAGTGCGCGGGGCTGTTGTTCTCGGACGCCATCGCGCGGTTGAGATGGTGGGCGTCGATGAACTCGCGCAGATCGGCGCTGCACATGTTGTTGCGCCGTTCGCTCAACGCGTCGTCGAAGTCGAGGACGTCGATGCCGAGCTGGTTCGGCACCGCCGCGTAGCAGTCGTCGGGCACGCGGCGCGCGATCCAATGGTGGCCGCCGATCGTCTCGACGTACCAGATCTCGTCCACGTCGCTGATGATGATGCCGTTCGACTCGTAGGTGCCGTATGCCTCGAGCAGCGCGCCGAGCCGTTCGACGCCCTCGCGCGCCGTCGCGACGTACGGCAATACGAGCGTGATGACGTCCTCCTCGCCGAATCCGCTGACCTGTTCGCCGACGCCGTCCTTGTCCGCCTTGACGTAGGGGTCGGCGGCGAGGACGCGCGGGTTGACGCTGATCGTCTCCGTCGCGCTCATCGCCACGTTGTGCTCGTTGACGCCGGCCTCGGCGAGGATGCCGCGGTTGTCGCGCACGTTCGGCACGATGCTGTAACGGCACGGGTCGTCGGGCAGTTCGATGCGGAAGGTGCCCGCCACATTGGCGTAAGCGCGTGGCTGGTCCTCCGGGGCCACGACGACGAAACGCTTCGGGTCGTAGGCGCCGCTGCCCGAGTCGTCATTGCGCGCGATGATCGTGGAACCGTCGATGCTGGCTGATTTTCCGACTAACAATGTGGTGCAAGACATGATGACCATGCTAGTCGAAGTCCCGCGCCGGCGATTTGCGAAATCAATCCGGCAATGTATAATTGCAGGTTGTTGCCCCTCTAGCTCAACGGTTAGAGCAGCGTCCTTTTAAGTCGTGGGTTGTGGGTTCGAATCCCACGGGGGGTACCGAGCAAGGCTCTGAACCGTTGGAATCCCAACGATTCAGAGCCTTCACCATATCCGGGCGCCGGCAGTCCGCACCCTTGTTTGAGTGCACTTTGGGTGCACATTCAGCGATAAAACCCCTACAGCCCAGCCAACCCGCCCCAAACATCCATCGCGTCTCACCCATCGACGGCGCCAGCGCCCCATCGGCCCCGCTCATGCTCACCCATCATCATCCCGCCACCTGTCCCAGCCCCCGGCGCCGCATAGCTCGAGGTTTCCCTCAAACTATCGAGTTATGCGCCCAAGCTGCAATCCGACGCCGGCAGCCCCATGACGCCTATCGGCGCAACTGCACAACATCAACCATGACCCCAGTCCAACAGCACGCTTTTGCACACGAACCGCACACCAACGCACATCTTGCCCCCATTCGAAGCCGGACGTCCGCGCATATCTCGACACTTCCCGGAAACTATCGAGATATGCGCACAGCAGGCGGCCGCACGCGCACACGCGCACACCCGTGCGCTCACCACACCTCGTCAATGTCGCGAATCAGCCGCAGAATCAACGCCTTGATTTCGGGGATCTCCACGCGTTCCGGCGTCATCAGCCAGAAACGCACGCCCGAGATGAACGCACTCGCGATCATCTCAAGCACAAGCGCGCGGTTGACGGTCGACGGACGCAGCCGCTGCTCGCGGGCGCCGTCGGTGAACAGCCGCTCCCAGAAGTGGTAGCCGAGCATGCGCTTCCATCGATCGGCAAAACGCGCCGACGGCAACTCGACGAGCAGCAGTCGAAATTCATCCTCATGCCGGTGCAGCACACGCACGAAGGCGTCATAGGATTCGGTCGCCGACGCGCCGCCGCGCGCGAGCGCCCGCATCGCGTCGCCGGCGTCGCACAGCTCGGCGAGGATGCGCTGTTCGATGACGTCGAGCACGGCATCGGCGTGCGCGTAGTTCTTGTAGAACGTGCTGCGCGCGACGAACGCGCGTTTCGCGAGCGCGCAGACGGTGATTTCGGCGGCACCTTTGCCGGTGTCGTGCATCCAGTCGACGAGCGCGCGTTCGATCTGCCGCCGCGCCGGCGTCTGCGTCGGCGGATGGGTCAGCTCGAGCACATCCGCATACGGATTCGTTTCCGTCATCGCCGTCAGCATAGACGACGACGGTGGACACTTTCGTCGTTTTTGCAGCCCTCCTCTCGCCTGAACGCGCCGTCGACGCATTTGAATGGGTAGTCACTTGGGTCGTATGCGGCCCGCAGTTCGTCGAAAGGGTGCCCATGTCGAGTTCGTCGTCCGCCGCCATCACCGCCGCGCGTCCGAAAATCGGCGTCATCGACGTCGGCGGCGGCCTGCGCAGCGCGTACGGCGCCGGCGTGCTCGACTGGTGCCTCGACCACGATGTGCGTTTCGACTACGGGCTCGGCGTCTCCGCCGGCGCCGCCAACGTCACGTCGTATCTCGCCGGGCAGCGCGGGCGCGCCTTCCGTTTCTACGCGGACTACTCGTCGCGCCCCGCATACATGGGCGTCGGCAATCTGCTGCGCACCGGCTCGTTTCTCGGCCTCGACTACATCTACGGCACGTTGATGAACGCCAGCGGCGAGGATCCGCTCGATTATGACGCGTTGACGTGCGGCGGCGTGCCGTATCGCATCACCGCGACGAACGCGCTCAGCGGCACCCCCGAGTATTTCGGCCCGGAGCATATGCGGCAGGACGGCTACGATGCGCTCAAGGCCACCGCGTGCCTGCCCGTCATCGACCGCCCGTACGTCATCGACGGCGCCCCGTATTTCGATGGCACGATCAGCGATCCGATTCCGGTGCGACAGGCTTTCGCCGACGGCTGCGACAAAGTCGTCGTCATCCTCACGCGGCCACGCGACTTCCGGCGCAAGGCCTCGCACGACTCCGGCAGCTCGACGCTGCTGCGGCTGCGCTACCCGAAGGCGGCGCGCGCACTCGCCCACCGCGCGCCGTCCTACAACGAGGAGCTCGACCTCGTCGAGCGGCTCGCGCGCGCCGGCAAAGCCTGCATCGTCGCGCCGCAGTCGATCGACGGCATGAGCACACTCACCCGCGACGCCGACGCGATCGGGCGTCTCTACCGGATGGGACTTGCGGACGGTGCGACAATCGCCGATTTTCTCGCCGCCTGAGGTGGGCATCCGCGCGCATGCACAGCGCAGAAAAATGTGAAGAATCCGTGTTTTCAGTGGGCTTTCAGCGATTCCGAAGCCGTTTGCAATCCGGCGTCAAGCGATGTCCAATAATTATCGACTGAGATGGTTCCGTCAGCAAACGCGCGTTGCATGTGCACGCGCATCGAATCACATGAAGGACCATCATGACGAATCACGATCACGACATCCAGAACACCGCGACGAACGCGGACGAGACGCCGACGGTCGCGCAGCAGCCGGTCGATTCGACGAAGGCATACAACTACGATTTCACGCAGCGTCCGGCCACACCGATGTACACGGCGAGTCCGACGCCGCCGCAGAACGGCGCGACCACGCGCATCCATGACAAGCTGAGTGGCAAGATGACGGCGTTCATCGTCGGCATCAGCCTCGCCTGCGGTCTCGGCGCCGGCGTCGCTGGCAGCGCGATCACGAACGCGCTGCACGATTCCGGCCAGTCCGGGCGCCATATGGCACCGTTCGCGCACAGCACCGACGAGCAGCTCGAGCAACTGATGCCCGAAGACGGCGAAGGCGGCGACATGGGTGGCAGCGGCGACATGGGCGACATGGGCGGCATGGATATGCGGGGCTTTGAAGGCGGCCGCGGCATGCGCGGCAACCGTCAACGTCTCGAGGGCCGTGACGGATCGGATTCGCGCGATTCCGACAAGTCCGACCGCAACGGCTCGGACGACTCCAGCGATTCCGATTCCAACTCCGAAAAGGAGAGCAGCTACGTGTGGTACGGTGACCTCCTCAACCTGTAAATCGCACCGCACTGCAAAAACTCACCACACTGCAAACCGCCCCAACGCCGCGCCCCGCCCGCGCGGCGTTCCCATCCCCNCCCCCACCGCCCCCAATCCGCCCAATACGGCAGTACGCGATTGAGCTCAACCACTTACTGCCGCTATGAGCAGCTCAGACGGCAGTCGGTGATTGAAGTCAACCACTGACTGCCGCGGCCGCCACACACCCCACCGTTCAGCCTCCCCTCCCCGTGTTCTTCTTCAGCAAAAGCGTCCGCCGAAGCGGCGTCGCACAATGGTAGGAAGCAGCCGCAGCCACGGCATCGACACGCAAACGCTACAGCATCCGTATCGCTACGTACACCGTAGCGTATAGGGTTGCTGTCCGTATGACGGCCGCCGACGCGCTGCCGTCGCGACCCGCACCATCAGAGCACCGAGGAACACGAGGAGCAGAGGCACCATGCGCAACATATGGTTCATTCTCGGCAGAGACCTCAAGCGTCTGCTGCGCGTGCCCACCGCCTGGGTCATCCTCTTCGGACTGACCTTCATCCCGCCGCTGTACGCGTGGTTCAACATCGCCGGCTTCTGGAACCCCTACGGCAACACGAGCGGCATCCGCGTCGCCGTCGCGAACGAGGACAAAGGCTCGCACAGCGACCTGATGGGCAAGCTCGAACTCGGCGACCAGATCGAGGACACGCTCAAGAAGAACCACCAGCTCGGATGGGACTTCATGGACCGCGCGAAGGCGCTCGAATGCGTCGAGGCCGCGCGATGCTACGCGGCGATCGTCATCCCGTCCGATTTCAGCGACCGGATCGCCAACGTGCTCACCGACGCGACGAACCGCCCGCAGATCGACTACTACGTCAACGAGAAGGCGAACCCGGTCGCGCCGAAGATCACCGGCGTCGGCGCCACGACCGTCGACCGCCAGATCAACAGCACCTTCGTCTCCACGGTCAGCGGCGTCATCGGCGACGTCGTCAACAAGACGAACACGACGATCAAGCACGACTCCACCACGACGGTCGCGAAGACGACCGCGCAGCTGAACAAGACGAAATCCAACCTCGAGGACGCGCGCACGACGATCGCGCAGCTGCGCGCGACGCTCGGCACGACGAAATCGAAGACGGCGGCGGCCCGCGAGGCGCTCGGCGACGTCACGGCGGCGTCGACGAGCGCGAGCGACGGCCTGACGACGGCGAACGGCCTGCTGACGAAATCGCAGGGGTCGATCAACACCTTCGCGACGAACGCGTCGAACCAGCTGGACAAGGGCGGCAACCTGATGCTGCAGGCGACCGGGCGCGCGTCGAGCGACGCGACGCGCATCGCCAACGGCGTCCTCACGGCGAGCGGGGCGACCGGCGCCGCCCTCAACAACATGACGTCGGTGAACGAGGACACGGCGAAGATCCTCGACGACCTGAAGAATCTGCCCGACAACCCGCTGTCCGAGCAGATCAACGAGATCGTGACGCTGCTCGAACAGGAGAACCGCAAATCCGCGCAGACGCTCGCCTCGCTCACCGAACTGAACAAATCGACGCAGCAGGCCGCGACGGACTCGCTGGACACGATCAACCAGTTCTCGACGACGTCGACGTCGACGATCGACTCGCTCGCCGGCGCACGCTCGACGATCAACTCGTCGGCGCTGCCGCAGCTCAACGCCGGCCTGAGCTCGCTCGCCGGCACGAGCGGCGCGCTCGCCGGATCGCTCAACGGCCAGGCGTCGCTGTCCGCGCAGGCGAAGCTCGTGCTCGACCAGATCGACTCGATCAGCGAGGACGCCGACTCGTCGCTCGCGAGCACGGACAGCCTGCTCAAGACCTTCATCGACCGCCTCGACACGACGTCGACCGATCTGGGCACGCTCGCGAACACCGACCTGCTCGCGCAGCTCACCGGCGCCGACGGCGACGTCGACGTCTCGCGCATCGCGGGCTTCATGCTGTCGCCGACCGTGCTCAAGACGCACACGCTCTACCCGGTCGACACCTACGGCTCGGCGATGGCGCCGCTGTTCACGAGCCTGGCGCTGTGGGTCGGCGCGTTCATGCTGATGGTGCTCATCCGCCTCGAAGTGGATCACGAAGGGCTCGAGGAACGCGATCCGAAGATGTGGCAGACCTATCTCGCGCGCTTCCTGCTGCTTGCGCTCATCGCCGGCATGCAGGGCATCGTCGTCGCGATCGGCGACATCGTCATCGGCGTGCAGATGAAGAACGCCGCGCTGTTCGTCTTCACCGCATGGTTCACGTCGATCGTCTACGTCTCGATCGCATACGCGTTGTCCGCGACCTTCATGCACGTCGGCAAGGCGCTCGTCGTCGCGCTCATCATGGTGCAGATCCCGGGCGCCTCCGGCCTGTACCCGATCGAGATGATGCCGGCCTTCTACCGCGCGCTGTACCCGCTGTTCCCCTTCACCTATTCGATTGGCGCGTTCCGCGAGACGATCGGCGGCTTCTACGACGGCCACTGGGCGAAGGACATGCTGACGCTGCTGCTGTTCATGGCGCTCGCCTTCGCGATCGGACTGGGACTGCGTCCGCTCATGTCGAGCTTCAACCATCTGTTCTCCCGTGAACTCAACGAGGCGGACATGGTCAACAGCGAACGCGTCTACACGCCGACGCATAGGTTCAGCCTGCGTCAGGCGGTGGCCGTCCTCGCGAACCAGGAGGACTACCGCAAACGCGTGGAGGCGCGCGCCACGAAGTTCGCGCGCCTCTACCCGAAGCTGATGCGCGGCGCGCTCATCGCCGGATTCGTCGTACCGGTCGTGCTGTTCATCACGTTCTCGTTCACGAACGGCACGAAGCTCGTGGCTCTCGCGACATGGATCGTCTGGATCCTGTGCATCATCACCTTCCTGATGGTCGTCGAATCGATCCGCAACAGCCTGCGCCGCGAAGCCGAACTCGGCACGCTCGACAAGGACGCGCTGCGCGACCTCGTGCTCAACCGCGGCATCATCACGATGCCGTCGGCGCCGAAGTTCGCGAAGACCTACGCGAAGGCCGCGAAGACGATCGCCGACGCCGACGACGACGATGATGACGAGGAAGAAGAGGAGGACGACATGGGCGACCTCGAGGACACGCTCGACCTCGATCTGCACGAGCTGCGCGAACGGCTGACGAAGGGCGTGCAGGGCCTGCGCCCGCACCATGGACGGCATGAGGGGAGGCGTTCGGCATGAAGATGGTGGGCAGGATCTTCATCGACGACGTGAAACGGCTGACGAGCAACATCGCGTCGATCATCATCGTCATCGGACTGACCGTCATCCCGGGTCTGTTCACATGGTTCAACGTGGCCGCCTGCTGGGACCCCTTCGCGAACACGAAGAACCTGCAGTTCGCGATCGCGAACGAGGACGAGGGGTACAAGGGCGACCTGCTGCCGATGCGCATCAACATCGGCGACGAGGTCGTCAACACGCTGCGCGCGAACACGCAGCTCGACTGGAACTTCACGAAGACGAAGCAGGAGGCGATCGACGGCACGAAGTCCGGCGAATACTACGCCGCCGTCATCATCCCGAAGGACTTCAGCAAGACGATGCTGACGTTCTTCTCGACCAATGCGGACCATGCGGTGCTCGACTACTACGACAACGAGAAGCTCAACGCGCTCGCACCGAAGGTCACCGGGCAGGGCGCGGACACGATCGCGGCGTCGATCAACGAGATGTTCGCGAAGACGATCACCGACACGGCGCTCAACGTCGCGTCGTCGATGGTCGACATGCTCGACAAGCCGGAGGCGAAGGACCGGCTGAGCAATTTCAACGCGACCGTCGACGACCTGTCCACGACGCTTGCCGACAGCGCGACGACGCTGCGTTCGTACAGCCAGCTCACCGGCTCCGCGCAGACATTGATGGCGAGTTCGAAGGATCTCGTCGCACAGACGAAGTCGGGCGTCGACGGCGCCGTCGGCGAGCTGTCCGACGCGAAGCGGTCGGTCGCCGACCTCTCCGGCGCGCTCGGCACGTCGACGGACGCGCTGCAGCAGGCGCTCAATGCGAGCTCGACGAGCATGGAATCGCTCGCCGGCAGCGTCGACACGTTGTTCGACGGCGTCGACGGCCAGGCGAACGCGGCGGCGGCCGCCATCACGAACATCTCGGGGAACGTCGCCGGCGAGGCGAAGGACTACGCGACGACGCGCGACAGGCTGCAGGAGCTGCTCGACAAGTCGTCGCTGCCGCAGGACGGCGCCGTGCGCGCGCGCATCCAGTCGCTCATCGACCGTCTCGACGCCGCCTCCACGACGCTCTCGCAACTGGCCACACGACTCGACGCGGCTGCCGCCGACATCAGCGACCATGTGAAGGTCAACGGCGAGACGCGGCAGTCGATCAAGGATCTGGCGTCGCAGGCGAAGTCGGCGGTCGGCGGCATCTCCACCGATTTCGACGCGTCGATCAAGCCGGACCTCGAGCGGATGGACGCATCGTTCACGAACGCCTCGGGGCAGCTGGCGACAAGCGTGACGACGCTCAAGGACGCGCTCGGCGATCTCGACAGCTCGACGGCGACGGCCGACGAGCAGATCGCCAAAGTGCGCGCGCTGCTCGACGACGCCGCCGACGACCTCGACGCGGCGGCCACGAAGCTCGCCGACTTCAGCGGGCAGCTGACGAAGGCGCTCAACACCGGGGACATGGGCACCGTCAAGCAGGTGCTCGCCGGCAACTCGTCGACGCTCGCGAGCACATTGTCGGCACCGGTCGAGCTCAAGACGAAGGCTCTGTTCCCGGTGGCGAACTTCGGCACGTCGTTGACGCCGTTCTACACCTTCCTGCCGTTGTGGGTGGGCGCGATCCTGACGGCGGTGACGCTCAAGGTGAACCTGTCGAGGAAACGGCAGCTCGAACTGGGCGATCCGAAGCCGTGGCAGCAGTTCCTCGGCCATTATCTCGTGTTCGGCGCGATCGTGCTGTTGCAGGCGACGTTCTCACTCGCCGGCACGCTGTTGTTCCTGCGCGTGCAGGCCGTGCACCCGTGGCTGTTCATGCTCGACGGCTGGTTCAGCGCGATCGTCTATTCGTTCTTCACGTACACGCTCATCGCGAGCTTCGGCAACGTCGGCAAGGCGATCGCCGTGCTGTTCCTCGTCATGCAGATCTCCGGATCGGACGCCGCGTATCCGCTCGCGATCCTGCCGCACTTCCTCAGCGACGTCAGCCCGTGGCTGCCGGTCACCTATTCGACGGCCGCGCTGCGCAGCGCGATCGCCGGCATCTACCAGAACGACTATTGGATCGCGATGGGCAAGCTCGCGCTCTTCCTCGTGCCGCTGCTCATCATCGGCTTCGGACTGCGTCGCGGCCTGATCCGCTTCAATCTGTGGTATGAGCGCAAGGTCGAAAGCACGAAGCTCATCAGCTGACGGCCGCATCCGATTTCGTCCCCGAGCATCCGACCATCTGAGAGGAAGACCATGAGCGCAACAGCACAGCCGACCGACGGCGTCCACGCGACCGTCCGGACACGGCATACCGAACGGCATGAGCAGCGCCGCGAGCGCACCGACGGCAAGATCATGCGCGCGACGCTGGAGATCCTCATCGCGAAGGGCATCGGCGCGGTCACGATCGAGGCGGTCGCACGCAAGTCCGGCGTCGCGAAGACGACGATCTACCGGCGCTTCGCGAACAGCGACGACCTCATCCGGCAGCTGACGCATACGCTCGTGCTGCCGGTCGACCTCGACGGCATCGAGCCGGGCCATGACGGGCTCACGGCGGCGCTGCGACGCATCGTCGACCGCTTCGACGAGAAGGTCGGCCTCACTGCCGTCGGCATCGTATTGTCATCGAACAACGACCGGCTGCGCGAGGTCGCCGACAACGTCATCCGTCCGGTCTGCGAGCGCTTCGCCGAGTTCCTCGCGCGCGGCGCCGAACGCGGCGTCTACCGCCAAGGGCTGGACGCGCCGTTCCTGTTCCGCACGGCACTCGGTTCGATGCTCGCCTGCAAGGCGCTCGGCGCCCCCGGCGACGGCTCCCATGACGCCTGGGCCTCGCATATGGCCGCGCTGCTGTGGCCGTCGATCCGCGCCTGACGACGGACGATCACCGATTTTCAGCAACTTCACAGCATGTTCCAGCGTTACTTCAAGATACCGGTGGTTATATTGAAGTCATCAGCCGCGAGGTTGACATAATCGAAAACCCTTCTTTCTTCTCTTTCCTCTCTCTCGGAGGCCCGGCTTCTTCCCTTCGGCCGGGCCTCTTTCTTTTGTCCGACTGCCGCCTACCGTCGCCGACGGCGGCCGAAGCGCTGCGCGAGCCAGTAGCCGCCCAATGCGCCGCCGACGAACAGCAGCACCGGTGCCATCGACGCGAGCGTCGCGAGCGCGCCGCCGGCCTCGCTTGTGATCCCTCCGGTCACGCTGCCGATGAGACCGCCGATAGTCCCGTCGTTGACGATGTTGTGGAAATACCCGTACAGCATCGGCGCCGTCGTCCCCGCGACCATCGCGAGCGCGTACCACCACATCGCGCGCCGCGAGCGCTGCCGGTACAGCAGCGCGCCACCGGCCGCCGGCGAGAGGATGAAGGAACTCACGCCGCTCAATGGCGTGTACAACGCGTCCGCGTCGGGCATCAGCGGCACACGCCCGACGAGCGCCATCGCCGCCGCGAACACGGCCGCCGACGTGACCGCCGTTCGATGCCGTCGGTAGAATCTCCTCACGCTGCGCCACGCACTCACGCCCGTTCCTCGCTTTCACTCATCCGAACATCTGTTCGACATCCTCCTCATTATGGCCATCGCGTCACCGGAGCGCAAATCCTCGTCCGCGCCTGCGCCGTACCCTTGTGGCATGCACAGTTCCGATTCCGCAACCCTTGAGCCCCGAGCGTCCTTCCTGCGCCGTCACGGATGGCTGATCGTCGGCGTCCTCGCCATATGCGGCGCGACGGCCTTCGCCATCGCCGTGCTGCTCGCACACGGCGGCCCGCTGCAGATGGATGCGGCGGTCTATGCGTGGCTGTCCACGCATGTCATCTCGCCGTCATTGACGCCCGCCGTCGTCATGTTCACGCAGATGTCCGGCGTCGCAACGCTCATCGGGCTCACCGTCGTCATCCTCGGCGCCGCATGCGCGTTGCGGCGTTGGCGCATCGGCGTCGCCGTCGCCGTCAATCTCGCCGTCGAGGCGACGCTCAACGAGATCCTCAAACGCATCGTCGCGCGCCCGCGGCCGCCGCTCGAGCACCGTCTGATCGCCGAACAGGGCTTCAGCTTCCCCTCCGGCCACGCGATGGCGTCGACGGCGTTCTACGGCTTCCTCATCTACCTCGCCTACCGTTATTGGCGACGCGCGATCAAATGGGTCGCGATCGTGCTGCTCGCGCTCATCCCGCCGATCGTCATGGCCACGCGCGTCTATCTGGGCGTCCACTACGCGAGCGACGTTCTCGCCGGATGCCTGTACTCGATCGCCTATCTGACGCTGCTGTCGATCCCGATCATGAAGCTCATGCTGCTGTCCATGGATTCCGGGGATCGCTGATGGGCGCGCGCTTTCACAGGCCGCCCGAATGGATTTCGTGGGTGCTCGGCCTCGTCGCGGTGCTCGACATCCTTCCGCTGCTCGTCACCGCGTTTTTCGTGGTCATCGCCGCCGAGAACCATGTCTCCGACCTGCCGTCCGACTGTGACCCCGACCATTGCTCGGCGACGCCCGAGCAGAACAGCCGCGATCTGACGATCATGTGCTGGTCGGTCGTGTTCTGGCTCGCGGCCGTCTATCTGATCTACCGACTGCTGCTCGCGTGCCTTGACGCGCACCGCACATGCAACGAACGTCTGATAGCGGCCGCGCTGTGCGTCGCGGGCTTGGCGGCAATCTTGACGATTACCTACCGCACCCTCGGCCCCTGGGTGCAGCACAACGACGTCATCACCGCCTACGTCGCCGCCGCGCTCGTGCTCGCCTGTTTCCCCGCCTACCTCGCCGTACGCCACCAGTATTTCGAGTCCCTGCCGCCGCAGTCGGCCGAACGTGCATGACGTGCATCGGCTTCGCGACGCATCCACGCGAATCGGCAGCCGACTGTCTGCGCCACACATATGCCCCTCGCCGCCTCAGCCGCCGCAGCCGCCGCAGCCGCCGCAGCCGCCGCATTACCCGATAGTTCGCAGTGACTATCGAGTAATGCGACGGCGACCATAGCCACGCACTCCTCCCATGTGCAATTGCGATCATCCATGATTGATTATGTGCCCAATTCCTGATTCTCTGTGTGCTTTTGTATCATCTCCGCCCCATACCACCCGGCGTCATCCCACCCGGCCAACACAGCGCGCGCATCACTCGACAATTCGCCCGAGCAACCGAGTTATGTGCAGGAGAGACTAGCCACAATACCGCCACACCAACTATCCACATCTGCTGTTTATATCATCCGAAGCCTTGCATCGATTTCGCGCACAATGGGTTTATACTGGTACCCAACAATGCAATCGCAACAATGGGGTACTGAGGGGGCACTATGAGCGACGATTCTTCCGACCACCGCAACGACCAACTCGACCAGCCCGATTTCCTCGACATGGCAGTCGAAACGACCGCCGATCCATCGCCGCACCGGCGTCGCAACACGATCCTCGCGCTCGTCGCGGCGTTCGTCGTCGTCGCCGGCGTGCTCGCGGCGATCATCATCCCGATCATCGGCGCCTCCCACCGCCGTCAGCAGCAGGCGCACATGACCGCCCTCACCGACTGCACAGCCGCGCAACGCGAGTTCGCCACACTCAACACCACCTACACGACGACGATCTCGTCCGCAGGCAAGCTCGCGCGCGGCGACGAGGCGAAGACGGTCAGCGAGGAGCATGCCACAGCGCTCACGAGCAAGATCGACCACATCGACGACACCCACACCGTCTCCTCGCTGACCGCGGCGAACTGCACCGCGGATATGGACACCGCCGCGCTCACCGACCTCTCCGGCAGGTTCACGATCGCGAACACGAGCATGGTGAACCGTATGCGCGACGTGCAGACCGACGCCGACACGCTGCAGCAGCTCGTCGAAGGCGCGCGCAACGCCGACCGCCGCGGCGAGCTGCAGAAGGAGCTCACGTTCGCGAACACCGTCTATGCGCGCTCCGAGCACAACGCGGCCGCCGATCTGCGCGCGGCGCTGCAGGTGCAGATCGAGCAGGCGAAGGCGGCGCTCGAGCCAACCTCCACGGCGACGAACGAGCAGATCAACGACGTGCTTGCCGCGTTGACGAAGGCGACCGACGCCGTCGTCAACGCGATGCCGCTCGACTGCGAGCTGACCGCATGCGTCGCGCTCACCTTCGACGACGGCCCGAACAAGCAGGTGACGCCGCGGCTGCTCGACGCGTTGCACGCAGCGGACGCCCCGGCCACGTTCTTCGTGCAGGGGCAGTTCGTTTCGGGCAGCAACAAGCAGCTGCTCGCGACGATGGGCGCGCAGGGCCACGAGATCGGCTCGATGAGCTGGAGGCATAGGCAGCTGCACACGTTGTCCGCCGACGAGCTCGGCAAATGGTTCCACGACACCGACGAGGTCATCGAAGACGCCGGCGTGGCCAAGCCGACGTTGTTCCGGGCGCCGGACGGCGCGTGGAGCGAGGACGTCGTCGAAACCGCCCGCGCCGACGGACAATCGGTCATCCTGTGGAACGTCGACGCGCGCGACTGGGACGCGAAGGCGAGCGCCGCCGACATCGCGGACAATGTGCTCAACGGCGCGACCGCCGGGGCGATCATCGCATTGCATGACGGCAACGAGCGCACCGTCGAGGCGATCCCGCAGATCGTCAGCGGACTGCGCGAGCGCGGCTTCCATCTGGTCACCGTCTCCCAACTGCTCACCGATGAACTCGACCCCGGCACCGTGTTCTACGCACGAGGCGACACGGCGCAGGACAGCCTGCCGCCGAACGGCAACGAGCCCACCCGCTGACGGCCCGTCTGCCCGGCGCACTCCTTCAGCACAGTGCGCGGCGGCCGCCGAATCCAGGCGGCCACCGCGCACTCGGTTTTACTGCGCGAGCGAGAACTGCGCGTTGTAGATGTCGGCGTAGAAGCCGCCGCGTGCAAGCAGCTCGTCGTGCGTACCGCGTTCGACGATGTCGCCGTCCTTCATGACGAGGATCATGTCGGCGTCGCGGATCGTGGACAGACGATGCGCGATGACGAAGCTCGTGCGTCCTTCGGTGAGTTTGTCCATCGCCGTCTGGATGAGCTCCTCGGTGCGCGTGTCGACCGAGCTCGTCGCCTCATCAAGGATCAGGATCGGCGAATCCTGCACCATCGCGCGCGCGATCGTCAGCAGCTGCTTCTGGCCCTGCGACAGTGTCGCCGATTCGTCGAGCACGGTGTCGTAGCCGTCCGGCAGCGAACGGATGTAGCGGTCGAGGCCCACGGCGCGGCAGGCGGCGGCCACCTGCTCGTCGGTCACATCCTCCTTCGCATACGCCACGTTCTCGCGGACGGTGCCCTGGAACACCCATGTGTCCTGCAGCACCATCGAGAACTGGTCGTGCACGTTCCAACGCGGCACGTCCTTCGTGTCGATGCCGTCTATCGAGATCCTGCCGCCGGCGATTTCGTAGAATCGCATGAGCAGATTCACCATCGTCGTCTTGCCCGCGCCGGTGGGACCCACGATCGCCACCTTCTGCCCCGGCTCCACGTCCGCTGAGAAATCGTGGATGACGAGCTTGTTCGGTTCGTATCCGAATCGCACATGCTCGAAGCTCACGCGGCCTTCGCCGGGCGTGATCTCGCCGTCGCTGCCGTAACCGAGCAGCGGCTGCTTGTCGGACTCGTCGGCGAGCTCGGGCTCGTTGAGGAAGGTGAACACCCGTTCGGAACCCGCGGCGCAGCGCTGCAGGTTCTGGAACGCCTGCGCGAACTGCGAGAGCGGCTGCGTGAACAGGCGGATGTAGAGCATGAACGCCACGATCACGCCGAATTCGATCGTGCCGTTCATCGCGAGCGCCGCGCCGACGACGCACACGACGACGTAGCCGAGATTGCCCACGAGGTTCATCATCGGCATCATGAGGCCCGAGATGAACTGGCTCTTCCAGCCCGAGTCGTACAGGTCGTTGTTGTAGCGCTCGAAACTGCGGATCGCATCGGCCTCGCCGCCGAAGGCCTTGACGACGGTGTGCCCGCTGTACATCTCCTCGACATGGCCGTTCACGTCACCGAGCGCCATCTGCTGCTTGACGAAGTACCGCTGCGAGAACTTCATCACGACGACCATGAGCACCATGCCGAGCAGGCTTGCGCCCACCGCGCACAACGCCAGGATCCAGTTGTTCGCGAACATCATGACGAGCGAGCCCACGAACAGCGTGACCGACGAGATGAGCGAGCCGAGCGACTGCCCGAGCGTCTGCCCCACGGCGTCCACGTCGTTCGTGATGCGGCTCATCACGTCGCCGGTGCTGTGCTCGTCGAAGTATTTGAGCGGCAGCTTGTTCATCTTCACGTCGATGGCCGCGCGCAGGCGCTGCGCCGTGCGCTGCGTGACGGTGGCCATCATCCAGCTCTGCACGTACGAGAGCAGGGCGTAGCCCACGTAGAGCGCCACAAGGGTCCACCCGATGCGCGTCACCGCGGCCATGTCGATCGACCGCAGCACCGGTTTGCCGTGCACGAGCGCCGGCAGCCCCTTGGTGATCTCGTCGGTCATGTCGCCGAGGTAGTCGGGCCCTATGATCTGGCAGATCGCGCCGCCCACGCCGAGGACCAGCGCGATGACGATCGCCGGGATGTACCGCTTGCTGAAGCGCATCAGCTCTTTGAGCGCGCCGCCGAAGTCGTCGGCTTTCTCGACGGGCGCCCCTGCGCGCCCATGTCCCATTGGTCCTGGCATATTCTCACATCCTTATCGATAATCCGTATATCCGCATCCGCCCATCCGGCGGTGACGCGCGCTCACGCGCCGAGCTCCTCCTCGCTCAGCTGCGATTTCGCGATCTCCTGATACACTTTGCAGCTCTCGAGCAGTTCGCGGTGTGTGCCCTGGCCCACCACCTTGCCGTCCTCGAGCACGAGGATGCAGTCGGCGTCCATGATCGTGCCGACGCGCTGCGCCACGATGAGTTTCGTCGCGTCCTTCGCATATGCCTTGAGCGCGTCGCGCACCTCGCGGTCGGTCTTGAAATCAAGCGCCGAGAACGAATCGTCGAAGATCAGGATCTCCGGGTCGCGGTAGACGGCGCGCGCGATCGACAGACGCTGCTTCTGGCCTCCCGACACGTTCGTGCCGCCTTGCGCGATCGGCGAGAGGAAGCCCTGCGGCATCTTGTCCACGAATTCGGTGGCCTGCGCGACGCCGCTCGCCTCGCGTACGCGGTTCGCCTCCTGCGCGGTGAGACCACGCGCCTCGTCCGCCTTGAGGAACTCGCGCTCCGCGTTGCGCCCGCTCATGCGCGAGACGTCGATCATCGGCACGTCCTCGGGCTCGTCGGGCCGATCGCCGTAGCTCACGTTCGATTCGACGGTGCCTTTGAACAGGAAGGAGCGCTGCGGCACATAGCCGATCTTGTCGCGCAGCGTCTTGAGATCGTATTCGCGCACATCCACACCATCGACGAGCACTTGCCCGTCGGTCGCATCGTAGAAGCGCGGCACGAGGTTGATGAGCGACGACTTGCCCGAGCCGGTCGAACCGATGATCGCGACCGTGTCGCCCCGGTTCACCGTGAAACTGATGTGTTCGAGCATCGCCTCGCGCGAATCAGGGTAGGTGAAGCTCACGTCGCGGAATTCGATCTCGCCGGCGAGCTCGAGGTCGTCGGAGTACCGCGCGCGTTCCGCCGGCGCGACGACGCCGCGCCGCTCGGCCTCCTGTACGGTGAGCCCGCGCCTGACGGCACCGGACTTGACGAGCGGATCGGTGTCGAGGACTTCGAGCACACGGTGCGCGGAGACGTCGGCGCGCGGCCACAGCACGAACACCATGCTCATGAGCAGGAAGCTCATCACCACCTGCATGGCGTAGCTGGAGAACACGACCATGTTCGAGAACAGCGTGAGCTTGTCGGTCAGACCGGCGTCCTGAATCAGATAGGCGCCGATCCAGTAGATCGCGAGCGACAGCCCGTTCATGATCGTGCCCATGAGCGGCATCATCACCGACATCGCGCGGTTCGTGAACAGCTGCGTGTCCGTCAGGTTGCCGTTCGCCCGCTCGAATTTGCCTTCCTGATAATCCTGGGCGTTGTAGGCGCGCACGACGCGCATGCCGGTCAGGTTCTCGCGCGTCACCAGATTGATGTCGTCGGTGAGCTGCTGCATCGCCTTGAACTTCGGCATGACGAGCACCATGAGCACGGCGATCGAGGCGATGAGGACCGCCACGGCGATGCCGGTGGCGAGCGTCCATTCGAAGCCCTCGCCCGCGATCTTGCACACGGCCCACACGGCCATGATCGGCGATTTGATGAGCATCTGCAGCCCCATCGTGATGAACATCTGGATCTGCGTGACGTCGTTCGTCGAACGCGTGATGAGGCTCGCGGTGGAGAAGCGGTGCATCTCGGAGGGGCCGAAGGACTCCACTTTGCGGAACTCGAGCGAGCGCAGCCGCTGCCCGAAGGACGCGGCGACGCGGGCGGCGAAGTACCCGGTGATGACGGCGCAGACGAGCGACCCGAGGGAGACGAGCAGCATCTTGCCGCCGGAGATCCAGATGTCGCGCATCTGGCTGCCCGGCGTCTCGACGAGGCGCGTGATCTCCGACATGTAGCTCGGCAGCTCGAGGTCGAAGTACACCTGACCGACGATTGTGACGAGCGACAGCAGCAGCTGGCCGATCTCCGTCTTGGAGAGGTATTTCATGATTCGTAACATTGTTTTTCCTTATAGTGTAAGGTTTTTCATGTTCTCGGGCATTGACGCAGCCGTGGGGCGTCGGCGTCAGACGCGATCCTCCCGGCCGGCCTCGGCGGCCACCTCCGGCGTGAACCAGGGATGGGGCGGATCGCCCATCGCGCAACCCTGACGGCCATCGCGAGCCATCTCGATCATCCGCTCATGCAGCCTGCGGTTGCGGTCGAAGGCCTCCCGCACCCGTTCGGCCGCGGGAGGCTCGCCCTCCGGATCGCAGATCGACAGGTAGGTCATGAATTCGCCCAGCAGCCCCACAAAATCGCGCGTACGCCGTTCACCCATCTGCGAGAACACCCATTCAAGCCTCGCGATGAGCTCGTCGCCATGGTCTTTGACGGCACGGCGCCCGTCATCGGACAGTTCGATGACGACGCTGCGACGGTCCGCGGGGTCGGCGGTGCGCACGATCCAGCCCTTCCTGCCCAGGCTGGACAGGATCGACGAGATGCGCCCCGACGTCGCCCCCATCGCATCGGCGAGCTGCTTCGGCGTACGCGGCCCTTGGAACGAGAGCTCGCGCAACACGAACATCTCGCCCTGCGCCCCACGTTCGAACGCGCGCGTCGCCCGCGAGCGCGATGCCCACATCGCGAACATCACCTCGTGGACCGCCTCCAATCGGTAATCCATCATCACCCCCTGTGATACGAGCATAATTTGTCTTGCACTGTAAATTACTTACAGTGCAAGACAAATTGCCGTCGAACCGGATGCCCTCGTCGGCACGCATGATGGTGCAGATTTTTATACCAAATCGTCATGCTTGTCAAAATTCGCCCAAACACGACAACGGGCGGCATGCAAAACACGGCCGCTATCCTTCTGACCCAAGTCCGCAGTTATGACATGTCCATGTTGTTTCAAGGAGGGCTTATATGGGAAACCACACGACATCGAAAAGAAGGAAGGGACCCGGTTGTTGCGCGCGCGACCGACCTGTGCAAACGTTACGGCGAAGGGGACAACGACGTCGTCGCCCTCGACCATGTGACCGTGGAGTTCCGACGCAATGCGCTCACGGCGATCATGGGGCCGTCAGGCTCGGGCAAATCGACGCTCATGCATTGCATGGCCGGTCTCGACACACCCACGAGCGGCAAGGCGTTCATCGAGGGTCTCGAGGTCTCCTCGATGAAGCAGAAGGCGCTCACCGAATTGCGCCGCAAGGAGATCGGCTTCATCTTCCAGTCCTTCAACCCCGTGCCGACGCTGACGGCCGAGGAGAACATCCTGCTGCCGCTGCAGATCGCGCACCGTCCGATCGACCGCGCATGGTTCAGGAAAGTCGTGGGCGTCGGCGGCCTTGAGAACCGGCTCGACCACCGTCCCAGCCAGCTGTCGGGCGGCCAGCAGCAGCGCGTCGCCTGCGCCCGCGCGATGATGGAGCGTTCGAGCGTCATCTTCGCCAACGAGCCCACCGGCAACCTCGATTCGCGCTCGAGCCATGGGGTGCTCGAGTTCCTGCGCCGCTGCGTGCGCGAATACGATCAGACGATCGTCATGGTGACCCATGACCCGCGGGCGGCCTTGTTCGCCAATCGCGTGCTCGTGCTTTCCGACGGACGGATCGTCCAGGATCTCGACCGCCCCTCGTACGACGACATCCTCGCGGTGTTCGCACAGGACGACGATCCGCAGAACGGGCCCGTCGAGGTCGAGCCGAGGAAGGATGCGGACCAATGATTCGCATCGGATCACGCGATGCGAAGGCGCATTTCGGCCGTTTCGTCATGTCCATCATCACCATCGAATCGGTGATCCTGTCGGTGTTCGGCACATTGTTGGGCATCCTGGTGGGGCTCGCCGCCGCCGCCGCCGTGGTCCGTCAGGCGTACCGCGACGACGGTCTGCCCACGATGAGCATCCCCTGGGCGCAGCTGGCCGGGTTCCTCGTGCCGGCCATCCTCGTGGGCCTCGTTGCGAGCGTCTCGCCTGCAAGCCGCGCACTCAGGAAACCGGTGCTGCAGGCGGTGGCAGGTGATTGACATGACTGGCTGATGGGGGGGCGCGCTGTGCGCGCGGCGCCCCCCCATCAGATATGGTCGTCTTGACGCGAATCCGCCTTACGCCCGGCCCGCACCGTCGTCACGGGCGGCATCCGATGACGCCATGGCCCGCTTGAGGTCACGGTTCTGGAATCGCTCATGCAGCAGGCAGTAACCACCGAAGACGACGAGCCATACGAGGCCGGCGATCGCCGGGCCGCGCGTGTCGGAGCCGATGAACAGCGTCGCGTAGATGAACACGAAGAAGACGATCGTCAGCGGATTGAGCACACGGTACGCCGGCATGACGAAGCCGTCCTGCATGAACTGCGGCGAATTGCGGTAGCGGTAATGCGCGACCATCGTCAGGATGTAGATGAAGATGAACACGGCGGAAGCCGCCGACGAGAACAGCACGAAAGCGCCGGACGCGCCCGGCAGCGCCGCGATCGCCGGCGACAGCAGGATCAACGCACCCGAGACGACGATCGCACGCGCCGGCACCTTCGTCTTCGAGACGACGCCCAATCGGCCCAGCACGGCTGAATTCGCCTCCTCGCCGATCTGGAACAGATGGCGCCCCGCCGAGTACAGCAGCGAGTTGAGCGACGACGCCGCGGCGGTCAGCACGACGAAGAAGACGACGGCCGCCGCCCAGTGCAGGCCGGCGAATTCGAACACCATGATGAACGGCGATGAGAACTGGTTGCCGTTGTCGTTCGTCATGAAGTTGCGCCACGGCACGATCGCCATGATCGCCAGCAGCGCACCCACATAGAAGACGAGCACGCGCAGGATGATGCCGTTGATCGCCTTCGGCAGGACCTTGCGCGGATTCTTCGTCTCGGATACCGTCACGCCGACGAATTCGATCATCGTGTAGGAGAAGAAGACCATCTGGAAGCTCATCAGCATCTGCGTCCAGCCGTTCGGCGCGAACGAGAAGCCGTCGGCGATGTTCGCGAGCGACGCCTGCCCGGCCGGATACGTCTGGTCGGAGCCCGGCAGCTTCGTCGCGCCGTATCGGTATCCGGCGACGACCATGATGATCGACGTGACGATGAGCGCGAGGATCAGGAAGATCTTGATCATCGAGAACCAGAACTCCGTCTCGCCGAACAGTTTGACGGCGATCAGGTTCACGCCCACGAGCGCGACGAGGAACAGCAGTTCGATGAGCCACTGCCATGACTTGAGCTCGAAGCCGAGCGTATGGAAGAACGTCACGCAGTACTGCCCGACCGCCGACAGCTCGGTCATGCCGGTCAGGATCAGCACGAGCCAGTACGTCCACAGCGCGAATTTGCCGGTGCCGTTGCCCAGATACATGCGGATGAAGTTGATGAAGGTGTGCTGGCTCGGATCCCTGTACATCAGTTCGCCGATCGCACGCATCATCAGGAACATGACGCCGCCGACGAGGATGTAGACGAGCACGATGCTCGGCCCGTCGAGCGCGATCGACTTGCCCGACCCGAGGAACAGGCCGGTGCCGATCGCGCCGCCGATCGCGATGAACTGCACATGGCGGTTCGTCAGCCCGCGTTCCATCTCGTTGTCTTTATCGATGGTCTCGAGCGACGCGTTCACGGCCTTCTCACGGCGGCGGCCGGAGGGTCCGTCAGGTTGTTGCATATTCGACATAATACGTTCGACTGTAGCCGCCGCCTGTTGCATGCCGTTCGCACTGCGCATACTTGCGGCGGATGCATCGGCCGCCCACGCCGTGCATCCGCCGCATGCGCGCGGCCTATTCGACCGACTTGAGCGAGCTGACCGGATCGATGCGGTCGAGGACGGGGTCGACGAACAGCTGCACGAGCAGCGTGAAGGCGATCGTCGCCACGACGGTGATGACGTAACTCCACCAGAAGATGTGCACCTCGAAATACAGCCCCGGCATGTTGAGCACGCTCGTGAGCAGGCCGGCGACCCATCGTCCGAGCGGCAATCCGATGATGACGCCGATGATTGTCAGCACCATCATCTCGCGGTTCACATAACGATGCACTTCCTTGTCGTAGAAGCCGAGCACCTTGAGCGTCGCCATCTCGCGCATGCGCTCCGACACGTTCGTATGCGCGAGCGTGAACAGCACGACGAGCGCGAGGCTGCCGGCGAGCGCGACGATCAGCGCGACGACGGCCCCCATCAGGTCGAACTTGAAATGCTCGGCCTGATAGGCGGTGGAGCTGGCGCTCAGCACGATCGCGTCGCCCTCGAGCCGCTGCACGTACTTGATCTGCGCGCCGTCGTCGCCCTTGAGCTTGGCGTAGACGGCGTTCCAGGTGATCGCCGGCTGCTCGTCCGCACCGTCCCCGGTCGTAGACGCCGGGAACATCCGGTGGTACAGGTCTTCCGAGATGAAGGTCTCGGCGCCGATGAGACTGCGCGTGACCGCACTCACCTTGACCCGGTGCGGCTGCGTGCCGTCCGCGCGCAGCATGATCTCGTCGCCGGCCTTCACGCCGAGCGACTGCGCGGCCGACTGCGCGACGATGACGCCGTCGTCGTTCAACGTGACCGGCCCGCCACGGCCGCCCCCGTGCAGCCATCCGAGGATCGATTCGCTGCGCGCCGGCTCGAGCCGGAACATCGTGTTGAGTTCGCCGATCTGGCGTTGCGGCACGATCGTCAGCTGCACCGCCGTGCTGCTGCCGCCGTCGTTCGTGATCTCGCCGTTTTCGACGCGCGTCTGCATGATGGCCGTCGTCTCGCCGTCCTGCACGAGCTTGTCGTGCAATGCCTGCCCCTCGCCGTCGTTGGCCATCGCGAACATGTCGTACTGGTCGACGCCGCGGTACTGGTTGGGGCCGAGCGCGGCGACCGTATCGTTGATGGCCAGCGCGCATACGATCAGCGCGGCGCATCCGGCCACGCCGCCGACCGTCATGATGAGCCGCGACTTGAAGCGGAAGATGTTGCGCGCCGTCACCTTGTTGAGGAAGCTCATGCGCCGCCACAACGGGCGGATATGCTCGAGCAGGATGCGAGACCCCGCCTTCGGCGCCTTCGGCCGCATCAATGTGGCCGGCATCTGGCGCATGTCGCGGATCGACGCGAACAACGCGGCGCCGAGCACGCCGACGACGAAAAGCAGGATGCCCATCGACCCGTACAGCCAGTCGTATTCGAGCCGCAGGTCGGGGATCGCATACAGGCCGTGAATGACGACGAGCAGGAAGGCCGGGATGCCGAGGAAGCCGACGAGCAGCCCCAATCCGCCGCCGAGCAGGCACGCCAGCAGCGCGAACAGCGCATAGCGGGCCGTGATCGTCACGCGGCCGTAGCCGAGCCCGAGGTAAGCGCCGATGAGCCCACGGTCCTCCTCGACGAGACGGCTCATCGTCGTCAGGCTCATCATGACGGCCACGACGAGGAACACGATCGGGAACGCGTTGCCGAGCGACCTGATCGAGCTGATGTCCGATTTGAGCGAACTGAAGCCGCTCAACGCGGTCCGCGACTGCACATACCAGCGCGGCGCGATGTCGTCGACCTGTTGCTGCTCGGCGGCGAAACGGTCGCCGGCGCCGTTGCGCTGCGTGTTGATCCGCTGCTGCGCCTCCTTGAGCTGTGCGTCGCCTTGCGCCCACCGCCGCTGCGCCTCGGCGAGCCGTGCCGGCATCGGCATGCCCACCGGCACCTGCGCGGCCTGCGCGTCAAGCAGCTTGAGCTGCCCGTCGAGCTGTGCGCGCTGCGCATCGAGCTGCGCCTGCGCATCGTTGATCTGCGCGTACGCCTGCTCCTTCGCCTTGTCGAGTTCGTTCTGGGCGTTTTGCTGCAGCGCCTTGCGCCGCGCCTCCTCGCGCTCGGACTGCACGGTGCGCTCTATCCGGGACATCGCCGAGGATACGAGCGCGTCGTAGTCGTCGGTGAACGCGTCCTTGTTCTCGGCGTCGGTCAGCCGCATGACGACGGCGCCATACACGTCGCCATCCGCCCCGAAGGTCTTCGCCAGCGCGCCCGGCGCCACATAGAAGGTGTAGTCGTTGGCGACCGCCGTGCGGAACGCGGACCCCGAATACCCGTCCGGGTTCGACAGATCCGACGGATCGGTGACGACGCCGACGATCCTCAGCTTATGCACGGCGTCGCCGCCGTCATCGGCGGCGGTCACCTCGATGACGTCGCCGAGCTTGCGGTGCGTGTCATGCGTGAACTGCCCGGTGACGGCCACCTCGTCGGCGGCCTTCGGCAATCGCCCCTCGCGCACATAGGGCGCATCGACCGTCGACCCGCCGACAGATGGCTCGCGCAGCGTCGCGTTGAGCCGGCGCCCGGCGTCGCCGTCGACGGTCACTCGTTCCATCCGCACGCCGGCGGCGCCGTCGACCCCGTCGACGCGCCGCAACGCGTCCACATCCTCGTCGGTCAGCCCCATCGTCGAGACGACCTGGACGTCATGCAGCCCCTGTTGCTCGTAGAAGCGGTTCGCCGCGATGAGCGTGTCGCGGCAACCTGCGTAGATGCCGGTGAGCACGGCCACGCCGAGCATCGAGATGATCAGGATCGAAAGGAACGGCTTCCATGCATGCAGCCACGAGCGCCATGCATCCAACAGGAAGGCCGAACCGAGCGGTTTCGCCCCGCCGCGGTCGCGTTTGCCACGTCCAGCCATCATCGTCACCTCACCATTCGATCTCGCTGATCGGCGTCGGATGGTCGTTGGTCTCCTGGCTGACGACCTTGCCGGAACGGAAGCGGATGACTTTGTGCGCCATCGGCGCAAGCGCCGAGTTGTGCGTGACGATGAGCACGGTCATGCGCTCATCACGGCAGATGTCCTGCAGCAGCTGCAGCACCTCCTTGCCGGTCTCGTAGTCGAGCGCGCCGGTCGGTTCGTCGCACAGCAGCAGCTTCGGTTTCTTCGCGACGGCGCGCGCGATCGAGACGCGCTGCTGCTCGCCCCCGGACAGCTGCGCCGGGAAGTTGTCGAGCCGGTCGCCCAGACCGACCTTTTCCAGCGTCCGCGCCGGGTCGAAATGGTCGGCGCAGATCTGCGAGGCCAATTCCACGTTCTCAAGCGCCGTGAGGTTGGGGATGAGGTTGTAGAACTGGAAGACGAAGCCGATGTCGTTGCGTCGGTAGGTGATCAGGTCGTGGTGGTTGAGGTCGGTGATGTCGCGGCCGCCGACGACGACCTTGCCCGACGAGGCCGTGTCCATGCCGCCGAGGATGTTGAGCGCCGTCGTCTTGCCGGCGCCGGACTGCCCGAGGATGACGCTCAGCTCGCCTTCATCGGCCGTGAAATTCGCATCGTCGAGCGCACGAATCGTGGAGTCGCCGGCCGGATACTCCTTGACCACGTCGTTGAATTCGATGTACGCCATCGCCTGCTCCTTCCGCCGCGGTGCCACCTTCGGCCTCATCTACCATCCCAACTTAGTATCGCCGACTTCGGGGGACGAAACGCCGTCCCCCCTCCCCCCCACACACACAGCACGCAATCGCGCGTCGCGCCGTCCCTAGTACAATCGTCGCAATCGTTGGAATTCCGCCATTGGACAGCGGTGTCCCGTGTCCGATCCGTGGTCATCTCCCGAGTTCTCGGGCTGCGTCCGGCGATTATGTGCGTGTTGCCGCAGACGCGGTGCCATGCTGATGCTCGAACGCACTCCACGACCGACGAAAGGAAAGGCACGATGAACCAGAAGCATATCGGGGCGTTCCTCAGGGAGCTTCGGCTCGGGCACGACTGGACGCAGCAGCAGCTCGCGGACCGGATCGGCGTCTCCAACCGGAGCGTGTCCCGCTGGGAGACCGGATCGACGATGCCCGACCTTTCGTTGCTCGTGATGCTTTCGGAACTCTATGACATCAGCGTCGACGAGATCCTCGACGGCGAAAGGAAAGGTGACGACATGATCGACAACACGACGATGGGCAAGGTGGCGGACTACAACGCGCAGATCAACGAGAGGAAGGACCGGCGCATGACGGTGCTGTTCTCGATCGCGTTCGTGATGTTCGTGGGATACTGCATCATCGAGGCGAACGGACTGGCGGACACGGCGCCGTGGTCGAATGTGGCGGAGGTGTGCCTCGGCTTCGTCGCGGGCATCCTCGCATGCGGCGTGCTGTACGCGTCGGGCTGCATGCAGCAGATCGCGAAGGCGAAGCTGCGCCTGCGCGGCTATCTGCTCGGCAAGAAGAACGACGACGAGCCGACGCGCTGACCGCGCTGACTTTTGCCGCTCACGCGCGCACAGCCGTAACGGCAGAGCCGTCCGCCGCATATCTCGAGATCGACGAGGAATTATCGAGATATGCGGCGGACGGCTCGACTGCTGCGTTCTTCGGTGTTCCCACCGATGATTCAATTGAGCGATTCCGATTGATTCCGGGCGAATACGTGCACATGGTCGGCCACGATGTGCACATCCGCGCGTTTCTTCGGGCATATCGCCCATCCCACCACCGCGCGCGGCGCACCACTCGGCAAAACTGCCGAAAACGCGAGTTATGCGGCACGAGACCGGACAATCACCGCCCCCTCCGGCTGCAACGCCGCCGGAGGGGGCGACTGTACGGCGAACACGGCCGCACACCGTCAGCGCTCCTTCGCCTCCCGACGCTTCCCGCCGGCCTTCGACGTGAGCGCGTAGGCGGCGAACAACACGGCGAGCCAGATCACGCCGGCGACCAACGCGATGCGATAGCTCGGCGAGAAGCACATCAGCACCGCCACCATCGCCAGGAACGCGATGATCAGATACGGCGTCCACTTCCATCCCGGCAGCTTGAATTGGATCCTGTCGAGCGCCTCGTCGCCATGCAGGCCCCGCAACTCCCCCGGACCATCGCCGGCGGCCACATGGCGGCGGAACAGCATCTCGGTGATCATGATCATCGTCCAGTTGATGATCGCGGCGATCGTCGCGATCGACATCAGATAGTTGAACGCGAACTGAGGCCACAGGAACACGACGACGACGGCGACGATGGTGACGGCGGCGCTTGTGAGCACGGCCGCCACCGGCACGCCGCGCCTGTTCACATGGCCGAGATACGCCGGCGCATTGCCTTGGCGCGCGAGCGAATACAGCATGCGCGAGTTCGAGTACAGCGCGGAGTTGTAGACGCTCATGACGGCCGTCAGGCACACGAAGTTGAGGATGCCGGCAGCCACCGGCACGCCGACGGAGTCGAAGATCTGCACGAAGGGGCTCATGCTGCCGTCGATGCGATCCCACGGCACAACGGCCATGATGACGCCGAGCGCGGCCACATAGAAGACGAGGATGCGCCAGATGATGCCGTTCGTCGCCCTCGGGATCGTCCTGCGCGGATCGGCGACCTCACCGGCCGTGACGCCGATGAGCTCGGTGCCGCCGAAGCTGAACATGACGACGACGAGCGCCATCAGCAGACCCGTCCAACGGCCGTCCGCGGCACGCGACATCACGCCGTTCGGAAGGAAGCCGCCATCGATCGTGAACCAGTTCGCGAACGACGCGCGCACACCGGAGTCGGTCGGCAGATTCATGACGATGACGGCGACGCCACCGATGATCATCGCGATGACGGCGACGATCTTGATCAGCGCGAACCAGAACTCGAACTCGCCGAATTCACTGACGCCGAACAGATTGAGGACCGTGATGAGCACGAGGAAGAACGCGGCCGACGCCCACTGCGGAATGTTCGGAAACCAGTAGTTGACGAAGGAGCCGACGACGGCGAGCTCGACCATCGAGACGAGCACGTAGTTGAACCAGTAGTTCCATCCGGAGATGAATCCGGCCCGCTTCGACCAGTACCGCGACGCATAGTAGCTGAACGCGCCCGCCTTCGGGTCCTCGACGCTCATCTCGCTCAGCGCGCGCACGATCATGAAGATCGCGGCGCCGCCGATGATGTAGGCGAGCAGGATGGATGGGCCTGCGAGCGAGATCGATTCGCTCGAGCCGTAGAACAGGCCGGTGCCGATCGCGCCGCCGAGCGCGATGAGCTGGATATGCCTGTTCTTCAACGATTTGCGCAGCTGCTGCGGCTGCTCACTCACTTCGGGTGTGGAGGCCATGGTCGTCCTTTGCATCGCGATGCCGCGGACGGCCGTCCGCGGCATGGGAAAAGGCCGCGCCACGCTCGTATGCGTGGACGGTTGACGTCCATTCTACGGACGCGTTGTTACGGCGAGGCACGCGAACATGGCAAAAAAGGTCGAGCATCGCCGCCGCGCATCGACTTACATGGGAACCGTCGAAAGGAGACGAACGACGATGGACGAACGAACGGCCGCGGTCCAGCGGATGCAGGACTACATCGCGCAGCATCTGCACGAACGCGTCACAATGGCCGATCTGGCCGGCGTGGCGCTGTTCTCGCCATGGTACGCCTACCGCCTGTTCCGCGAGATGACCGGACTCACGCCGGCCGCCTATATGCGGCGGCTGCGTCTGAGCCGTTCGGCGATGGCGCTCAAACGAGACGCCCGCTCGGTCACCGAGACGGCCTTCGCGTACGGCTTCGGCAGCGTCGACGGCTACGTACGCGCGTTCTGCCGCGAATTCGGGCGCACGCCGGGCGACTTCTCCCGTTCGCCGAGCCCGATCACGTTGTTCCACCCTTACGGCGTCCAGTACCGACAACCACGAAAGGACACGATCGATATGGATACGATGCAGTACCTGTATGTCACCCCGATCCACAAGCCGCGCCGCAAGGCGATCATCAAGCGCGGGACGTCCGCGGACGATTATTGGACCTATTGCGAGGAGGTGGGTTGCGACGTCTGGGGCAAGCTGCTGAGCATGGATTCGCTGTGCGGCGAGCCGGTCTGTCTGTGGCTGCCGGCCGCATACCGCGAACCCGGCACCTCGACCTATGTGCAGGGCGTCGAAGTGGGTGTCTACTACGACGGCCCGGTCCCCGACGGATTCGACGTCATCGAGCTGCCCGAAGCGGACTATCTGATGTTTCAGGGCCAGCCCTTCGCCGAAGCGGACTACGGCGAGGCGATCCAGTTCGTCGAACATGCGGCGGACCGCTACGATCCGTCCGTGCTCGGCTACCGTTGGAGCACGCGATCCCCGCGCATCCAGCTCGAGCCGAAGGGCGAACGCGGCTACATCGAGTTCCGTCCGGTGCAAGCGAAGTGAACGCCTGATCCCGCGCACTTGAGATAGCAGAAAAGCGCCACACAAGGCGGCGCTTTTCTGCTATGCACCCGGGGTCATGCGGCCCTTCAGTCGAGGCCCTCCTCGACGCCCTTCTTCGTCGCCGGGGCGATCGAGAGCGCCGGATCGCACAGCGGGATCATCATCGCCTGCGTCGCGTGGTACAGGTCGGACTTGCCCGGCCAGACCGTGTCGATGACCTCGTTCCTGCGGTTGAGCTGGTGGAACCACGAGCCGTGCCTGTGGTCCATCAGATAGGTGTCGATGTACTCGAGGAAGGTCGCGTACCAGTCGGCGTACTCCTGCTTGCCGGTGACGTGGTAGAGCGTCGCGGCCGTGTTGACGCCTTCGGCGAGCGTCCAGTGCATGCGGTCGTGCACGACCGGCTTGCCTTCCCAGTCGGTCGTGTAGACGATGCCCGGCGCGCCGTCGGCGTCCCAGGCGTCCTCGACGGCGCGGTTGAACAGATGCTCGGCCGCGTCGAGGTACTTGCGGCCGTCGCCGTTCAGCACGCCGTCCTTGCCATAGACGGACAGCGCGTACTGCGTGATCAGGCGCGCCCATTCGATGCCGTGGCCCGGCGTCGCACCGTAGGGCTTGAACTGATCGTCCGGCTTGTCCGCGTTGAACTCGAGCTGCGCCATCCAGTCGGAGGTGAAGTGCTCCGGGATGCGCCAGTCGTTCTCCTCGGCCCATGTGAGCACATGGCCGATGATGCGGCAGGCGCGTTCACGCCAGCTTTCGTCGCCGGTGACGTCGGCGACGGCGAGGCATGCCTCGACCGAGTGCATGTTCGCATTGAGACCGCGGTAGGTGTCGAGTTCGGTGAACTCGGTGTTCCAGGTGTCGACGCTCAGGCCGATCTCGTCGTCCCAGAACTTCGTCAGATAGACGTGTTCGGCCTGCTCGAGCAGTTCCTTCGCGCCCGGGCGGCCGGCGAGCAGCGCCGACGACGCCGCGAGCAGCACGAAGGCGTGCGCATAGGCCTGCTTCGTCGGCATATGACAGATGTCCGGCGTGATCTCGGCGTACCAACCGTCGTTCTCCTCGTCGTGCAGCACGCCGCGCAGGCCACGGATGCCGTCGTCGACGAGTTCGGCGGCGCCGTCGACGCCGAGCAGCGTCGCGAGCGAGTAGACATGCGTCATGCGGCATGTGATCCAGGTGGCGCGGTTGCGGTCCTTCCACGGCGTGCCGTCGTCGCCGAGCCAGTACGAGCTGCCGTCGACCGCCGGGAAATGGCGGCCGAACGCGATGAGGTTGTCGCGGGAGATGTCGAGGAACTTCTTGTTCTCCGGCGTGTCGATCTGATACTTCGCATTGGTGGTGGTCATCGTCTTCCTTCCGATTGTCGTCCGTCGTCTTCGTTGACCTGCCCGACCCTGATGGCCGGCGCTATCTTGCGCGTACGATGTCGAGCGTATCACTGAAGCGCTTAAGTGGCAAGTTTCACCGCACTTCCCGAATGTCGAGCACGATCGCCTGCATCGGCCACAGCGGCGGGATCTGCAGGCCGACGTTCTTCAGCAGCGCGCCGCTCACGGCGAAGCCGTCCTCACCGCGGGCGTCGCGCATCCATTCAGGCGTGTTCCAGCCCCACCGAGACTCGCCGATCTCCCCACGCATATGCACGCGATAGACGCGATCGTCGCGCACCCCGTCCAGACGCAGCCGTTCGGTGACGACGTCGCGCAGATTCGTGACGGTCGCGACGACCCAGATCGCGCGTGAACCATCGTCGCTGACGACGCCGCGCGCACGCAGCGCCGGATCGTGGAAGTCGGCATGGTGCACCGACCCGGAGTGCAGGACGCCGCGCAGCTCCTTGACGAGGGCGACGAACCCGGTGATCTGCTTGAGCTCCTCGGGCGTGCATTCGAGGATGTTCCACTCGAAACCGGAACATCCCTCGAGCGACATCGCCGCACGATAGGACAGGTCGGTCGCGCGCCATGTGGAGTGCGCCGGGCTCGGTCCGACATGCGCGCCGATCATCTCCGGAGGCACGATGAGTTCGGTGTAGCGCTGGATGTCCACACGGTCGCGCGGGTCGTTCGAATCGGAGGCCCAGATGCGGTCGGCGTGCTGCAGCATGCCGGCGTCGGTGCGGCCGCCGCCCGAAGCGCAGCTTTCGATCTCCAGCCCGGGGAACTCGCGCTTGAGCTCGTCGAACAGGCGGTAGCAGGCCTCGGTCTGCGCATGCAGCCCGTAATGGCCGGCGTGCACCGGCTCGGTCACGTCACGGTTGTGGTCCCACTTGATGTAGTCGATGCCGAGACCCCGGATGAGATCGGCCATCTGGTCGTGCACATGACGGTAGGCGTCGGGATTGGCCAGATCGAGCACATACTGCGTGCGGTACGAGACGTCGGCGCGGCACGGCACCGCCTCGGGCGCCGCGAGGATCCAGTCGGGGTGCTCGCGCGCGCAGTCGGAGTCGAGGTTGATCATCTCCGGCTCGAACCACAGGCCGAACTGCATACCGAGGCCATGCACATGCCTCGCGAGCGCGTCGAGCCCGTTCGGCCACACGGCCGGGTCGACGACCCAGTCGCCAAGCCCCTTCGTGTCGTCACGGCGCAGATGGAACCAACCGTCGTCGAGTACGAAGCGCTCGACGCCCACCTTCGCGGCAAGGTCGGCGAGCCGGATCAACGTCGCCTCATCATGGTCGAAGTAGACGGCCTCCCAGGTGTTGAGCGTCACCGGACGGTCGCCGCGCACATGCTGCGGCATCGCGCGCAGCCAACGGTGGAAGCGGCTCGCAGCGCCGTCGAGGCCGGAATCGGAGTAGGAGAAGCACACCTGCGGCGTCGTATAGGCCGCACCGGCGCCGAGGCGCATCTCCCCGGGCCCGAGCAGCTCGCCAGCGCCGAGCAGCGCCTCGTGCTGCGGCAGGTTGTCAATCCGGTAGGTCTGGTTGCCGCTCCATGCGAGATGGCACGTCCACACCTCGCCGGCGGAGAACTTCGGCGCGCCATCGGAGGCGATGAACATCCACGGGCTTTCATGGCTCGTCTTGCCGTGGCGGCAGTCGCGGGTGACGGAGCCGATCGGCAGCGCCGTCGTCGCCGGCTGCTTCTCGAGCGGCCAGCGGCCGGTGAACTGCGTCAGATGATCGGCGCGGCGCGGGATCGGCATTGTCAGGTCGAGCCAGTTGACGACGAGCGGCTCGGCGCCGTCGCCGGCGTTCCTCACCGTGGCCTTCGCGAGCAGCAGGCCGCCCTCGGCGAGCTCGAGGCGCATGTCGAGCGCGACGTCGTTGACGCCGTCCTCGGCGTGCACGTCGAGGACATCGACGGCGTCCACCGGCGCGCCGTCGTGGGCTCCGGCCGTCGTCGTCACCGACGTCCAGCGCACGAACACCGGCGCCTCACCGCGGTACGCCTCAAGTCCCGGACGCCCTGCGAAGGCCTCTGCACCCTGCGGCAGCAGCGACGGGCGCAGCGCCGCGTCCGGCTTCTCGTCCGGCGGCGTCACCTTGAGTGTCATCACGTCGAGCATCGCCAGCACGTCCTCGGCGTCAGGCATGCCGAAATCACGCCCCCAGTACTCGACCTGCGGCATCTCGCCGTCCGGCGTCTTGAGCACGACGCACACATCGTCGCGGCGCAGCACCACATGGTTTCCGTTGTCGAACATCATCGTCTCCTTCGCACGATCGCGGCGCGACCGCCACGCGTTCAGTCCCCGTAAGTTCCGCCGTCGGCACTACACCGGGGATTGACTTTTTCGTTCAAACAGTATAAATTAAGCGGTTAAGTAACGCAAACAGAACATGGCTGAGGTTCACTTCGACACGCCGATGTGCCGTCCGAGCGCCGCCTTCGCGCGGCCGGCGGACACGTCGCGATGGGCGCCGCGGCCGCCGGCGACGCCGCCGGAACGTATGACGAGAGGATGGGCGCCATGGCAGCAGACAGGCATCCGTCGGATGATCGCCTCACCGAATCCCAGCGCGCGGCCGTGGATTCGCTCACACAGGCGCCGCAGTACGCCGGCAAATCGAAGCTGTACGTGTTCGCAAAACTGCCGATGCGCCAGAAGGCCGCCTACTTCCGCGAGCATTTCCTGATCCCGTGCGCCGCCGCCGTCATCGTCATCGCGCTGTGCGCGTTCGTCATCGTCCGTTTCGTCTCGCCTCGCGAACGCCCGGCGTTGTATGCGGCCGTCGTCGACAGCACGCTCCCGCTCGGCGAATCCGCGAAGCTGCAGGAGCAGTACGCGGAGATGCTCGGGCAGGACGTCATCATCGACGACTACTTCGACACGAAGAAGGACGGACTCTCCAAGCTGCAGACGATGATCTCGAGCGAGCAGATCGACGTCGTCATCGCGCCGCCGTCCGTCTTCCGCGAACTCGCCGGCTACGGCTACTTCACGAATCTCAAGTCGACGCTGCCGGCCGACGAATACGGCGACCTGCACGCCTACGCCGAGGATTTCCACGGATTCGACGATTCCGCGCTCAGCGACGACGTCGACGATTCCGGCAGCGGCAAAGGCAAGGCGGAACCCTACGGACTCAAGCTCGACGACGCGAAGCGCTGGCACGAGTTCGCGACCGACGACGCCGCGCTCATCGGCGTCGTCGCGAACACAAGGCAGACCGGCAACGCGCAGCGGTTCATCGCATACCTGTACCGTTGAACGGGCCTGCATCCACACCCCTCGACCCGAACATCATCCGCAATCCGAAAAGAGGAGACACCGTCATGAGTTCCAGCCTGTTCCGTCAGGACAATCCGTTCAACGTCGTCATGGGCCGCATCGGCGACCTCGCGATGCTGTCCGTCGCATGGTTCGTCTGTTCGATCCCGATCGTGACGATAGGCCCGGCCACTTCCGCCGCCTGCGAGGTCGCGCGCGAGATCATCGAGGACACCGACGAAGGCGTCCTGCGCACGTTCTGGCGCGCGATCAAACGTCGTTTCGGCGTGAACATGCTGTTCTCGCTGCTGTTCATCATCCTCTTCGCGATCGGCGCCGTCGATCTGTGGTACATCTCCCGGCAGTCCGGCGACGCGGCGTCCGTCATCTACGGCGTCACGCTCGGCGCGCTCGTCATCATCGCGATGATGCTGTCCTTCGTGCTGCCGCTTTCCGGCCGCAGCAAGCTGTCCTGGTGGGAGCAGATCCGCCAGTCGGTCCGCCTGTCGCTGATGAAGCCGCTGCTGGCGCTTGGCAACGTCGCGCTCATCGCGCTGCCGTTCGCGCTGATGTGGTTCGTGCCCGGCGCGGTCGTCTGGGTGCCGATCCTGTGGTGCGTCCTCGGCGCCGGCGTCTCGATGTGGGCGGTCATGCGCTGGACCTGCAACGCCTTCCATCTCAAGCCGCGCGACACCCCTGCCGACCACGACGCCTGACGATCCGCCCATTCGGCGCCCGTCCCCTCCCTCGCCGCGCGAACGCGACCGCCGCACCCCGCACCCGAACCGTTCGCAACGTCCCCGCCACGCGAACGCGACCGCCGCAACTTGCACCCAAAGCGTTCGCTGACGGCTCCTCCCGCGACCTCCACCGCCGCAACTTGCACCCGCAGCGTTCGCCAACAGGCATCTTCGCGATCGCCACCGGTGCACATTGCGATCGTCCGGTTCATTTATGGATCCTATGGATACGGCAGCGGCTCCGCCTGCATGACTGTCAGGCGGGGCCGCTGCCGTCTTTCTTCTCCCATGCGGCGAGCATGCGCCGCAAATCTCAGCGTTCCGGGGCCGGCCCGGTCGAATCGCGCACACGCAACACGTAAGGCGGTTCCTCGACGACGTCCACCTCCTCGCCGTCGATGAGCTTGAGCATCAGCGACGCCGCGATGCGGCCCGATTCGACGATGTCGCGGTTGAGCGCCGTGATGCCGGGATGCGCGGCCTCGCACATGAACGAGTCGTCCCAGCTCATGATCGACAGATCCTGGGGCACGCGCACGCCGTTGACCGCCGCGACGCCTTCCGCGGCGAGCGCCATCACGTCGTTGTCGTAGATGATCGCCGTCGGCGCCGGATTGACGCTGAGCAGCCGTTTCGTCGCATCGGCGCCGGCGGCCGGCGTGTAGTCGGTGTGCAGGCAGCGGTAGCGCACGCCGAGTTCGGCCGTCACCTCTGAGAACGCGGCGTCGCGGATGTACGAGTGGCCGAGCTCCTCGGGACCGGCGACGCGCGCGATGTTGCGGTGGCCCAGATCATAGAGGTGGCGCACAGCGAGGCCGACCGCGGCGGCGTCGTCGCTCGCGAGCGTCGGCAGCCCCGCGGTGAGCGAGGCGTCGGCGACGGCAAGCACCGGCATCTGCGGGTTCTGCTTCATCATGTCGATGCGCGGATCGCCGATCTCCAGATTGAGCAACAGCATCGCGTCGACGTTGCTCGTCGCGACCCAGTCCTCGATGATCGAATCCTCGTCGTCGCTGTCCATCGACATGCGCACGAGCAGCGAGTAGTCCTTCTCCTCGAGCTCCGCGCCGAGGCCGGAGATGAGGCTCATCATGTACGGCTCGACGGCGAGCAGCTGCGGATCGTAGCCGAGGATCAGGCCGATGCGCCGCGTCTTGGACTGCGCGAGCGACTGCGCAGCGCCGTTCGGTTTCCATCCGAGCTCCCTGGCGACCTGCAGCACCTTCGCGCGCGTCGTGTCGGAAACCCCCGGTTTCCCGTTCAATGCGTAGGACACGGCGCTGCTCGACACCCCCGATGCCTTCGCCACGTCGAAGATCGTGACCTTCGTCTTCTGTGTCGCCATGTCGTTGTCTCCCATCCCGTCACGCTGCGCGCACGCCACTGTGCCGCTGCGTTCCGTGGCCTCCGTCCGTCGCCACGGACGGCATGCGTTGTGCTGTTGGTGCCCCGCGATCCCCGCCGCGCCCCGTGATGGAGTCGTCACTGAATCGCTTCAGAACCATTGTATATGGTAACGCCGGCCGACGCATCCCGCCGGCCGACTTTTCCCCCCCCCATGATTATGCCATTGCGTCCCTGCATCGTCCGAAACCATTCGAATGATCGGAACAATATTTAAGCGGCCATCAGTTGCCGTGGTACTGATGGCCGCTTAAATCATCACTTCGCTTCGCGCTTGAGGTCATTCGCGCTGCGCAGCACGTTCGGCGCCGTGAAGGCCTGCGGATCATCCGCGTCCGTCGTGATGTGGAACGTGACCGATTCGCCCGGCAGCAGCGAGACGAGGCCTTCCTTGACGGCGGCCTCCGCATCCACCTTGTCGACCATGACGAACAGGTCGCGCACGTAGTCCTTCGCCGTCACCGTAAGCTCGACGCCGCCGTCGACCTTCCTCGCATCGGCGGTGAAGGCCTCCGCGGGCGCGGCGAGCGACTGGTCGACGACTTCGGCCGGATTGTAGACGACGCGCGCGAAGGAGTTGTCGGACGGCGTCGCGACGATGAGCTCCGCGTTCGGATCGTCGTAGCCGACGATGGCGTCGTCGAACGTGTATCCCTTGTGCGAGGTCGCGTCGAGGTCGACGTCGATCGTCTGCGTCGCGAGCACGTCGCCGCCGAACGTCACGCGCTGCACCGTCCATGTGTCCTTGACGGGTTCGCGGGTGTCATTGAGGACGATGAGCTCGAAGTGGTCGGCGCCCACCTTGACGCCTTCCCAGCTGTGCGTCTGACGGTACTCCTCGGACGTGCGCGGCTGGATCGTCGCGAGACGCGGCGCGAAGAAGTCGCGCGACGCATACCACACCGGCTTGCGATGGCCGTTGAAGTCGACGGCCGCCCAGGACACGACCGGCCAATCGTCGTTGAGCTGCCAGATGAGCGCGCCTGCGTTGACCGGCGCGAGCGAACGCATATGTTCGACGCCGAACTTCATCGCATGCGCCTGCTGCAGCTGGCACGCCCAGTGCCAGTCCTGGATGTCGTCCCAGTCGTCGGTCGGGATGAGCCAGCTGTGCGCGCCGTCACTCGGCTTGCCGTTGACGACGCCGCCGAAGCTCACGTCGTCGAGGTGGCCGGGCGTCAGATGCGAACGCATGCCACGGGCGAGCTTGTAGTTGCCGCCCATCGCCTTCTGGTGCACGAGCATCTGCTTGCCGAAGGGCTCGAGCTTCTCGTCGTGCACGGCGCCGACGAGCGTGCTCCATGCCGGAGGCGCCTGATAGCCGAATTCGTCGGCGAAGCGCGGCGTGTACTCGGCGTAGATGCGGTAATCCTTGCGGTTCCATGCATCCCAGATATGCATCGTGCCGTCGGTGTCCCAGTTCGCGTTCGTGAACTTCGTGAAGCTCATCGGCGAGCTCGGAAGGTAGACGTGCGTCGGGTCGAGCTCGGCGAGCAGCTGCGGGAAGAGCTCCGAGTAGTAGTAGTCGCCCCAGCCCTTCTCGCCGTAGCCGTATTCGTTCGCCGGCAGGTCGTCGTCACGCACGGCCTGCTTGTAGCCGCCCCATTCCGCGTAGGCCACGTAGTTCTCGTTCGAGCCGTTCCAGACGATGAGGCTCGGATGGCTCGACAGACGGATGATGGCCTCGCGCGCCTCGGCCTCGACCTCCTCCTTCGTCTCCGGATCCTCGGGGTAGGCGGCGCAGGCGAGCATGAAGTCCTGCCAGACCATGACGCCGTATTCGTCGCACAGATCGTAGAATTCATCGGCCTCGTAGATGCCGCCTCCCCAGACGCGGACCATGTTCGAGTTCGATTCGACGAGGTCGCGGATGCCGCGCTCGTAGTCCTTCTTCGTCACGCGCGCGATGAACGCATCGTCGGGGATCCAGTTGTAGCCGTGCGCGTGCACCGGCACGTCGTTGACGTAGATCTGGAACGGGCGGCCGAGGTCGTCGGCGCGGGTGTCCACATGCGTCGTGCGGAAGCCGATACGGCCCTTCCATGCGGCCTGCAGGTCCGTGCCGGCCTTGACGTCGACGGCATAGAGCGGCTGGTCGCCGTAGCCGAGCGGCCACCACAGCTTCGCGTCCGGCACGGCGATCGTGATCGTCGTCTCGTCGCGGCCCTGATCGACCGATCCGTCGGCCTCGAGCATCGTGCCGTAACCCTCGAGCGTCACATGGACCGGGACCGGCGTCTGGAACTTGTGGGCGTCCATCGGGTTCATGATGCGGCCGTGGCCTTCGCGCTCGACCTTGACGTGCACGTTGAGGATGCCGGTGCCGTCGGAGGCCACGTCGACGAGCGGGCGCACCTCGGCCAGGCGCACGCCGCTCCACGAGTCGATGCCGATCTCGCGCCAGATGCCGGCGTTCGCCACGTCGACGCCCCAGTCCCATCCGAAGGAGTAGCTCGGCTTGCGAATCTGGTTGAAGGCGTGGTGCTCGGTGTGCGGATAGTAGCCGCGGCGCTGCTCCTCGGCGTCGGAGTAGCGCACCGGGGACATGAACGTGACGGTGAGCACGTTCTCGCCGTCCTTGAGCAGGTCGCGGATGTCCCAGCGGTAGGAGCGGTGGCAGTTCTCGGTCTGCGCGACCGGATCGCCGTTGAGCGCGACCGTCGCGACGGTGTCGAGGCCGTAGGCGACGAGGTCGTGCCGCGTGTTGCCGTCGTCATGCCAATCGAAAGTGCAGGTGAAGCGCCAGTCGACGTCGCCGGTCCACTGCAGCTTGTTCTCGTTGTCGCCGTCGAAGGGATCGGGGATGAGGCCGGCGTTGAGCAGGTCGAGCGTCGCCTCGCCCGGGACGGTCGCCGGGATGCCGGCGGTCAGCGTCTCGCGGAGGTCGGCGGGCACCGCCTCCGGGTTCATCGCGGTGACGGTCCAGCCGCTCGACAGCGGGGCGAAGGTGGAAGGGGTGTTGGTCATGGTATGTGCTCCTAGTGGTTGATGCCGGCGTGTGCCGCGCATGGAGGTGGAACGGTGGCGGGGAAGGCGATCGGGCGACCGCCGAAGAAGGAAAGGGAGCCGTGCCGCACGCAACTCGCTCGGCACGGCTCCCTGATGGTGAGGAAAGGGGAAGGGTAAGTCTGAGAGCGTCACTCCTTGACTGCGCCGGCTGCGACGCCGTTGTAGATCTGCTTCTGGAAGATCAGGAACAGGATCAGGGCGGGCAGCAGCGTCACGATGACGCCTGCGCAGATCAGGTTGTACTTCGGACCCTGCGGGCCGGTGAAGGCGTACAGCGAGATGGCCACGGTGCCGAGCTTCTGTTTGTCCTGGAGGTAGAGGTTGGCCGCGTAGTACTCGTTGTAGATGCCGACGCCCTTGAGGATGAGGGCCGTGACGATCGCCGGCTTGAGCAGCGGCAGCAGGATGCGGCCGTAGATCGTGAAGTAGCTCGCGCCGTCGATCATCGCAGCCTCGTCAAGCGAGATCGGCAGGTTTTCGAAGTACTGGATGAAGATGTAGATCGAGATGACATCGGTGCCCATCGACATGATGATGTAGCCCCACAGCGAGTTGATCATGCCGAGGCTGCCCATGATCTTGTAGACCGCGACCTGCATCGCGATGCCCGGCAGCAGCGCCGCGATCGTGAAGGCGCCGCGGATGAACGCGTTGCCCGGGAACTGGAAGCGGCTCAGGACGTAGGCGAGCTGGGTGCCGATGATCGTCGTCATGAAGCAGACGCACACGAGGACGATGAAGGAGTTGCGGAACGCGACGGCCATGTTCGACAGCTTGAATGCGTCCGCGTAGTTCTGGAAGTTGAACCAGTTGTGCGGCATCGCCATGACGTTGCCGGTCTTGTATTCGGCATCGGTCTTCGCCGCCGTCCACACGCAGGACGCGAGCGGCAGCAGGACGCAGAACGTGATGAAGACGAGGCTGAAGTACTTGAGGAAGGAGAGCACCCAGCGGCGCATGTGATACCAGACGCTCACCTTTTCGACGGAGGCTTCCATGGCCTTTCCTTTCTGCGAGTTCGTTTGCATATCCGGGGTGATCGTTTCGCTTGACATCGTGCTCACGCCTCGGCTTCCTTGTTGGCTCCGTTCCTGAAGAGCGGGGCGTTGCCGGCCTTGACCTTGTTGGCCTGGCGCAGCGCCTTCTTGCGCTGCTTCTCGACCTTCTGCGCATGCTTGCGGGCCTTGGCGGTGCCGTCGTCCGCGTCGCGGAACAGCCAGCCCATGACGATCTTCTGCAGCAGCGCGCAGATCATGATGATGATGAGCAGGACCACGGCCATCGCGGAGGCGAGACCCACCTTCTGATCGGAGTGCGCGATCTTGTCCATCTGGACGAAGAAGGTGCCGGTGCCGTTCGCGCCGGAAGTGATGACGTACGGCGCCTCGAAGGCGGAGAGCGAACCGGTGATCGACAGGATGATGTTCAGGACGAGGATCGTCTGGATGCCCGGCAGGATGATGTGCTTGAACTGCTGCCACTTGTTCGCGCCGTCGATCTCCGCGGCCTCGTAGAGGGATCCGTCAATCGACATGATCGCGCCGATGAACAGGATCATCGTCTGGCCCAGATACCTCCAGACCGAGGATGCGACGAGCGACCAGTTGTTGACCTTCTGGTCACGCAGCCAGTACGGCAGGTTGTTGAGGTCGAATCCGCACCACTGGAGCACCGAATCGAGCACGTAGCCGCGGGTGTAGAAGAACTTGAAGATGAAGCCGATCGCGATGCCGTTGATCAGGTAGGGGAAGAACAGCGCTCCCTTGAAGAACGCGCCGCCCTTGACCTTGAACGCGAGGACCGTGGCCAGATACAGCGCGAGGGCCACCTGGATGAGCGCACCGACCATGTAGTAGAGCGAAAGCTTGAGCGTGGCGAGCAGGTCGGGGCGGGTGAAGATGTCGACGTAGTTCTTCACACCGATGTACTTCGGCGTGCCGATGTACTTCATCTTGTAGAAGCTGTATCCGCACATCTGGAAGAACGGCAGATACGTGAAGACGACGAGGAGCGCGACCGGCAGGAAGCAGAAGAGGACGATGATGCCCGTCTTCTTCCAATCCCTGCGATGCTTGTTGAACGGGATGTCCGCGGCGGACCGCTCCGCGACCGCTACGTTCGGCTGTGTGGTAGTCATGATGGTCTCTGTTCCTTCCTTATCCTTCCGCCGGCGCCGGGGCGCCCGCGTTTCCTCCCGACTCAGCAATGAGCCTTTCGGAATACCCACCTCAGGCTTCTCTGCCTGCCTGTGATAAGTGATGACACTCAATATAACCGTGTGTTTCCAGTTTGTCAAGCGCTTAAGTTGCGTCGTGTCGCACGACGGAAGGCGCCTCTGTCCCCGCTCCGGCTCCCCCGCCTGCGACACAGCACGGCCGAGTACTACTTTCCCTTACCGTTCCAAGGGTTTACAGGCATGCCCGCCGACTGATCGCGTCGCTGCGGCAAGCACCAGCCCTGCGACGGCCGTCAGAACCCCCTCCGCCGATCTTCACTCAATAAGCTGTGCGATTCAGCGCATCTCTTCGACGGCAGCGCCGATGTGCCACAACCAACTTTCCTTGATTTTCCAACGATTGCAGCACCCAAACGCATCGACGGCCCACCCGCAACGTAGAACTTAAGCGCATAATCACACCATTCTCCCGATGGCGAATTTCCGCACATCCGCGACTCGCCCGATGTGGACCGAAGTGGCACGGCGCCCCCCCATGCGCCGGTCGGCGCCCATAGCGCGATTCCGGGGCACATCATGTGCCGGTCGCCTCCATCGGTCCGGGCCGCCCGCAGGATTCCCCGGGACGCGCGCACCGTTGCCCTATAACGACGATGAGGGCCGGAACGTTGCCGTTCCGGCCCTCATCGAGGAAAGAAAGGGAAAGGAGGTGTGGCGTGCACAAGGGTTCGGAGCGTCAGCGTCCGCTCAGGACGCCGACGCTCATCGGATCAGCTCTCGGATTCGACAGCCGCGCCCCACTTCTGATCCCACTCGCCCATGATCTGGTCGATCGTCTTCGTCTTGTTCGCGGCGTCGACGACGATGTCCTGGATCTTCTTGCCGTTGCCGTTGTTGATGCCGAGCTCGGAATCCGAGTTGATGTCGGCGAAGAGGTCCTCCTCGCCTTCCTTCGCCGGGTCGTCGACGATCAGCTCGACGTCCTTGAAGTGCTCGTAGGTGTCCGGGTAGGAGTCATCGTCCTTGACGATCGGGATGCCGCCCTCGTTCTTCGCGTAGCCCGACTTCTCGGTCATCCACTTGACGAAGATCATCGCGGCCTTCTGACGGTCGGCGTCGGAGTTCTTGTTGATGCCCATCGAGTAGTTGCCCGCGAGCGTCGCGTACTGCTTGCCGTCGATGGTGATCGGGAACGGCATGTACTGCACGTCGTCCGGATGGTCGCCGGCCTGCTTCATCTGCGGCACCGCCCAGGCGCCGAGCACCATCGTCGCGATCTCGCCGTTGTTGATCTTGCCCTTCGACGATTCCCAATCGGTCGTCGAGTAATCCTCTTCGGTGCAGCCGTTGGCGACCGCGTCGTACAGCGTCTTGTAGACGGCGTACGGATGGGTGTCGGGGGCCTTGTCGTCCTTCGCGAACGGGGTCTTGTCATGCGGCATGACCTGGTTCATGAACTTCGGATCGCCGGTCGCGTTGCCGCCGATGTAGGCGTCCCAGGCGCCCATCGCCCAGTCCTCGGCGAAGTTCGTGTACAGCGGGATCGCCTTCGTCTTCTCCTTGATGAGCTTGAGATCGGCCTGGAACTCCTCCGGGGTCTTCGGCAGCTCCTTGATGCCGGCCTCCTCGAAGACCCTGGCGTTGTAGACGATGCCCGAGGTCTGGCCGTCGGTCGCGATGCCGTAGGTCTGGCCGTCATAGGCCTTCTCGTTCGCGAGCTTGATCTCCTTGTCCATGTCCTCGGTCTTGCCGTAGGACACGAAGTAGTTCGAGAACTCGGAGCGATCGACCGCCGGGATCATCATGACGTCCCACGAGTCGTTGTTCGCCTGCAGGCGGGTGAGCGCGGAATCCGCGTAGTTCGAATCGGTCTGCACCTTGACCTTGATGTTCGGGTACATCGCGTTGAAGTCCTTCATATAGGACTCCCAGTTCTTGCCCGGATAATCCGCGAGGCCCATGTCGGTGCGCCCGTTGAAGAACGTGATCTCCGCCTTGAGGTCCTTGTCGGTTTCGCCGAGCTTGATCTCCGGATAGGTGATGCCGGCCTTGTTGTTGCTCTCCGCGGAGCCTCCGTTGTTGCCGCCGCACGCCGCGACGCTGACGAGGCACGCCGCCGCGATACCGGCCGCCGCGATCTTCTTGACGTTCATTCTTGTGTCCTTCCTGGTCTCTTGGGCGTCGTCGCCGACGTCCAGCTCAGCAATGAGCTTGGGCCACCTCTCGGCTTCTCTGCCTGCCTGAGGTGAACGATGAAATCAATATAACCGACTTTTTCCAGCTTGTCAAGCGCTTAAGTAACTCAGTCGCCACCATCGGCCGTCAGCATAATGACCGCCTCTTGCCAGCGTTGTCATAAAGCGTTCAGATTTTCCAATGTTTCCAATGTTTTACCGTTGCACAAACCTTCCATACGTCTCGATGTCATGCCGCCTCACAACGGCACCTGCAACGCTTTCAGCCATTAAGCGCTTCATAGCTCCGGCGTGTCTCCCCGCATGTTTCCGACACACAACACAACGGGAGGGCGCCGACCCATATGGGTCGGCGCCCTCCCGTGCCGTGATCGTCCGACGGCGCTCAGCGCGCGCTGTGCTCGGCGATGAAGTCGCGGTACCACATGAAGCTGTCCTTGCGGATGCGCTCCTGCGTCCCGTAGTCCACGTAGGTCAGGCCGAAGCGCTTGCTGTAACCGAAGGCCCACTCGAAGTTGTCCATCAGCGACCATGCGAAGTAGCCGCGCACATCGGTGCCCTCCTGGATCGCACGGTAGGCGGCGTCCAGATGGCGGCGCAGATAGTCGATGCGTTCGGCGTCATGCACCATCTTGACTCCGTCGGGGCCGACCTCGACCCGATCCGGGCATGCCATGCCGTTCTCGGTGACGACGAGCGGCATGCCGGGATAGTCGTCGTTGAGACGCACGAGCGTGTCGTACAGCGCATTCGGGTCGATGTTCCAGCCCATCTCGGTGTGCGGGCCGGCGGTGGGCAGCCAGTCGATGTCGCTCGCGCCCGGCGCCGTCGACGCCGCCGTGCTCTGCGGGAACTGCGGACGATCGCTCATCGTGACGAGGTTCGTCGAATAGTAGTTGAGGCCGAGCACGTCGATCGGCTGGTTGATGAGCTTGAGGTCGCCGTCGCGGATGAAGTCCCAGTCGCAGATGCCCTTCGTGATCGCGAAAAGCTCCTGCGGGTAGCGGCCGCGCAGCATCGGATCGAGGAACGCGCGGTTGGCGATGAGGTCGAGACGGTGCACAGCGTCGGCGTCGCCGCGGCAGACCTGCAGATTGCAGGTGACGGACAGCTCCGGCCTGCCGCCCGCCTCGGCGCGCACGGCCTGGCACATCAGTCCGTGCGCAAGGTTGATGTGATGCACGGTGCGGAACGCGAGCGGACCGGCGCCGAGCCCCGGCGCCTGTTCGGTGCCGCCGTAGCTCAGGTAGGTCGCGCACCACGGCTCGTTGAGCGTCGTGTAGGTGTGCACGCGGTCCCCGAGGCGCTTGGCGACGATGCCGGCGTAATCGGCGATCCTGTATGCGGTGTCACGTTCGAGCCAGCCGCCCTCGCGGCCGTCCTCGGAGGCCATGTACTGCGGCAGGTCCCAGTGGTAGAGCGTCACGATCGGCTTGATTCCGTATTCGAGCAGGCGGTCGACGATCTTCTCATAGAAGTCGAGCCCCTTCTCATTCGGCTTGCCATCCGGCGTCGGGATGACGCGCGGGATGCCGATCGAGAAACGGTAGGCGTTGACGCCGAGATCGCGCAGCAGCTTGAGGTCGTCCTCCCAGCGGTGGTAGAAATCGTCGGCGACGTCGCCGGTATCGCCGTTCAACGTGTGTCCGGTATGGGAGAAGGTGTCCCAGATCGACGGCGTGCGGCCGTCCTCGTCCGCCGCGCCTTCGATCTGGTACGCCGCCGTCGCCGTACCGAACAGGAATCCCTCCGGGAACCGCTCCGCCATATCTGCCGTCCTTTCGTTGGCATGCGGTCGATGCAGTCCGCGTCGACCGGCCCAATGGTGTGGACGTCGCCCGCTTCCTCCGGGGCGGCGCCCTGCGCTTTCGGCAAAACGCGAACGCCACCGTCGGCATTCCACGTTGCTGATAAGTGTATCAATATATAATCGGAGGCGCAGAGAAACTTGAGCGCTTCAGCATGTCGCGGTCGGCACCGCGATTATCATCGGAACACAGCGGACAACAAGACGTGACGCCGGCGCCACGCAGCGGCGGCGCCTCGTCGGGACTATGCATACGAAGGAGTGTCATGCACCTCATCGCACAGACGAATCAAGCGTTTCAGCACCAGGGTCGCATCGAAGAGACCGAGGATGGCCGGCTGTGGGTGTTCCCGTACACGCAGGCGCGATTCCGTTTCACCGGCACCACACTGAGCGTGCGGCTGCGCAATCACTGGAACTACGGCAACATCCGCCTCGGCGTCATCATCGACGACACACAGTACAGCGTGCGCGTGCCGTCGCCTGCGGAGCCGCAGCTGCCGCCCTACGCCGACGAGGACGAGGGCGTGCTGACGCTGCGCATCGCCGACCATCTGCCGGACATCGAGCATCGGGCGGTCGTCTTCAAACGTCAGGACGGCGGCATGCACTATATGGAGTTCGTCGGCGTCGGCATCGACGACGACGCGCAGATCATGGCGCCGCTCGACGCCCCGAGCGGACGGCGCATCGAGATCTACGGCGATTCGGTCAGCTGCGGGGAGCGCAACGAGGCCGTGCTCTACACCGGCAAAGCCGATCCGGACGTCGACTTGTCGTCGTACAGCAACGCATGGTATTCATACGGCGCCATCGCCGCGCGCGCTCTTGGCGCCGAGCTGCGCATCATCGCGCAAGGCGGCGCGCCGCTGCTCGACGGCATCGGGTGGTTCGACGCGCCGAACTACGAAGGCATGGAAAGCATCTGGGACCGCGTGCGCTACAACCCGGCGCTCGGCGCGACGAGCATGTGGGACTTCGATGACTACGATCCGCAGGTCGTCGTCATCGCGCTCGGGCAGAACGACTCCCATCCGGACGATTTCATGGCCGATGACTACGACGGCGCGACGGCCGCGCATTGGCGCGCACGCTACGCCGACTTCATCCGCGCATTGCGCGCGCGTTATCCCGAGGCGCGCATCGTCTGCACGACGACGGTGCTCGAACACAGCGCGCAGTGGGACCGCGCGATCCGCGAGGCCGTCGACGCGGTCGGCGACCCATGTGTCAGCTATTTCGGATATGCGCGTGCCGGCAGCGGCACGCCGGGGCATCCGCGCATCGCCGAGGACGAGGAGATGGCGCATGAACTGTGCGCATACCTCGAGTCGTTCGGCGCGGAACTGTGGGAGCGGTGACGCGCGCCGGCATGTCGGCATTATCGGGATCAGGGATCGGAGGAGCAACAGCATGGTCACAGTGACCGGAATCGCGCCGGGGGCCAGCGGAGTCACGAGCGGCGGGGCGCATGCGCCGGGCGCGACGGACCGCACGCGCAGCGGCTCGCTGCGCGTTGCCGCCGTCTTCGCCGACCATATGGTGCTGCAGCGCGGCATGCCGATCGCCGTGTTCGGCTCGGCGCCGCGCGATGTCGAAGTCGCCGTGCGACTGACGGCGGACGACGGCGTCATCGTCGCGCAGAGCGCGTCGCAGGCCCCGCGCGACGAGGAATCCTGGACGGCGCTGCTGCCGCCGCTGCCGGCCGGTGGCCCGTATACGCTCGACGTGCGTGCCGACGACGACATGCTCTGCTATACGGACGTCTTCATCGGCGAAGTCTGGCTCGCCGGCGGCCAAAGCAACATCGAACTCGAACTGCATACGAGCGAGCACGGCGTCGACGTCATCGCGGCCGCCGACGACCCGCTGCTGCACTTCTACAACACACCGAAGGTCGGCGCGGTCGACGAGACGGCGGAGGCCGACAGCGCATGGTGCACCGCCGTCGCGCCTGAAGTCGCGCATATGTCCGCCATCGGGTACCACTTCGGACGCCGGCTGCGCGAACGGCTCGGCGAGAACGTCGCCGTCGGCGTCATCGACTGCTATATCGGCGGCACGTCGATCTCCTGCTGGATGAGCAAGGCCACATTGAACGGTTCGGCGGCCGGACGCCCGTACGTCGAGCGCTACGAACGGGCGGTCGCCGGCAAGACCGACGGGCAGATGCGCGCCGAGGCCGATGCGTGGCAGCGCACATTCGACCGTTGGAACAACGACGTCGCCGCGATGAAGGACTCCCATCCGGGCATCACGCAGCCGCAGATCGACGCCGTGCTCGGCCCGTGCCCGTGGCCGCCGCCGGTCACGCCGTTCTCGGAACGACGCGTCGGCGCGCCGTTCGAGGGCATGGTCAGACGCGTCGCGCCGTACACGGTCCGCGGATTCCTGTGGTACCAAGGCGAGGAGGACGAGCAGCAGTGCGACTCCTACCGGGAGCTGCTCGGCCTGCTCATCGACGAATGGCGCACATTGTGGAATCTCGACGGCTACGACGAGCCGACGATCGGCTACCAGCCCAATGCGCGCACGTTGCCGTTCCTGATCGTGCAGCTGCCGCAATGGATCGACGGCCAGGTCGCGGCGCGCGGCGAGGACCCGCGCCGGTGGCCGGTCATCCGCGCCGCGCAGTATGACGCGAGCGAATCACTCGACGATGTGGAACTCGTCTGCACGATGGACTGCGGTGAATTCGACAACATCCACCCGCTCGACAAACGCACGGTCGGCGTGCGCATCGCGGATCTCGCGCTGCGCACCGTCTATGGGCACGACGATGTGGCCGCCGAGAGCCCGCGCGTCGTGCACACGTCCATCGCCGGCGAGGCGATCGACGTCATGTTCGACCATGCGCATGGACTGCATTGGCGCGGCACGACGCCGGACACGGTGCGCGACGCCGTCGACGAGACCGACGCGCGTGCGGCCGGGACCTCGGGCTTCGAGATCACCGGCAAGGACGGCGTCTATGTGGACGCGGACGCGCGGATCCTCGAGTGCAGCGGTATCGACGCGGCCGACGGCGAGCATATGAAGGTGCGCGTCTCGTCGCCGCAGGTGTCCGCGCCGACCGCCGTGCGCTACGCGTGGCGCAGCTGGGGTCCGGCACCGCTTTTCAACGACGGCGGTCTGCCGGCGTTCCCGTACGCGGAGTAGGACCGAGCGACATGCGACGGTCGGCGACGACGATCAATGGTCATGTGCGGCCATCGGGACAAGCGCGGTGCAGCCGCAGGCAAGCATCAGCGTCACCGGCAATACCGGATAGGTCCATGGCAGCGGTGTCGCACTGGCGGGAATGGCCAATGCGACGATGAGGATCACGGCGACGACGAACACGCTCCACGCCACGGCCGCCGCCACGATCGCCATGCGCCGCCTGCCGCCTGCCGTCCATCGCGCCGCACGCACCATCCGCATGACCCATCGCACAACGGCTCCGATGCCGATACCGAGCAGGGCCGGAACCGCGCCCATCGCGCATCCGTACAACGCCGATGCGCGGAGCGCCCACCACGCATGCGAATCGGGGTGCGACCAGTTCCAGTCGCCCACCGTCATGGCAATGCCTCCCAGCGCGCTGCCGACGATCGCAATGAGGGACAACAGTCCCGCAGCCCTCCATGAACGCAGCACGCCAAGCATGCCGAAGACGATGCTCGCGACAGGACCGGCGACGTACATCAGCAGCACCGTCGCCGTCAAGGCATTCTCGGAGGGAATCAATGGCAACACGCCGAACATCAACGATATGAGCGCAGCCCAGATGGCCAGCGCGGCATAGTAGAGATCCCGATTCGACCCAGTGGCGTCGCAGTCATCCGTCGCATGCGGCCCCAGAGGAACCCGCGCGACCACCGACCAGATTCCGCCGTCATCGCACAACATGAGGTCTCCTCCACGCAGCCGGAGCTCCCGTGCATAATGCGCCAACCCTGCACCGGGATCGGACCATCACCAGCTCGGCCGACCCGCCCGGGGCATCGCACAGCTCCACGCACAGCCGCGAACCGTCCATGCCGCAGGTGAACGAATAGCCTCGGGATGAATCGGCGTATTTCAGCACATTGCCGAACAGTTCGTTGATCAACCCAGTGACCACGGCCGCCACCTCGGCGTCCATCGCCAATGTCGCGCAATCGGCATTCACGAGCACGACGCCGCGGAATCCAAGTGCCTCAAGCTTGCGTTCATGCCCATGCACCAGCTTGGCGATATCGAGCCTGCGCAACGACGGTTCCGCCGTCGTGGCGGCCCTGCCCGCGCAAGCGCAGACCGAACCAAAGCATACCGCCAATGCCGCATGCCCAGCAGCAATGCCCAGACCATACCCAGCAGCACGATCGCCAGCAGCGGCCATGCCCCGATCACGGACCGAGCATGATCGTCCATCATCGGCAGCATGGGTGCGGCCACCCACAACGCCAAGGCGGCCGCCGAACCTATGACCGGCATGATCACATAGACCAGAGCCGCCAGCCATTCCGCCACGGCGACGACGATCAGCAGCGGCGTCTGTCCGGCACCCATCAGCATATCCATCGTCAATGCGGTCATCACCACGGCAACGGCCACACGAGCAGCCGGATATACGGGCGCCGCAGCATCCTGCGTCTTCCATATCCGCCGCAGCCAGTCCATGCTCGACCACCTCCTTAATTCCCTATTGGCCGCCATCTGTGGGCAATCACGGCAAGCGACTACAACAGGTCGTAGGCCTTGCCCTTGCGAAGAATCTCGACGCGCCCGCTGGCGCCCAGCTTCTGCCCGGCCCTGCGCAGATACGTGGAGACCGAGTCCGTCGAGACACCCAAACGCCGAGCGATCTCATCAGTGGAGAACCCACGGTCATACAGCCGAAGCACCGACAGCTTCTGCCTGTTCAGAACCGTCAGTGCGCCGGCGCGACCAATCGGCTTGTCTTCTACGATGCGATGCGCGCCTTCGGCGTCGTGCATCCATCGCCGGCGACGGCGCCGGACCGCCGATCCGCGAGCCGTTGCAGCAGTACCGGCAGATCCTGCTGCAGTCGTTCCTTGCCCACAAGTCCCTGTACGCCTGCCCCGATAAGGTCTTCCCGGTATTTCGCCACGTCATAGGCCGTCATGCCGATGAGCGCAATCGAATCGGATCGTTCCCGAATCCTGCGGCACACCTCGACGCCGCTCACGCCGCCCAATGCCATATCAACCAGCACGACATCAGGAGCGGTGGTCCCATACAATGCTCGATACAACCCTTCAGACGCCTTGACCGCACACCAATCAACGACGAATCCCGAAAGTCCGGCCACCCACGTCGCGATGGCACGGCAACTCCACACATCGTTGTCGATGACGCCGATGCGCGTCACACACGACTTCCCACGCCGCTCTCCGTCCATCGCCAGCTCCTTCGCCCACACCGACGGCGGCATCCCGATGATGCCGTTCGTATCATCGACGACAACGCACACGTATCGTCCCCCGCCATCACCTGTCACGAATCTCGTGACAGACCCACCGAATCCGCCGAGACCGTGGACGAATCACGCAGCCGTGGCGGACGACGCGGCGGCGCCCCTTGTCTCAATCACACGCTGTTATACTTTTTTATACTTGTTATACTTGTTATAACTTCATTGAAGGGATCCGAAGGCAGGAGGTGTCGCATGCCGAATCCGTTCAAGCCGACAGCGGGCAGTGAACCACCCGTTCTGGTGGGGCGCAAGCAGTACATCGAGGATTTCCAATTCGCCATCGACGACGGTTCGGGTGCCCCGGGTCGTCTCTCATTCATCACAGGTGCTCGCGGTGTCGGAAAGACCGTCATGCTGAATGCGCTGAGCGACATCGCCAGAAACCTGCAGTGGAAAGTAGTGAACGCCACAGCTGCAGGTGATTTCCTGCAGGAAATCATCAAGCTGCTGCATACCGGACAGAAAACGCATATCACCTCCTATACCCTGCCTTCGGTTGCGATTGAATCCTCGCTGCCCGGAATGAAGGCAAACATCGGACTCGGTGGCATGCAGTTCGAACATAGTCAGGGATCGACCGATCTCAGGCAGACCATCGGACATGTTTTGGACAGCATGGATGAGTCAAGACAGGGTGTACTGATCACTTTGGATGAGGTGGGCGAAGGCACGCCTTTACCGCAACTGCGGTCGTTCGCCACAGCAATCCAGCATCTGATCGAGGAGAAGCGCAACATCGCCGTGATCTTCGCCGGCGTCCCCCATATGGTGGATGACGTAGTGAACGACAGCGTGCTCACATTCCTCAGGAGGGCGGAACGATACCAGTTGCAGGACGTGCCCATCGAGGACGTTTGGGAGGCCTTCGAAAAGACGCTGTCCGCAGGCGGTAAAAACGCCAGCTATGATGTGCTGAACAAATTGGCTCGGGCCACACACGGTTATCCATTCATGATCCAACTGGTGGGATATTGGACCTGGCGCCAATCCGTGGTGAACGGTCATGACGATTTCATTTCGTTGGAGGACTGCGAATCCGGCATTGCCAAGGCAAAGGATAAACTCGGCAATCTCGTCAACGCTCCTGCAGTCGCCCACCTTTCCGCCATCGCCAGAGACTATCTGCTCGCCATGGCGATGGACGAAGGGCCATCCAATACCGGCGATATTGCAAAACGACTCGGGAAGTCGCCTCAGTACGCCAACGTGTACCGAAACCGACTCATTCGCGAGGATTACATCATCGCCACTGATTACGGCAAAGTCGATTTCAAAATGCCGTATCTGCGTGAATTCCTGCAATCCCATGCGGCGATGTACCAGATGTCGCGCAACATCGAGGACTCCGGCGGCTTTCTCGGCTAGAACGGTCTCCGGCTCGAAGTTCCCCGCCATCGTTTGTCATGAATCCTGCGACGGAGACGCCTTCCATCTTCTATCGACACGCAGCAGCCACACGCCGAACGGAATCGTCAGCACGCCGCCCACGATGAAGATCACGCGCACGTCGATGACGTCGGCGAGCGGGCCGAAGACGAGCATGCCAAGCGGCGTGCCGAATCCGGAGAACGTCGTGAGCAGCCCGAAGACACGGCCGCGCATGTCCGGCATGCTCTCCTGCTGCAGCAACGTGAACGTCGGCGACGAACCGAGCGACGTGCACAATCCCACAAGGAAATCGACGCACAGATACACCAGCAGCGTCGACGACAACCCAAGCCCCGCCGTGCACACGCCCATGCCGATGAACGCGCACGCCAGCAGCACCATGTTGTTGCGCAGGACGCGTGCGCCGACGGTCGCGAGCAGCGCGCCGCCGACGACCATGCCGATGCTCCACGCCATTTCGTTCGCCGCAAGCTTGTCCGCGGCCGTCGAGAGCACGGTGAAGCCGAGATCGAGCCGCTGCCCGTCGAATCCACGGTTCATCAAGATCAATGTGAGATTCATCGGCGCGATGTTGATGAAACAGACGAACGCATACGCGATGAGCACACTGCGGATGCGCGGGTAACGCCACGCATACCGCAGGCCGATGCGCATGTCGGCGAACACGGAGACGGCGGCTGTGGCGCCCGCTTCGTCCCCGCGCACACGCACCACGCGGATCAGCGCGACGAACGCGATGCCCACCACTGCCGTCATCACATCGACATACAGGATCGCCCACAGCGGCATCACATTGATGAGCACGGCGGCGACCGCCGGCGCCGCGATCAGGTTCACCGACTGGATCGTGCCGTTGATCGAGTTCACGCGCAGCAGCTTCTCCTCCGGCGTGATCTGCGGAATGAACGACTGCACGGCCGGCGTCTGCACGCCTGCGCCGGCCGAACGGATCGCGAGCACGACGAAGAACAGCGCAAGGTCCGCGGCGCCGCGCGCGATCGCGACGGACAATACGACGGTGACGGCGGCGATCAGCGCGTCGGGCAGTATGATGAGCGCCTTCTTGTTCCAACGGTCCGCCCATGCGCCGCCGAACAGCGAGACGATTGCCTGCGGTACGCATGCGCACAGCATCGCGACCGTCATCGTGACGCCGGAGTCGGTCTGCATGACGAGATACCAGAACACCGCGTATTGCACGATGCTCGAGCCGATCAGCGAGAGCGCCTGCCCAGTGAGCAGCAGCGCGACCGGCAGACGCCAGCTGGGTGGGGCGCCGATTGCGTCCGGATATGGCTTCGTATGATTGTGCATGATGTCTCCTTCGCTTGTTCGCGCAAGAAGGCATACGGCCGTTCGGCCCATATATGGCTTAACTATCCCACCCTGTTCCGGATGGTGGATGCGGGCATGCCGAACGACCGCCAATAGCGACCTTCCACGCGATGGTGGTATGAAATTCGATTGAATTCAAGAGGATCTGCGTTGACGCGCGGTCAGATATCCCACGCGATCATCGACATCATTGCAATTCCACACATACCACGTCAGCGTATCACCAACCGTCCCGATCCGTCGACCCGGGTCGACGAAGCCACCCGCCAACGCGCCTGTTCGCGTCCCGATCCGTCGACATGGCCGACGAAGCCACCCGCTGCGGTCCGATCCGTCGACTGAAGCCGATGTTTCCACCCGTGAACGCGCCCGCTTGCGTCCCGGTTCGTCGGCTTGGCCGACGAAGTCACCCGCAAAGGCACCCGTTCGCGCCCCGCTTCGTCGACCTAGCTGACGAGTCGGGACGCAGACGACAAAAACGGGGCGCAGTTCGTGATGGACTGCGCCCCGTCGTAGCGGTGCGATTCGGCCGGGCGTCACCGCGCCGGCCGATTCAATCACTCAGCGTCCTGAACCTGGGCGCGGGCGATCTTGCCGGTGAAGGAGTTGGCCTCGTCGGCGTCCTTCGCGGCCTCGTTGTTCCAGGAGAACATCGCGCGCAGCTTCGGGCCGACCTCTTCGATGCGGACGTTCGAGTACTCCTCCTGGAGCTGCTTGAACTTCGGGGCGCCGGCAGCCTGATCGTCCATGAACTCCTTCGCGAAGGAGCCGTCCTGGATGCGCTTGAGGTGGTACTCCATGCGCTCACGGGCATGCTCGTCGATGACGGTGTTGACGTAGTCGCCGTACTGGGCGGTGTCGGAGCAGGACCAACGATCCTTGTTCAGGCCGCCTTCGTTCATCAGGTCGACGATCATCTTGAGCTCGTGGCAGACCTCGAAGTAGGCGATCTCCGGCTGGTAGCCGGCGTCGGTGAGAACCTCGAAGCCCATCTCGACGAGCTTGTTGACGCCGCCGAGGAGCACGTTCTGCTCGCCGAAGAGATCGGTCTCGGTCTCCTCCTTGAAGGTCGTCTTGATGGCGCCGGCGCGCAGCGCGCCGAGTGCCTTGGCGTAGGCGAGGGCGAGATCCCAGCCGTCGCCGCGCGGATCCTGCTCGACGGCGGTCACTACCGGGACGCCGCGGCCGGCCGCGTACTCACGGCGGACGATGTGGCCCGGGCCCTTCGGCGCGACCATGAAGACCGGATGGTCCTCGGACGGCTTGATGTAGCCGTAGTTGATGTTGAAGCCGTGCGCGAAGGCCAGTGCGGCGCCTTCCTTGATGTTCGGCTCGATGTCGTTGTCCCAGATGGCCTTCTGATACTGGTCGGGAGCCAGGATCATGATGACGTCGGCCTCCGCGGCAGCCTCCGGAACGCTCTTGACCTCAAGGCCTTGGTCCTTCGCGAACTGTACGGACTTCGAGTTCGGGCGCAGGCCGACGACGACGTCCACACCGGAATCACGCAGGTTGAGCGCGTGAGCGTGGCCCTGCGAGCCGTAACCGATGATCGCGACCTTCTTGCCGTCGAGCACCGAGAGATCGCCGTCGTCTTCGTACCAGATCTGTGCTGCCATATTGGCACACTCCTTTGTTGTCTTTTGCTGCGCACCGCGGGCATTGTAGTGGTCCGCGACGCCTATGTTGTTCTTGTGCCTGATTCATGAACCGCGCGTCCCATGGTCCGGAACGGCCGATCCACGTAGGCAGGCTTCCCGCCGTGTCGGAGATTTTGTCTCCAAAACTGAGTCCTCATATTACCGAAATCCGCAAGCGTCTCCTTGCCAAGTCCATCTTTTGGATACCGTTGGCGTCTCGTTTTGGAATACGCGCGGTTTCTTCTGGAAAATAGCGCCAATCCACCATCGCTTGCCGGAAATCAGCAATATGTTTCGTCCATATAATGGACGTCTTGTTCTTCTGTGCGGCCTGCGGCGCCGCCAAGCCTCTCCTTACCTGACGCATCGCTCATTGACGGATCACCCGCGAGTCACCGCATGTAATCCACGTCCTTGGTCTCATGGCATGTCAGGATCGCCGCAAGGCAGCCCAACGCCATGACGCCCAGATACAGACCAACCGAGCCGACGCCCCAATGCGACGAGAGCCATGTGGCCACCGACGGCACGAACGCCGCGCCGACGATCGCCGCGAGATTGTAGCCGATACCGGATCCGGTGTAGCGCACATTGACGCTGAACAGCTCAGGCAGCAGCGCGCCGATCGGCCCGAACGCGATGCCCATCAACGCAAATCCAAGGCACAGGAACAGCATCGCGGCAGCCGTGTTGTGCACACCGACGACGGCTTTGTTCATCAGCAGTGGGAACACCGCCGCGAACACGACCAGCGCGACCGACGACCCGATGATCACACGGCGACGCCCCAGACGATCCGCGAACACGCATGAAAGCACGATGAACACGGCGAACACGCATACCGAGGCCATCAGCATCGTCATGTACTCCTGCGTGGAGAAACCAAGGCCGCCACCGCCCTGCGCTTCCGTTTTCGTGGCCCATGCAAGCGACCATGTGGCGAGTGTGTAGAACAGCGTGTAGGTGACGGCGACAAGGAAGGTCGCCTGCAGCACCTGCCGCCAGCTCGTACGGAACACCTCGACGGCCGGAGCCTTGACGACGCGCTGGCTTTGCTGCGCGGCGCGGAACGCCGGCGTCTCCTCCATATGGACACGCACGAGCAGTCCCACGACCACCAGCAGCGACGACAGCAGGAACGGCACGCGCCATCCCCATGCGAGCATCGCCGCGTCATCGTTGAACATCTCAAGCACCACGTAGGTGCCGTTGCACAGGAAGAAGCCGATCGGCGCGCCGAGTTCGGGGAACGAACCATAGAGCGCGCGCTTGTCGGCAGGTGCGTTCTCGGTGGCCACGAGCGCGGCGCCGGACCATTCGCCGCCGAGACCGATGCCCTGCACGAAGCGGCACACGCACAGCATGATCACCGCCCATACGCCCCACATGTCATATCCTGGCAGGCAGCCGATGAGGAACGTGGCCACGCCCATCGTCATCAGCGAGACGACGAGCGTCGCCTTGCGTCCGATCGAGTCGCCGAAATGCCCGAAGATCAACGAGCCGACCGGGCGCGCGAGGAACGCGACGGCGAACGTGACGAGCGAGAGCAGCAGCGCGACGGTCGGGTTCGTCCGGTCGGAGAAGAACACGCGCGGAAAGTAGTTCGCGGCGGCCGTGCCGTACGCGTAGAAATCGTAGAATTCAATCGTCGTGCCCACCATGGATGCGGCGATGATCGTGCCCACCGACGAGCGCGCTGCGCGCGACGCCGGACGGGCGAGAGTGGCTGCGGCGGATTCCGCCTCTGTTTCGGCTGCGGTCATGAAAACCTCCTGATAGTTTGCCTGCATTCATGCCTTGGGGCGCAAACGCAAAAACCCCGCGCATATGGCGGGGCCCGAGGTAGTTCACGATCCGTCCCCGCCACCATCGGCGGGGCTGGATTCAGATATACGAATCAGCTCGCCGATGGCGAGATAATAATTCGTACGATCTGCAGTCGTGCGACCATGGTCTCACTCATCGCGAGCCTCCTTTCCGCGTATCCGTTTGCACTGTTGTGCACGGCGCGCGCTTGCCGCGGTGCCGTGTTGGGCTAGAACCTACTCCCCGCCTTGCGACCAATCGGACACAGTGTCCATATAGTGAGATTTACGACTTTGGACAGCAGGCTAATATACGACTTTCCCGATCTCAGTGCACAAACATAACCAGCCGTATCGCCCAACGGTATCATCGACACTCACGACCGGGGCCGCACACGCACCATGGCTCCTTGTGTCGCCGTATTACTCGCAATCTGGTCCGCCATCACGCTTGGCCGAGCTTCATGAACACCCAGACGAGGATCATTGCCGTTCTTGCTCTCATTACCCATAGTTCCCTCAGCACTCGGCGTCACGCACGCATGCGCACGCCCTCTCCTTGCGCCGAATCGCAGGTTCTTCGCCATTCGTGCGTTGCCATACGCATCGCGGGGCACTTCGAAGCCCCTGGCAGGAAGGACAACCCCTATATAATCTCGCTGTACGCCGCGGGCGGCAACGTCGTATTCCGCATCACCGATACGCCCAAAAACACGGTGCCCGGGTCATCACACCAATATGGGCGCTCCTCCGGGCTCGCACGGCATCAACAACAGCTTGAGCGCATTGGCGGCACAGTCACCATCAGCGATGATCACAATCTGTTTTCCGCCACCTACACACTGCCGACGTGCGCCCCCAGTGACTTCAGCCGCGGCAAGCGCTGAGTCGGCCCATATTTCGACGCCGCTCCGTTCGCAGGAACATCAGCACCATGGCTCCAAACGATCGGCGGCGTTCACTATGCCTGCACAACGAACACAGCGAACGCCGCCTTACCTATCAATGCCTCACCTATCAGCGTTTGGACGAGTACGCGATCGCGGCGGCGCCGCACGCGCCGGCGCACGCGAACATGATCGCCGCCCACAGGAAGACGCTCGAGAAGGCGGTCGCATAGGCGAAGACGAACCCGCCGACGGCGGCGCCGAGCAGACGTCCCACCGTCGCGCTCGTGTTGAACACGGCGAGGTATCCGGCGGCGCGGTCGAGTTGCGGCACCGAAGCCACGGCGAGCGACCGCAGCGCGTCGTCGACCATATGGACGGCGAATCCGCCGATGCCGGCGAACACGTACAATCCGGCGGTCGTGTAGCTGACGAGCGGCACGACGGCGGCCACGATCGCCAATGCGACGCCGATCATCAGCACAAGCCGACCGTTGTCGAACGATGCGCGCAGCAGATCGGTGACGCCTTCGCTCAACAGCGCCATCGCGCATGCCAGCAGACCCATGAGCGCGACCATCGTCATCGTCGCACGCAGGTCGAGGCCGGCATCGACACCACGGCGGTACCGCACGACGAACCAGACATAGGCGACCGCGAGCATGACGCCGGCGGACGCGAACAGCCGCATCAGGCAGATCGTGCGCCATATGGCCGTCGGGTGGTCGACACGCAGCGTGACGAGCAGATCGGCGGTCTCCATCGGCTTCGCGCGCGAATAGACCGTCGAGGATTCGCGGGGGACGACGAGTAGCCCCAGAATGCCGGCGGCGAGCACGCCGACGGCGCACAGGTCCATGCCGACGCCCGGCTCGGACGCCATCAGCACGCCGAACCAGATGCCGAACACGAGGCCCGCGAGCACGCCCACCGTGCGCCACATGCCGACGGCGTCACGGAACTTGTCGGGCACGCGTTCGCCGATCGACGCGTGCAACGAGCACAGCATCGCCGCCAGACCGATCTGCAGCAGCGCCCAGACGATGCCGACCGCGACCGGCGTATGGCAGGCGCTCAGCGAGAACGCGAAGATGACGGCGACGAGAGTACCGCCGGCGAACCATGGAGCGCGCCTGCCAAGGGGCGTGCGCGTGTGGTCGGACAGCGGCAGGAAGAAGATCGTCGCGACGAGCGAGCACAGGATGCCCACGCCGAGCACCCAGGACAGCGCGACGGCGCCGCCAACCGGGCCGCCCAACACATCAAGCTCCTGCGGCACGAGCGTGATGTTGAGCGCGGCGAGCGCGAACGCGAGGAAGAACGCCGTGCACGCGAAGCCGATCTTCATGCGCAGCACCTCCGCCTTCGTCGGACGGTAGCCGTTCGCATCCACCATCGGGTCGCGCATGTCGAGGAACGCGGATTCTAGGTCTGGCACCGGCTCGTCGGCGCCGCCGACCGGAACATTGACGCCCATCGCGGCGGCCTGCACCTCCGGCTGGTCGGCGGCCGCCGGCGGCGTCTTCGGCTTCTGGCGCACGGCGAGTCGTGCGACGGCCGCCTTGTCCTCGTCGGTGAGCGCCTTGTCGAGATCCGGGCGGTCGTCGATGCCCGGACGCACATAATCGGAATTCGGGAACGGACGCGGCGCGGGACGCCCGGCGCCGTCCGCATCCTGCTGTGGAGACTGATCGTTCATAAGCACAACGATAACCGCAGCCGCGCGGCGCCCGACACGTTACCGCCGTGCGCGCAGACGAATTCACGCATCCGGAGCGCACAGGCTGCAGTATGTCGTTCGATACTATAGATAGTAGAATTATCTACAGTAGATAGATTGGTGCATATACCCAAGAAACGACCGAAAGGAGCGACGATGGCCACATCGACCGTCAGCGCAAGCGTGGACGCCACGACGAAGGCGATTGCGAACGCACGGATCCGCGAAGCCGGGACGACACCGAACCAAGTCATCCGCGACCTGTGGGCGCATATCGCCGACACCGGCGAGATTCCTGCGTACGATGCGTCGGAGTCGCGGCGCTCCCGCAAGCTGATCGCGCTGAAGAAACTGGAGTCGCTGCGCGCGCAGACGCCCTCCGGCACCGCATTGGCGGCGATGTCCGACGACGAGGTGCGCGAAACGTTGAGGAACCGTCATGCCTAATGCGCCGCGCCTGCTGCTCGACACCAACATCCTGCTCGATTACGTGGTGCCGGACCGTCCCCATTCCGAGGCCGCGGCGACGCTCGTGCAGCTGGCCGCGCACGGGCATGCCAGGATCTGCGTAACGCCGGGTTCGCTGAAGGATCTGTATTACATCGCCGGCAAATCCATCGGCGAGCTGCTCACCCGCCAGTACATCGAGGCCTTCCTCGACCTGTTCGTCGTGCTGACGGTGGATCAGGAGCTCTGTGCGCTGGCGATTCGCTCGGACGAGCCCGATTTCGAGGACGGACTCGTCCGGGCGGCCGCCGAAGTCCATCACATCGACTTCATCATCACCCGCGACCGCGCCGCATTCCAACGGTCCACCGTGCGCTCGATGAGCTCCGACGAATACGTGCGCCTTTTCGCGCGGTGAGCATGACGCACTCCATCGATGCGAACAAGGCCGGCGACGTGGACGTCGCCGGCCTTGGCGATGTGATGATGAAAGGAACGCGTCACTTGACGTTGCGGATGCGCATGATGAACGCGGCCGCGATGAGCACGATGACGATCGCGACGACGAACACCCACGCATAGGCGGCCGCCGGCGTGCCCGACGCATGCATCGCCGATTTCGCGATCGAGACGACGATCGACGTCATCATCGTGCCGATGACCGTCGAAAGCGTGTTCGCGAGGTTGAGGATGCCCAGATCCTTGCCAGCCTCCTTCGGATTCGGCAGCACGGCCACGTTGAGCGCCTGGTCGATCGCGTTGTAGACGCCGTAGCCGAGGCCGGCGATCGCGGCGAACAGATACATGCCCATCGGAGAGCGGAACAGCAGCGGCATCGCGGCGCCGACGGCGAACAGGCAGCTCGCGAGCGCGACCGGCAGCTTGCGCCTGCCGATGCGGTCGGTGATCGGCCCGGCGGCGACCGCGGCGATCAGCGAGACGACGAGCGTGATGACGCCCATCGTCGCGATGATCGCGGCGGCCTTGTCGATGGCGTGCGGGTCGCCGGCGTAGATGTAGTCCTGCGCGATGCACAGCTGGTAGGTCGTGATCATCCAGTAGCCGCCCATCATCAACGTGCGGCCGACGAGCGCGTAGTAGAAGTCGGGCGCGTGACGCGGCGGGCGGAAGTCGCGCAGGATCGCCTTCGCGCTCATCGCCTCGCCGTCCGCCTCGAATTTGCTCGATTTCTCGCACGGCCATACGACGACGAAGATGCCGACGAGCGAGAAGATGGCGAGGCCCATCATCCACGCCTGGAAGATGCCCGATGCGCCGTGCGTGAGGAACGCGGCGCCGACGACCGAGCCGAGCGTCTGGCCGACGGCGACGTACGGCGCGAGCATCATGTTGGCGCGAGCATCATGTTGTAGCCCATCTGCGCGAGGCACCACAGCGTCACGATGAGCGCCTCGGAACGCGTGAACGCGATCGCCCCGATGCTCAGGCCGGTGATGAGGCCGCCGAGCACGATCCACGGCGTGCGCTTGCCGAAGCGCGAACGCGTCTGGTCGGAGAGCGCGCCGAAGACGATGTTCGCGATGAGGGCGACGAACGCGCCGATCGAGTTGACGAGGCCGAGCATGAACACCTTGCTGCCGGCGTCGATCTGCTCGAACACGCGCGGCAGGATGACGGTGCTCAACGCGACCCACGGGATTGCGCAGGCGATCGCGGACACCGTGAAACCGACGCCGAGCCGCACGATCTCCGTCTTCGTCGGACGGTGGCCGTCGGCCGAGACCATCGGATCGCGCATGTCCATGAACGCGGAGTCCTCGTCCGGCACCGCCGTGTCGACGGCGGCGAGCGCGGCCATGCCGGAGCCGGGGACCTGCGAATCGGTGGCGAGCTTGACGCCCTGCGTCTGCTCATCGTCGACGCTGCGCTCGGCGGCGCGTCTCTTCGGCATCGGCGCGGTCAGACGCGCGATGTTCTCCTTGTCTTCGGGGCTCAGCGCCTTGTCCAGGTTGGGTCGGTCGTCGATGCCCGGACGGACGTAGCCGTTGCCGACCGGCTTGCCGCCGGCGCCCGGCTCGTCCACCATGATCTGCCTCTTTCCGTTTCGTTGTTCGTCCGCTGCGGACCGCTCAGCCCATGCGCGCAATCGGCGGGTTCGCGATCAGGTCGTCGCTGACGTGTTCGCCGGCGGCGTCCTTCCATGCGAGCGTCGCCACCGGCTGCATGTTGTCGACGCCGATGCCCTTCGACGGCGTGAAGCTCAGCGTCGCCGACGTCTCGCCATCGTTCCACGTGAAACTCATCGTCGCGCCGTCGTCGCTCGTCATATAGCTGAAGTCGCCGTCGAAGGCCGGCAGTTCGTTGCGGAAACGCGCGAGCGCGTTGAGCGCCTGCACGACCGGACGCTCGAGATTCTCGTCGATCTCGGCGGTCGTGTAGTAGTGGCGGTTGATGTCGCGGCCGACGTTCGTGCGCTTGAGCAACGCCATGTCGTTCCTGCCGGCGAGCGCGCCGACGTAGTACACCTGCGGCACGCCGGGCAGGAAGAACTGCACTGCGCGCGCGGCGATGTAGTGCTGGTCGTTGCAGCCGAGCGCCGAATAGTAGGTGGAGTTCACCTGATAGAGGTCGAGGTTCGACGCGGCGGCGCCGGTCGCCTCCTTCGACTCGCCGTGCGTGTTCCTCGCGATCGTCTCGACCATCGCGTCGACGTCCTCGTCGGGGACGAGCCCTTTGAGCGAGCGGTCGAGCTGGTCGGAGCCGATGTCGATGACGCCGATGCCGTCATGCGTGTCGAGGACGGTGACGGCGTTGTTCGGGCGGATCTCGGTCCAGCGTGCGAGCGCGTCGACGTCGCCGGTGAACAGCGAGTGCAGCAGCAGCGGCGGCAGCGCGAAGTCGTAGACGCGGTCCACCTTCGCGGCGATCTCCACCTGCTTCTTGTAGTACGAGTGGACTTCGATGAGGATCTCGAGGCCGCGCTTGGCGCCCTCCTCGCGCAGCCGGGAGATCAGACCGAAGGTCTTCGGCGTCATGAAGCAGCTCGTGCCGGCCTCCTTCGCGCCGTAGCCGACGGCGTCGAGGCGGATGTACTTGACATGCGACTTGCCCATCTGGTCGAAGATCGACATCAGGTATTCCCAGCCTTCGGCGGAATCGGTGTCGATGTCCACCTGCTGCGGCGTGAACGTGACCCAGACGAGTCGCGTCTTGCCGGCGAAGCTGTAGTGCGTGAACGGCAGGCCCGGGCGCGGGCGGTAGATGCCGGCGAGCTCCTCCTCGGTCGCGCCGTCCGGGAACACCGAGCTCATCGTCAGGAACATCGGATAGTACTCGGATTCCTCGCCGCGCTTGAGCACGTCCTGGAACTGGCGAGACTGCCAGCTCATATGGTTGACGATCGCGTCGACCATGATGTCGTGCGTCTTCGCGAGTTCGGCGATGTCGTCCCAGTCGCCGAGACGCGGGTCGACCTTCGTGTGGTCGATCGGGTCGAAGCCGGCGTCGGCGCCGTCGAACGGCGTGAAGAACGGCAGGATGTGCACGCCTTCGTAGACGCCGTCGAAGCGGGTGCGCAGGATGTCGGTCAGCGAGGCGAGGTTGCCGTCGCCGAGACGATTCGCGTAGGTGATGAGCTGGACCTTGTTCTTCACGGGTTCCTCCTCGTCGAGTCGGGTATGGTCGGTCAATCACACCGTTGGGATCAATCGGTCGGGCCGAAGCCCGGGACCGGATCGATGGTGTTGTATCGAACCGGTTCGATACCGATGATTATGGCACCGACGCGGCGACCGCGCAACACGGCCTCCCCTTCGGCGTGTCAAACCGGTTCGATAACCACCGGACGCCCCGGGGAACGCGGCCGCCGGGGCCATGCCGCGTTCGACGCCGACGCGCGCCACCTCTACAATGGAATCGTCAAACCGGTTCGACACATGCGGGCGCCCCCAGCGGATACATATCGGACCGGCGGCGGCAACACCATGGCACACCACGACAGGAGGCACGGATGGTCGGCATGCGCGACGTCGCGAAACGCGCGGGAGTCTCGGTGAGCAGCGTCTCACTCGTCATCAACGGCACCGGATACGTGTCGCAGGACATGCGCGCGAAGGTCGAGCAGGCGATGCGCGAACTCAACTACGTCCCCAACGAGCTCGCCCGCCACTTCTACCACGGCAGGACCGGCATCGTCGGCGTCATCGTCCCGACGATCCGCCATCCGTTCTTCGCGACGCTCACGTCGCAGCTGCAGCGCGAGCTCTCCGCACGCGGATTGCGCACGATGCTGTGCTCGACCGTCGACGCCGAAGGAGGCGAGGCGCAGTATGTCGACATGCTGCGCCAGCGCAGCCTCGACGCGCTCGTCGTCGCCGCGCATACGACGCACGACCCCGACTACTGGGCGTCGATCGGCCGACCGGTCGTCGCCTTCGACCGCGATCTCGGGGCCGGCATCGACCAGGTGGACTCGGACCACCGCCGCGGCGGCGCGCTCATCGCCGATCTGCTGACGCGCACCGGCGCCCGCGACGTCGCCATCGTCGGCGGTCCCCGCAGGCAGTTCACCGACCTCGACGACACCGGCACGACGTTCCCGACGGTGCGCTACGTGCAGACGTTGGAGGAACGGCTCGACGGCGCCGGCATCCGGCATCACTACATCGAGTCGGGCGATGTGTCCGACCTCGAGGGCGTGCGCCGCGCCGTGCACGACGCGTTCGACGCCCATCCACGGCTCGATGCGTTCGTCGGCGCCGACGTCGCCGCCGCATATGCGGTGCAGGAGGCGACGCTGCGCGGCATCGCCGTGCCGGGGCGCCTGCAGGTCGTCGCCTATGACGGGACGACGGTCGCCGATTGCGCGGGGCTGCCGCTGACCGTGGTCCGTCAGGACTTCGCCGCGATCGCGCGCGCGATCGCCGACGACGTCGAGGAGCAGATCGACGAGTCCCCACGCGGGGCGCGTGCGACGATCGTTCCGGTCGCGCTGCACGAGCGTTCCACGACGCGCTGAGCGTGCGCAGGCCCGCACACGGCGCCGGGACGAAACAGCGGGCCACCCGCTATGGGTGGCCCACTGCCGAGAGTCGCTCGGATGAGCGGTGGGTCCGTCCCGTGCCGGACCCACGTATGGTGTGTCACTCGCTCGGCACGTCGCCGCTCTGCATCGCCTGGAACACGTTGACGTTCTTGTCGTCGTATTCGTAGATGCCGATGTTCGCGGAGCTCGGATCGTTGTTCTTGTTGAATGCGCCGATGCCGGTCTTACCCGAGTACTGGATCTTCTTCTTGTCCTTGATGAGCGCCTTGCAGGCCTTGAAGCTGTCGCACTTCTCGCCGCCGTCCGCGCCGGAGACCGACGCGAGGTTCTTCTGGATCGTCTCCCCGCTTGCGCTGCCGCCCTGTTCCGCGGCGAGCGCCGAGAGGATCACCGCGTCGTACGTCTCCGCCGCGTACGTCGTGTCGGAGACCTCGGTGCCGGTGCCCTTGAGCGCCGCGAGGAACGCGTCGTCGACGTGGGCGCCGGGGATCGTGCCCTTCGACCCCTTGAGCAGCCCGGCGTCGTAGGTCTTCGAATAGTCGACGGTGTTGCCGTCGACGAGGTAGAGCCTGTGCGTGTCCACGCCGGCCGAGGCGAGCGATTTGATGAGCGGCGTCGCCTGGTCGTACGAGATGATGAGCGTCGCGTCGGCGCCGGAGGCCTTGATCGCCGATGCGATGGATGAGTAGTTCGTCTCCGCGGGATCGAACGCGTCCTGTTCGCCGTAGACGACGTCGACGCCGGCGAGTTTGAGCTTTCCGAGGATGATGTCGCGCATGCCGGTGCCGTATTCGTCGTTGAAGCATGCGATCGCGAGCTTCTTGACGCCATCACCTGCGATGAGGTCGCCCATGACGGCGCCCTGCACCGCGTCCGGCGCGACGGTGCGGAAGAAGTACGGATCCATGCCGGAGAGCGTCATCGACGTGGACGCCATCGAGATGACCGGGATCTTCTCGGCGACGATGCTCTTGTAGACGTTCTTGACGACGCCCGACGCGGCCGGCCCGATGACGACCGACGGATGCTTCGCGAGCACCGATTGCGCGGCCGACGTGTTCTGGTCGGCGTGCTCGCCGTCCGACGTGTCCGCCTCGACCTCGGTCACATCCTTGCCGAGGACGCCGCCGGCCGCGTTGATGTCGTTCACGGCGAGTTTGATCGCGGCCACCTCCGGGGGCGCCAGATAGGCGAGCGTTCCGGTGAGCGGCAGCAGCGCGCCGACGACCATGCCGTTCCCGTCGGCCGCCGCGCTCGCGTCGGAGGCGCCCGACGAGCCGCCGCATCCGGACAATGCGAGCGTCGCCGCCGCGACGAACGCCGTCATCACCATTGCCTGCTTGCGTATGTTGTGCAGTCGCATACGAATCACTTCTCTTCCTCTTGTCTTCCTCTTGCCGGACGGACGGCAGCCGCCGTCATCGTCGTTGCATGTGTTGCATCATTGTTCTTATCATCGGATGTTCAATTATTTCTCTTATATTATATTTAATTATAAGCACTCGTTGACGGTTGTGTTACTTGCATATTTCGCAGACAATTTCAACAATTGGTTGACGATGCTTCAATTATTATCTTTGCAACCGTTCCATCGAAGGATGCTCATTGCCCCGCCTTTTCGACCTCCTCCTCGAGGTTGCCGAGATACAGGTTGATGACCTTCGGGTCGTTCATCAGGTCGCGCCCGCGACCCGAGTACGCATTGCGCCCCTGATCGAGCACGTAGCCGCGGTCGCAGATCTGCAGGCAGCGACGCGCGTTCTGCTCGACGATGACGACCGAAACGCCGGCCTTGTTGACCTGGCGCACGCGGATGAACGTCTCGTCCTGCATCATCGGCGACAGACCCGCGCTCGGCTCGTCGAGCAGCAGCACCGACGGCTGCATCATCAGCGCGCGGCCCATCGCGACCATCTGCCGTTCGCCGCCGGAGAGCTGCCCGGCGAGCTGGTTGCGCCGCTCGCCGAGCTTCGGGAAGATCGAGCAGACGTACTCGAAGCGTTCATCGAACTTCTTCGGCGCCTGGTACGCACCCATACGCATGTTCTCGGCGATCGTCAGGCTCGGGAACACGTTCTCGGTCTGCGGCACGAAGCCGACGCCCTTCGCGACGAGCTTGTCGGCGCGCAGGTTCGTGATGTCGCGCCCACGCAACATGAGCCTGCCCGCATGGATGCGCACGAGCCCGAACAGTGATTTGAGGAGCGTCGACTTGCCCGCGCCGTTCGGCCCGATGATGCCGACTATCTCGCCGTCATGCAGCGTGAGCGACGCGCCGTCGAGGATGTTGACGCCGGGAAGGTACCCGGCGACGAGGTTGTCCGCGTCGAGCAGCGGCTCGCCCTCCGGCTCGCCGACGTGGACCTCGGCGCGGCTCATCGGCCGCGGCGCGTCGGCGGTGCCGTCGAGCCCGTAGATATCCGTTCCGCCCTCTGTTTCACGTGCAACCTTCCTGCCGTGACGCTTGCCGGCCTTCCTGTCCGGTGACGTTACCGCGTTCATGAGCGTTCCTCCAAACCTTCGAGTACCGAATCGCCGCCGAGGTCGACGTCGGCGTGCGCGCCGAGATAGGCGTCGACGACGGCCGGATCGTCCATGACGGTCTTCGGCTGGCCTTCCGCGACGATCCTGCCTTCAGCCATGACGGTCACCCAATCGGCGATGTGCCGCACCATGTTGATGTCATGCTCGACGAACAGCACCGTCGTGCCGTCCTCGCGCAGGCTGATGATGTGGTCGAGCAGCGACTGCTTGAGCGCCGGATTGACACCGGCCATCGGCTCGTCGAGCATGACGAGCTTCGGGTCGCACATCAGCGCGCGCGCCATCTCGAGGAGCTTGCGCTGCCCGCCGGAGAGCGAGCCGGCGAAGTCGTCCTTCTTCTTGATGAGCAGGAAGCGCTCGAGGAGCGCCTCGGCCTTTTCGCGGTTCTCCCGCTCCTTCCTTCTCCACATGCCCGGGAAGAGCGAACGGAACATGCCCTCGCCGGGCTGGTCGGGCGCGCCGAGCAGCATGTTGTCGAGCACCGTCAGCCGGCTCATGACCTTCGTCAGCTGGAACGTGCGCACCATGCCGCCGCGGGCCACCTGCTCGGGGTGGACGTGCTGCATGTCCTTGCCGTCGAAATGCCAGCTTCCGGTGTTCGGCACATCGAATCCGGTCATCAGATTGAAGAACGTCGTCTTGCCGGCACCGTTCGGGCCGATGAGCGCCGTGATGCCGTGGCGCTCGATCTCGAAATGGTCGACGTCCACCGCCGTCATGCCGCCGAAACGGCGCACGACGCCGTCCGCGACGAGGATCGGGTCGGGCTTGTGCACGCCCGGCTTGTTCTCGACGAACGCGAGGTCGCGTGTGACCTTGTCGCCGTAAGCGGTCGAGATGAGATCCTCACCTTCCGGCGGTTTCGTGCCCCATCTGGCGATGTCGTAGAACGGTTCCCTGACGGACGCGGCCGGCGCCGCGCCCACGTCATGCCTTTGCGCCGCATCGACGGGCGCCTTGTTGTTCTCAGCCATTGAACGCCAACTCCTTCTTGTTGCCGAGGATGCCCTGCGGTCTGAAGATCACCAGCAGCATGAGCGCGACGCCCACGATGATCCAGCCGAGCGCCTCGATCTGGTTTGACGAGATGACGGTCGACGGGATCGTGACGCGCATCGTCTCCTTGACGGCCGTCAGCAGCACCCACAGCACGCATGAGCCGAGGATCGGGCCCATGATCGTCGCGGCGCCGCCGAGCAGCAGGATCGTCCACGTATAGAACGTGACGGTGCGGCCGAGCGAATCGGGGTTGAGCGATCGCGGCAGGACGAAGACGACGCCGGCGAGCGCGCCGAAGAGGCCGCCGACGATGAGCGCCTGCATCTTGTACTTCGTGACCGACTTGCCCAGCGAGCGGATCGCGTTCTCGTCCTCGCGGATGCCTTTGAGCACACGGCCCCACGGCGAGCGGAACCAACGCCAGCACAGGAACGCGCACAGGGCGACGAGCACCCAGGCGACGATGCGCAGCCACCACGAGTTCGCGATGTTGTTGTTGTACGTCCAGATGAGGAACGTCGACGTGCCGTCCGGCAACGGGGAGAGGTCCTCGAACCGCGTCGTGAAGTCCTGGGGCGCGATGCCGGCGGAACCGCCGGTGATGTTCGTCATCGACGTCGACCTGCCGACGATGCGCACGATCTCCGCGGCCGCAAGCGTGACCATCGCCAGATAATCAGGGCCGAGCTTGAGCGTCGGGATGCCGAGCAGCAGCGCGTAGACGGCCGCGAGCAGCAGCGCGAACAGCACCGACGAGAAGAGGTTCGCGCCGTGCATCTGCGTGATCGCGAAACCGTAGGCGCCGAGCAGCATGAAACCCGCCTGGCCCATGTTCATCAGGCCCGTCATGCCGAAATGGATGTTGAGCCCGATCGCCGCGAGCGCATAGGCCGCCGTCGTGGGGGCGAACAATTCGCCAAGGATGTTCGCAACAATGGTCATCGTGTCCATGAATAATCACCCAATCCTATTGCGCTTGCCGAAGATGCCCTGCGGTCGCACGAGCAGGACGAGGATGAGGATCGCGAGCGCGCTCGCATATCGCATGTCGCTCGGGATGACGAGCGTGCTCAGATCGGCGACGACGCCGATGACGAGCGCGCCGACGAGCGCGCCGTTCGCCGTGCCGAGGCCGCCGAGCGTGACCGCGGCGAACATCAGCATCAGCAACGTGACGCCGGTGTTCCACGCGATGCCGTTGAGGTAGATGCCGAGCAGCACGCCGGAGAGGGCGGCGAGCGCGCACGAAAGTGTCCAGACGATGCGTACGACGGAGTCGACGTTGATGCCGGACGCCGCCGCGAGCGCCGCGTTATCGGAGACGGCGCGCGTGGCGCGGCCGAGCCTGGTGCAGTAGAGGAAGACGGTCACGCCGACGATCGTCGCCAATGCGATGCCCGCGCAGATGAGCGCGGGGGCGTTCGTCGTGATCGGCCCGATCTGGATGCCTTCGGGCACCGATTTGACGATGCCCTTGATGTCGCCGCCGAAGAAGAACTGATAGAGGTACTGCAGCGCCATCGACAGGCCGATCGTGACGATCATCTGCTGCATCGTGCCGACGCGCCTGCGGCGCAACGGCCCCCAGATGAGCTGGTCCTGCACGAGGCCGGTGAGGGCGCCGACGGCGACGGCGCACACCGCGGAGAGGACGACCGGCATATGCAGCATCTGCGTGCCGACGTACGCCATCAGGCCGCCGAGCGTCACCTGCTCGCCATGCGAGAAGGAGCTCAGGCCGGTCGTGCCGTAGACGAGGTTCATGCCGACCGACATGAGGCCGAGCAGCAGACCGAAGACGATGCCCGAATACAGCTGCTGGCAGAAGCGCGTCCATGTCGCCGACGACGCCGACGGCTTGCCGGACGTGTCGGCCGCGTCCGTGGTCGCCGGCCGCTTCATGCCCGATGCCGCGGCGCTCGGCTTGGACGCCGCGTCCGACGTGGACGTCTTGTCGAAACGCACGACGCCGCGCTGCTTCGAGAACGATGTCTTGACGATCTCGACATCCGCGCTGGCGGATGCGAATCCGTACCGTTTCGCGACGTCCTGCGGGATCGTGACCGTGTATTTGCCGTCATCGGCGACTTTGAACGCCCAGGTGCCGTCGTCGCCGGTCGTCGTCTCGCCGGTCTCGGCGCCGCCGAGCGTCACCGTGACGCCGGCGATCGGCTTCTGGTCGGATCCCTGCAGGATGCCGTTGACGCAGCCGAATTCAGCCGTCGGGACGCATTTGTCGGTCGCCTCGGCTTCGTCGGCCTGCGCCGTCGGCGCGGACAGGCCGCACCAGAGGCAGACGACTGCGATGACCGCCATGGCGCATAGGGCATGCCGCCATCCGGCCCCTCGGCGTCTGCGCGCGGCGGTGAATCGATATGTGGATGCCATGAGCACCCCCTCTCTCGTGATGCCCATGAACGTAACGCCGCGGGCGACGCAGGCACATTACCGAGGTATTTCTGGTCGGTAACCATGGAAGGGGGATGATTCACATGAGGGAAACAAGCCGTGGTATCACGCGCGCGATCGCGATGCCCGCGGGGACGGACCGCGGCCTTGGCGATCGCGAACGGGCATCGCCGCGAACGGTATGGATACGATGCGCCCCCGTCGCGTTCGCGGACAGCCGGGTCCGCGAACGCGACGGGGGCGCACGGCGGCGACGGCGGTCGCCAAGGCCGGGACGGCCGTCAATGACCCATCGCGCCGACCCACCAGCCGAGGACGACCATCAGGAACGGGATGATGACGGTGACGGCGAAGTAGCCCGACGCCATCAGGATGCGCTTGCCCTTCGCGAGCGAGACCATCTCGTTGATCGCCGTCGAGAACGTCGAGAAGCCACCGAGGAAGCCTGCGACGAACAGCAGGTAGGTGAAGTATCCGACGGTCTGGTAGTAGTAGGCGGCCGCGGCGATGCCGGCGAAGAAGGCCGCAGTGATGTTGATGACGAAGGTGGACAGCGGGAAGACGCGGTTCCACCAACGCTGGATCGACGTGTTGAGCACGAAACGGGCGACGGCGCCGAGGCCTCCGCACATGCAGACGAGCAGGAGCTCCCCCATCACTTCACCTCCCCGGTCAGCGGATCGGCGTGGACGACCGGGATCTCGTCGGTCTGCGGATTGGCGTCGTCGTACGGCATCACATCGGCGGGGGCGGCAGCGGTCGGTACGCGCACGCCGATCGCCGGCTTCGGCTGCTCCTGGTTGCGCAACGCGTCGGCCACGGCGAGGCTGGCCGAGCGCACCGCCGTGAGCCTGAGCCCGAGCCACGAACCGAACCAGGCGACGATGATGCCCGCGATGAAGCTCAGCACCGTGTAGACGATGAAGCTCAGATAGCCGCTGTTGTGCAGCGCCGTGATGTCCTCGATCATCATCGCGGACAACGTCGAGAAACCGCCGCACATGCCCATGCCGACGCCGCGGCTCGCGAGCTGCCTCACCCGTTTGCGCAGCCAGATCGCCTGCGACATGTAGGACGTGAGCAGCGCGAAGATGAAGCAGGCGATCATGTTCGCGAGGAAGGTGGCGGGATGGAACGCCATCCACAGCGGGGAGTCGGAGCCCGGGTACGGCAATGCGAGCCACAGCCCGTAGCGCAGCCCGGTGCCGACGCAGCCGCCGAGGAACACGACGAGGTAGATCATGCCGTCGGCGAGCGGATTGAACCGCGCCTGCATGCGCTTCATCGGCGCCAACGGGACGCTCGGCGGTTTGCGCGCGGCGGCCGCTCCGGTCGGATGGGGCTGCATCAGCTCCTTGCGCAGGTCGCCGGTGTCCTCGGCCGTCATCGGCGTCCCGGCCGCCGATGACGGCCCGGGGGCTTCGGACGACCCGGGCTGCGCCGGCCGTTCGGACTCGTGGTGTGGTGTGTGCATACGAAAATCACTGCCTCAATACAGCTCTGGGTTTCGGCGTGTGCTGACATGATAACCCGTGGAACATGGAAGGGCGCCGGACGGTCCTTGTTATGGACGGCCCGGCGCCCGTTGAGCAATAGCGTGCAATGGATGGATACGGATGGATTCAGTCGATGAGCGAATGGATCTGGATGATGTGGTCGCGCTGCGGGCCGGTGCCGATGACCGAGATCCGGCAGCCGGACAGCTCCTCAAGCCGCTTCACATAGGCCTGGCAGTTCGCCGGGAGGTCCTCGAAGTGATGCACCTGCGAGATGTCCTCGGTCCAGCCCGGCATCGTCTCGTAGATCGGTTTGGCGGAGGCGAACGCGACCTGATCGGTCGGCATGTCGTCGTACCGCACGCCGTCCACGTCGTAGGCGACGCAGATCGGGATCTCCTCAAGACCGGTGAGCACATCGAGCTTCGTGAGCACGATGTCGGTCAGTCCGTTCACCTGCGTCGCATAGCGGTTGACGACGGCGTCGAACCAGCCGCAGCGGCGCGGACGGCCGGTCGTCACGCCGTATTCGTGGCCCTGCGCACGCAGCCAGTCGCCCCACTCGTCGAACAGCTCGGTCGGGAACGGCCCTTCGCCGACGCGCGTCACATACGCCTTCGAGACGCCGATGACGCGGTCGATCTTCGTCGGACCGACGCCGGTGCCGGTGCATGCGCCGCCCGCCGTCGGATTCGACGACGTGACGAAGGGGTAGGTGCCGTGGTCGATGTCGAGCATCGTCGCCTGACCGCCCTCGAACAGCACGGTCTTGCCGTCGTCAAGCGCCTGGTTGAGCACGAGCGACGTGTTCGCCACATACGGCTTGAGCCGTGCTCCGAGCTCGAGCAGCTCCTTGACGGTCGCGTCGACGTCCACCGGCCGGCGGTTGTACAGCTTGACGAGCATCTGGTTCTTCTGGCGCAGCGCGTTCTCGACCTTGTCGCGCAGGTGCTCCTCGTTGAAGAGGTCGGCCACGCGGATGCCGATGCGGTTGATCTTGTCCGCATACGCCGGACCGATGCCGCGGCCGGTCGTGCCGATCTTCTTCTTGCCGGCGAAGCGTTCGGTGACCTTGTCGATCATGCGGTGGTACGGGGCGATGACGTTCGCCGACTCGCTCACGAGCAGGCGCGAGCAGTCGATGCCGCGGCTTTCCAGGCCGTCGATCTCCTCGAAGAGCACCTCCGGATCGACGACGACGCCGTTGCCGATGACCGGGGTCGCGTTCGGGCTGATGATGCCGGACGGCAGCAGATGCAGCGCATACGATTCGTCGCCGACGACGACGGTGTGCCCGGCGTTGTTGCCGCCGTTGAAACGCGCTACGTAATCGACCTTCGTTCCGATCAGATCGGTCGCCTTGCCTTTACCTTCGTCGCCCCACTGGGCGCCGATCAAGACGATTCCTGGCATGCTCCACCTCCGCTGGTTCTCCGGATCCGCCGAAGACAGATTACCGTAGCCCCTCTACGCGGGCCGTGCAGGCCGCGTGGAGGGGGCTCCCCCAACACGGGTTCCCCGACGCCCGCGCGGGCGTCGCGCTACTTGAGCGCGCGCCCGGCCGAACCGAGCTGCCGGCACGCCTCGACGACGCGCGCCGCCATCGACGCCTCAGCCTCCTTGCCCCACGAACGCGGATCGTACATCTTCTTGTCGCCGACCTCGCCATCCACTTTGAGCACCCCGTCGTAGTGCCGGAACATGTGGTCGGCGACCGCGCGCGTGAACGCGTACTGCGTATCGGTGTCGATGTTCATCTTGACGACGCCGTACGAGACGGCTTCGGCGATCTCCTGCGGCGTCGAGCCGGAACCGCCGTGGAACACGAGCTCGAAGGGCTTGCCGTCGGGCACGTTCGCGTCGAGCGCCACGCCGATCTCGCCGGAGGACGCGCGGTCCCACACGCCGCGCTGGATCTGCTGCAGCAGCTGCGGACGCAGCTTGACGACCCCTGGTTTGTACGCGCCGTGCACGTTGCCGAAGGTGAAAGCGGCCATATAGCGGCCGCGATCGCCGAGCCCGAGCGCCCGCGCGACGGCGACGCCGTCCTCGACGCTCGAATACAGCTTCTCGTTGATTTCGGCGCTGTGACCGTCCTCCTCGCCGCCGACGGCGCCGATCTCGATCTCGAGCACCGTGTGCGCGCGCACCGACTTGTCGAGCAGTTCCCGCGCGATCTCGAGGTTCTCGGCGAGCGGCACCGTCGAACCGTCCCACATATGCGACTGGAACATCGGCTCGCGGCCGTGCGCGACCTCGTCGATCTCGATGTCGAGCAGCGGACGCACCCATTCGTCGAGATACTGCTTGGCGCAGTGGTCGGTGTGCAGCGCGACAGTGATGTTCGGATACTTCCTCGCGACTTCGTGCGCGAAGGCGGCGAAGGCGAGCGAACCGGTCACGCGGTCGAGCACACGCTGTCCCGAGAAGTAGGCGGCGCCGCCCACCGACACCTGGATGATGCCGTCCGATTCCGCTTCGGCGAGCCCCTGCAGCGCCGCGTTGAGCGTCTGCGAGCTGGTGACATTGATCGCAGGGTACGCGTAGCCACCCTGCCGCGCGGCGTTGAGCATCTGCGCGTAACGTTCCGGAGTTGCGATAGTCATGCCCCCATCTTATGGCGTGCGTGCGCGCACCGCCCACAGCCGACCGCGAAATGCGCGATGCTAAGCTGGACCGCAGCACAAGGCGGCCTCCACGGCCGCGACCGGCAACGTACGGGGAGGGCGGTTCACGGTGTCGCACAACAGGGACGGGCATACCGACGGGGACGAGTACGACGAGGATCTGCAATCGCTGGACATCGACGGCGACGACGGGGAGGACGTCGCCGCCGTCGAGGAGATCGATTTCCAAGGCAGCGCGAAGCCGCCGAAACGGCCGCGCAGGACGATGGGCGCGGCGGCGACCGCCGTCGTCACCGTGCTCGTCGCGCTCGTCGTCGTCGCGCTCGGCGCGGGCGCATGGTGGATGTGGCGTTTCCATTGGCGATCCGTGGACGTGAACGTCGACGGCGAGATGGTGGCGACGCGCGCGGACACGACGATCGCCCGCTTCCTCGACGACCACGACGACTTCGGCCGCGCGCGGGGCCGTCTGCTGTCGCTCAAAGGGAAGGTGCTCGACAAGGACGGCGGCGAACCGGTCGCCGTCAGCGTCAACGGCGCGGCGGTCCCGGCAGCCGATTACGGAACGACGACGATCGCCGACGCCGAGACGATGACGGTCACGCCCGGCAAGGACATCACCGAGGCGCATACGAGCGAGACGCGCACGAAACGCTACGGCACCGACATCAATCTCAACAACGGCCCGATCCAGGTCGTCACGCAGCAGGGCGAGGACGGACAGGAGGAGGTCTGGATCGGCAAGCGCTCGAAGGAGGAGGTCGTCCACAAGGAGATCAAGCCGGCGAAGAAGCTCACCGTGCAGTCGTTCGCGCCGCAGCCGGCCGGGAAGAAAGTCATCGCGCTCACCTTCGACGACGGCCCGAGCCAGTACACCGGGCCGATCCTCGACATCCTCAGGCAGAAGAAGGTGAAGGCCACGTTCTTCGACCTCGGCGAGGAGGCGCTCGCCTACCCGGAGCTCGAACGGAGGATGGTCGAGGAGGGCCATCAGGTGGCGTCGCACAGCGTCAGCCATCCGTACATGCCGGACATGTCGCGCGACGATCTGCGCAAGGAGATCCTCACCGGCTTCGCCGACCTCGAGCAGGCGAGCGGAACGAAGACGCGCGTGCTGCGCGCGCCGTACGGCGCGTTCGTCGTGCAGCAGTGGAAGGACGCGGCCGACATCGTCGACATGAACGTGCTGTGGAGCATCGACACGCTCGACTGGAAGCGCCCCGGCACGAAGGCGATCCACGACGAGGTGCTCAAGAACGCGTACAACGGCGCGATCGCGCTGATGCATGACGGCGGCGGCGACCGCACGCAGGACATCGAGGCGTTGCCGGGCATCATCGACGATCTGCGGAAGCAGGGCTACTCCTTCGTCACGATCGACGAGCTGTGCGCGATGGGCGGCGTGCCGAAGCCGGCGCAGGGCGCCGAATAGACGATCCGCCCGCGGCGGACGCAACCGTCACAGCACGATCGCGCGCAGCTGCTGCAGGAAGGCCTGCGAGGCGTGCGACAGCTCGCGGTCCTTGCGCCAGACGATGCTCACATGGATGCGCAGCTCCGGTTCGAGCGGCTTCCAGACGAGTTCGGCGCCCTCCCCCTCCTCGATGAGGTGGTCGAGCGTCAGGATGTAGCCGAAGCCCTCGCGCACGAAGCACGACGCGTTGAACGGCAGGTTCATCGTGCCGACGATGTTGAGCGGCGTCGGCAACGCGTACCATCCGGACAGGTCGCGCCGTTCGTCGCCGCGACCACCGCCGCGTAGGATGGAACGCGCATGACGGACGAGCACGGCACGGGAACGGAGACGACGGATGACGAACAGCGAACGGCATGACGACGGACGCACCGGCACGGCGGCGGGCGCACGGCCACGGGCGGCGCTCGCGGCCGTCTGCGCGCTCATCGTCCTCGGATACGCCCTCGTCGCACCGGTGCTGCTGTCGTCCTTCGACGGCGCGCCGAACGATGCGATCGGCGCATGGCTCGACCGTTCGACGGCGAACGTGTGGCTGCTCGTCGCGGCCACGGTCGCCGGACTCGGCTGCTGGATCGGCGCCGCCGTCATCGAGAAGCGCTGCCGCCCGCAGGGTCGGATGGGCGGCTGGAAGTCGCTCATCCGACCGGCCGTGACGGTCGTGACCGGCCTGTGCGGCTTCTGCGTGTGCTTCTCGCTGCCGATGCTGTGCCTGCTGCATCTGGGCTGACGTCCGCCGTTCCCCGACGCGGTTGTACCGGAACGGCATCCGCGCCTACACTCGAAGAGGACCCCCGTGTAACGCCGCACGGGCAGGATGAGGAGAGGAACCACGATGACCGACAACATGCATCCGCAGATCCCGATGCCGGCGCTGCCGCCGCGGCCGGACGACACCGGAGCGGCGACGCCGCAGCCCGCATCACCGCAACCCACGCCGACCTATCCGGACACGGCGAACGTCACGCCACAGCCGGAGTATCCGGGCCTATCGGCGGCGACGCCCCAAGCGCAGCAGCCGTATCCGGGCTATCCAACCTATCCCGAGCAGCCGGCGCAGCCGTATGGGCAGCCGCCATCCTCGGCGTACACGTCACCTGCGGCCAGCGGGACATCCACGCCGCCTCCCTACGGCGGAGTGGATGTCCCGCCGTCGACGCCGGCGGGCGGCACGCCGCCGCCGAACGGATACGGCCCGCAACCGATCCCGGTGACCGTCGTGCAGCAGGCGCCCGCATACAAGCTCAAAACGAACCGCGGGCTGCTCAAATACATCCTGCTCGGCCTCATCACGTTCGGCATCTACGACATCGTCGTCATGTACGACGTGACCGAGTCGACGAACATGGTCGCCACCCCGCATGACGGCCGCAAATCGACGAACTACCTGCTCATGTTCTTCCTGTTCGGATGGCTGTCGCTCGGCATCGCATGGCTCGTCTGGTACAGCAACCTGTCGGACCGCATCGGCAACGAACTGCAGCGCCGCGGCATGCCGCGCGAAGTGAGCATGGCCGATTTCTGGCTGTGGGGCATCCTCGGGTCGCTGATCATCGTCGGCCCGTTCATCTATCTGCACAAGCTGCTCAAAGCCACGAACCTGATGTGCGAGGACTACAACGCGCGCGGCTGATCCGCGGGAGCGTCGTTCGGCTGCGCGGGCGACGTCCCGCGCAGCTGGCGCACGAACCGTTCGGCGATCGGGCTGAGGGGGCGGTTGCGCCGCCACACCAGATGCAATTTCGCGTCGAGTTCCGGCCGCAGCCGGCGGAACACCAGCCCCGAGTCCGCACTGGTGTCGACGATGCGGTCGAAGGTCGCCTCGAGCCGCAGATCGGGCATGCGCGACCCGGCCCAACGCGAGATCTCATGTTTCCAGCCCTGCTGCGAGCAGAACAGCGGTTCGCCGACGAGATCGTCGATGCCGATGCTCCTGTGGGACGCCAGACGATGGCCGGCGGGCACGATGACGCCCCACCGATCGACGTCGGGGAACGTCAGCGCCTCGTATTTCGTCAGGTCGGGGTCCTGCGCGAGCACGGCGAAATCGAGCGTGCCCTGATCGAGATGCTCGAGCACCTGCGCGGAGACACCGCTTTCGACGTGGTAGCGCAGATCGGCGCACTGTTCGCGCAGACGTTTGATCTGCTGCGCGAGATAACGGATCTGATACGACTCCGCAAGGCCGAAATACAGCGTGCCGCCGGCGACGCCGCCGAGCGACGCGAATTCGTCCTCGATGCGGTCCGCCATGGCGACGAGGTCGCGGGCGCGCTCGCGCAACACGCGCCCCTGAGCAATCCCCCATCCGGCGGCTCGCACCTCCAACGCAAGCCGCCTTTCCCTTTGACTCCATCCGCATATCGCGTTCGACCCCCAAGAAAGCGGCCATCATGACGCATACCCTGATCAACCCCGACCACAATCCGAACAACGAGCTCATCCGCACCGACCCGCATTTCGTCGACCGCCTGCCGCACTTCGCCGACGAGGAGGTGGCGCAGGATCCGGACACGAAGCTCGATCCGGAAGCGCGCTACCTTGCGATCCTCGCGACATTGCTCGGCTGCCAGGGCGTCGACGAATTCCGCATCCAGCTGACGCGCGCGCTCGACGCCGGCCTTTCACCGATCGAGGTGAAGGAGGTCGTCTATCAGGCCGTCGACTATCTCGGCCTGGGGCGCGTGCGCCCGTTCCTCGGCATCACGAACGACGTGCTTGAGGCGCGCGGCGTGAGCCTGCCGCTGCCCGACCAGACCACGACGACGATGGACGACCGCCTCGAAGCCGGCAACGCGGAGCAGGTGGAGTTGTTCGGCGCCGGAATGGACAAAGCTACGAGCGCAGCAAGGTCAACTACTGGCTCGCCGACAACTGCTTCGGCGACTACTACACGCGCACCGGCCTGACGGACCTGCAGCGCGAGATGATCACGTTCTGCTATCTGTCGCGTCGAACCGCAGCTCACCGCGCACGCGAAGGCGAACATCGCGCTGGGCAACGACGCCGGTTTCCTGCGCAAGGTCTCACTCCAGTGCCTGCCTTACATCGGCTATCCGCGCACCCTCAACACGCTGCATATCGTCGACGAGGCCGACAAGGCGCTGCGCGCCGCGTGAACCGGCGGTCGTTGATTACGCAGAATCGGTGAGCATTCGCGACGTAGCGGCGCGCGCCCACATGCCGCCCTCTATAATCATGGCAGCATACGCATCATCAAGGAGGACGCCATGCAGGGATTCGCGACGTACATGGGCACCTACGGCCCCGTGAGGATCGATTGGCGGGACGACGCGATCACCGGACTGCGCATCGTCACGCGGGACGACCACGAGCACGACGGCGACGGCACGCCCACGACGCTCACCGACAGGACCTTCGACGAACTCGAACGGTACTTCGCCGGCGGGCTGCGTGAGTTCACCGTACCGGTCGCGTTCACATTCGGCACCCCGTTCCAGCGCGCCGTATGGCATGCGCTGCAGCAGATCCCGTACGGGCAGACGCGCACCTACGCGCAGATCGCACAGGCCGTGGGACAACCGAAGGCGGTGCGTGCGGTGGGATCGGCGAACAACCGCAACCCGATTCCGTTCATCGTGCCGTGCCACCGCGTCATCGGCGCCAACGGCAACCTCGTCGGCTACGCCTACGGCGTGGAGATGAAGCGTGCGCTGCTGCTGATGGAGATGCGCGCACCCGAGGCCGAGTGACGGTCATCGCATCCGTGGAACGGCACCGAACCAAGCCGTCCCGCGGATGCGCGGCTCACATGTCCGACGCCTCACCCTCCCCGGATCGTGCATCCTCTCCGGACTGCTCTTCCTCGTCGATGAGGATGTACGGCACGTAAAGGCCGCAGACGGTTCCATCCTCGGCATAGGCGAAGTAGGTCGCATAGTAGCCGTCGCCCCAGCCGCTCGTTGTCACGATGACGTCGTCGTCGGTGCCGGGCACCGTCCAGTTCACCCAGTCGCCGTATTCGGTCTGGTACTTCGGATGCGCCTTCGCGTTCTCGGCGAGCGCCTCCTCGAACGGCGTCTCCCACTCCTCCAGATCGCCGGCGTCCACGAGCTTGGCGGTATAGGCGACCGCCTCGTCACGCGTCCGCGCATCGGTGACGCACCCGACGCCGGCGTCGACGCCGAATCCGTAGAAGTCGCCGGGCTCGATCGGCTCGTCGATCTTTTCCGTGCCGGTCATGCCGCATTCGTAGCGAAGCGGCTTGGCATCGCTGATGCGCACATGCACGCAGGCGTAACGGTCGCCGTGCTCCTCACTGGGGATGACACACGCCTGCACCGGATAAACGCCTGGCGGCACGGTCTGCATGTACGGCTTCGCATCCTCCAACTCCGTCATCGGATCGCAGGCGACGATCCGCCCGGTAGGCAGATGCAAGTCCCCCAGCGCCAGCACATCGACCGCCACCGCGCCGATGGCGGGCTCGGTGAAATACTTCGCGAAGTCGGTGGCGGCATCCAACTGATGACGAATGGTCTCGTATCGTTCCATCCAGGATTGGTCCGGCATTGCACATCACTTCCTTGTGTCCGTCATCTCGATGGCATGGGCCGTCAAGGCATCGACGCCTCAGGCCCATGCGGGCATCGTAGCAGATGAGACGCGGGCGCCGCCGTGCAGCGTCCATATGCGACGCCTGACTCGCATATGCGGACCACCGGAACGCGGACGCCGCTACCGGTCGAACAGCCAGCTCATGATCTCGGCGTCGTACTGCAGGCGATGCGAGAGACCGACACGATCGTCATCGGCTCGCCGGTGTACCGGCATGACCTGGGCGGCATGGGCTACATGGGTATGGCGCGCGACGAACGCGAAGCGCGCACGCTCGCCGGCAAATTGTGACCAACACCCGCTATCGCATCGAGCGCCACACTCCAGTTGGTGCTGACCCGCACGGGATCACACGACGACCTGTTCTGAGGCGTCGGGCGTCGGGGGCGCTCACCTATCCAACGCGGCCGTCCCCGAGCCTGCACGGCCCATACGGCTGTACAGCACGAGCAGCACGACGGCGAGCGCGGCGAAAGGGACGCCGCTCAACGCCGGATAGTGGTAGTTCATATGCGATGCGTCGAGCACGGCGCCGCCGACCATCGAGCCGACGGCGTTGCCGAAGTTGAACGCGATCTGCACGGCGGCGCCGCCGATCAGGCCGCCGCATTCGGCCATGATGAGCTGCTGCGGCGCGGAGACGAAGAACAAGCCGAAGGAGATCACGAAGGTGAGCACCGCCGTGCTCACATGCGAACCGGGAATCAGGAAGACGGCGAGCAGGCCCATGCAGGCGACGAACTGCCCGAGCGCCGATGTGGCGCCCGGATTCCACCGGTCGCAGATGCGCCCGCCGATCAAGCCGCCGACGACCATGCCGAAGCCGGCGAGCATCATCAACGCGGAGACCATCGTGTTCGGCCAGCCGCCCACACGCTGCAGCCACGGGCTGACGTAACTCCACCAGCAGAAGATGCCCACGTTGCCGACGAAGACGGCGACGAGCACCATCCACGGGCCCGGCTTGCGCAGGAACATGAACTGGCCGCCGAGTCCGGCGTCGGCGCCCGTGGCCGCGATGAACGGCACCCATACACGCACGAGGACGCCCGTGACGACGGCGCAGGCGGCGAGCGCGGCGAACGCGAGATGCCAGGACAGATGTTCGGCGAGCAACGTCCCCGCCGGCACGCCGAGCATGTTCGCCACCGTCTGCCCCGTGACCATCGACGCCACGGCCTGCGCCTCCTTCCCGCGCCGCGCGAGCAGCTTCGCGATGAGCGTCGCCGTGCCGAAGAACGCGCCGTGCGGGAAGCCAGCGATGAAGCGCGCGACGATCATCATCGGCGCATTGACGGCGACCGCGCTCAATGCATTGCCGGCGAATGCAATCGCCATGAACAGGATGATGAGCGAGCGCGGCGGGATCCTGCGTCCGAAGATCAGCAGCAACGTGCCCACGCACACGCCGATCGCGTACGCCGAGATGAAGTTGCCGGCGAAGGGGATGCTCACCCGCAGCGCCTGCGCGACCTGCGGCAGGATGCCCATCATGACGAACTCGGCCGCACCGAACACGAACGCGCCTGCGGCGAGCGCGAACAGGCCGAGACCGTGGCCCCGTCCTTCGTTGTCCGCCGCCGCTCCGTTCGATGAATTGACTATTGTATTCGCCATCTACCGCCTCACCTTGTGCTCTGTTGATACCGATACGACCTATGCATCCGTCCATCCACCAGCGCGGATCGCCGCATGAAACGCCTAACAGCATAACGGACTCCCTGACCGCGCGTCTGCGCGAGCACGCGTATCGGCTCACCCGCGGTCGCTACGCCGTTTTGTGCGCGACGAGCGGCACGGCGGAACGGTCGGCGAGGCGCATATACTGCGGCCCGAGCCACGTCGTCAGCTCGGTCGGATGCAGGATGAGCGGCATCCGCGGATGCACCGGCGCCATCACGGCGTTCGCGCGCGTCGTGATCATCGAATACTCGTCGCCGCGCCGTATGCCGCCGATGAACATGACCGGCATATCGGGGACCACGAACGCATACCGCTGCTTGACGACGCGCCCGGTGCGCTCGCTGACGCGCGTCTCGGTCCCGCTGAATTCATAGAAGCGACGGCAGGCGATGATACAGCGGTCGTGCTCCATCGACGGCCGCCAGATCGGCTTGTCCGCGCTTTCGATGCGCGTGTTGAAGATCGGCTGCGGATTCCACTGCGTACGGTATCCCCACGACAGGTCCGCGCGCTCCAACGTGCCGGGAGTCAGGTCGCCGACGCCGACCGCCGTATCGAAGGTCGGCACGATCACCGGCGACACCGTCTTCGGATACACGTCGATCCATCGTCGTTCCCGCTCCTCGCGCGGGCTCCCCGACGACTGCGGATAGTCGAGCTCGCGCTGTTCGTACTGCGGCGTCGTGGCCTCCGCGGGCCTCGGCTCGGGTCGCTCCGGACGTTCCCCGCTCAGCTGTTCCACCAGCCGATCGACTTCCTCATCCGACAATCCCAGATAATGCACGCACATGCCTTCACCGTACATCCCGACGATCCCGCCGGCGTCCCCGTCCCCTGACAGCGTCACCGCACGAGTCATATGCGCCACCGTGAACGTTCCCGGCGGGTAGCGCACCCCTGACAATCGCTTGCGTCGCCCTTCGCGAACGGTATGTGCGCCGTCCGCACCCACAACGGTCGCAACGGGCACCATCTGCGAACGCGATGGGTGCGGTTTGCACCCGAAGCGTTCGCAACAGACGTCGTTCGCGAACGCAATCGGTGCACAGCTCCCCTTCGACGTTCACAAACGAGGGGGTCGGCGCCGGCTCACTTTTGACCCACAACGATTCCAGAGAGCGGATGACGGGAGTCGAACCCGCCTTTAAAGCTTGGGAAGCTTTCGTTCTACCGATGAACTACATCCGCATGCGGCCGTGACCGCCATCAGCTATCTTACCACACCCGCCGGCCACATCGGGACGTCCTATGCTCGTCCGCCGCGCGCGACCTGCGCGAGACGGTCGGCGTCCGCGATGCCCGGCGCGCCCATGTCGGCCGCCATCTGCCGCAGGCGGGCGATGCGGTCCTCGGTCGGCGGATGCGTCGAGAACAGCCGCGAGAAACCCTTCGCCGAGAACGGCGACTCGATCATCATCGCCGCCGTCGATTGGTCGGTCGCCGTCGCCGGCATCGGGTTCTGCGCGATGCCGTACTGGATCTTGTACAGCGCGCTGGCGAGCGCGTTCGGGTCCCCGGTCAGGACGCTGCCGTCCTCGTCGGCGTCGTATTCGCGCGTGCGCGAGATCGCCATCTGGATCAGCGACGCCGCGATCGGCGCGAGGATCATGCTGAGCAATGCGCCGAACGCACCGAGCGCGCCCGCGCCGTTGTCGGAGTCGCGGTCGTTGCGCGTGGAGTTGCCGAAGTACATCAGCGAGTAGCCGAGGTAGGTGATGACGGTGGCCATCGCGCCGGCGATCGCCGACGTGCGGATGTCGCGGTTGTACACATGCATCAGCTCGTGGCCGAGCACGCCGCGCATCTCCCGGTAGTCGAGGATGCGCATGATGCCCTGCGTGCAGCACACGGCCGCGTGCCGTTCGTTGCGGCCGGTCGCGAACGCGTTCGGCGTCTCGGTCGGGGCGATGTAGATGCGCGGCATCGGCTTGCCCGCCGTCTGCGACAGTTCGCGCACGATCGCATACAGCTGCGGCGCCTCCTGTTCGCTGACCGACTGTGCGTGCATCGAGGCGAGCGCGAGCTTGTCGGAGAACCAATAGGAGACGAAGGACATGCCCAAGCCGATCATCACGTAGTAGACGAGCGTGTCCACGTACGCGCCCGTCGCCCACCAGATGACCATGATGATCGCCCACATGACGGCGAACAGTATCGCCGTCTTCAGCCCGTTGTAATGGTTGTGCATCCGCAGTTTCCCGTTCATAGGCACCAGTGTACCGACGGCCCCCATCCGTCCATATCCCCTCTTCCGCCGTTCGCGCATATCGGCTACGCTAGTATGCCGTGACTAATGATTCTGAACTTCGCATTGCCGTCATCGGCGCCGGCCCGGCCGGCGTGTATTCCTCCGACATCTTCCTGCGCCAGCTCGCCAAGCTCGGCGACGAGCTCGGGCTGGGCACCGACGCACGCATCGACCTGTTCGAGAAGCTGCCGGTGCCCTTCGGCCTGGTGCGCTACGGCGTCGCGCCCGACCACCCGTCGATCAAGTTCATCGCGTCCGCACTCGAGAAGACGCTCGACAATCCGAACATCCATCTGTACTGCGACGTGGAGTTCGGCAAGGACGTGACGATCGACGATCTGCTCGAACGCTACGACGCCGTGCTCTTCGCGACCGGGGCGATCAAGGACAAGCCGCTCAACCTGCCGGGCGCCGACTATGACGGCGTCTATGGCGCGGCGAAGTTCGTCGAGTGGTACGACGGCTATCCGACCGGCGTGCGCGAGTGGCCGCTGCAGGCCGAGGAGGTCGCCGTCATCGGCGGCGGCAACGTCGCGATGGACGTCGCCCGCGAGCTGATGCGCAACGCCGACGATCTGCGCGCGCGCACCGACATTCCGGACAACGTGTACGAGGGCATCCTGCGCAACAAGGCGAAGACGCTGCATCTGTTCATCCGCCGTGGCGTCGCCCAGGCGAAGTTCTCCGTCCAGGAGCTGCGCGAGATGGAGAAGCTGCCCGGAGTCCAGCTGATCATCGACGAGGACGACTTCGAGCTCGACGACGATACGATCGAGGAGGCCGGCAAGGACAAGCTGACCCGTCAGATGGTCGAGGAGCTGTTCGCGATCCGCGAGATGGCGGAGGACATGGAGGACGACGGCGACGTCGACTTCGAAGGCAACCCGGCGGACCGCAAATACTACATCCACTTCAACTCCGCGCCGGTCGAGATCCTCGGCGAGGACGGCAAGGTCTGCGGCATCCGCGTCGAACGCACCGAGACCTCGGCGGACGGCAGGATGACGCGTACCGGCGAATACACCGACTACCCGGTGCAGGCCGTCTACCATGCGATCGGCTACAAGCCCGAATCCGTGCCGGGCATCGCCTATGACGAGCAGGGCGCGCATCTGGCGAACGCGAACGGCGACGGCCGCATCACCGTCGACGCCGTCAACGGCGAGGTGCGCGACCGTCTATACGCGACCGGCTGGGCGAAGCGCGGGCCGGTCGGCCTGATCGGCTCGACGAAATCGGATGCGCTGATGATCGTCACGGCGATGCTCGAGGATCTGGCGAAGAACAAGGAGAACGCGCGTCTGGCCCCGGACCGCGACCCCGAATCGATCGACCGCCTGCTCGCCGAACGCGGCATCAAGCCGATCGACTTCGCCGGCTGGAAGCGCGTCGACGCTTTCGAACGCGCCGAAGGAGCGAAGGAAGGACGCGAGCACAAGAAGGTCATCGAACCCGACGAGTTCCGTCGCCTCGCCCACGGCGAATGACGAGTTCGAAGCGGACGACCCGGGCGCGATGATCACGCGGGGCGGACGGCGGCAGGCCGTCCGCCCCGCTCTGCGTCGTCCGGCTCGCCCACCAGCCGATGCCGAAGGGTCACCCTATAGTTTTCCTTGGAAAAGCGTGGGCATACGTGAGAAACGGGTGCGCTGGGATGCAGAAGAAGACGAGACGCGGCACGAGTCCCAAATGGCGTGACGTACCGCTGACCGACGCGCAGTTCGACATCGCGATCGCCGGCCATCGCAGATCGATCGCCAAATGGAAGGGCATCGCGATCGCCGCGTCGGTCGTCGCGATGGGCGGCCTGCTCAGTGCCGGGGCCGTCGGCGTCTTCGGCGACGGCCCCGCGAGCGCCGCGCATCCCGCCGCATCCGCCATGCAGACGGCGCCGTCGCCGACGAGCCCCGCATCGGACGCCGCCGAGACGCCTTCCGACGGCATCGAAAAGACGATCGTCACGCCGAACCTCAACGACGTCGTGGCCGCCGCGTTCACGAATCTGCGCGCGGCCGACACAGCCGCCGCCGTATCGGCCGCCGGCGTCACGCTGAGCGACGCCGAATCCGCGCAGCTGCAGCGCGCGATCAGCGCCTACCATGAGGAGGGGTTCGAGGTCTCCTTCGCGGTCGTCGACATGCGCACCGGCGCCGTCGTCACATCCTTCGCGAACGTGCCGCGGTATTCGGCATCCTCGATCAAGGCCCCGTACATCCTGTCGCTCGCACAGACGGGAGCGTTCGACCTCGACGCCGTCTCGACGAGCGTCGACGCCGATGCCGCCTATCCCAACCGTCTGATCACGGCGACGCTCACCGTCTCCGACAACGACTCCTATGAGTCGCTGTACCGGCGCTACGGCACGCCGCCGTTCACGGCATGGACGGCCGGCTACACCTTCGACGCGCCGCTCATCGGCTACTACGAGTTCCTGACGGCGAGCGATCTGGCACGACTGTGGGTGCTCGGCTACCAGTATCTGTTCTCGGACACGGCGCCCGCGAAGGCGGACGGCGCCGCCCCCGCATCGCCGGAGGCGCGCGCATGGCTCGCGCAGCAGATGCGCGGCTCGCTCAACTCGTCGATCCAGATGGCGCACACCGAGAACGAGGAGGTGTACACGAAGGCCGGCTGGATCTACGGCGAGGGCGGCCTCTACGCGCTCAACGACGCCGGCATCGTGCTGCCGGCCGGCGCGCACGACCTGCAGACGCATCCGCAGGGCTATGTGCTCGCGATCCTGTCGGACGCGTGCGGCCGCAACGATCTGCTGAGCGCGCTGGCGACGACCGTCGACGACGTCATCGCCGACCTGCACGGCGAATCGTAAATTCCGCGCGGATGCGTCACGGGGCCGTCGCGGCGGACGATGACGTCCGCCGCGACGGCCCCGTGGCAACCATGTCCCGAATACGCGGCCCCGCCGCCGCTACTTGCGGTCGAACAACGCCGTCAGCGCCCACAGGATCGAGACGACGTCGATCGCCTCCTGCAGGAACGCGCCGGCGACGACCGGGATGAGGTTGAACGCCGCGCACACCATGCCGACGATCGCAAGCGCGATGCCGACGAGCACGGCCTGCAGCATGCGCTGCTTCGTCTGCCTCGCGATCCTGACGCCCTTCGGCACGGCGCCGATGTCGTCGTTCATGATGACGACCTCCGCCGATTCCGAGGCCGCCGTCGACGTACCGTCGGTCATCGCCATGCCGATGTCGGCGACGGCGAGCACCGGCGAATCGTTGACGCCATCGCCGACCATCATCGTCACGTCGCGGTGGATCGGTTCGCCGAGCAACTTCGCGGCCGCACGCTTCCACCATGTCTCGGTGCCGCTCCTCCCCTCCTGCGAAGCCCGACGCACGGCCTCCACCTTGTCCTGCGGCAGCAGTTCGTAGCGCACGTCGGTGATGCCGACCTCGTTCGCGATGATCATCGCCGACGACTTCTTGTCGCCGGTGAGCATCGTCTCCTCCTTGACGCCGAGGTCACGCAGTTCCCGGACCGACTGCTTCGCGTTGTAACGCGGGATGTCGCGCAGCACGATACGCGCCGCAAGGTGCCCGTCGATGGCGATGTAGGTGGCCATCTCGTCCGGTTCGAGCTCGTCGGGCCACAACTTGGCGGCCTCACGGTCGGCGGCTTCCATCGCCTTCTCGTTGCGTTCCTCCTCGGCCGCGTTGCGGACCTCCTGACTGGCGATGTCCTGCTCGGTCACGAAGGCGTAACGCCCGACCTCCACCTTGTGGCCATCCACGGTGCCGCGCACGCCCTTGCCCGGGATCTCGGAGACGTTGCCGACGACCGGGTAGTTCTCGTTCGGGTTCGGCAGCACACGGTGGGAGGCATCCACATGGTCGTCGACGGCCTTCCTGCCGCTCGAGCTCGGCAACCGGCCGAGCCGTTCCATCGCACTGCGCCCGGCCTCGACGATGCCCTTGGCGAGCACATGGACCGAGAAGCCCTCGACGACGCCCGCCATCATCAGGATCTCGTCCTCGGAGACGTCCGCCGGCACGCCCTTGGCCTTCTCGACGCGTACGACCTGCGGCTGCTTGACGGTGAGCGTGCCGGTCTTGTCGAAGAAGACATGCGTGACGCGGCCGAGGTTCTCGAGCACGTCCTGCGACTTGACGAGGATCTTGTGCTTGGCGAGGCGCGCGGTGCCGGCGACGTAGGCGACCGGCGCGGCGATGAGCAGCGGGCACGGCGTCGCGAGCACGAGCACCTGCGCGAAGCGCAGGCCGGTGCCGGAGACGATCCACGCGACGATCGCGATCGCGAAGGAGACGATCGTGAACGGCACGGCGAGCATGTCCGCCGTGCGCACGACGGCGGCGCGCGACTCCTCGGCGGCGGAGACGAGCTTGAGGATCTGCTGGTACTGGGAATCGGCGGCGAGCGACGTCGTGCGGATCATCATCGTCGTCGATCCGTTGATCGACCCGGAGAGCACCTGCGCGCCGGCGAAGATCGTGCGCGGCACCGGCTCGCCGTTGATGTTGCTCAGGTCGACGCTCGCCGTGCCGCTCAGCAACACGCCGTCGACCGGCACGATCTCGCCGGGCAGCACGAGCAGTACCGACCCAAGCCTGACGTCGTTGACCGGCACCGTCTCGAAATGGCCGTTGCCGGCGTTGAGCTGCCTGCCTTCGCGCTGGGCGTCCTCGACGGCCTGCTGCACCTTGCGGAAGCCTTCGTCGGTCATGTCCGCCTCGCCGGAGCCATCTGCGCCCGGCAGCGTGACGACGTGCGCCTGCTGCGGCGCGGCCTTGATCAGCGCGGCGAGGTTGCCCTTCGCCTTGTTCTGCGCATACGATTCGATCGCCTCACCGGAGGCGACCATGAGCACGACGGCCCACGACGCCCAGTACTGCTGCACGCAGACGGTGGAGACGAGCGCGACGATCGCGAGCAGGTCGACGCCCACATGGCCGTGCCTGATGCTGTCGATCATCTCGCGGACGCTCGTGTAGATCGTCCAGACGACGAACAGGATGATGATCCATTCTCCGACGCCGGGGTCGAAGGCGGGGTGGATGTGGCCCCATGGGCGCCACTGCGGAATGAGCGCGAGCGGGATCGCCGCCAGCAGCGTGAGAGGAAGAAGCGGCACTTCCTTGCAAAGATCGATGATTCTCCTCATCGCATCTCCTTACGGTCGGTATCGTCTTCCCGTCCCGCGCACGGCCGCGCAACGGGTGCGCGATTCCGGCGGGTCCGGGAACGTCAGCTTCACGCCTTGTTAGCCCATCGAACACGGCGCCCGGCTTGGCGCGCTTACGACACACGGCGTAAAAAGATTGCTAGGTTCATCTTCAGTTATCGGTTCGCGGACATGGGATTCCCATGGTGCGAACGTGTTTCACTGTAACAAAGAACGCCGGACAGTGCGAATCGCACTGTCCGGCGTCATCCCGGGATGCCGTCCGGGGCGGGGCCGAACCACCTCAGCACCGACCGGGAAGGCCGCAGGGGTCTACCACAGGCCGAAGGGGTCGAAGACGCCGCCGCCGTTGCGGTCGTTGCGCTGCTCCTGCTGCTGGCGGCGCTGCTCCTGCTGGTCATCCTCGCTGCGAGACGAACCGTTGACGTCCGCCTCGGGCTTGTCGAGCGTGACGTCGACGTCCATGACCTTGCCGTCGCGCACGACGGTCAGCTTGGCCGTCGAACCCATCGCCGCGGCACGCACGAAGCCGAGCAGCGAGTAGTTGTTCGTCACCGCCAGGCCGTCGTAGGCGACGATGACGTCGCCCTTGACGATGCCGGCCTTCTCGGCGGGGCCGCCCGAGACGAGCGCCTGCACTTCGGTGCCGGCTCGCGTCACGCCGTCCGCGGTCACCGTCGTGTTCTTGATCGTGACGCCGAGCGCGACGTGCTCGACCTTGCCGTTCTTGATGATCTCGTTCGCGACGCGCTTGACGAGGTTCGACGGGATCGCGAAGCCGATGCCGATCGATCCGACGTTCTCCTCGCTGCTCGCCGTCGACGCGATCGACGAATTGATGCCGATGACCTGGCCGGCCGCGTTGAAGGTCGGGCCGCCCGAGTTGCCCGGGTTGACGGCCGCATCGATCTGGATCGCGTTCGTCACGATCGTCTGGTTGTCCTCGTCCATCACCGAGACCGGTCGGTTGAGCGCGGAGACGATGCCGGTCGTCGCCGTGTCATCGTAGCCGAGCGGGTTGCCGATCGCCATGATCGGCTCGCCGACGGCCACCTTCGAGGAATCGGCGAACTCGACCGTCGTCAGGTTGGACGGCGGGTTCTTCAGCTGGATGACGGCCAGGTCGGTCGTCGAATCGGTGCCGACGACGTCGGCCTCGTACAGGTCGCCGTTGCTCAGCGTCACGACGATGCTCTTCGCACCGGAGACGACGTGGTTGTTCGTGACGACATGTCCGTCCTTGTCGATGATCGCGCCGGAACCCTTCGACGCGCCCCCTTCGACGGTCGTCGAGATCGAGACGACGGCGTTCGAGACCTTCGACGAGACGGCCGTCCAGTTCGGCGTCGCGCCGCCCTCGACGACGGCGCTGCCTTCAGAGCCGCCTTGGTTGGAGGAGATCGACGATATCGACGACGAGGTCGGCACCTTCACCCAGCCGTAGGTGAGCGCCGTCCAGCCGACGCCGAGGCACAGGATCGCGGTCACGACGGCGGAGACGACGCCGATGAGCACGCCGTGCGACTTCGTCTCCTCGCGGCCGATGTCGGCATACGGGTTGTGCGGGTCGTCGCCGCCCAACGGCGCGGCCGGCGACGCCGGCGCGCCGGGCGTGCCGTTGCCGTTCGCGCCGCTGTTCGCGGTGCCGAAGGGGACGTACGGCGACCGTCCGGCGTGCGGCTGCTGGTTCGCGCCGGGCATGTTCTGGTCCTGGAACGGCAGTGCGAACGGCGACGTCGGCTGCGTCTGGGCAGGGGCCGGCTGCTGGTTCTGCTGCGGCTGTGCCGGCGTCGTCGGCGCATAGGCGCCGTACATCGGCGCCGGACGGTATCCCTGCGACGCCGGCTGCTGTGCGGGCTGCGCATCGGACGGAGGAATCGGCGACGTATGCGCGTCGTCGGTTCCCGACGTTGTCGGCTGCATCGGCGGCAGCGTATGCGTCGCCGCTTCGTCCGACGGCGCGGCCGCGCCCGGCTGCTGCGCCGACGCCGCGTCATGCGCCGGTGCATCGTCCGTGTATGCGGCGTTCGGCTGCGCGCCGTCCGCGCGCCGCGCATCGTCGGGATCGCTCGTCTCCCACGGGTAACGGTTCTCGTCACTCATATGTCTCTCCGTTCGTCACTCCATGCATGGTCTACGTTCGTCACCGGTCATCGTAGTGCGCGGGCGGCGGGCGCGCGGCGCTGTTCGTCACCGGTAGAGGAATCTCTACCCACATAGTTAAAACACGGCTGCTTGACGTTTCCTGAATGTTTGTTGAGAGTCAAAACCATGTTTGATGGCAAGTTCCTTAGGAGCAGACAATGGCGGAACGCCTTCCGAGGCGTACATTGATAGGATGCTGCCATGGAGCGCAACGACGACCCCAACTGCCCGCACCACCTACGACACGACCGCGCGCCGGACATCGACCCCGGACATGTCCGCCCGCATGTGCCGATTCTGCGATACGACGACCTCTATTACTGCTTCGCCGACCTCGTGATCGGCCCCGTGCTGCCGACCGTCCAGCTCACGCTCCCCTCGTTCGCGAAGGACCGCCGCGGCAAACTATACGTCCGCGAGCGCAGCCTCATCGGCTTCTATCCGCAGAACGACGGGCCAGAAGACGTCGTCTCCATCAAACCCGTGCCGATCTGCCACCGGACGGTGATGGATACGACGCTCATGACGTACGGACAGTGGGTGCGGGAATACCGCGACCTTCCCGGCACACCGTTCTATTCCTCCACCTATGACGACGGCGACTACTGCAAACGGGCGTCCCGCTACGACGCCGACGGAGCAGAGGCGCAGGAGCACGCGATGTTCTACTTCGAGGAGGCGATGCGTGCGCACGCGGATATGTTCGGCACGACCGAATCGCTCAGCGATTGGGAGCGCCAGCAGCATCATGACTGTCTGAAGCTCGCCGAGATCCTGTTCCGCCACGCGGCCGGCCGCGGCAACGCGCGCGCATGGCTCGCCCTCGGCCGCATCTACGACGACGACCTCAATCACGGCGACTATTTCGACAGCTGCTACACGGCGAGCATCAAAGGGCAGCCGCCGATCATCGAGCAGCCGCCGCTTCCCGAACGCGCGCGGATCTGCTTCGAACGTGCGGCGACGCTCGGCGACGCGGAGGCGCTCGCGTTCCTCGGCGACCTGCGATTGGAAGGAAGGACGTGCAGACGCGACGCACGACGCGCGTTCGCGCTGTATGAGGAGGCGTATGCGCGCGGCGGCGGCCCGGGGCAGGTCCGCCATGCGCAGGCGGCTGCGGCGCTGCGGCTCGCGCGCTGTTATGAGTACGGCGTCGGATGCGCGGTCGATACTGCGAAGGCACTCACGCTGTATCGCTATGCGCAGGATCATCTCGCGGATATCGCGACGAAGAATCCGTGGTGGTATCTGCACGCCCACGCTGAAGCCGCGGATGAGATTGCGTATCTAACGAATCCGCCGATACACCTCGCCGTGGGCGACACCGACGCAATCGCCAAGGTTTCCTATACGCCGATTACGAAGTACCTGCCGACGCTTGAGCGGATGGACGATTTCGGCACGACTCATATCGGCATGGACTGGTTCTTCTACAACGACGACGTAATCCGCTTCATGGATGCCGTGTCACGATTCGCCGAAGAGCACCCCGAACTGGGCGCACGCAACTATCTGGGATTTTTGGAGGCGAGCATCCTCAGCACACCGATCGACAACGTTGATCCGGCGGATTGCGACGCGCGCACCGTGTTCCTGATGATTTTCTACGGCGTGCGGCAGGAGCGGTTCTGCACTGGCCTTCTCAACGACCTGCTGCGTGCGGGAACCATCCAACGCTGGCTGCGTCGCCTTGCGCAATTGGACGAGGAGCGGATGAGCGCGGAAGCAGCGCAACCCTGATATCGCATAACCTGACCGGCTATCCTTGCATGCTTACACGAATCCTTTCAGTGAAAGAACTAATTCTTTCACTGAAAGGATTCGATGTTAACATGAAAGGAGAGATGGAACCATCGTCTTGGAATCATAGGAGGATAGATGCTTCCGGAACACGAGTCTCTCACCGTAGAGTTCAAGAGCGAAAAGAGCCGCCCACAGACCGACAACGAAATCATCGACAACGTAGTCGCTTTCGCTAACACTGAAGGTGGTTCCTTGTATCTCGGCGTCGAAGACGACGGCACAGTAACCGGAATCAACAAAATCCATCAAAACACGAATAGACTTGCAGCTTTTATCTATAACAAAACCGTGCCACCCGTGCGGGTTCGCGTCGAGAAGCTTCAAATCGACGAAAAAACTGTTATTTGCATCGAAGTGGACAAGAACGAACAGATCGTAGCCTCGCGTGACGCCAAGATATCGCAACGCCGCCTGAAAGGGGACGGCAGCCCCGAAGTGGTTCCTCTCTACCCATCAGAATTCATCAGCCGACTATCCCAACAGCGTCAATATGATTACAGCGATCAGATCGCACCGACCGCTACTTACGATGATTTGAATCCCGCCTCCCGCGAGAAACTCCGTGAGCACATTCGTGAGACCCGCGCAGATAACACATTGTTGAGCTACAACGATGAGGACTTCGACAGGACTTTGGAGCTCGTCAAGGACAGTCCCCACGGATTATTGCCCTCTATCACGGGACTGCTGATGATCGGGAAACCCGAATCCATCGACCGCTGCGTCCCCTCGGCCAAGGCATCCTTCCACGTGCTGCGGAATCTGCAGCCTGTTGTAAGCAAGGACAACATAACGTTGCCCCTCGTCGACATGTTCGACGCCATCGATGATCTGCTGGCTCCTTGGAACACCAACCATGAAATCATGAGCGGACTCCTTCATGTGAATATTCATGATTATCCGCCGCAAGCATTCCGAGAAGCGATGGTAAACGCCTTCTGCCATCGCGACTATGCGCAACTGGAAAACGTAATATTCACCATAGACGAGCAGGGGATGACCATCTCCAACCCAGGTGGATTCATCGAGGGCGTCAACGCACAGAATCTACTCTCCGCCCAACCGCGCTCCCGCAATCCTCGGTTAGCGAACGTCCTGAGGATCGCCGGTTATGCCGAACAGGCAGGACGCGGCGTGGACACCATCTACAAGGATTACCTGTCCGCCGGAGGAACCCAACCTGATTACTCGGCTTCGAACATGCATGAGGTGGTGCTGCTTACCCGCAAAATCGTTCCCGATAAGGGGTTCGCAACCATGGTGGCCAAAGAGGAACGCCGTTTGAGCGGCCCGTTATCGGTCTGGTCGCTCATCATCCTCTCGTTGTTGAAGGAGCACCGTCAACTCACCCATGCACAACTTTGCTCCTATGCAGACGTGGAGGAACGACGCATTACATCATCAATCGGCACACTCATCGAAACAGGACTCGTCGAAGCTATCGGCAGCGGCAAATCACGCAGCTACATGCTCTCGCCAGAAGTATATAAACGCAATGAGGATCTGGTGACATATGTGCGGCAGAAAGGCGCATCCTCCACCCGCCACGATGCGATGATTCTGGATTACGCGCAATCGAACGACGACGCAATCACGACCGCCGAAGTTCAGGAGCTGCTTGGCGTGAGCTACATCACGGCATACCGGCGACTTAAGGATCTTGAGGACAAGGGACGCCTCATCCACGAGGGTGCAGGCCCCTCATCCCGGTATCGCATAGCGTGACCGGCTATCTTTGCATGCTTACATGGATCCTTTCAGTGAAAGAATCAGTTCTTACAGCGAGAGGATTCATGTAAGCATGCAAAGATCATCCACGCAGCGCACAATCGCGAGCCTTCGTCACAGACAGGAACACGTCGCACCGTGTCATTGCTCAGAACGAAACAGCGGCAAGCGTACATCGGCCCGGACGGACAACCGCAGGCCCTAGAATTGCGCACATGACCAGCACGAGCATTCCAGCAGACAGTACGATTACGAGCGCGCCGGCACCGCAGCTTGTCGAACATCCGCGCGGCGCCGAACCGGGCGAACCCGGCGATCGCAGCGCCTTCCATTTCGAACAGATCACACGGCTGCCCGACGCCGCGGACGGCAAAGGCAAAGGGGGCGCACGCTACGGGCGCACCGGCATCCTGCACACGCCGCACGGCGACATCAGGACGCCCGCCTTCGTGCCGGTCGCCACACAGGGCGCGATGAAGGCCGTGCTGCCCGAATCGATGGTCGAACTCGGCGCGCAGTGCCTGCTGTCGAACGCGTTCCATCTGTACGAACGCCCCGGCGAGGACGTGCTCGACGAAGCGGGCGGCTTGGCGAAGTTCATGAACTGGAACGGCCCCACCTTCACCGATTCGGGCGGTTTCCAGGTGCTTTCGCTCGGCGCGGGCTTCAAGAAGACGCTCGCGATGGACGTGAAAGGCATGAAATCGGACGACGTCATCGCCGAAGGCAAGGAACGCATGGCCTTCGTCGACGAGGACGGCGTGACGTTCAAATCGCCGCTCAACGGCTCGCTGCACCGTTTCTCGGCGGAGATATCGATGAACATCCAGCACAAGATCGGCGCCGACATCATGTTCGCCTTCGACGAGCTGACGACGCTGATGAACACGCGCCGCTATCAGGAGAACTCGGTCGAACGCACCTACCGCTGGGCGCAGCGCTGCGTCGCCGAGCACGAACGGCTCACGACGGAACGCGTCGGCAAACCCTACCAGGCGCTCTACGGCGTCGTGCAGGGCGCGAACTACGAGGATCTGCGGCGCCACGCAGCGCAGCAGATCGCGTCGCTCGACTTCGACGGCGTCGGCATCGGCGGCGCGATGGAGAAGCGCATCATCGGCGACATATGCGCATGGATCTGCGACGAGATGCCGCAAAGCCGCCCGCGCCATGTGCTCGGCATCGCCGCCGTGGACGACATCTTCGCATGCGTCGAGAACGGCGGCGACACCTTCGACTGCGTGGCGCCGGCGCGCTGCGGCCGCAACGGCGCGATCTTCACGCGCGACGGCCGCTACAACATCAAGCGCGCACAGTTCAAGCACGACTTCGGCCCGCTCGAGGAGGGATGCAGCTGCTACACATGCACGCACTACTCGCGCGCCTACGTCGACCATTTGCTGCGCTCGCACGAGATGAACGGGTTCACGCTCGCGACGATCCACAACGAGTACTTCTTCGTGCATCTGCTCGACGACATCCGCGCATCGATCGACGGCGGCTACTTCGACGAGTTCCGCGACGAGACACTCGCTCGCTTCTACGCGAACGGTTCGCGCGGATAGCAGCGCCGCCCACTTGTTCGTTACTTGCTCACGAGGGAGATGCGCTCGCGGATGTGCGGGTGGTCGGTGACGATTTCATCAGCTATGCCGATCGCGTAATCGGCATAGCTGATCTCGCTCTTGCCGTCGGCGTTCAGCATGAGGTCATCGGCAAGCTCAAGGACGCCGGCCTCGTCACCGTGGACGCCGGCGTCGGCGGCGCGCACATCGCACGGCCGTTGACGTCAATCACGTTACTGGACGTCTACCAGGCGATCGAGGGCCCCGACCGCCAGCTGTTCGGATTCCACGACAATCCCAATCCGCAGTGCCCGGTCGGCCGCAACATCCACACGCTGCTCGACGGCGAGCTCGATGCCGCACAGCACGCGCTCGAAACGCAACTGGGGCAGACGACGCTCGCCCGGCTCAACGACCGCCTGGACACGTTGACCGAGGGCTAATCAACGCAACACGCCGAGTTGCACGCCTGTTCCACATGGTGTAGATTAGCTATTTGTCTGCGAGCGTGGCGGAATGGTAGACGCGCTGTCTTCAGGTGGCAGTGAGCTCATGCTCGTGCGGGTTCAAGTCCCGCCGCTCGCACCAGCAAGAAATGGCTGATTCCCAACGGAATCAGCCATTTCGTTTTGCCCGGAAGCGGCCTTGTGACAACAATCCGAGAGCAGTTTGAGAATCCGACGGCGAAGGCATATCTGTCGGCGGCAAGCGACCGACTGTGCATGGGCCGCATCCAGATGGCGCGCCTCGTCGAACGCGCCAACCTGCAATGCTCCGAGGCGTCCCCGCCCGCACAACTCGGTTTTTCGCACCAAACCACGAGTGATGCGGCGCCTCGATCGGACGGGAGCCGCAGGACGCTCCACAATTCGCACAATTACGCACAACGACACCACCCATCCGCGCATAGGCCACCAAAACGACCAGAATCCCCCACATGCAGGGGCGCCACATCCATGCATCCCAGTGATCGGCCGCATATATCGACAGTTGGCCCGAACAATCCAGTTATGCACCCACCACCCGGATATGCGCGACGGCGCCGCCGGCGAGTGCAAACACCACCGCCATATGCATCACATCTACCACGGATGCCGCCAATATGCGTCCCTGCCACTGCATGCACGCCCTTCCCGCTAGGATGGCGGCATGAATCCTGCGAAAATCGCGCGCTTCCGTGACAGCGAACGCTACTTCATTTGCCCGATTTGCCATGAGACGCTGCACTTGGATGGCGCGAGCCTGCGCTGCCCGAACCGTCACACCTTCGATATCGCGAAACAGGGCTACGTCAATCTCGCGCCCGCCGCGAAACAGTCGCCGTTCTACAACAAGGCGTCGTTCGAGAACCGTGCGCGCATCCTCGAGGCCGGCTATTACGACGACATCCGCGACGCCGTGCTCGACGCCGTCGGCAGATATCTGAATCCGCGCGCCGCGATCCTGGATGTCGGTTGCGGCGAAGGCTTCTACGCGCGCGCCGTGCAGCGCGCGAATCCGGCCGCCGATGTGCTCGCCTTCGACATCTCAAAGGACTCGATTCAGCAGGCGGCGCGCGAGGACGCGACGATGGCCGTCCGATGGTTCGTCGGCAACCTCGCCGACCTTCCGGTGCGCGACGACGCAATCGACTGCATCCTCGACGTCTTCTCCCCGGTAAACGCCGCGGAATTCCACCGCGTCATGAAGGATGACGCCATCGTCATCAAAGTGATCCCCGGCGTGCATCACGATGAACAATTGCGCGAACTCGCACGCGAGCAGCTGCGCAACGCCGATTATTCAAACGAACACGTAATCGAACAGTTCCGTGAACACTTCAACGTCCTCGATATGCGCACCGTCTCGCGTACCTTTGCGATGGCAGCCGACGACGTGCACACCTTCGCGCATATGACGCCGCTGCTGTTCAACGTCGATATCGACGCGCTCGATCTCGCCCAAATCAGCGAACTGACGATAGAAGCGCGCATAATAGTCGCACGAAAGTAATTTTTCCAATTCGTGCGCGTGCTATTTTTCTCCTGTCTATGATGGATTATGCTGCCCGAGAAGAACAGCAACAGTCACTACAGACCACTGAAGGGGGTCATTATGACACAGGGAAAGCATGCGCAGGCGCGGCGCGAACAGCAGAACAAATCATTCCCGACGATGAAGACGGTGAACGGAGCGGTCGCCACGATGGCCGCGATCGCGACGCTCGGCGCGCCGATGGTCGCCATCGCCGACGAGCCGGCGGAGCCGCAGCAGCCGGACACGCAGACGCAGCAGCAGACGGCGACGAACGCCGTGCAGCAGGCGCAGGCGGCCGTCGACGCCGCCAAGGACGGAGTGGCGCAGGCGCAGGAAGCGCAGAAGAACGCCGAAGGCACGGTCACTGACGCGAACGGCGAAGTCGATCAGGCGAACGCGGCCGTGCAGGACGCGCAGCAGGCCGTCGACGACGCCATCGCCAACGATCCGAACACGGCGGCGGCGCAGGAGGCGCTCAACAAGGCCAACACGAAGCTTGACGAAGCCTCCGAACATCTGCAGAACGCCGTCGACACGCAGACGCAGAAGGCGCAGGCGCTCAAGCAGGCACAGGATGCGCAGACTGCGGCCAAGGCCGAGGAATCGAAGGCGCAGGACGCCGTGGACGAGCAGCAGATGAAGGTGGACGGCCTGCAGCAGCAAGTGGACGCCACCAACATGGAAGCGCTCGAGCAGGCCGCCGACAGCACCGCGAAGGCGGCGTCGGAAGCCAACGACGCGAGCGCGGACGCCGCCAAGCAGGCGGCCGCGGCACAACAGCAGACGGACGCCGCGAAGCAGCAGCTCGACGACGCGGAACGGATTGCCGGCGATGCCAAAGATCCGGCGAAGGTGGAACAGGCACGTCAGCACGCCGACGACACCGCCACGCAATACGATGAAGCGCTCAAGCAGGCGCAGCAGGCAAGCTTGCAGGCCGATCAGGCCAACGCGGCGCTCAACGACGCGACCCACACCTATCAGAACGCCAGCGACGGCCTGCTGAACGCACGCAACGACGCGGACGCCGCCAAGCAGGCGCTCGACAAGGCGAACGCGGCGCTCGCCGCCGCCGAACGCGACGAGACGACGACGGCGGAGGCGCTCGCGGCCGCGGCAACCGCGAAGAGCGACGCCGAGCAGAAGGTCGCCGACGCCGAACAGCGGGTGAAGGACACGCAGGCGGCGGCCGACAAGGCCGCGCAAGACAAGGTGGCGGCCCAGCAGAAGCTCGAGGCGGCGCAGAAGGCCGTCGACGAGGCGACAAAGGCCGCAACGAGCGCGACCGAGCTCGAGCGGAAGGGCGCGCTGGGCTGGTTCGAGCATCGCAATGCGGAACTCGCGCAGCAGGTTCTGACGGATTCGGCGTTGAGCACCAAGAATCCAAGCGAACCAGACGAGATCGCACCGCCCGATGGAGGATCGTGGCTGCAGTACACGCACATCGGGGATGCCAAGGACGCCACGAGTCTCGACAACATGCTCCGCGCAGTGGCGCTCATCCAGGAACTCAACCAGCTGCGCGCCAGCGAGGGCCTTGCACCGCTGAAGATCTCAGACGCCGCCATGGCTGCCGCGATGGTGCAGGCGAACGCGGCGACTGCGCAGTTCGAGCACAATCAGGTGCTGACGACCAACCTCTGGCTGGCCGAGAATCTGGCAATGGGACTCCCCGACCCCTTCACCGGTTGGTGGACGCAGGAGAAGGCCGTCTATAAGGAGGCCGTTGCCAGCGGTAAGTATCCGGGTCTCGAATCGATGACCCCGTATCAGGTCAGCATAAAGTACCCTGATCTCTACCCCACTATCGGTCACTACCTCAACTGCTCCGACCCTCAGGCGACTTCCACCGGCCTAGGCATGAGCCAGTACAGGCGCAACACCTCCGCCATGGAGAACAGCAGCTACGACATCAGCTATGACGGCGTCGACGACACGACACCCACCGACGCGGATGTCTACCAGCAGGAGTTGCAGGAATACGTCGATTCGATCCGCAACGCGCAGCAGAAGCTCAAGGACGCGCAGGATGCGCTCGCGAGCGCACAGGAAGCCGTGGAGGCCGCGAACAAGGCGAGCGATGCGGCGGACAAGGCCAGCGCGCAGGCAGCCGCCAATCTCAAGGCGGCGCAGAGTGCGCAGTCGGACGCCGAACAGGCCTACGACGACGCGACCGCCAAGCATGCGAATGCGCAGCAGGCCAAGGAGGACGCGCAACGGACGGCGAACAAGCAGGCGGCCAAGTACACGCAGGCCTCCGAGACGCTGAACACGGCGCAAGCCACCTATGATGTCGCCGAGGCCGCCTACACCGCCGCGCAGCAGAAGGCCGACGCCGCCAAGCAGACGCTCGATCAGGCGAACCGCAACGCCGACGCCGCCAAGCAGGCCAAGGACGACGCGGCTGCCAAGTACGCCGCGATGCAGAACGCCAAGGCGAATCTGGACAAGGCTCAAACAGCCTACGATGAGGCAAAGCAGGCAAGCGATGCGGCGCAGGCCGACGCCACCGCCAAGGCCGCCGAGGCGGCGTCGGCGCAGCAGGCGGCTGACGCGGCGGCCGCGCAACTCACACACGCCAAGCAGACGGTCGCCGATCTGCAGGCGGCCAAGGACGAACTCGCCAAGCGCAATCAGGCGCTCAACGCAGCCAAGGACACGGTCGCCAAGGCCGGCGAAGCGGTCGCCGACGCCCAGAAGAACACCGACGTGGCGCAGGCCGCGGTGGACGACGCCAAGAAGGCCAAGGACGCTGCCGACGCGGACGTCAAAGCCGCCGAGGCCGCGCTCGACGCCGCAAAGAAGAACGTCGGCAATACGCCGGCCGTTCAGGAGGCGCAGGCCAAGCTCGACGCCGCCAAGCAGGCGGCCGCCGACGCCCAGGCCAAGCTCGACGCCGCGAAAGCCGCGCTCGCCGACGCCCAGCAGGCGCTCAAGGATCGTCAGGAGGACCTGCGCCTCGCCGAGATCGCGCTCGAAGCGGCGATCAAGGCCGAGCAGCAGCCAACGAAGCCAACGAATCCGACAACCCCGTCGAAGCCCGGCACGACGACGCCGGCCACGTCGACCAGGCCGACCACTTCCGCCAAGCCGACCTCCACCAGCATGACAACCGGCGCCTCCAAGACGCCGCAGTCGGTGCAGGTCGCGCACGCCGCGAGCGACAAGCTCGCCACGACCGGCGGCGACATCGGCGCCGTGCTCGTCACCGCGTTCACGCTCGCGTTCGTCGGCGGCGTCGCCACGCTGAGCGCGCGCCGTCGCGAAGAGTGAGCGCAGAAGTGATCGCGTAGTCGACAGCGCAGCATAGTCGACAATCGCAATCAACAAACCAAGAGGCGGCCGGAACCCCAATGGATTCCGGCCGCCTCTCATATATCGTCGTCTGCGGCTATCGCGTGTTACCGCGCGTTATCGCCGGCCGCCGTCACACGACTGATTAGTCATTTAGTCATGCGGACGGGTGTTGAGGCGATGGTAGTAGAAGATCGCCGCGCAGCAGCACACGAGCGACGCGACGTTCGTCACGAGCTCGATCCACCACAGCGTCTGCGTCCAGCCGTTGCTCAGCGTCCAGAACACGCCCGGCAGCGTCACGAGCCAGCTGACGATGATGAACACGAACACCCAGATGCCCCACTGCTGACCCTTCTGCTGGTCGTAGAGGTGCTCCGGCGTCAGTTCGAAGTTCGGTTTGTTGTTGTACACGGCGAACACGCCGAACACAAGCAACGCGATCAATACGATCACATTGAGCACGGCCATCGTCACGTTCTGCGCCGTCGAGAGCATAATCGATCCTTTCTCTGCAGTCCCGTCCTCAGGCCGCCTCGCCCGCAGGCCCTCGGCGCGCCTCAGGTAATCGTCTCCGATTGTATGGTCGCACGCACGCCGGCGACCTTTGATTATGCAACCGGCACACCCATGCGCGCCGCGCACGCTACCGCACAGCGTTCACCGCACGAGGAACGACATCACGATGATGAGCGCGAATCCGGCCAGATCGGTACCGGTGAACACGGCGCCGGTCCACATGACGGCCGTGATCGTAGCCATGACCGGCTCGATCGTGCCGAGCATCGTCGCACGCATCGAGCCGATGCGCACGACGCCGGCCATGTACAGCCAGAACGCGACGAAGGTGCCGACGACGATCGTGAACAGCAGCAGCCCCCACCCGCGCGCGTCGAGCTGCGGCACATCCTTCCACGGCTGCACGAAGGGCGTGAGCAGCAGCCCCGACAGCAGGAACGTGATGCCGTTGACGACGAAGTTCCCGTACTTCGCGATGAGCATGACCGGGATGATCGCGAGGCACGCGCAGGAGAACGCGTCGGCAAGCCCCCACAGCAGCCCCGGCAGCGGCAGCGCGAGCGAGCTGACGTTGCCGCCGGTCGCGAGCAGCCACACGCCGGCGAACGCGAGAGTCACGCCGATGATCTCCTTGGCCGTCGGCCGGCGCCGTCCGCGCACGCACACATAGACGAGCACCATCAGCAGGTTCACCGTCTGCAGCACCGTCGCCGTGCCCGCGTTCGTCCAATGGATCGAGAACAGGTAAGCGACCTGCACGAGCGTGACGCAGGTGAGCGCAGTGAACATGTACATCGGGTATTCGCGCACGCTTTTCACGGCCGCGGCGAGCGCGCGCCGCGAGCCGACCGCCGCGCAGCCGAGGAAGATGAGCCCGGCGATGATCTCCCTGACGCAGGCGAGCCACAGCGGCGCGATGTGGTATCCCTCCATCAGGATCTTCGACACCGACCCGTTGATGCCCCACAAAGCGCCGCCGAGCAACGTGCACAGCACGCCGGCCATCATCCGCCGCGGCGTCTGTTCGAGGGACTGCGTGGCGACGGTCTCGTCGGCGAGCGTCTGCGCCGCATCGGCGCGTTCCTCATGCGCCGACCGGCTCAGCAGGTCCTGCACCTGCTCCTGCGCGCTGCGGCCGGCATCGGCCGTGCCGTTGGCGTCATCTCGATCATCGTGTGCGTTCCGCGTCACTGTACGCCCCGCTTTTGTGCTCATGCGCGGCCGTCTGCCGGCGCGCGCGCCGCTTTTCCCGAGGCGATTCTAACGCATCCGACGCCCGGCGGCGCTACGGCAGCACCGTCACCGTCTCCTCCGACTGCAGCCAGCGGAAGATCCGCTGCAGATACGGCGCCACGACGGCGTTCGGCATCGAGAAGATCTCATGCACCGAATCCTCGATGCGCACCTTGCTGATGCGGCCGCCGTCACGTCCTACGCGCTGCACGAAGACGTCCTGCGCCGGATTGCTGACCCAGTGATCGCGACCCGACTGGAACAGCAGCACCGGCACGTCGATGCGTTCGCACATGTCCGGATCGAGGATGGCGCGCGAGATGCGCACGGCCTGCCGCACCCATTCGTTCGAGGCCGCCGTCGTCCGGTAGTGCGTGTTCGCGATGCGCAGCTTCTTGTACCATTCGAGCCGTTCGGCGCACGCCCCCCGCTCGTCGCGCCAGTCGATGACCGGCGTGAACCCGTGCTGTCCGGGCGCCATCGCCTTCGCGCGCCCGAGGTCGCACGCCGCGCCGCACACGGCGGCCGCAAGCCAGTTCGGCACGCCGATGTTCGCCTTGATCATCGGCGAGGAGAGCACGGCCCTGGCCACGATGTTCGGGTGGCGTTCGAGCATCGCCGCCGCGATGCCGGCGCCCATCGAATGCGCGAACAGCGTGAGCCGCCCGTCGCGCGCATAGGCGCCGCCCACCTCCTTCGTGAACTTCGCGAGATCGGCGACGTAGCGACGCCAATCATCGATGGTGACGATCTGGTCGTCGGCCACGTCGCGCGCCGAATAGCCGTGTCCGCGGTGCTCGAGCACGCAGACCGAGAAGCCGGCGAGCAGGAAGTACCACACGAGCTCGCCGTATTTGGCCGCGAACTCGGAGAAGCCATGGGAGAACACGACGGCGCCGTGGTTCTCGCGCGACGCGCCGGGGATGCCGAGCCTGTGGAACTCGTCCACGTCGTAGCACACGTAGTGCAGCCTGCCGAGCCTGCGCAGCCGAGGCAACGGGCGACCCGCCCAATCCTCGCGCGCCGGTTCCATGTATCCTTCATGCGCGCATGTGTCCGTGGCGGGAAGCACCGTCCTCGCCATCGCCTGCTGCACATGCCGTTCGTCGACCATCGCGATTTCCATACCGACCATCCTAGGCGCCGACGCCGCGCGCCGGAATGCGCTCACGCGCTCGACGTACCGCGCGACGGGCCGCGCGTCCCCGCCGGTTGTGCGTTCCCTACAAAACGACGCCGGCGTGTGTTGTCGATTCATACGACGCGCACGTTCCCTACGGTACCGTAGGATGGCCGAGGCGGCCGCGGAGGCCGCTCGAACAAGGCTGATACGAAGGATGTCCCCCATGCTCACCGAGTACACGACGCCGGGCCATGCGCTCACCGTCCGCGACAATGAAACGATCTACACGTTGCTGACCGACCGCCTCGAGCGTTCCGGCGCCGATTCCCCGCTCACCGAGAACAAGGAGCCGGATGGCTCATGGAGCACGCTCACCGCCGGACAGTTCAACGACGAGGTCCGTGCGATCGCGAAGGGCCTGATCCAGTTCGGCGTCGCGAAGGGCGACGCCGTCACGATATTCTCGGCGACGCGTGTGGAATGGGGTCTGCTCGACTTCGCGCTCGCCGCCGTCGGCGCCGTGACGGTGCCGATCTATGACACCGATTCGGCGATCCAGGCCGAGCGCATCCTCAACGATTCCGACGTGAAGCTGGCGATCGCCGACAATCAGGAACGGTTCGACCGCCTCGACTCCGTCTTCGACCATTGCCCGCGCCTCGAGCGCATCCTGATGCTCGACGCGGACGCGATCGCCGCGCTCAAGGGCCTCGGCGTCATGGTCTCCGACGAGGAGCTCGACGAACGCATCGCCGGCGTCGGCGCCGACGATCTGGCGACGATCGTCTACACGTCGGGGTCCACCGGCGCGCCGAAGGGCGCCGAGCTGACGCACCGCAACTTCGTGAGCATCACGCGCGCGGCCGCGGAATGCGTCCCGGAGATGCTCGAAGGCGACGCGCGCCTGCTGCTGTTCCTGCCGCTCGCCCACTGCTTCGCCCGCTTCATCCAGTACTTCGTGTTCACTTCCGACGCCGGCGTCATCGGCTATCTGCCGAGCACGAAGACGCTGCCGCACGACATGCGGGTGTTCGAGCCGACCTTCGTGCTGTCGGTGCCGCGCGTGTTCGAGAAGGTCTACAACGCGGCGTCGCGCAAGGCCGGCACCGGCTTCAAGGGCCGCATCTTCGCGAAGGCCGCCGAATCGGCGCGCGGGTGGAGCGAGATGGCGCAGCAGGGCGTCCGGCCGGACGCGAAGCAGCGCGCCGAGCATGCGCTCTACGAGCGGCTCGTCTACGGCGCGATCCGCGGCGCCTTCGGCCCGCGCATCAAATACCTCGCTTGCGGCGGCGCGCCGCTCGACCGCCGTCTGGCCACGTTCTTCAACGGCATCGGCCTGACGATGATCCAGGGCTACGGCCTGACCGAGACGGCGGCCCCCTTCGCGTTCACGCGCGTCCACGACAACGTCATCGGCACCGTCGGACAGCCGGTGCCCGGCTCGTCGGTGCGCATCTCGCCGACCGGTGAACTCGAGGTCAAGGGACAGAACGTCTTCCGCGGCTACCACAACCTTCCCGAGAAGACGGCCGAGACCTTCGCCGCCGACGGCTGGCTGAGGACCGGCGACCTGGCGACGCTCGACGACGAAGGCCACATCACGCTGACCGGCCGTGCGAAGGACATCATCATCACGGCGGGCGGCAAGAACGTCGCGCCGATTCCGATGGAGCAGGAGATCGCCACCTGCCCGATCGTCGAACACGCCGTCGTCGTCGGCGACAACCGCCCGTTCGTCGGCGCCGTCGTCACGCTCGACCAGGAGGGTCTGGAGAACTGGCTGCCGACGCAGAAGCTGCCGGCGGACCTCACGCTCGAACAGGCCGCGGGGCTGCCGGAGGTCGCCGCCGAGATCCAGAGGTACGTCGACCGTGCGAACGCCGAGGTCTCCCGCGCCGAGTCGGTGCGCAGGTTCATCGTGCTGCCGGTCACGTTCACGCAGGAGAACAAGTGCCTGACGCCGTCGATGAAGGTCGTGCGCCCGAAGGTCAACGAGGTCTTCGCCGAGGCGATCGCCACCGGCATCTACGGCGTCAGGCGCTGAACCGCGCGTCCCCTCAGCGTTCGAGCGCGCGCTTGAGGAAGTCGCGCTGGAGCAGCAGCAGGTTGCGCGCGACGGTCGGGTCGTTCGTCATATGCGTGATGCCCGTCAGCGGCAGGAACGTGTGGTCGCGGCCGGCCGCCATCAGCGCGTGGCTCAGCCGCAGCGAATGCGCGATCGTCACGTTGTCGTCGGCGAAGCCGTGGATGAGCATCAGCGGCCGGCGCAGCGCCGGCGCGTCGCCGATGATGCCGTTGCGCGCGTAGTCGGCCTCGTCGAGCCCGAGGTAGCGCTCGGTGTAGCAGGTGTCGTACAGCGTCCAGTCGGTCGGCGGCGCGCCGGCGCACGCGGCCGCGAAGACGTCCGGCGCGTCGAGCACGGCGAGCGCGGACAGGAAGCCGCCGTACGACCATCCGATCATCGCGACGCGGTCGAGTTCCGGGCGCGGCAGCCCGTGCGCGCGGGCGCCGGATGCATGCCTGCCGTAGGCGGCCGCCTCGTTGATGCGGCGCACCGCGTCGTCGAGCGCGCGCACGGCGTCGACCTGATCCTCCAACGTGACCTGTTTCATCGCCTTGTACACCTCGCGGTCCCACGCCGGTCCGCGGCCCGTCGTGCCGCGGCCGTCGGCGATGACGACGAGATAGCCCTGCTCGGCCCACCATTGCGCATCCCAATACGCGGACTGGCTCATCGTGACCTCCTGGAAGCCGGGGCCGCCGTAGGGGTGCATGAGAACCGGCAGCGAGCGCGCGTCCGCGTACCGCACGCCGGTCGGCGCGACGATCGCCGCATGCAGCCCGCGTTCGCCGAGCCGAACGAAGCGCACGTTGATGTCAAGCCCCGGCGTCGCCGCGTTGTTGGCGACGGCGACGGCCTCGCCGCGGTAGTAGTGCGTCATCCGCGCGCGCGGGTCGGCCATGTCGCGGCCGGTGACGACGAGGCCGTCGCCGGCGCGCGTCGCGCTCCACACGCCCGGTTCGTCGGTGACCGGGTACACGTCGCCGTCGTAGTCGAAGGCGACCACGTCGAAGCTGCGCGCGTCGTGGTCGGCGGCCGTCGACGCCCACTGCCTGGGCACGTCGGGCGCCTGTTCGGGTGAGCGTTGCACGACGCACATGACCGTTTCGTCGTCGGCGTCGAGCACTGCGCGCACCTGCCAGCCGACCGGCGTGAACGGGCGACCGTCGACGGTCAGGCGGTTCGTGTCGTTCTCCATGTCGTTGATCGAGCAGATGAGCGCGCCGGACGGCGTGTAGGCGGGCGTGCCGGCGATGAGGTCGATCCACTGGCCGTTCGCGTGCGTCTCGAGCACGGTGACCGGCATCAGCGGCACGACGCCGTCCTTGACGGGCGCCAAGCGTTTCCAGTCCTGTTCCTTCGGCACGTCGACGCGCAGGATCTGCTCGTGCTGCTGAAGACGGTCGAGGACGCGCAGCAGCGGCATATGGCCGACGTCCCAACGCACGACGGCCAGATATTCGTAGGTGTCGTTGTCCCAGTCGACGAGCGCCGTGCGTTCCGCGTTCAGGCGGTCACCGCCCAGATGCACGACGTAGAGTTCGACGATCGCGTTGCGCGTGAGCGCGCGCGGATAGCGGTGGTCGAATCCGCGGCGCTCCGGATGGGCCGGATCGCTGATCGTCCACAGCGGCTCCGGCGAGGCGTCGAAGCGTTCGACGAGCAATGTGCGCGAATCGGGCCCCCACCAGAAACCGTCGTAGCGGTCCATCTCCTCGGCCGCGGCGAACTCGGCGACGCCGGCGCGCACGTCGGCGCGTTCGCCCTGCGCCACCGCGTAGGCGACGCCGGCTTCGCCGGTGGCGGCGTCGACGACGATGACGGCCGCGCCGGTCGAATAGGCGATGCGTGTGCCGTCGGGGCTCACACGCGGGTTGAGGATCGGATGGAGCGGCTCGCCGAAGCCGTCGGGGCCATGCACGTCGAGCGCATGCGTGTCGGCGGCCGCGGCCTCGGCGTCGAGCACGGAGACGAACAACTGGTCGTTGATCGTGAAGACGACGACATGGCCGGCCGCGTCGACCGAGTAGGAGACGATGCCGCTGCCGCCTTCGCGCGCGCGTTCGCGGCGGGCGCGTTCGGCCGCGGGCACGTCCTCGGCGTCGGCGTCGGCGAGCAGCGCGCGTGGATCGGCGAGCAGCGTCTCGGCGCCGTCGGCCTCGCCCATCCACAGCGACGTCACCGTGTCCTCGGCGCCGTCGGAGCGCAGGAACAGCATGCGCGATCCGTCGCCCAGCAGCCGGGGGGCGCGCGGGGCGCCGCAGCTGAATCGCAACGTGCGCGCCTTCGCGGCGGCGTAGTCGGGGATCGAGGAATCGGCGGGCAGGGCATCATTCGTGTGCACAGTGGTTTGCGTCATACCGCATTACGCTAGCACCGCGACCCTGCGCGTTGGCTGAACGCGCGCCGCCGCATATGCGGGGCGGGTGCGCGACGGCCGCGTAGGTCATCGCATATCCGTATAAAGGATGGGAACAGACGTATTCATATATCATGAGTCATATGCGACCCATGGCGCACGGCGCGCCATGCGGTGCTGTCCACGGCGACGTCCGACGCGGCAGGCCGTTCGCCCGGCGGTCGCAAAAGCCGGCGCGGTTTGCGACCAAGCGTAGGATGGGACAGGAATAAGAAAGGGACTACTATGAGCGTTCTTGACCGTTTTGAGAAAAGCGTGGAAGGCGCGGTCAACGGAGTGTTCGCGAAGTTCGGCTCCAAGGACCTGCAGCCCGTCGATCTGACGAGCGCGCTCGAACGCGAGATCGACGAATCGGCGATGCCGGTGGGTCGTGAACGCACGGTCGCGCCGAACGAGTATCGCTTCAAGCTGAGCACCCCCGATTTCGACCGCATCGAGCAATGGGGCTCCGAGGCGCTCGCCAACGAGCTCGCCGACAACCTCACGAAGTACGCGAAGAGCCAGCATTACGCGTTCGTAGGCCCCGTCGTCGTCGTGTTCGAGGAGGACCTCGAACTGTCAAAGGGCAACTTCAAGCTCACAAGCGAATCGGTGCAGGGCAATGCCGTCCCGGTCACGACCGACGCGCAGGCCGAGGACTGCCCGATGCTCGAGGTGAACAACAGCCAGTACCTGCTCACGAAGAGCAAGACGATCCTCGGACGAGGCTCCGGCTGCGACATCGTCATCGACGACCCGGGCATCTCCCGCAAGCATCTGGAGATCGACATCACCGACAACGGCGTCATCGCGCGCGACCTCGGCTCGACGAACGGCACCTACGTCGAAGGCCACCAGGTGCCGGCGGCCACGCTGCTCGACGGCAACACGATCACGATCGGCCGCACGCGCATCCTCTACTGGGCGTCGTCGCAGGACCAGGAGTAAACCGGGACACCTATTGCCGTTATGATTACCGAACTTACCTTCGCGGTACTGAAATACGCGTTCCTCATCCTGCTGTGGGTGTTCGTCTGGAGCATCGCCCGCTCGCTGTACCGCGACGTGGCCTCCTACAGCCCGCGTAAGTCGCGCGCGCGCCGCAAAAAGGAACGTGAGGTCCGCAGGAAGGCCGACGCGCCGGTCGCGGCCGCCCCCGCCAGCTCGACGCCGAACCATCCGACGGCGGCTGCGGCGCCGTCGGCCGCGGCCGACAAGCAGCCGACGCTGCTCGTCATCATCGACGGCCCGCTCGCCGGCACGTCGGTGCCGTTGAACTCATCCGTCATCACGTTGGGCCGCGCGGCCTCGAACACCGTCGTGCTCGACGACGAATTCGTCTCGTCGCACCATGCGCGCGTCTACCCCGACGAACGCTCGCACCAGTGGGCCATCGAGGACCTGCACAGCACGAACGGAACCGTGGTCAACCAGCAGCGCATCACCGTGCCGACGATCCTCGCGCCGCGCATCCCCGTGCGCATCGGCGCGACCACCTTCGAACTGAGGTGAGCCGATGACCTCCGCAGAGCACAGCACGCTGTATATGTATTCGACGACCGTCTCGGACGTCGGCACCGTCCGTTCCAACAACCAGGACTCGTCGTTCGCGGGCGCCCATCTCGTCGCGATCTGCGACGGCATGGGCGGCCACGCCGGCGGCGACACGGCATCGACGATCGCGATCCGTTCGCTCGCGCACATCGAGAAGGACAGCGCCGAAGGCGACGTCGCGCGCGCGACCGCGATCATGGAGACGTCGACGCTCGCCGCGCACGACGCGATCGTCGGCAAGGCGAAGCGCGAACGCAAACTCGCCGGCATGGGCACGACGATCACGGCGATCACGTTGGTCTCCGGTTACTGGGTCCTCGCGCACATCGGCGACTCACGTGCGTATCTGCTGCGCGACGGCGCGCTGATGCGCCTGACGAGCGACCACAGCTACGTCCAGCATCTCATCGACACGAAACGCATCAGCGAATCGGAGGCGCGCAACCATCCGCAGCGCAACGTCGTCATGCGCGTGCTCGGCGACTTCGACATCGACGCGCGCCCCGACATCTCGATCCGCGTCGCCCGCGCCGGCGACCGCCTGCTGCTGTGCTCCGACGGCCTGTGCGGCGTGCTCGAGGATTCGACGATCGAGGAGACGATGCTCGCGGCGAGCGATTCGGAGGAGTGCGCGCAGCGGCTCGTCTCGATGGCGTTGCGCGCCGGCAGCACCGACAACGTGACGGCCGTCATCGCCGACGCGACGCTCGCGCTCAACGCCGATTCCTTCGACGTCCCCCACCAGACGCCACTCATCGGCGGCGCGGCGAGCGCCTCGCTCGACGCGATCGCCGACATCGTCAACGAGCCGGTCGCCGCCGCGCCCGCGCTCATCGCGAAATCGTCGCCGGCGGAACGCGCGGCCGCGCTCATCCAGTCGCGTCCCGCCGACGACGACGAGGCGCACGACGCCGCACCGGCGAAGACGAGCGTCGGCCACACGAGCGAGGTGCGCGAGGAGACCGGCGAACTGCAGGACCCGGACACCGGCGAGATCCCGGTCGTGCGCAAAAGCAACGGCCGCTACAGCGCCGACCCGAACGATCCGGAAGTCGCGGCCGCGATCCACCACGAGCAGCTCGAGAAGAAGAAGGCGGCGCGCTCGCGCCGCTTCCGCGGACGCGTCGCCGCGGTGATCATCGCCGTCCTCGCCGCGCTCGCGCTGTGCGGGATCGCCGGCGGCGCGTACATGTGGAGCCAAAGGCAGTACTTTCTCGCGAAGGACGGCGACACGATCGCGATCTACCAGGGCGTGCCCACCGACATCTTCGGCATCAAGCTGTCGCATCCGGTCGAACAGACGGACCTGAGGTTCAGCGAACTGCCGGAGGGATGGCAGAACCAGCTCGAGAGCGGCATCAACGTCGACGACTACGACGCCGCCGTCGCGAAGGCGGACCAGATCGAACAGGAGCTCGAGAAGACGAAGCAGCAGAAGAAGGATGAGGAAGCGCGCCGCAAGGCCGCCGCGAAGGCGCAACAGGAGGCGCTCGAGAAGGCGAAGAAGGAAACCGCCTCGCCATCGCCGTCGGCTTCGTCGTCGCCGTCCGACACATCCCAGAAGAAGGATTCGAAGTGACGAAGACCCGGATACGCTATCTGCTGCAGATCCTCTTCGCGTTCGTCATCACGGCCATCGGCGTCTTCCAGATGTTCGCGAGGACCGAGGGGCAGCTGCCAACGAACGCGCTCGTGCTGATGAGCGTCATCGCCGTGCTGTTCATCGTCACGTGGGCGCTCATCTGCAGGTTCCAGCCTTACGCGAACCAGTCGATCATGGCGTGCGTGCTCATGCTCACGTCGATCGGCATCCTCATGATCGCACGCTGCGACGCGGCGATGGACGCCCATGTCGCGACGCGGCAGATGATCTGGCTGTGTCTCGCGCTCGTCTGCTGCGACCTGCTGTTCGTGTTCATGCACGACTACCGCGTGCTGCGGCGCTTCTCCTATGTGAGCATGGTCATCGGCCTCGCGTTGCTGCTGTCGCCGATGGTCCCCGGCCTCGGCCGCGAGATCGGCGGCGCGCGCATCTGGATCGGCGTCGGACCGTATTCGCTGCAGCCGGGCGAATTCGCGAAGCTGTTCCTCGCGTTCTTCTTCGCGTCCTATCTGTTCAACCACCGCGACCAGCTCGCCGTCGGCGGCAAGAAGCTCGGACCGCTGCAGCTGCCGCGACTGAAGGACCTCGGCCCGATCATCATCGTCTGGGTCGCGTCGATGGGCGTGCTCATCGTGCAGCACGATCTGGGCACGTCGCTGATGTTCTTCGCGATGTTCGTCGCGATGCTGTACGTCGCGACCGGCCGCGTGAGCTGGGTCGTCATCGGCTTCCTCGCCTTCGCCGCCGGCTGCGTCGTCGCCGCGCGCATCTTCGCGCACGTCGGCTACCGCGTCGACGCCTGGCTGCATCCCTTCGATCCGGCGATCTACAGCCGCTATCCGGGAGGCTCGAGCCAGATCGTGCAAGGCCTGTTCGGCCTCGCCTCGGGAGGCCTGATGGGCACCGGCCTCGGTCAGGGGTACCCGACCGTCACCCCGCTGGCGAACTCCGACTTCATCTACGCGTCGACCGGCGAGGAGCTCGGCCTCGTCGGACTGTTCGCCGTGCTCATGCTCTACCTGCTCATCATCGCGGCCGGCATGATCATCGCGATGAAGATCAAGGACGGCTTCGGCAAGCTGCTGTCCTCGGGACTCGTGTTCACGATGGCGTTCCAGGTCTTCACCGTCGTCGGCGGCATCACGCTCGTCATCCCGCTCACCGGCCTGACGATGCCGTACATGGCGGCCGGTGGCTCGTCGCTCGTCGCGAACTACATCCTCGCGGCGCTGCTCGTCATCATCTCGAACGCGGCGAACAAGCCGCAGTCCGACGAACTGAGCGACACCTTCCGCATGGAGGCGCTCTCGGTGCTGCGCAGCCGCCAGCAGGCCGAGACACGCAACGTCGCCGGCGGCCCTCGCCCCGGCTCCGGCGCCGCCGGCGACGACGGCCCGGTCACGCAGATCGTCGCGCCGATCAACACGCATTCCTACGTCAACCTGCCGCGGCGCGCGGGCGGCGGATCGCGGCCGGGAGGTGAGGCCTGATGAACAAGACGCTACGTCAGCTGTTCACCGCCGTCCTCGTGCTGTTCGTGATCCTCGGCATCTCATCGTCGTTGATCATGACGGTGCGGTCGAACGCGCTCGCCAGCGACTCGCGCAACGTGCGCACGCTCTACTACACGAACAGCGCGGCGCGCGGCGCGATCCTCGCCTCCGACGGCACGATCCTCGCCAAATCGGATGCATCACAGGACGAATACAAATACCAGCGCTCCTACGCGGACGGCGCGCTCTACGCGCCGGTCACCGGCTATTTCTCGGTCACGCAGAAGGCCGACCGCGGCATCGAGGCGTCCGAGGACACACTGCTGACCGGCAAATCGGACGCGATGTTCTGGCAGCGGCTCAAAGGCCTGTTCACCGGCGAGGAGAACCGCGGCGCCTCAATCGAGACGTCGATTGACACGAAGCTGCAGAAGGCCGCCTACGACGCACTCGGCGACGACGACGGCGCCGTCGTCGCGCTCGAGCCGAGCACCGGACGCATCCTCGCGATGGTGAGCAAGCCGAGTTACGATCCGAACCTGCTTGCGACGCATGACGGCGGCGAGGCGAACAAGAACTACGCCGAGCTGAGCCAAGGCGCGGCCAGCCCGATGATCAACCGCGCGACGAGCCAGCTGTACCCGCCCGGATCCACGTTCAAGACCGTCGTCGCGGCCGCCGCGATCAACTCGGGCAAGTACAACATCAACTCGCAGATCCCGGCCGGCGCAAGCTACACGTTGCCGGGCACCGAGACGGCGCTGACGAACTCGTCGTCGGCCGGCGACGGCATCGACGGCAAGATCTCTCTGAAGGACGCGATGGCATACTCGTCGAACACGGCCTTCGCGCAGCTCGGCGTCGCGCTCGGCGACGATACGGTCTCCGACATGGCGAAGAAGTTCGGCTTCGATTCGACGATCACGATCGACGGATCCGCCGCCGACGGCACGCCGATGCGCGCCGTCGCTTCGCGCTTCCCGCAGCAGGTCACGCCGGACCGTCTCGCGCTGGCGTCGATCGGACAGGGCGACACCCTCGTCACGCCGCTGCAGAACGCGATGGTCGCCGCGGCGGTCGCGAACAAGGGCAAGGTCATGAAGCCGACGCTCGTCGACCGTGTGCGATTCAGCGACCTGTCGGTGCTGCCGGACACGAAGCCGCAGGTCATGAGCACGGCGTTCAGCGAGGACACGGCGAAACAGCTCACCGAAGGCATGGAGGCCGTCGTCACCGATGAGAACACGAATCTGGAGATCCCCGGCATCCGCGTCGCCGCGAAGACCGGCACCGCGCAGATCGGCGCCGACAACGATTCGATCGACGGCTGGGTCATCGGCTTCGCGCCGGCCGACGATCCGAAGATCGCCGTCGCCGTCATCGTGCACAACGTCGACCTCTACGGCTCGTTCGCGGCGGGACCGGTCATGACCGCAGTAATGAAGGAGGCGCTTACCCAATGAGACTCATCGAAGGACAGCTCATTCACCGGCGTTACCGCCTCGATTCGCGTCTCGCGCAGGGAGGCATGGGCGAGGTGTGGAAAGGCTACGACATCCAGCTCGGCCGCCCGGTCGCGATCAAGGCGCTGCGCACCGACACGACGAACCAGGAGTCGAAGCTGCGCAGGCTGCGCGCCGAGGCGCGCAATTCGGCGAATCTCGCGCACCCGAACATCGCCGCGTTGTTCGAGTACTACGAGCATGACGGCATCGGCTTCCTGATCATGGAATACGTGCCGAGCAAGTCGCTCGCCGACCTGTTCCATGAGATCGACGGCCCGATGGAGCCGACGCAGCTGCTGCCGGTCCTCATCCAGACGGCGCGCGGCCTCTTCGTCGCGCACTCGCATGGCGTCATCCATCGCGACGTCAAGCCGGCCAACATCATGGTCTCGAGCAACGGCGAGGTCAAGATCACCGATTTCGGCGTCTCCTATTCGACGAACCAGGAGCAGATCACGCAGGACGGCATGGTCGTCGGCACCGCGCAGTACATCTCCCCCGAGCAGGCGCAGGGGCAGCACGCCACGCCGCAGTCGGACATCTACTCGCTCGGCGTCGTCGCCTACGAAGGCCTGTGCGGACACCGGCCGTTCACCGGCGCGACGCCGGTCGACATCGCAGCCGCTCATGTCAACAACCCGGTGCCGCCGCTGCCTGCGACCGTCGACTTCCAGCTGTCGCAGTTCGTCATGTCGATGCTCGCGAAGGACCCGCTCGACCGTCCGCAGGACGCGTTGACCGTGGCCCGCGTCCTGTCGCGCATCGAACGCCGTCTGCTCGACCAGCAGACGAGCGCCGTCGACGCGACGATGGTCACATCCGGAAAGCGGGTGCCGCGACGCGTCGCGAGCGCGCCCCATCATGATCCGGCCACGAACACGATCCCGTCGTTCGCGCAGGCGGCGCAGGCGGATTCCCCACGACACAACCACTTTGCGGTGCAAGGCGGAAGGAGCAGCAATGAGTAGCATGCCCACGACGCTGGATGGTGGTCGCTACCAGCTCGGCCAGCTCATCGGACGTGGCGGCATGGCGGAGGTCCATGTGGCCGTCGATACGCGTCTCGGCCGTACCGTCGCCATCAAGATCATGCGCCCCGACCTCGCCCATGACGAGATCTTCCTGACGCGCTTCCGGCGTGAGGCGCATTCGGTCGCGCAGATGAACAACCCGAACATCGTCAACATCTACGATTCGGGCGAGGAGATCATCACCTTCGAGAACGGCCAGACCGAGCATCTGCCGTATCTGGTCATGGAGTACGTCAAGGGCCAGACGCTCAGGGACATCATCAAGGCGAACGGCCCGCTGTCGCAGCGGGACGCCGAGCATGTGATGATCGGCGTGCTCAGCGCACTCGAGTATTCGCACCGGATGGGCATCATCCACCGCGACATCAAGCCCGGCAACATCATGATCTCCGAACAGGGCATCGTCAAGGTCATGGACTTCGGCATCGCCCGCGCGCTCGACGATTCGGCGACGACGATGACGAAGTCGCAGGGCGTCGTCGGCACCGCGCAGTACCTCTCCCCCGAGCAGGCGCGCGGCGAGACCGTCGACATGCGCTCCGACCTGTATTCGGCCGGCTGCGTGCTCTATGAGATGCTCACCGGCCGTCCGCCCTTCACCGGCGATTCGGCGGTCGCAATCGCCTACCAGCATGTCTCCGAGGTGGCCGTGCGTCCGAGCACGATCGTGCCGGGGCTGCCGACGGCGTGGGATTCGATCTGCGCGAAGGCGATGGCGAAGGACCGCCAGAACCGCTACGCGACGGCCGCCGAATTCAAGAACGACATCATCGCGTTCATGAACGGCGGCGTGCCGACGGCGACCGCCTTCAACCCGCTGACCGACCTGTCGGCGACGAAGGCGCAGCAGCTGCCGATGACGCCACCCCAGCCGGCGACGGTCCAGCAGGGGCCGGCCACGCAGCGATTCAACCCGGTCACCGGCCAGTTCGAACGGGTCAATCCGGATGGTTCGACCGGTTCGCTCAGGACGCGCGCGGATCGTCGCGCCGAGATCGCGAAGAAGAAGCACAAGCGCAACGTCGTCATCGCGTCGATCGCCGCCGCCATCGTCATCCTCGGCATCGCGATCGGCGGGTGGCTGTGGTGGGACCATGCGCAGAACGCGACGAAGTTCGTGACGGTGCCGACCTTCAACGAGACGACGACCGAGGCGCGCGCACGCAAGCAGCTCAGCGACCTCGGCCTCAACATCAACGTCAAGCAGGACGCCGATTCGACGAAGCCGGAGGGCATGTTCACGAAGCAGACCCCGGCCGGCGGCAAGCGCGTCGCCGAAGGCAGCACCGTCGAGGTGTGGTTCTCGACCGGCCCCCGTTCGATCAAGATCCCGGATGTGACCGGCTATACGCAGGAGCAGGCGAGGTCGACGCTCGAGGACGCCGGATTCGTCGTCGAGTCGAGCGTGCAGACCGAGGACAGCGCGACGATCGCGAAGGACCATGTGACGCGTACCGACCCCGCCTACGGCACTTCGCAGCTCAAGGGCTCCACGATCAGCCTGTGGGTGTCGTCGGGCATGACGAAGGTGCCGGACGGCATCATCGGCAAGCCGCAGGATCAGGCACTGGCCGCGCTCTCCCAGATGGGGCTGACGGTCACCGTCATGCAGGAGCCGTCGGACACCGTCGACAAGGGCTCGGTCATCCGCGTCTCGCCGGAGGTCGGCACGTCGGTCGAGCAGGACAGCACGGTGACGGTGTGGGTGTCGACGGGCCGCGAACAGGTGAACGTGCCGTCCATCACCGCCGGCGAGTCGCTCGCGAGCGCACGCGCGGTCCTCGAGGCGGCCGGACTGAGCGTCAAGGTGGACGGCGATTCATCGGACGGCGCGACCGTCGAATCGATCAGCCCGTCCGCCGGCACGAGCGTGGACAAGGGCTCCGAGGTCACGGTCAAGACGAAGGCCCCGTCGTCGCCGTCGCCATCACCGTCGGGATCCTCCTCCTCGCCGTCGTCTTCCGGCTCGGGGCAGAACGGCGATGACCATGACCAGCGCTGACGGATGCACTGCATAGCCGGCGGCGGCATCGCAATGGGCGGGGCCCGGATCGTTCATCGATCCGGGCCCCGCCCATTGCGATATGCATGGCAGGAGCGCGCTCAGCGCATGCTCAACGCGCGAGTTTCGGCTGCAGACCCAGGCTCCTGTCCACCGCGCCCGGCTGGCCGCAGACGGCGAGCCAGTTCGCGAACAGGCGGTAGCCGTCCTGCGTGAGCACCGATTCGGGATGGAACTGCACGGCATACAGCGGCAGCTCGCGGTGCTTGATGCCCTGCACGATATGGTCGTCGACGGTCCACGCCGTCACCTCGAGCACATCGGCCGGCACCGAGTCGGGCTCGACGGCGAGCGAATGGTAGCGTGTGGCCGTCATCGGATTCGCGACGCCGGCGAAGATCTCATCGTCGATGTGCTCGACGAGGCTCGTCTTGCCGTGCATGATCGACGGCGCATGGCTCACCGTGCAGCCGAACACCTCGGCGAGCGCCTGCATGCCGAGGCATACGCCGAACATCGGCGTGCGCGTCGCCGCGCACACACGGATCATGTCCTCGCTGACGCCCGCGTCGGCCGGCGCGCCCGGCCCCGGCGAGATCAGGACGCCGTCGTAGCCGTCGAGGACGGCGTCATCGGCCGGGTCGAGCGCGTCGTTGCGCACGACCGTCACGGTCGCGCCGAGCGTCTTGAGATAGCCGACGATCGTGTAGACGAAGGAATCGTAGTTGTCCACGACGAGGATATGCGCGGAATCGGTCATGAAAGGTCCTCTCGCTGGCGTGCGGGCTGTACTAGCCAACCAGTGTAGTGCAATCAGTGCAGCGGGCGTGCGGCGCGCTACACGGCCACGTAGTTGGACATCTGCTGCAGGAACGGGACGTTCGCGGCCGCCCATGGGAAGCCCCACTGGAACAGCGCGGCCGCGGCGGCGAAAACGAGCAGCAGCATCAGCAGCCAGCGGATCGGCGCGACGCCGGGCTGGTGGCGCAGCAGCCATCCGTAGATGTCGGCATCCGGCAGCGGCCTGTCCCCCTCACGGATCGCACGCAGCGCCGGCCAGCGCCACGCGACGGCCGCCGCGAGGAACACGACGAGGTACACGACGAGCGCGCCCCACACCCACGGCGCGAGCGACGTGATCGACGATGCGAACGAATGCCGCTCGTTGTTGATGAATTCGACGGCGCCGTTGGAGTCGGTCTTCGCCAGTTCCTTCGGGATGCCGTCCGCGACCTTCGCCCAGTACGCGAACTCGCCGAAGCTCACCCAGCGGTGCGTCGGCGTCGTGTATTTCGGCTCGCAGGTCGTCATCGTGATGAGCCGTTTCGTCGGCGGCTCCCCGGGATGCTCGGGGTTCGCGCCGATGACCCAGCCTTCGTCCGGCGTCACGATCGTGTAGTCCGTGTAGTGGTAGACGTACCAGTAGTCCTTCGAGCGGATGACGATCGCGTCGCCCTTTTCGAGCTTGTCGACGTCGCCGAGCGGCTGCCCGTAGCCGTTGCGGTGCCCGGCGATCGCGAAGTTGCCGACCTGACCGGCCATCTGCGAGTCCACGTAGTGGCCCAGACCGTGCTGGTTGAGTTCGGCGAGCTCGGTGCCCTGCACGAGGTTGCGTTCCCACTGGTCGCCGAAGCGCGGGATGTAGACGCGGGCGATGAGTTCGCCGACCAACGCCTCCTGCGGCTGCACCGGCGGCTCGCCCTCCTGCGGCTGCGCGATCGTCAGCGTGCCGCCGTCGTTCGGCTGCGCCCATGCGACCTGCGCGCGCGTCTCCTGCTGGACGTGGTCCGACTGCACGCCGGTCCACCACTGCATCCACGCCACATACAGGCCGCAGATCGCGGCGAAGGTGAGCAGCAGTTCCGCGATGATTGTGACGATCGAGCGGCCGACGCTGCGTGTGCGGCGCGGCGCCGCATGCTGACTGTGTGCCATGGTGGTGTTTTCTCCCCCGTTCTTCATGACCGGTCGTCCCGGACGGCCGTCGCCGGCCGTGTCCGCGGACTGTATCAAGGATCGTACTCTATTGGTCGCCGCCGCCCGCGTGCGCGTCGCCGCCCGCGGCATCATCGGTATCGCCGCCCGACCTGTTCGGCTGTTGCAGCACATGCGCGTACTGCAGCGGCTGCAGCAGCATCGTCGTGCTGTCGAAGTGGAGTTCGTTTTCCGTGCGCACGTCGTAGCCGAGTCCGTACGCGTCCACGTACTGCCGGTAGATCTGCACGGCGCGCGAATCGTCGAGCGCCTGGATCATCAGCGTCGGCGGCCCGATCGCGGAGATCGTGAACGGCGGCGAGTACTTGCGGCCCTGCAGCAGCAGCACGTTGCCCGAGCAGATGATCGCCGACGTCGACAGCACACGCTGGTCCATGATCTGCATCGACTCGGCGCCGCCCGCCCACAGCGCGTCGACGACCGCCTCGACATCCTGCTGATGCACGACGTATTTGTCGTTGTCCACAGCCGACCCCGACGAATCGACGGCGTTCTTCCACATCGACGAATCGTTGAGCGTCACCGTGACGCCCGGGCCTTCGACGGCGGGCAGCATCGTGCTGGAACCGGCGTCCTCGGACGGCGTCGACTGCCCGGACTGCACCTGCGCGCTCAACCGGTCGACCTGCGCCGAGAGCTCCTTCACATCGGCCTGCAGCTCGTCCACCTTGCGCACGCGGTTCTCGACGAGCTCGGCGGCATCGGAGGAGACGGTCGTCGTGCGGTTGACGCGCATGTTCGTGATGAGCAGGAAGCCGGCGAACATGACGACGAGCAGCACGGAGACGCTGCCTATGAACGACTTGCCGGTGCCATGCTTCGGTCTGTGCCTGGCCATATCCGTCTCCTTACGAACCGTGCCGCCGAACCGTATGGCCCACCTTCGCGGCGACGCGCGAAAATATGATGATTTTGCTCATGATGGCCGCCGTTGGTGGCCGCTTTCGCGAGCAACCACTATGATACCTAATTAGCCTATGCAAGGAGATTAGATAAATGGCTGACGAAGAGCTGCACAAAACACCCACGGATGGCCAGGTCGACGAACACGGCACCGCCGAGAAGTCGAACGACGAGCCGGGCATGAACGACGCGGAGACGGACAAGGAGCCGATGGATCTGGCGCAGGCCGCCACCTACGTCGAGAACGACGAGATCCCGGTGGGCCGCATCCAGGAGATCCTCAACCAGACCGTCGACGAGAAGGACATGACGCCGCAGATGCGCCGCATGATGCAGCGTCAGCGTGAGAACACGAAGCGCGTCGAGGAGAGCATCAAAGGCACGAAGGCGAATCCGGGTTGGTTCGTGCCGGTGTTCTGCGCATTGATGATCATCGGCCTCATCTGGGCCGTCGTCTTCTATCTGACGAACTACACGTATCCGATTCCGTCGATCGGCTCATGGAATCTGCTGATCGCGTTCGCGTTCATGCTCGCCGGCTTCATCATGATGGTCTGGTGGCGTTGAGACCGTGGCACATGGCTGATCAGGGCGTCCTCCGACGCCCTTTTTTGTTGGCCGCCACCGCCGCTGCGGCAGCCCGTAGACGACCACACCTATAAGCGGCCGCTCACCCCTCCCACACGGCATTCCTTGCGTGACCTCACCCACATACTGCCACTCACAGCCCAGTCAACGGCTTTCCATGCGTGACCTCACGCACATACTGCCATCCACGCCCTCGGCGACCGTGCCCTCAGTTGCGCTTGTGCGCGCGGATCAGGATGTGTCGACCGGCGTCGTCGGTTGTCGCGAAGACGTAGACGTCGCCGCCATCGGCCAGCTTGAGCTTCTTCGCGAGCTGGGCGGCCATGAGCGGGAAATTGCGTACGGCGACGTTCGCGCGCCGTACGCCGTCGAGCAACCGCCGGACGTCCTTCTTGTTCATCGTGCCGATGCCGTCGATCACGAAGGCGCGGCCGGGGAAATCGTCGAACCACCGATCGGCGACGAACAGATGGCTGTTGACGCCGATCTGCGCCGCCGGCCAACGCCGCTGCAGCGTCGCGAACGCACCGCCTTTCATGATCGCCGCGTTCGGTTCGTAGAGGAAACGCATACCGGGCAGCGCCGATGACGGCGCGACGGCCGGCCGTTCGTCGTCGCCGACGCGGAACTCGACGCATGCGCCGTCGTCCACGCATCGGATCAGCGGCCGCTCGGTGCGCTCCCTGTCGAGCACGACGAGGATCTCCTTGCATTCGTTGTGCACGGCGACGATGTCGAGACGACGCACCGCGCCGCCGAAATCGTCAATCGTCTGCCGCCAATCGAGCATCGGCGACAGTTTGACGACGACGAACGGCGCTTTGCCGAGCAATGCATCACGCAACGCGAGCACGTCGGGCGTGCAGTCGGCGATCGCGACGGTGCGCGCGCCATGCGCGTCGCGCCGCGCCGGATCGACGTAGATGAGCGTCGCCGGCGGCATCGCCTCAAGGAACGCGACGCCGTCGTCGCAGACGACGCGCGCGTTCCCGACGCCGAGTTCGCGCAGATTGTGTCCGGCGAGCGCGCACAGCCGCGGTTGCCGTTCGACGTAGACGGCCTCGTCGAATGCGCGCGCCATGAAGGAGAAGTCGACGCCGAAACCGCCGGTGAGATCGACGAGCGTCGTCGGATGCGGACGTCCGGCGATGAGCTCGGCGGCCAGCCGCGCCTTGTATTCGGCCGCAGGCTGCGACGAGCACTGTTCCATCGGCACATGCGGCGGGTAGATGATGCCGTCGTTCGCCGCCCAACGCGGCAGTTTCGACCGGGCGGTACGCCGACCGGCGATCTGGTCGAGCGCGAAGGGCACATCCACGTCACCGTCCCGTTTCGCGTGGAGCGCGACGTCGCGCACGTCCTCGTCCTGATGCGCCGCGATGAACGCGCGCGTCGCCTCATCGATGCACGGCGGCATGCGGTCGTCGGCGCAGATGGCATTATCGTCGTTGTCCATAAGCCGCATTGTAGCGGCGCGGCGCCCGCAGGCCATCCAGAACCATACGGATCCGCGACAACGTGCGAGCGGACTCCCCCGTCGTCTCAGGCGTCCTCTGACAGCGTCCGCATCCAAGCCACACGCGCGCCGCCGAGGCTTGCGGATCCGCGACTGCAGACACGGACGTGTACCCAAATTGGGTAGAACGGTTGACACCGTTTCAATGCCGACAGGATAATGAGCAATAGGTCTTTCCACGGTTCGCTCCGGCTCCGCCACCCGTCCCGGGAACATGCCCAGAGGACGAACGACAGCCCTCTCCATGACCGCGAACCCATTGCTTCAGGGCAAATCGATCGACCTGACGGACGGCCGTTGTATCCGACGCACGATACCGGCCCTACGGGGTGGGAGTCCTTGAGGAGGAAACAGTGGCAGGGGATGTCCACTGTGTTCCTAATTTTTGACATAACGTGAAATGTGGATAACTTTTGATGCCCTACATCTAGGGGACATCCCGGCGTGAAATCCCTATTTATGGCTTGATTCCAACGGTTCAGCGCGGATGTGGATAACGGTTATCCACATCCTCCACCAGTAGGGAAACCATAGATATCAACATTTGTGGATATCTATGTGGATAACTTCAGGCGGTTTCCTCACCCTATCCCCGGGTTATCCACAACGTTTTCCACATTATGTGGAAAACTACACCGCTGTAAGTTGCGCGGCGACGCCGGACAGTCGATCCATCACCCGCCCGACGCCGCCACCGCACATTTTGCGACCCCTCGCTCACAGGGCCATCGCGTAGATGTTGCTCTGGTTGCACACGACGACGATGACCGCCTCGAGCAGCAGCACCGCACCCCCGTAGATCGCCGTGCGAGCCAACGTCGACCTGCGCCGCAGCGCGCGCGGACCGTCCACGACGAGCAATGTCAGCAGACCGCCGAAGACGAAGCCGCCGACATGCGCCTGCCATGCGATGTTCGGCACGACGAGCGGCATCGCGAAGTTGATCACCATCCAGACGAGCATCGAACGCATATCCGAGCCGGCTTTCCGGTACACGACGAGGCATGCGGCGAACAGGCCGAACAACGCGCCGGACGCGCCATAGGAGTAAGTGAGCCAGCCGGAGGGATCACGTCCGAAGGCCGCCCACATCTCCATGCCGACGCCGCCTCCGACGCCTGCGATCAGATACAGCATCAGATACGGCCAATGCCCCATGAGCCGTTCCAGGAACGGTCCGACGCACCACAACGTCAGCATATTGAACAGGATATGGAAGATCGACGTCGGCGCATGCAGGAACATCGACGTGACGAACATCCACGGCTCGTGCGCCGCACGATAGGGCTGCATCGCGCCGTACTGCAGCAGCTGCGCGAGCGTCGGGCGGCTCACCAGATTGAGGACGAACTCGACGATCCACAACGCGACGCATACGACGATGATCGCCGACGTGACGACCGGTTCGCCGTTGCGCCACCGGTAGCGCAGCGACCGCAGCGAGAACACCTGCCGCATCGACGGGGAGTCGGGGAACAACGAAAAATGATTGTTGGGCATAGGTCACACTGTAGCGCAGGGTCGTGCGCCGCCGCGCATGCCGCCGACGCCGTCTTCGCGTTGCGGCGCAAGGACTTGCCATGAGCACAACCGAAGTCGCGCGAACGCGGTGAAGGTCCTATGATGGTGAACAGAGTTGTCTGGGGAAACCAGTCGACCACGTAATCGGAAAGGAGCCGTCATGAAGGAACACAAGTCCTCTAGCGGTTGGAAATTCTTTGCGCTGCTCTTCGGCGCGCTGCTCGCGGCAGTCGTCGGAGTCTACATCTACAAGCAGCAGAACCCGGACTACGATCCGTGGGAGGAGCCGTGGGAGAACAGCTCGTCGCCCGTCGACCTCACACTCGCGAAGGACAAGACCGAGGACGACGTCGATAAGGTCGCTCCGGCTGCCGACGCCGCCTGAGCATATGCGCCGCACTGCGTTGCGCGGCGACGCTCCGCGCGAAACGCGCATTATCGACATCAGAGGACCGCGGTGTGCACGATTGTTGGAACGTGCACACCGCGGTTTTCATATATATGGTGATTTCACCACCGATATCACCATATATACTCGCGTATGCAGCATGCGCTCGCGCAGCGACGCCGATGCCGCCGTCCATACGACGAGAATCCGCGCATACCGGCGGCCGATTGATCGCGCTATATAAGACGAACGGCGGGCGACACCCGAAGGTGCCGCCCGCCGTTCGTCTTATGCCGCGGTCAGCGTGACGACCGTGTGAATCACTTCTCGGTCGGCAGCGGGCCGGTCATCCAGACACGCTCGAGGTAATCCTCGATCGAGCGGTCGGAGCTGAAGTAACCGGAGTTGGCGACGTTGAGGATCGCCTTGCGGTTCCACTCGAGCTGATCGGCGTACAGCGTCTCGATCTGCGACTGGATCTCATGGTACGCCGTGAAGTCGGCGAGCGTCATGAACCAGTCCTTCGTCAGCCAATCGGAGACGAGCGGAGCATAGGTCTCCTTGTCGCCGTTGGAGAAGGTGCCGTCCGCGACCATGTCGATCGCGGTCTTGAGGCGCGGATCCGCTTCGTAGAACTTCGCCGGATCGTAGTTGCCCTCATACATCTTGTCCACCTCGTCGACGGTCATGCCGAAGAGGAAGAAGTTGTCGGCGCCGACGCGTTCGCGGATCTCGACGTTCGCGCCGTCGAGCGTGCCGACGGTGAGCGCGCCGTTGAGCGCGAACTTCATGTTCGACGTGCCCGAGGCCTCCTTGCCGGCCTGCGAGATCTGCTCGTCGAGCTCGGTCGCCGGGATCAGCATCTGCGCGACGCGGATGTTGTAGTTCCACGGGAACACGACCTTGAGCTTGCCCTTGACGTCCGGATCGTTGTCGATGACCTTGGCGACGTTGTTGATGAGCTGGATCGTCATCTTGGCGAGGTAGTAGCCCGGGGCGGCCTTCGCGCCGAAGATGACGGTGCGCGGCGTGACGTCCTCGGCCTTGACCTTGCCGGACTTGATGTCCGCGTAGGTGGCGATGACCTCGAGGATCTTGAGGGCCTGACGCTTGTACTCGTGCAGACGCTTGATCATCGTGTCGAACATCGTCGTCGGGTCGAGTTCGAAGCCGTACTCAGCCTTCGCGAAGTCGGCGAAACGGACCTTGTTGTCGTACTTGACCTTCGCGAACTTCTTGACGAACTCGTCGTCCGCGGCGAGCGGCTCAAGGTTCTTGAGCAGTTCGAGGTCCTCGAGCCACTTGTCGGTGCCGAGGCCTTCGGTGATGAGCGCGGACAGACCCGGGTTCGCGAGCTTCATGAAGCGACGCGGGGTGACGCCGTTGGTGACGTTCGTGAACTTCGCCGGATAGATGTCCGAGAAGTCGCGCAGCGTCACGTCCTTGAGCAGCTGCGAGTGCAGCTCGGCGACGCCGTTGACGTGCGAGCCGGCGTAGGAGGCGAGGTACGCCATGCGCACCGACGGGTTCTCGCCCGCGGTGAGGATGCGCATACGCTCGATCTTCGCCTCGTCGTCGGTGCGGTCGGCGAGCTCGTGCATGAACTGGTCGTTGATCTTCTCGATGATCTCGAGATGACGCGGCAGCAGCTTGCCGATGAGCGACGCCGGCCACACTTCGAGCGCTTCCGGAAGCAGCGTGTGGCACGTGTAGTTGAAGGTCTTCGTCGTGATGTCCCACGCGGTATCCCAGTCGTAGCCGTACTCATCGATGAGGATGCGCATGAGCTCCGGGATGCCGATGACCGGGTGGGTGTCGTTGAGCTGGAAGCAGATCTTGTCCGGGAAGGTGGTCAGATCCGGCTTCTCGGCGTCGCCGTAGAAGACGCGAATCGCGTCGTGCAGCGAAGCGGAAGCGAAGAAGTACTGCTGCTCGAGGCGCAGTTCCTTGCCGACCTCCGTCGAATCCTCCGGGTAGAGGATCTTCGAGATGTTCTCGGCCTCGACCTGCGGCTTGACCGCATCGAGGTACTCGGACTTGTTGAAGGTGAGCAGGTCGAACTCGTCGTATGCGCGAGACTGCCACAGACGCAGCGTGTTGACGCGGCCGGATTCGTAGCCCGGAACCATGTAGTCGACCGGGATCGCGCGGACAGCCCACGCCGGCTTCCACACGCGCTTGCCGTCCTCTTCGACGACTTCGCCGCCGAAGTTGACGCGCTGGTCGCGCGCGTAGTCGATGTGGCCCCACGGATCCTCATTGGTCAGCCAGTAGTCGGGACGCTCGATCTGACGGCCGTCCTCGTCGAATTCCTGACGGAAGATGCCGTAACGGTACTGGATGCCGTAGCCGAAGGCCGGAACGCCCAGCGACGCGAGGGAATCGATGAAGCAGGCGGCGAGACGGCCGAGGCCGCCGTTGCCGAGGCCCGGCTCGTATTCGGCGTCGATGACTTCCTGGGCGTCGAAGCCCAGCTCCTTGACGGCCGCGTAGAACTGGTCGGTGAGGCCCGAGTTGAGCAGCGCGTTGCGCAGCTGCTTGCCCATGAGGAACTCAGCGGACAGGTAGCCGACGGCCTTGGTGTTGCCGTTGATCATGTCCTGCTGGGTCTTCATCCAAGAATCCATAAGGTGCTTGCGCACGGCGGTGGCCGTGGCGACGTAGATGTCGGCCGGCTTCGCCTGTTCAGGCGTAACGCCCTGCGTGTACTTGAGCTCGTTGCGGATCTCGTCCGCGAACTGGGCTGCGGTAACCGAGGACTTCGGTGCCGTAAGTTCGGTCATATCTATGACTCCTCTGAACATTATCTTTCTCATGAACGTCCACGGGCAAAAGCACCTGCTCTATCGGAAATCCGCACCACAAGCTCTTCCGTCCGTTTTTGCATACGTTCTCAAACAGCAAATCATAGCATAAAGTCCACTTCTCCAACGCCTGCGTCTACGCTCACGCGCTTTTTATGCAGCAATCTCCACATCACGGAAGCGCTTCAGCCGTCGTAAGCAGTCGCCAACGTCGCCCATGCGTCCTGCGCGTATGACGCCGGCACGCGTGTCACGCGTGTCGTTCAGTGCGATTTCAGTTCATCCCCGCCGGTGGATGCCATGCCGCGCCCATCGAACGACTCCGGTGCGCTCCGCGCCCGTTCCGATCGCCTACGTCATCCTCCGCGAACATGACGGTCACGGCATGCACCCGTTCCGATCGCAAACCCGCCGTTCCGCGATCCCTCCGGGTGCACTTCGCGACGATGACGATCGCCTGCGCCGTCATCGGCGAACGCTTTCGTCACCGATCGCACCGATGATGATCGCGCAGCCCCCGTTCCGACCGCCGCCGGCGCGTCCTGCACCCGCAACGATCGGCGATACCTAATATATTGACTTATCGCAGCGTGCGCGCACAATACGAAGCATGGCTGCTATCCATAAGAAGGACATCCCCGCCGGCATGGACGCCTACGACGTATGGTGCGACGCCGCGCATGCACTCGTCGGCACCGAGACGGCGACCGACATCGCCCCCGCGTTGCCACGCCCGACGATGGCGCTCGCCGTCCGTTACTCGCTGCATATGCTCGAGCTGAAGGCGCCGGGGCCGGGCGTCGAGGTGCGCGTCGCGCCATGGGGAGCCGTGAAGATCCTCGACGGCCCCGCCTCGGATCCCCACAACCTCACGCCGCCGAACGTCATCGAACTCGAACCGGCTGTCTGGCTGCGCGTCGCCAGCGGCATCACCACCTGGGACGAGGAACGCGAAGCCGGCCACATCAGCGCGGTCGGCGAGCGCGACGACCTTTCGGCGATCCTTCCGCTCGGCTGACCCATCAAAAACCGTGTGCGTGTGCGCGGACACGAGGTTCGCGCACACGCACACGGTTCGGATTGCGTTGCGAGGCAGCCGCCGAACGATTCCTCAGCTATCGTTCGGAGTCGGTGCGATCGGCATGCTTGAAGGCGCCCGGCACTGGCATCGGAATAGGCTTGTGCGGCTTGGGCGCTGGCGTCGCCGGCATCTCTCCGCTTGTGGACTTCGCGGCGGCCTCGGCCGCCCACTGCGCATAGTCATCAAGATCGTCCTCGGACGCGGCGGCCACGACGGTCTCCTCATCCTCGAACTCGTCAACATCCGCGTCTTGGGCGTACTTCGCCTCCACATCGGCAAACGGATCGAATGAACCGGATCCTGGTTCCTGCGCTCCCAGCTCCTTCGCAAGCTCGTCATAATCCGTGTCAGTGGTCAGGTACTTGAGCTTCCTAGCTATCTTCTGCTGCTTGGCTTTTTGACGTCCGCGGCCCATCTGACCCCCTGGATTAACTGTTTGCTATCGATTCATCACATAAGAGAGTACCACCTCTGCACCCCTCTTTTGTTGTCTGCTCAGATTTCTACGATGAAAACCACCGAAAACCAACGATTCGACACGGCACAAGGATTACGTATGGCTGAAGAACAAGAGGCGCGCCTGACCGCGGCCGGCAACGAAATGAGCGCGAGTTTCCTCGCTGCGAGAAAGCGTTCCGAGGAAACGCTCAAGAAGCTCGAGGAGAATCCGGGCAAGTTCACGATGCTCACCGGCGACCGTCCGACGGGCCGCCTCCACCTCGGCCACTTCTTCGGCTCGATCAAGGAACGCGTCGCGATGCAGAACCGCGGCGTCAACACGAACATCATCATCGCCGACTACCAGGTGATCACCGACCGTGACACGACCGAACACATCGACGACAACGTCCTCAACCTCGTCCTCGACTACATGGCCGCCGGCATCGACCCGGAGAAGACGATGATCTTCACGCATTCGGCGATTCCGGCGGAGAACCAGCTGATGCTGCCGTTCCTGTCCCTCGTCACCGAGGCCGAGCTGCACCGCAACCCGACCGTGAAGTCGGAGATGGAATCCTCCGGCCACGCGCTCACCGGCCTGCTGCTCACCTACCCGGTGCATCAGGCCTGCGACATCCTGTTCTGCAAGGCGAACGTCGTGCCGATCGGCAAGGACAACCTGCCGCACGTCGAGATCACGCGCACGATCGCGCGCCGGTTCAACGAACGCTACGCGAAGAAGCATCCGATCTTCCCGGAGCCGGCCGCGATCCTGTCGGACGCGCCGGAGATCCCGGGACTTGACGGCCGCAAGATGAGCAAATCCTATGGCAACTCGATCATGCTCGGCGTGACAGCCGAGGAGACGGCGAAACTCATCAAGAAGAGCCCGACCGATTCCGAACGCATGATCACATTCGATCCCGAGCACCGCCCGCAGGTCGCGGCGCTGCTGACGACCGCGGGGCTCGTCACCGACCGCGACCCGAAGGAGATCGCCGAGGAGCTCGGCAACGCCGGCGCCGGCGCGCTCAAGCAGTACGTGACCGAATCGGTCAACGAATTCCTCGCGCCGCACCGCGAACGCCGCGCCGAGCTCGCACAGGACATGGACACGATCCGCGACATCCTGCATGAGGGCAACCGCCGCGCGAACGCGATCGCCAATGAGACGCTCGACGAGGTCCGCGAGGCGATGGGCATGCGCTACGACCGCTGACGCGAGCGCGCATAGCACAACATGTATCGAAACGCTGCGGGGCGGCGCTTGGATGTCCAAGCGCCGCCCCGCAGCCATATGCGCATCGTCCGCCGTCACACGTCGTACCGCCATGATTTGTCGGTGACGACGCGCGCCATCGCCAGACCGATCGGCAGGCAGATGATGACCATGAACGCGCGGAACGCCCAGTCGAGCGCGAGCAGCGTCTCGAACTGCCCCAGATGGAACATCGCCTGGTACATATACATGCCCGGCACCATGATGACGATCGACGGCACCGTCAGGCAGATGCGCGGATAGCCCAGATGCGGCGGCAACAGGCGGTGGCGCACCGCCGAACGCCACGCCGAGGCGAGCAGTCCGGCGAGCATCGCGCCAAGGAACGCGCCCGCTTCCGGCGGCAATCCGTAATCGACGAATTCAAGGCGCAGCGTATCGGTGATCGCACCGATCGTCGCCGCCACGAGACACATGCGCTGCGGCGAGTTGAACATCATCGAGAACCCCCATACGCCGATGAACGCGAACAGCGCGCGCAGGCAGCAGTTCACCCACGGGTCGAGATGCGGCGATTCGAAGCCCTGCGGATTGAGCTGCACGAGCGATGCGACCATCCATCCGGCGAGCGTCGCCATCAGGATGATGCACATGACGTACATCACGCGCTGCACGCCGGACGGGAAATCGATCTTCGCCATGTCGAGGCCGCCGGTGATGAGCGGGAATCCCGGAATGACGAACAGCATCGCGCCGATGTACGCCGTGTCGTGCTGCAACGCCACCGGATTGAACAGACCGATCAGACGCAACGTGCCGACGCATGCGAAGGCCGCCACGGCCACGCAGACGAAAGTCACGAAGAACTGGTTGAGATGATGCGCGAACAGCCGCCGCCGCAGCCATTGGCCGAGACCGGCGCCGACGAACGCGCCGATCATGTCGTACGGCGCGCCGCCGAGCAGGAACACGAAGGACGCGCATGCGCAGGCGGACGCGAGCCCCGAGAGCGCCGGCGAGTACAACGGCTTGCGGCGTTCGATCATGTCGAGGCGCTTATGCACGTCGCGCACCGTGATCTCATGCGTCTTGCGCGCGGCGCCAGCGTCGCCGACATGGTCGAAATGCTCGGCGTAGCCGTTCTTCGGCGGTCGCTGCGAACGTTCACGCCATGCGCGCGTACGCTCGCCGGCGGCCGCGCGCAGTCGCGTCCGCGATGTACGCGGCATCGTCAGCTGTTCGGCGCTGCCACGCGCGTCGTCGCCATGGCCGTCGGCCTTGACGAGCGCGTCGATGACGGTTTCGCCGACTTCCGTCGGTGCATCGTCCGCCGATCGCGCGTCGGCGCCAGCGGCAGCAGCCGCGTCGGAGGCGGCGATGCCGGCGAGCGCGGCCTCGTGGTCCTCGACGGCCGCGTCGGAGGCGGCGGCGCGTTCGGCCACGCGTGCCTGATGCCGCTCCTCGCGCAGCCGCTTCGCCATATCCGCGGAGACCTGCGAGGCGTCGCGCATGTCGAGATGCTGCATGAGTCCGTCGGAGACCTTCGTCTCACGGTGGTACATCGATCCGGTGCCGAGGTTGACGCTGAACCAGTCGGCGAAATGCTCGAGCAGCCAAATGCGTTCGGTGTTGACGCCGGTCGTCGGCAGGTTGACGACTTCGGTGATGCGCCCGGACCCGTCGGTGCACGCCGCCTCGATGTCGGTGAGGTTGACGTCGGCGCGCACATGCACGCCGAGCGGGTATGCGATGCGGTGCATCATCTCGCGCACGCGGAAACTGCCGGTTCCGGCACCGAGGTCAAGCATGCCGACGCGCACGATGACGCTCGCCTTCGCGGCGATGCCGGCGTCCTGGATCGGCTTGTCCCAGTCGCGCTCGATGTCCTCCATGTCCAACGGAATCGAATGGGAATGGTATTTCCCGGCGGCCGTGGCGCCGCTCGTGGCCGGCTCGCCGTGGTTGTGAGGATGGTCGGCGGCGGCGCCCCCGGACGGAGCGTGGGGGTCCTCGCCGTTCCCCTGTGTCTGCTCATTGCTCATGGATTCCATTAATGTGCGGACGCTGGACGTGGCCGCAGTGCGCCGGCGGCCCCCGCACGCGCCATGCGCGCCATCCGGGCAATCCGGGGACATGCACGACCAAAAACCGCCAAAACCGCGAAATCCGCCGATCATGGCAGCCCATGCACCTCTCAATACCGCGCGCGCGAGGACGCCTATGGGCGCCGTCTCATATCATGGCCCTTCCGGCGCCCGAACGGCCTTTGCTGTCGATTCCCCGCGCCTACAATGGGCGTGCAACCGAAGAGAACTTAAGGCTGTGGGCTCGCAACGTCCGATCAACACAACCGCGGAGGAGCCGCGGATGAGCGGAAGACCGAGCAACCTGATGTTCTTAGAAGGAGGTCAATGTGACTGATAACGAACAGATCACGCCTGCGGACGCGGCCATCGTCACGTCCGGTCTGGGGACCAAGGCCCCCGAGGAGCGTGAGCTTCCCCCCACTTTGCACGAAGATATGGATCTGTGTCTTGAGATCCTGCGTGGGGTGCTTTCCGAATACGACGAATCGCTGCTCAACACCTTCGACACCGTGCGCCAGTACGCCGTCGACGCGAGCGCGGAACGTTTCTCGGGCGTGCTCACCGACACCCATCCCGAGCGCGACGACCTTGAAATGGCCGTCAAGACGATCGACGCGATGAACCTGCACGATGCGCAGCTGCTTGCGCGCGCGTTCACCACGTACTTCCATCTCGCGAACCTGTGCGAGGAGAACTACCGCGTCTCCGTGCTGCATGACCGCGAGGCGAAGGTGGACGATTCCCAGGCGATCGACCCGGTCAACGAGATGACGAAGGCCTACCATCAGCTCATCGCCGAGATGGGCCCGGCCAAGGCGAAGGAGCTGCTCGACCGTCTCGAGTTCCATCCGGTCTTCACCGCCCATCCGACCGAGGCGCGACGCAAGGCCGTGGAAGGCAAGATCCGCCGCATCTCCGACCAGCTCGCCGCGTACCGCATGCTGGGCGGATCGGACAAGAAGGAATGCTACCGCCGTCTCTACAACGAGATCGACGCGCTGTTCCGCACGTCCCCGATCGCGCTCAAGAAGCCGACGCCGGTCGAGGAAGCCGACACGATCCTCGACATCTTCGACAACACGCTGTTCCATACGATCCCGATGGTCTACCGTCGCTTCGACGACTGGGTGCTCGGCGACAAGGCCGGCACCGTCGAACCGGCATGCCCCGCGTTCTTCCATCCGGGCAGCTGGATCGGCTCCGACCGTGACGGCAATCCGAACGTCACCGCGAAGGTGAGTCGCCAGGTGGCGCGCAAGTTCTCCGACCATGTGCTCGCCGCCCTCGAGGAGGCGACGCGCAACGTCGGCCGCAACCTGACGATGGAGGCGGAGACGACGCCGCCGAGCGACGAGCTGCACACGCTGTGGAACCAGCAGAAGGAGATCAGCGAGCGGCTCACGAGCAAGGCGTCGCTCATCTCGACGAAGGAACTGCACCGCGCCGTCATGCTCGTCATGGCCGACCGTCTGCACTACACGATCAAGCGCGACACCGACCTGATGTACCACAGCGCCGACGACTTCCTCGCCGATCTGCGCATCGTGCAGCGCTCGCTCGCCGAAGCCGGCGACAAGCGCGCCGCCTACGGCCCGCTGCAGGACCTCATCTGGCAGACGGAGACCTTCGGCTTCCACATGGTCGAGATGGAGTTCCGTCAGCATTCGGTCGTGCACGCCCGCGCGCTCGACGACATCCGCGAGCACGGCCTGCACGGAGAGCGCGGCGAACTGCAGCCGATGACGATCGAGGTGCTCGACACCTTCCGCGCGCTCGGCGCGATCCAGAAGCGCAACGGCGTCAAGGCCGCGCGCCGCTACATCATCTCGTTCACGAAGAGCGCGAAGAACGTGCGCGACGTCTACGAGCTCAACCGCCTCGCGTTCTCGAACCCGGACGATGCGCCGGTCATCGACGTCATCCCGCTGTTCGAGCAGCTTGAGGATCTCGAGAACTCGGTGAGCGTGCTCGACGAGATGATCAAGATCCCCGAGGTGCAGGCACGGCTCAAGCAGACGGGTCGCAAGCTCGAGGTCATGCTCGGCTACTCCGATTCGTCGAAGGACGCCGGCCCGACCTCCGCGACGCTCGCGCTGCATTCCGCGCAGGAGCGCATCGCCACGTGGGCCGAGGCGAACGACATCGACCTGACGCTGTTCCATGGCCGCGGCGGTGCCGTCGGCCGCGGCGGCGGTCCGGCGAACCGCGCCGTGCTCGCGCAGCCGAAGGGTTCCGTCAAGTGCCGCTTCAAGCTCACCGAGCAGGGCGAGGTCATCTTCGCCCGCTACGGCAACCCGGTGCTCGCGATCCGCCACGTCGAGTCCGTGGCCGCCGCGACGCTGCTGCAGTCCGCTCCGAGCGTCGAGAAGACGAACACGGAGATGACCGACGCGTTCGCGCCGATGGCGAAGAAGCTCGACGAGGTCTCCCACGCGACGTATCTCGACCTGCTCAACACGCCTGACTTCGCGCCGTGGTTCTCGACGGTCACGCCGCTGACCGAGGTCGGCCTGCTGCCGATCGGCTCGCGTCCGGCGAAGCGCGGCTTGGGCGCGAAGTCGCTCGACGATCTGCGTACGATCCCGTGGATCTTCTCGTGGGCGCAGGCGCGCATCAACCTCGCCGCATGGTACGGCCTGGGCTCCGCATGCGAGGCCTTCGGCGACCTCGAGACGATGCGCAAGGCGTATCAGGAGTGGCCGCTGTTCTCGACGTTCATCGACAACATCGAGATGTCGCTCGCGAAGACCGACGAGCGCATCGCGAAGATGTACCTCGCGCTCGGCGACCGCGACGATCTGCGCGACAAGGTCCTGCACGAGATGGAGCTGACGCGCCGTTGGGTGCTGCGCATCGTCGGCGACGAATGGCCGCTGCAGCACCGCCATGTGCTCGGCCAGGCGATCCGCATCCGCTCCCCGTACGTGGACGCGCTGTCGGTCACCCAGGTGCTTGCGCTGCGTTCGCTGCGCAAGAAGGTGGACAAGGAGGAGCTCTCGAAGAGCCAGCAGGCAGGCTTCATCTACCTGATCCTGTGCACCGTTTCGGGAGTCGCCGCCGGCCTGCAGAACACCGGCTGATCCCCGGCGGATACGCGTGGAGGGGTGCCGCATCGCGCGCGATGCGGCACCCCTCCACGCGTATCTGGGCATCTTTGGGTACCTGAAACACCCAAAGATACCCAGATACGATACCTACGGTCTCTTATTGATACAAACTATCAATAAGAGACCTCAACATCGTCGATACACTGCATATCGCGTGTTCTTATTGATAGTTTGTATCAATAAGAAGCCTCAGCATGCAGTAGAATGCTCCTATTACCACGTAGTATCCATAAGGGGCGTCAGATGGCAGATGAGTACCGACCACTCGCCACGTTGTTCCACATGGATACGTCCACAGCTCGCGACGCACATCTCGAAGAGCTCGCCCAAGCACGCTTGACCGCGGATTCCACATTCCGCACCGGAATCACGACGAAACTGGGGGAATTGTTCGTCGGTATGCCGCGCGAACTCATATGTCAACTCAACGGTGTGCTTGTGCGGGAGCGTTCGATCGCGGTGTTGTGGAACGGCATCCCGCGCATCATGAAACACAACTACATCCTCCATGCGATCAGTGAGGAAATCCTTTCGACGAACGACATCGAAGGGGTACGCAGCACACGCAAAGAGGTACAGGACGCCGTCGAAACGGCGCAACACGAAATCGGGCACACCGTGCCGCCCGCACCCCGCGACCCTTACCGCACCGTGCGGTTCACGGGGTTCGCCCGACTCTACCTTGGCCTGACCGATGAACATGTGCGACTGCCGCAGACACTTGACGACTTACGTGCGATCTACGACGATGTCATAGGCGATGAGATCGCCGACGAAGACCGCCCCGATGGTGAACGGTTCCGCAAAGACGACGTGGATATCATCGGCGCCGGCGAACGGGTCGTGCATACCGGCGCACATACCGAAAGCCGCATCGATGAGCTGCTCACCCAAATGCTCACCTTGATGAAGTCCGAACAGATGCCACCGGTTCTGGCTGCCGCGGCCGCGCATTTCCTGTTCGAATACACACATCCGTTCTACGATGGCAACGGCCGCATAGGCCGCTATCTGCTCGCACTGAATCTGCAGTCCACGCTCACGCTGCCGACCGTGCTTTCGTTGTCGCGCACGATCGCCGACAACCGGCAGCGGTACTACAAGGCGTTCGGTAGCGTGGAACAACCACTCAACCACGGCGAACTCACGTTCTTCATCCAGATGCTGCTCGACTGCATAGCGCAGGCGCAACACGCACTCATCGAGCAGCTGACACAGCGGTTGAACCGTTTGAGCGCGCTCAGCACACAGTGCGATGACATCGCGCGCGAGCACGATATGTCCGATCATGCGCGGCGGACACTGTACGCCCTTATGCAGGGAGCAGCGTTCGGCACGACGGGCGGCATGACACTCGATGATGCCGCACAGTATTTGAACCTATCCAAACAAAGCGCACGCAAAGCCGTGGATGAACTTGAGCGCCTCGAACTGATCGAGTTCACGAAGCGGCGTCCGCTCACGTTCGTCTATGCGGGCGCACTGCCGGAGTAGTGAGATGAGCGATGTGCGTCAGCGCGCGGAGGGAACCGCCACGCTCGCGCGTTTCACGAGATGCGTCATCAACTCCACATGCTCAGGCAGGGCGGTACGCCCCTCAATCATCGACATCAGTGAAATGGCGCCGAATCTGGCCATTTCCCCCGGGCCGCATGGTGCACGGTCGTCAACGGCGGCAGCAATAGCTCGCTTGTCGGCAGATCATCGAACCCGACGACCGAGAGATCGTGCGGTATCTGCAGACCCGCCTCCCACGCAGCACGGTAGACCCTTGCGGCCTGCATGTCACTCGCCGCGAAGACCGCCGTTGGAGGGGATTCCAACGCGCAAAGACGGCGCCCATGTTCCTGACCGTCCTCGAAACGGAAATCCCCCGCAGATACAAGATCGGGGTCTATCGGCACCTTCGCGCTGTCCATCGCATCACGGAACCCATCCAGACGGCGGACCGCAGTTCAAAACACCCAAAGATCCCCAACTGTTCGTCTTTTTGCGCCGAAAACGCGCACAGAGCGCTCACGTGGCACCCAAAGATGTCAAGATACCCTCCGCTCACGCATACGTGAACGTCATCGGGTCGTGGCCGGCGCGCGTCGGGCCGTCGAGCGCATCGATCTGCGCGTGTTCTTCGGGCGTGAGTGCAAAGCCGAACAAATCGAGGTTCTCACGTTGGCGTTCGGCGTGCACCGATTTCGGAATGATGATCGTCCCATTTTCGATATGCCAGCGCAGAATGACCTGCGCGGGCGTCACGCCGTGCGCGGCGGCGATGCGCTCGACGACGCCGTTCGCAAGGTCGGCGCCGCGCGCCATCGGCGAATACGCCTCCACCGCGATACCGTGGGTGCGGCAGTACGCGACGACGTCACGTTGCTGCCATGTGGGGTGCAGTTCGATCTGGTTGACGGTCGGGTACTCCCCCGTTTCGTCGAACAGCCGGTCGAGGTGCTCGGGCATGAAATTGCAGACGCCGAGCGTGCGCACACGTCCTTCGTCACGCAGTGCGCGGAACGCCTTCCACGTCTCGCCGCTACGCCAGTCGAACGGCGTCGGCCAGTGGATCATGTACATGTCCACGTAGTCGAGCTGCAGCAGCTCAAGAGACCGATCGAACGCGCGCATCGCGGAATCGTATCCCTGTTCGGAATCGCGTAGTTTCGTCGTCATCCACAACGACGCGCGTTGCTCGCCCGTGTTGTATCCGGTCGCGGCGAGCGCGCGCCCGACGCCCTTCTCATTGTTGTAGCCGGCGGCGCCGTCGATGTGACGGTAGCCGACTTCCAACGCCGATTCGACGACGGGTACGACACCTTCGTCGTCGATGCGCAGCACACCGAGACCGATCTGCGGAATCCGCGTACCGTCGTGCAGTGTGATGAGGGGGATGTCTGGATGCTGTTCGCTGTGGGTGCCCATGGCGCGCCTTTCTGTGGATGGTCCGTCGGTGGTTCGTTTTGTCGTTTCTCTATCTGCCGATGCTAGCACCGCATACGAAGCTCCCGTGTACGGGAAAAGGCGGTGCGCCGACGCCCGTTGTGGACGTCGGCGCACCGCCGAGGGGAAGGAAGGAGAGGAAAGGAGTTCAGTTATTTGATTATCGATACCACTGATGATTGGTCAGTGGCGGTTCGCGAGTTCGTGGTACATGTCCTCGATCTCGAGTTCGCGCGCGAATGCGCGGGGCGTGGTCTCGGCATCGATGGTGGCGAGCTCCACGCCGGCGATGCGCGCGAAGTCCTCCCATGCCTCACGGCCGACCGAGGTGGTCATGCATGTGTGGTGCGAACCGCCCGCGCGCAGCCAGCATTCGGCGGAGACTTCCAGACTCGGCTCGGGCTTCCACAGCGCACGCGCGCACGGCAGCTTGTCGAGAGAACCGAGCGGTTTGACGACGTCGACGACGTTCATCAGCATGCGGAATCGAGTACGAACGTCGGCAAGCGACACGACGACCGCATCCTGCTTCGGCGCCACGGTGAACACGAGACGCACGGGGTCGGCCTTGCCGCCGATGCCGAGCGGATGGATCTCCAGACGAGGCTTGGCGATCGTGCCGACCGACGGCGAGACTTCGAGCATGTGCGACCCCATGATCATCTCGTTGCCCGGGGTGAAGTTGTAGGAGTAGTCCTCCATGAGCGACGCGCCACCGTCGAGGCCGTAGCCCATGACGGCTCCGATGCGCACGAGCACCGCCGTCTTCCAGTCGCCTTCGGCGGAGAAGCCCCAGCCGTATTCGGACGGGAAACGCTGCGGACCCACACCAGGCAGCTGCGGCAGGGCGCCCAGGTCCTCGAAGTTGTCGACGCCGGCCGTGCAGTTGTTGGCGCGCATCATGTTCACCATCGCGCACTCCTCGCGCGCGGCGATGAACAGCGAATCATAGTCCTTGTCGAGCAGCTCGGGCGCGATCTCGTACTTCGCCTTGTAGTCCTCGATGAGGTCCTTGACCTGACCCTCCTTGACCGCGTCATAGGCGGCGACGAGCTCGTTGACGGCCCAGGTGTTGATCGAGGCGCCGAACACGCGCTCGGCCTCGGTCTTGTCGCCTTCGGTCACGGCCACATTGCGCATGTTGTCGCCCCAACGCATCACGTTCATCGTGTTCGAAGCCTGCCAACCGGCGCATGCGCGTGCCCACACGCCGATCTTGTCGGCGACCGCGGGGTCGGTGTAGTGGCCGACGACGATCTTGCGCGGGATGCCGAGGCGCGTGACGATGTACCCGTATTCACGGTCGCCGTGCGCGGCCTGGTTGAGGTTCATGAAGTCCATGTCGATCGTGTTCCACGGGATCTCGAAATGGTGCTGCGTATTGAGCTGCAGGAGCGGCTTCTTGAGCGCTTCGAGACCGCGGATCCACATCTTCGCCGGCGAGAACGTGTGCATCCATGTGATGACGCCGATGCAGTTGTCGTCAGCGGAGGCGTCGACCATGAAGCGGCGCACACCATCCGATGATTTCAGCGTTGGCTTGAGCACGAGCTTGACGGGGATGCGGCCGCTCGCGTTGAGCGCGTCGACGATTTCGGTCGACTGCTGCGCGACCTGACGCAGCGCTTCCTCGCCGTACAGGTCCTGCGAGCCGACGCCGAACCAGATTTCCTTGCCTTCGAATGGGTTCTCCATTGCCATGGTGTTTCCTCACTTCACTGTGATGTTGGGTTGGTTGTTGTTGTGGATTGATTGGGGATTTCCGCAGCGCACTGTGCATGGTTGTGGATTGCGCTGTGGATATCCTCGGGGAATGGATATCCACAGGGAACGGTTCGCTCAGTGCTGTCCGTACACGTTCTGGTACCGGTCATTGAGCTTGTCGATGTCCGCCTGCGCGATCGGGATGATGTCGCCGATCTGCCGGGCCGCCCACATCGTATGTGCGACTTCCTCGGTCATCGCGGCTGCCTTGACGGCCGCCTCTGCATCCTTGCCGATGGTGAACGGCCCGTGATTCTGCATGAGCACCGCAGGTGACTTCGGGTACTTCCTGAGCGTTTCGACGACGCCTTCGCCGATCGCCTCGGATCCGATAAGACGGAACGGACCGACCGGCACATCGCCGCCGAATTCATCGCCCATCATCGTCAAGCCGCATGGGATGTTCTGCCCCGTCGCCGCCCAGGCGGTCGCGTACGTCGAGTGCGTGTGCACGACGCCGTACACGTCCGGCATATGCCGGTAGATGTACGCGTGCGACGCGGTATCCGACGACGGCGATTCCGCACCGTCGACGACGTTGCCATCGAGGTCGCACACGACCATCGAGCTTGGCGTCAGGTATTCGTACCGCAGTCCCGACGGTTTGATGACCATGAGGTCGGCCGTGCGCAGCCGTTGTGAGACGTTGCCCGCCGTCCACACGACGAGGTTCCACTTGATGAGCTGTTCGTGCAGGGCCGCGACCACTTCGCGTACCTGCTTGACTTCCGCGCGTACTTCGGGACCGTAATCCGCAAGCGTTGCCATAATTGTTCCTTTCGATGTTCGATTGCTGGATGTGCTATCTGGTGGTGCCGTTTTTGGGAAAAGGCCGAGACGATTACCGCGCGCCTATCGGCATATGGTCGACCGCATCCCGTTCAACCGGGAGCGCCTCGACGAACCGCGCGAAGAACCTGCGGAATCCGTCGACATCGACCGGATCCGGCTCCTCGGTCTCCGACTGCGCGTCGGCGAATACGATATCGTCAAGGTAATCGGCGAGCGGCATTCCGGCATGCTGCAAATAGTCAGCGAGCACGGCCATGCCCCACGCGCCCCCTTCAGATGCGGTCGTCATGACGCGGATAGGCGTATTGAACGCGGCCGCGAGGATGCGCTGCGCGACGACCGGCGTCGCGAAGATACCGCCGTGGCCAACGAGCGAATCGATCTGCACGCCCTCGTCCTGCGTCATGACGTTCATGCCGATCGTGACGGGTGAGAACGCGCCGAAGAGCTGTGCACGCATAAAGTTCGCAAGGTTGAAGCGCGCCTCCGGCTCGCGGACGAACAGCGGACGCCCCTCGGCGAGTCCAGCAAGGAACTCGCCGGTGCGGAACGGGTAGGCGAGCATCCCTCCGGCGTCTGGATCGGCGTCGTCGCTAATTGCGCAACGGAACAGTTCACCATACAGATCAGCCCCATCGATCGAGCAGCAGTTGATCTGCGCGAACTCACGGAACAGGCTGATCCATGCGTTGAGATCGGACGTGAAGTTGTTCGCATGGCTCATACCGGCGAGATCGCCCGCGGGCGTTGTCACGAGGTCGACTTCGGGCCGCAGCGCCGACAGCTTGTGTTCGAGTACGACGGTCGCAAAGATCGACGTGCCTGCGGAGACGTTGCCGGTGCGGCGGCGCACCGCATTCGTCGCGACCATACCCGTTCCGGCGTCGCCCTCCGGCGGCGCGAGCACGACGCCCGGCTGCAGGGCGCCCGAGGGGTCGAGCAATGCGGCGCCTTCGGCCGTGAGCACGCCAGCGGGTGCACCCGCGACAAGAGGTTCGGGCAACAGGTTCTCAAGCTTCCACGGCTGTGCGGCGACTTCGGGGAGCGCGTCGAACTGTTCAATGAACGCGCGTTCGTAGGTCTTCGTCTCCGGATCGATCGGGAACATGCCGGAGGCGTCGCCGACGCCGAGGACCTTGCGCCCCGTAAGCTTCCAATGCACGTAGCCAGCGAGCGTCGTGAAGTAGCACACCGACGACACATGGGGCTCGCCGTCGAGGACCGCCTGGTACAGGTGCGCGATCGACCAGCGCTCGGGGATGTTGTACTGGAACAGCTGTGAAAGGCGGTCATGCGCCTCGCTCGTGTTCGTGTTCTGCCATGTGCGGAACGGCACGAGCAGCTTACCGTCCTTGTCGAACGCAAGATAGCCATGCATCATCGCGGAGAAACCGATCTGGCCGATGCGCGTGAGCTTGAGCCCATAGTCCGCTTCGACGCGGTCGGCGACGTCGGCGTAGACGCTCTGCAACCCGCGCCAGATCTTGTCGATGTCATACGTCCACAGACCGTCGACCATATGCGACTGCCATCCGTAGTCGCCGGTCTCGATCGTGTTGCGCTCGTCGTCGATGAGCACCGCCTTGATGCGCGTCGACCCGAACTCGATGCCGAGCGACGTGCGTCCATCGCGGATCTTCTCGGCGACCGCGTCCTTGCTGTCCGTCCTATGCTGCATGATGCTTACTCCTTTGCGATTCCGATCCGTGCGCTCATTTGGCCTTGCCGGCCGCCTTGAGCTTCCAGTAGTCCTCGATCTCCTCGAGGCTCTTGCCCTTCGTCTCGGGAACGAGGACCGTCACGCCGAGGAAGCAGATGAAATCAAGCGCCGCAAAGAAGGCAAACATGCCCGCTCCGCCCCAATGGGCGAACATCATCGGCGTGAACTGGCCAATGCAGAAGTTGACGCCCCACAGGAACACGGTGCAGATGCCGGCGGCGCGGCCGCGCAGATAGGTCGGGAACAGCTCCGGGATCATGACCCAGGTCACCGGGCCCATCGAGTAGGCGAAGGCGGCGATGAATCCGCATGCGAATATGAGCATCCAGATGCCGTCCCAATGCATGCCGTAGGTGAGCGCCATGAGCACCGCGAAGACGCCCATCAGGAACGCGCCCGACTGCATGAGCGGCTTGCGCCCGAGTTTGTCGATGAGCGCCATGCCGACGAACGTGAACAGCAGCTCGACGGCGCCGACGACGGTCGATGCGATGAATTCGCCGTTGTTCTCGAAACCGATCGACGCGAACATCGTCGGACCGTAATAGGAGATCGTGTTCTGTCCGACCGCCTGGTTGAAGATCGCGAGGAAGATGCCGACGAGCAGCGCGCGCAGCAGCGGCTGGCGGAACAGGTCACGGAACGTGGAGCCCTGCTCCTCTTCGAGCGATTTCTCGATCGAGGCGACCTGCGCCTTCGCGTCATCGGTGCCGCCGATGCGTTCGAGGATCGCGAAGCCCTCCTTCGTCTTGCCCTGCTGGAGCAGGAATCGTGGGCTCTCCGGAGACAGGAACAATGCGATGAAGAAGATCGCCGCGGGAATCGCGCCGATGCCGAGCATCCAACGCCAGCCGGTGTTCTCGCCCCACAGATGTGTGCCTGCGTTCGCGATGAAGAAGTTGATGAGGTTCGTCAGGAAGATGCCGATGATTGTGAGTAGCTGATACGCGGAGCTCAACGTGCCGCGGTACTTCGTCGGCGCGCATTCGGTGATGTAGGTGATCGCGAGCGCCGACGCCAGGCCGATGCCGACACCGCCGACGATACGGGTGATGATGAGGGACGTCGGATCGTAGGTGAACGCGGACACAAGCGCCGAGACGAAGAAGCAGGCCGCACCGATGAGGAGCACCTTGCGGCGGCCGATCTTGTCGGCGAGGAAGCCCGAGACGCCGACGCCGAGCACGCCGCCGATCATGATCGATGAGATCACGAGGCCCTGCATCGCGGCGGATAGATTGTAATGCACGGCGAGGAATTCGATGGCGCCGGAGATGCTGACCGTGTCATATCCGTACAGCAGACCTGCCATACCTGCGCTCAACGCGAGGATGACGACGTATTTCATCGACCCTTCGCGCTTGGTTTCCCGCGCAGCGGGAATCGTGTTGTCCATGTTCGCTCCTTCGCTCAGCTTGAACAGTTGCGACCGACGTCACCCGCCTCCTCTACGCGGCTTGTGAGTCCTCGGTTCAGATGTGCTGACATGAAGAATGTTAGCGCGAACAAAACCTCGACACGCCACGTACTCAGAGAAAAGTTTGCGTTAACAACCATTGGAAAACAAGACATTGCAAAAACCGAAAGAAGTTCTTGCGAGGTTGCCCGTAATTTGAACGTCCTTCCCGCATCAGCGATGTGGGACCGCGCACCGACCGGCACGATCAAGCCGAGCGACATAAGGCCCACGCCCTGCCGTGAAGTTTGGGCAATCTGGCTCGTCCTTCTCACCCATGAGGGGCCGCGCCTCCTTCATGGCCATATCGCGGACGGCCTGATCGCTATCGCGCTCGTGTTCCGATTCCCCATTGACGGCGTCCTGTTGAAGCCGGACAGCTTCGTCCCATTAATCCCGCAGAACGCCTAGGCGGCTATCCGGTAACCGGCATGGCAATGTTCATCGTCACCGCCCATATCGCTTGGACGGTTGGTTCCAGCGACGCTCCGGCGGGACGTCTACGCAATATCGACAAACGATAAGGCGCCGATGCGACGCCCGGCCGGAACATGAAATTCGACGCCTCAGCGCAGATTCATCCAAATAACGCCAAGTGTTCGAAAACGAGCAATGCCCGGCAAACTGATTCGCGATTCTCTCCCATATGGGCGGTCGCGTACAGTGGTGCATGGCCCGCCTACGATGATGCGCATATCATCCCTCACCTGCGCCGCGCCGCACGCACGGACTGCCGCACAATCAGATCGGCCGACGCCAGCCCCACGCCATGCTGTGAGTTCGGGTAGCCCGGTTCGTCCCCCTCACCCATGAGGAACAGCGCCTCCTTCATCGCCATGACGCCCAGGTCGTCGAAATCCTGCCGCACTGTGGTCAGCGGCGGGTACAGGTTGCTCATGCCGGGCATGTCGTCGAAGCCGGTCACGCTCATGTCGTCGGGCACGCGCACGCCATGCTCAAGCAACGCACGGATCACGCCGATCGCCATCACATCGTTCGAGCACACCGCGCAGGTGGGCAGACGACCGCCGTTCGAGCCGATATTGTCGAGGATGTGGTTCATGCGCCGGTAGGCGTCGGCGGATTCCCAGTCGCCGCACTGCACCGTCACCGAGTTCACTGTGTTCTCCGCACACAGTTTGTTCCACGCCATCAGGCGCGTGCTGGCGTCACGCCACTGCTCAGGCCCCGCGAAGAACAACACGTTGCGATGCCCGTGCTTGCGTATGAGCCGCATCACCGACGCCATGCCGCCCCACTGGTCTATGCCTACCAGCGAGACATGTCTGCGTTGGCGCGCATTGAACATGCGCAGACCCTCACTCACGCTCACGTCGCCGTGCGACGAGGCGATGACCACGCACGGCTGGCTCACCTGCGACTGGCACGCTACCTTGAACATCTCGTCGGTGGGCGTCAGGAAGATGAACGCGTCGACGCCCTGCTCCATGAACATGCCGCACAGGTCATCGAACTCCGCTTGCGCGCACTCCGCCTCATGCACCATCGCCACCGAGACGAACATGCCGTGCTCACGGGCGGTCGCCTCGATCGACGCCAACGCGCTCACCGGGCCGTAAAACCGCTGGCCGCCGGCGATCATGCCGATCGTGCGCGTACGGTTCGACGCCAGCGAGCGCGCGGAGTTGCTGGGCCGGTACCCCAATGCGGCAATCGCACGTTCGACCTTCTCACGCGTGGCCGGCGCAACGTTCGGGGAATCGTTGATGACCCGCGAAACGGTCTGATGGCTCACACCCGCAAGTTTCGCAACCTCAAACATCGATGGGCGTTTCGCACCCTTGCGGTCGGCCATCGCCACCTCCTGCGATCGCGCGCACCGGGACGCGCGCTGTATTCAAACTTTCATGATGTACTTTAGCGCATGAACCATTGCGACCACTAGAAGCCGCCCCCTCATCGAAGCATCGGGGTGAAGCTCCCCCGCGGCACCAACGTGGCCGAGATCAGCAGATGATGGCGGCAGGTGCGATTGCGCGCAATCGCGTCCTTGAGCGTCTCCAGCCCCACGTACACCAGCTCGTGCTGGTCGATGTCGAAGGTGGTCAGCGGAGGCGCCGTATACTGCGCGATCGGCAGATTGTTCACGCTGATGACGGCGATATCATCCGGCACCTTCACCCCTGCGCTCGCGAAGGCCTGCAGCACGCCGACGGCCATCGGGTCGGTCGCCACGATGATGGCGTCCGGCCGGTCGCCTTCGGGATGTTCCTCCAGCATACGTTCGGCCAATGCCCGTCCGTTGTCCACGGTGACGGGCCCATGGGCGTAGACGAGATCGCGGTTGTCGAGCCCCAGCCGCTCGCTCCAATCGACGAACGCCATCGAGCGTATGTCCTCCTTATGGTTGTGCAGCCCCATGATCAACCCGCGGCCGCCGATGAACCCGATGCGTCTGCGCCCCGCATCGATGAATGCGTCCAACGCGTCCAGCATGCACTGGCTCAGATCAGGCTGGACCGAATCGAACCAGGCCGGAGCCGGATTCGTGTCCATGAACACCCCGTACGGCAGCGATTCATGCAGCCGCTCCAGATCCTCGCGTTCGATCAGCCCCGGACCGATCGCGAGGAAGCCGTCATAATCATCGGCGCCGGCGATGAGCTCCGCCGCGTCCTCGAAGTAGGTGAGCGTCATCCCCTGCTCGTGCGCCACCTGTTCCACTTCCTGACGCAGCGCTTGGAAATACTCGTCTTCGAGTCCCTCCACCTGCGGATGCACGTCAAGCACGGCGATGGTGCGCATCGGCACATTGGCGAATCCCAGCTGGGCCGCCGCCCGCATGATGCGACGCCGGGTCTCCGGCTTGATCTTGAACGAGGCGTCCCCGTTGAGCACACGGGACACCGTGGCCTGCGACACCCCCGCCAATGCGGCGATCTCCTTGCGTGTCGCCATCGTCACCTCACTCCGCTCGGCATGCATGATTAGTAAACTACTTTACCAATCATAGCGCCTCATGGCGCGCGGGGCATGGGTGACCGTGGGTGTGTGCGAGCCGTGACATCGCACCCGCCCACGGTCACCATGCCGGCGTCCGCGCGCCGATCAGCGGCGGATCACGATCGCGCCGTTGGGCTGCAGCACCGCCGTGGCCCCGTTCGATTCCGCACGGTACATGACGGCCGTTTCGCCATGCGGCACTGCGACGGTGACCGCCTCACGCCTGCGGTTGAACACGAATTCGTATGCCCTGCCGTCCGACTGCGCGCGGGTCACGCGCAGCACGTCGCCGTCGGCCGCCGCGGCATCCGGGAACATGCCCATCGCAGCGAACAGCTGCGGCAGGCTCGCCACGATGCCGTCCTTGCCCAGCCGGCCGCCCACATAGCCCGTCATGCCGTCGCCATACGGATGGACGGTGATGGCGGGACGCCCGTTCATGCCGGTCATGTCCTCGGCCTCGAAGGTCGCAAGCACCCGTGTATCGGGCGCGACCGACGTGATGACATCGGCGAGGTCATGCACGACGGCGCCATTGCTGACATCCAGATGGTCGAGCGCGCCGGCGAAGCGGTCGCCCAGCGGGCAATGCTCCTCGATGCGCACGCCGGCCACATCGCCGATGAGTCCGGGCCATCCTCCCAGGAACAGACGATCGTGCTCGTCGGCGATCGCACTGTAATAGGTCACGATCGCCTTGCCGCCCCGCGCCACGAAGTTGCGCAGACGCGCGGCGGTGGCATCGTCGAACAGATAGACGCACGGGATGACGACGACGTCATGCGTATCCCAATCGCCATGCACCGGCGTCACGTCGGCGCGGATGCCGTATTCCACGAACGCGCCGAACCAGTCCAGCGGCTCGGTCCACCCCTGCACCGCCTGGTTCGGCACCGTCGTGTGCTCGGCGGCCCATACCGATTCGACGTCGTAGACGATGGCGACCGGCGAATCGGTCACCTTCGATCCGGTGACGTCCGCCAGATCGTGCAGATAGGAGCCCAGCTCGCATACATCGCGGTAGATCTGCGAATCCTCGCCTGCGACCGGCAGCATCGCCGAATGGAACTTCTCGGCCCCGGCGCGCGATTGCCGCCACTGGAAGTAACAGATCGCGTCCGCGCCCATCGCCAGATGGAGCAGCGAATCACGCACGAGCGCGCCCGGTTCCTTGCGCGGATTGAGCCCGCGCCAGTTGACGGCGGACGTGGACTGCTCCATCAGGAACCACGGTTCCTTGCGCGCGATGCCGTCCACATGTGACGACGAATACGCCATCTCGTCAAGATGCCATGAGCCCGGCGTGAAGTAATGGTCGTTCGAGACGAAATCGACTTCGCGGCCCCAATCGTCATAGTCCATCGTGCTCTCCGACGAGTTGACCATGAAGTTCGTCGTGATCGGGATGTTCGGCGTGATCGAAGCCAATACGTCGCGCTCGGCGCAGAAGAACTCCTTGAGCGCGTCCGAGCTGAAGCGCTTGTAGTCGAGCAGACGTCCCGGATTCGTGAAGTTGCCTTCGCCGATGTAGCGCGGCGGCAGGATCTCGTCGAACCCGTTGAAGCGCTGCGACCAGAAGTTCGTGCCCCATGCCTCGTTGACGGCGTCGATCGTGCCGTACTTCGCGCGGCACCAATCCTGGAACGCGCGCATCGCGTCGTCCGAATAGTCGAAGCGGTTATGGCAGCCGTACTCGTTGCTCACATGCCAGGAGACGATGGCGGGGTTGTCGCGGTAATGGTCGGCCATCCGCCGGCACAGACGCAGCGCATACTCGCGGAACACCGGGCTCGTCGGACGCCAGTGCTGGCGGGCGCCGGGCCAGACGACGTCGCCGCGCTCGTCGCGAGGCAGCACTTCGGGATGCTTGGCGGTCAGCCACATCGGCGGCGAGGCCGTGCCCGATGCCAAATCGACGGCGATGCCGGCCGCATAGAGCTTCGCGATGATGCGATCGAGCCAGTCGAAGGTGAAGACGCCGTCCTCGGGCTCGATGTTGGCCCACGAGAAGATCGCCAGCGAGACGATGTTGACGCCGGCCTGCGTCATCAGACGCACATCCTCGTCCCAGTATTCCTCCGCCCACTGGTCGGGGTTGTAGTCGGCGCCGTACCAGATCCGCGCATCGTTGCCGGGCAGTGGCTGCGGCCAACGATGGACGCGGCGCGGCTTGGTGGTGATCGGGCTTTCGCATGCGGTCATGATTGTTCCTTTCTGATCGGTATCGGATATCGGATGTCAGGCGTTGACGTCGCTGCTCTCGGCGAGTTCGGCCTCGAGCTGCTCGACGATCTCCTCATGCTTCTTCTCGTCGATGCGGACGGTGAGCAGGAAGACGAGCAGGCTGAGCACGATGCCGGCGGACGGGATGATGTACGCCCAGGTCGTGAAGGTATGGATGTTCGAGGAGGTCATATCCGAGGCGGACACGGTGCCGACCATGCCGGCGGCGACGGCCACGAAGCCGACGATGCCGTTGGAGCAGGCGCCCGCGATCTTATCGAGCATCGGACGCACGCTCAACGTGACCGCCTCGTTGCGGCGGCCGGTCTTGAGCTGGCCATATTCGATGGAATCGGTCATTGTCAGGATCGCGGTCATCTGGATGGTCTGCTGCGGCAGATAGAACAGGCACAGCGCGACGAGCACGACCGCAAGGTTACGTGGCGCCATGATGAACATCGCATACGCGGCGATCATCAGCGCCATGCCGGCGGCATACAGCCAGCGGCGCGGAATGCGCCGGTTCAGGACCGGGTACAGCGGCGTCGTGACGAGACCGGTGACGACCGGGATGACGCCGGCGATCGCGAAGCGCTCGGGGGTGCCGAGCACATAGGTGAACTGGTAGAACAGCACGCCGGTCGTGGCGACGTTGGCGACGGCGTACAGCAGGTAGCTCAGCGCGGTCCACAGCAGCTGGTCGTTGCGCCCGATGGCCTTGAACGCGTCCAGCGGACCGCAATGCTCCTCCTTCGTACGCAGGCTGCTCGAGCTTTCGCGGGTGCCGAACGCGACGGACCAGGCGGTGAGCAGCCCGAGCACGGCGATGATGACGGCGAAGGCCGTCCATCCGGACTGCCCCTGCGCGTACTCGCCGGTGAAGCGGTAGGTGAAGTAGCTGACGATCGGAATGACGATGACGGTGACGCCGTTGTAGCCAATCGAGCCGGTCAGCGAGCCGAGCGACGTGTACACCGCGCGCTCATGCGAGTCGCTGGACAGCGCCGGGATCATGCCCCAATAGGAGATGTCACGCGCCGAATAGAAGATGTCGAGCGCGACGAAGGTGATGATGAACAGCGTGATGAACCATGTGGTGTTCACGTTGACGAGTCCGAACAGACCGCTGAAGATGACGACGAGCAGCACGGATGGCACGATGCCGCCGATGAACTGCCATACACGGAAACGGCCCCACTTCGTGCGCGTGTTGTCGACGATGTTGCCGATGATCGGGTCGAGGAAGATCTCGGCGATGCGGATGACGACGACCAACGACGTGATCAGCGCGATCATGCGGGCCGCGACGTCCTTGTCCACGCGTACGAACAGCGCGGTCGTGACGTAGGTCATGAAGAAGGTGCTCATCGCGTTGTAGAACGCGGACTGGCCGAGGTTGCCGAAGGCGAAGCAGATCTTCTGACGCCGCGCGCGCCGGCGCTGCGCCTGCTCCTGCGGACCGTTTCCGATTGCGCTCTGCATGGCATGCTCCTTGATGGACGTTGATGACATTACCGGCGGCTGCGGTGCCGTCTCGCTGGATGTACTCGTCATGTCGTTCTCTCCATTGCGATATCGACGTTATGTCTGGCGTGAACCATGGCGTCATTCCTGATGTCATGCCCGACGCCGTGCTCTGCGGTTGTCGCGATCGGTACTGCGCTGCACCGGTCATGTCACGTACTCTACCATTTACCGACTTTACTAAACAAATTTAGGCGTGTCGGAAAATCATTACCTTGATGACGCAAAACCGTAACCCCCGGCTTTGCGGGGCACGAGCCACGCCGCCCAAGGAAGCCCCGCCTCCGGCCGCTCGTCGACGCCCGCATCGCAACGCCTTGAGCCACGCCCATACGGCGGCGCGCAGGCGCCGATTGCGCACGGTGAACAATCCGCTGATGACAAAGACCCTATGATTTACCGTAACGCACGAACCGCGACGACCAGAGGAGACACGATGACCGAGCACACCGAAGAGACGACCGCGAACAGCACATGGAGCCGCATGCTCGCCGGCAACCGGCGCTTCGCGGAAGGCAACGCCACGCATCCGTGGCAGGACAAGCAGACGCGCGAATCGCTCATCGACGCGCAGAATCCGGACGCGGCGGTGCTCAGCTGCTCGGATTCGCGCGTGCCGCCGGAGATCATCTTCGACGCCGGCCTGGGCGACATGTTCACGGTGCGCACGGCCGGGCAGATCATCGACGACGCCGTGTTGCAGTCGCTCGAATACGCGGTCGACGCGATGCATGTGAGCCTGCTCGTCGTGCTCGGCCATCAGCATTGCGCCGCCGTCGAGCAGGGCGTCAAGGAGCTCGACGCGCTCGTGAAGAAGCTGTCCAAGGAGGACGGGCACGAATCGCCGGCCGTGCGCGAACAGCTGATGGAGGACCTCGACGAGGTCATCCTCTCGTCCGATTCGCAGTTCCTCAAAAACGTGGGCCTGTCCGTCTGGCAGGCGCGGATGGCCGGCCTCGACTCGAGCGAGGATTATGAGCAGGTGAACATCGCACGCACGATCGAACATCTGGTGACGCATTCGGAGATTATCCGCGATGCACTCGCCCATGAGCAGCTGATGATCGTGGGCGCCCGCTACCGTCTGGATTCCGGCCTGGTGGAGGTGCTCAGCTTCTGAACGCCGCTTTTGCCCCGCAATCAGCTGTATCTGCGATTTTGGGGTGGGACTTCCGTGAGACTAGGCCCCTATATGCGCCACCCTTATCGCTTCTGTTCGCATATGGTGGGTTTAACGGCAGTCGGAGAAGGAGTCTCTCGGATGCCCCACCCCAAAATCGCAGATATCCTCTTGCCGGCCGATTGCCCTGCCGATGACATACGCTTGAGTCATGTCTTTAGGTTTGAACATACTGCTCATCTTCGTCTTCCTGCTGCTCGGCGCCGTCTTCGCCGGCACCGAGCTCGCGCTCGTCTCGCTGCGCGGCTCGCAGATCGACCAGATGGAACAGGAGGACGCGCGCGGCGCCCGCGTCGCGAAGATCGCACGTGACCCGAACACGTTCCTTTCGACCGTGCAGATCGGCGTAACACTTTCCGGCTTCCTGTCCGCCTCCTTCGGCGAATCGTCGATCTCCCCGTTCATCGTGCCGGTCGTGGAGAGCTGGGGCGTGCCCAGCAATGTGGCCGCGCCGCTCACGACGATCGCACTCACGCTCATCATCTCCTACTGTTCGATCGTCATCTCCGAAATGGTGCCGAAACGCATCGCCATGCAGCGCAACGAACAGATCGCCCGCGCAGTCGTCCCCGCGATCTCCGCGTTCGCGAAGGTATGCAAGCCGATCATCTGGCTCATCGGCAAGAACACGAACGGCATCGTCCGCCTGCTCGGCTTCGACCCGAACGAAACCGAATCGGAGGTCTCCGATGAGGAGCTACGCGTCCTCGTCAGCTCGAACTCGAACCTGACGACCGACGAACGCACGATCCTCGATGACGTCTTCGACGCGTCCGAGAAGATCGTCGCCGAGGTCATGCGCCCGCGCGCCGACGTCGCGTTCCTCAACGCGGACATGCCGCTCGCCGAGGCCGCCGCCTTCGTCCGCGACATGCCGTATTCCCGCTACCCTGTTTCCGGCAAGGACTTCGACGACATCCTCGGCTTCGTCCATGTGCGTGACCTGCTCGACGTGCAGAACCCCGACGGCATGACCGTCGCCGACGTGACGCGCGAGGGCATCGCGTTGCCCGGCACATCGAAACTGCTGCCGAGCTTGGCGCTGCTGCGCAAACGCGGCATCCATCTGGCCACCGTCATCGACGAATACGGCGGCACCGACGGCATCGTCACGCTCGAGGATATGACCGAGGAGCTCGTCGGCGACATCCGCGACGAATACGACCTGCCCGAGGACCCCGCGAAGGGCGCCGGCAACGGCACCGTGTTCGTCGACGGCGTCGCGACGGTGGACGGCAGCATGACGATCGAGGATTTCGCCGATCTCACCGGCATCGAACTGAGCGATGGCCCGTACGAGACGGTCGCCGGATACTTCCTCGCGCACACCGGCAAGATGGGCGAGGTTGGCGACACCTACACCTCCGAGGACGGCGGCTACACGATGACCGTCACGAAGGTCGACGGCCGCAGGATCGAGACGATCGAAGTGCGCAAACAGGACGATCAGGAATCCGCAACGACCGAAGAGGATAACGGGGACAGAGGTTAGGCCGACAGCTCACGCCCAGCCAACGCACGGCAATGGCACGTAAGCTCGAAAACAGCGTATTAGTCAATCATCAGAAAGGAACGAACAATGGCACTGTCATTCATCATCCCGGGCCTCGACGAGGCATCCTCGGAGAAGATCATCGGCATCCTGCAGGAGCGCCTGAGCCAGGAGCAGGAGGCCGCGCTCGTGCTCAAGCATGCGCATTGGAACGTCGCCGGCCCGAACTTCATCGCCGTGCACGAGATGCTCGACCCGCAGGTCGACGAAGTGCTCGCGATGGCCGACGAGACGGCGGAACGCATCGCAGCGCTCGGCGGTTCGCCCTCCGGTCGCCCCGACGACATCGTGCGCTACCGCACCTGGGACAAGTTCGAACTCGAAGGCCGTCAGAACACGCTCGACTATCTGCGTGCGCTCGACAAGTACTACGACTCGTTCATCAAGGCCGACCGCACCGCCGTCGCCGAGCTCGATGACCTCGACTTCGTGAGCAGCAACATCATCCAGGACCACGTGCAGAAGCTCGAGCAGTTCCAGTGGTTCATGCGCTCGTTCCTCATCGACTGACCTGATCGACAAGCTGCCCCGCTGACAGGCGGGCATATGCGGGGTGCGGTTCACTTCCACCCGGAAGTGAACCGCACCCCGCATATGCCCGCCTGTCAGCGGTTTTCCTACTTCTGGAAGCCGTCTTTCGGCGAGAATCCAGCGTAGTTGCGCGCGACTTCGATCACACGATACACATCGAGCTGCGGCTGTACATCCATTTCGCCGCGGCGTATGTAGTCGAGGAACCTGCTCCATGCCGCCTTCGCCCGTATCTCATCGCCATTGGCGAGCGCCGCGAGCGCCGTGCTGATGCGCTCGACGTACCCTCGATGCCAATCCAACACGAGCCACGCCGCCCGATGCCCATCGTCCGCGCTGACCACGTGGTTCACAAGCGTGTCCTCGACGGCGCGCGCCTGTTCTGATAGCTCTGCATACCGTTTCGCCTGCTCGGGGTCATGTCGTTCACCAATCGCAATGAAATAGTCGCAGGAGGATAGTTCGGAGGCTGTCTCCAGCCATGGCAGCGCATCACGCCACCCTTCGCCGAGCAGCGCCTCAAAGTACTCATCTTTGAGCTGTTCGTAGTCGAGCCACGGATTCCACAGCATCCGTCCCATCACATAGTTCGGCAAATAATGCGGGAAACCGACGCGCAGCTCTTGACAGCTGATGTAGCCGTTGAGGCCGAGGCTCCCGAGCTTCGCGATATCACGGCGGATCGTATCGCTGATGGCGAGATATCCGAAGTCTCCGTAGTGCGCACGGCCGAGCGGGTAGTCGTAGACGAAGGCATCCCCGTGGAATGTCTTCTGCCATGCGAACAGGTACGAGAGGTTGTCCTCGAGCGAGTTGGGCAGCACGATCTGGTTGCGCATGTATGACGCGGGCTCGGGCAACTGGTCGAGATTCACGTCGGCGTAGCTGCGTTCGAAGGTGCGCGTGATCGGCGCGAACATCATCGTGAAACGCCCAGGATGCCTGATCGTCTCGTATTCGGGGGCAAACAGCAGCTCATGGTAGAGCAGGAAGCAGATATGCGCATCCAGCCCTTCCTTGGTGAGACGCTCATCGAGCGCGTTGAGGAACCGCACATACTGGTCCGACGGCAACCATGTGCGGCATTTGTCGCATTCGCAGATGTTATTTTGGGCGTCGGAGAGCCATACGTGCAGGTAGTCGACGTCGGGGTGCTTGCGCGCATAGTCGACGACGATCTCGACCATGCGCGGCGTCACCTCGGGGTTCGAGAAGTCAAGGCTCGTCAGGATCGGAGCGCCGTCGACGAGCTCGCGCTTGCCGTTGAGCTCGGCGACGAGCGGTTTCTTCTCCTCCGGGATCGTCAGTCCGGATTCCCATCCGTACTTCGATGAATAGCCGAGCACCTCGCCGGTCCATCCGTGCCCCACGCGATGCTGTACGATGCCGCGTGTGCGCATCGCCTCATCGACGCGGTCGCTCATCTGCTGCGCGATCCCCGCGTCGAAGGGCTCGGCGTTGACATATGGATTGAATTCGTGCTGATACCAGCGCTTGAGGAAGGGGTACGGATTCTCGAACTGCACGAAGAACGTGTTGAAGCCGAGCTTGGGCAGCCAGTCGATGAAATCGATGATATTCTCAACACTGTCGGCGCCTTCGATGCATACGCCGCGGTGAGCGAAGGCGGCTGTCTCCCGGATGTCAAGGACGGTGCTGCCGAAGACGTCGCGGTCGAGCTTCAGCAGCCTTTCGCCGGCGGCGCCCGGCTGTGGGAAGCGCGCCCCGAATTGATAGGCGAACCGGTACACGGCGATCAACAACGCGATGTCGGTGTTCGCGTCGATGCTGAGTCTACCGTCGGCGAGCGCGATGCGGAACTCATCCTTGAGTTCCGCATCCTGTTTCAACCCTGCCGATGTGAGGACCAGCTGTGCGTCAGCGTCCTCCGTTGCTTCGTGGATGTCGATGCCGAACATCCGTTCCATCAGCCGTGTCAGTTCCTTGGTGATGAACGTCGAGGCGTATGCGCCTGCGTCGATATGCGCCAACATGATGATTGATGCTCCTTCGGTTGCTTCCGTGTTCATTGACGATGTGCCATATGCTGGGACGTATCCGTCGTGGACGAAGCAGCCTGTGGCGCCGTGGCCTCGGCGGACTGCTCACGGTGTTCGCGGCGTTCCTCGGAGCGCTTGGCCACTTCCTTGAGCTCGGCGACTTCGTCCGCGGATTCGCTGGTCTGCACGCCCGCCGCTTCGGACTTGAGGTGGGCCGCGTCGGCGGCCTTGAAGAACGGCAGATAGATAAGGAAGGAAATCACGACGAGCACGGACTGCAGCACAGCGCCCTGCCAGCTGCCCGTGGCCAGGAAACCTCCGACGATCGGCGGTGTGGTCCAAGGGAGCGCCACGCCGGTGGTGTAGGGGACAAGGCCGGTGGCCATGCTTACATAGGCAAGGACCGCATTGACAATCGGCGCGAGTACAAAGGGCACGAACATGATCGGGTTGAGCACGGTCGGGAACACGAACAGGATTGGCGTGTTGATATTGAACAACGCGGGGATTCCAGATACGCGGCCAAGCGTCTTGTACTCACGGCTGCGTGACAGGAACATCAGGCACAGCGCCAGGCCGATCGTCGCACCGCCTCCGCCGATGTACACGAAGAGATCCATGAACGGCGATGTGATGATGTTCGGCAGCGCCTGTCCGCTTTGCAGCGCCAGACGGTTCGCGTCGGCCTGCTGCAACCAGATCGGGCTCATAACCGAACCGACCACCTGACCGCCATTGACGCCGCAGAACCAGAATACCGAGTTGAGCAGCACGGCAACGAAGGTGCCACCAAGTGTGCCGCCAATGAGTCCGAGCGGTGCGCCGATGATGAGCGCGAGCAGATTGTTGAGACTGCCGACGCCGGTGGCTTGCAGAATCTTCATGATAACCGCAAAAAGGATGATGATGACGGCGCCGGGCACGAGCGCGGCGAACGAGCGACCCACCGCATCCGGCACGCCCTTGGGCATCTTGATCGTGAAGTCATGCTGGATGAACTGGCGGTAGATCTCCGCCGCAATCATTGCGACGACGATCGCCGTGAACAGCCCTTTGCCGCCCATCAGTCCGTAGGGGATGCCAAGGCCACCATCCTCCGTTTTAAGCGGCGGCGTGACCAGCAGGAACGCGCCGATCGAGATGACGCCCGCGGAGGGGCCGTCCGTGTCATAGGATTTCGCGAGGCTGTAGGCGACGCCAAAGGCCGTGGCAAGAGATAGCAGGCCGAAGGTGTTGTCCGCCATTGTGCTCAGCAGCACATCGAGTCCGCCGTGCTGGTTCAGCCATGTAATCCAGGCCGGGATCGGAAAACTGCCGATCAGCGTGAAGATCGACCCCACGAGCACGAGAGGCATCGCCATGAGCACGCCCTCCCGGAGCGCCTTAAGATGCCGTTGTGCAGCTACTTTCTCACCAATTGAGGTAATCTTGCCTATTAGTGCAGCGTTCATAGATGCAGTCCGAGCCATGCATCCTCCTTGTTCTCCATCGAACTTGTCTCAGATAACTCTTGCTTACCTGTACGGGAAATGTCCTTAGCCTCGCAAATTACCGCGCACTCGCCGCACGAATCGTCATTGACCGTTTTCGGCGTTTTCTACCGTGACTCACCTGTACTGACCGGACATGATGGCACCGCATCTGCGATGGATGGAAAGCAAAGGCACGCAATGACCAGCCTGACCGACAACTCATCGGGACCGACGAACGCTGATTCACGTGAAACACAGATACCGAAGGGCGCCTCGAGCGTGTTCGCCAATGCGAAATCTTCCGAGACGGCCCCTCGGTACATGCAGTTGCATCTCACCAAACTCAGCGGAAGGTCGGCGCCGCCCATTCGGTGCCGGGTTCGCCGATGCCGAGGCTTTCGCGATGGTAGTCCTGCTCGCCGGTCAGCAGCTCGGCCGCGAACTTGGCCACGGCCTCGCGGGTGATCTGCGCGTCCTTGAACGGTTCGCCCTTGCGCGTCACGTCCACGTCGGTCTTGGCCGGGTTGTCGTACAGCCACGTCGTGCGCAGGATCACATAGTCGAGATCGGAGTTCTCGATCGCGTTGACGGCATCGACGTAGTTCGTCTTCCACACCAGGCCGGTGTGCTCGCGGTACCACGCCTGGAACGGGCCGGCCACCTCCTGGTAGACGTCCGGCACCGACATCGCGATGAAGCGCTTGACGCCGGTCTCGTCGAGATCCTTGATGAGCGGCAGCATGATGTCCGGCGTCGCCACATAGGCGAGGAACACGCCGTCGGAGCCGCGCACCGCGTCCTTGACCGCCGACGAGTCCTTCAGATCGCCGTCGACGAAGCGCACGCGCGGACCGTCGAACGCGCTCAGACGTTCGGCGACGTCATGTCCGAACAGCACGAGGTCCGCATCGCCGTGCTCAAGCAGATACTGCGCGGTCATACGGCCGATCCGGCCGGTCGCCGCAAGAATCGTATAGGTTGCCATAGTTGTTGTTGATCCGTCCTTCCGAAAATGATCACAGTGTCCCATGCGCCCGCGCATCCGCGCGGCGCACCGTTCACGAACGCAGCGCGCGCAGGCTCTGTCCGAAGATGTTCACGATGGCCGTCGGGTCGCGGTGGTCGAAGAACTGGCTCTCGTGCTTGTCGAGGCCGGCGATCGTCGTCATATCCTCGTCGCTGAGCTCGAAGTCGAAGACGTCGAAGTTCTCTTCCATCCGTTCCTTGTGCACCGACTTCGGAATCGCGACGATGCCACGCTGCAGCAGCCAGCGCAGGATCACCTGACCGTTCGTCTTGCCGTACTTCGCGCCGATCTGCGCGATCGTCGGGTCGGTGAAGATGTGATGCTTGCCCTCGGCGAATGGCGCCCAGGCCTCGACCTGCACATCCTGCTCCTGCGCGAAGCGCACCTCGTCCTTCTCCTGACACCACGGGGAGACCTCGATCTGGTTGACTGCGGGCTTCACGTTGCTCATCAGTTCGAGGTTGATCAGCTGGTCCGGCGCGAAGTTGGAGACGCCGATCGAGCGGATCTTGCCGGCCTGCTGCGCCTCCTCGAGCGCGCGCCACGCACCGGCGACATCGCCGTACGGCTGATGCAGCAGATACAGGTCGAGGTAGTCGAGGCCGAGCTTGCGCAGCGAATCGTCGATGCCCTGCTTCGCCTTCTCATAGGTGAAGTGGTCGACCCACAGCTTGGAGGTCACGAAGATGTCCTCGCGCATCACCGGGCTCTTCGCGATCGCCGCGCCGACCGCCTCCTCGTTCATATACGCGGCCGCCGTGTCGATCAGTCGGTAACCGGTCGCGAGCGCGTCGGAGACCGCCTGCTCGCACACCGAGAGATCCGGCACCTGAAAGATGCCGAAGCCGAGCTGCGGCATCGTGTTGCCATCATTCAACGTCACATACTGCATGATCGTTCCTCATTCGTCTGTTGTCATCCATATGCGGATCCGTCGTTCGTTTCCGCGTTCACCCAGCATCGTAAAGTCCTCGTTTCGCGAAGTACAATGCCTATCATTGATGCTGTTATGCGTTCCGCGCATAGTGCGTTCGGCGCCGGCGGAAAAGGACCGGGATGCGCCGACGATTCCTCAGGGAGGCGGCGATCATGATCGAAATGGAGGCGTTGCGCGAACTCGTCGCGTTCCACCGCTATGGCACATTGAGCGCCGCCGCCGACGAACTGCGCATCACGCAGCCGACGATGACGCGCGCGATGCGCAAACTCGAGCGCGACCTCGGCGTCACATTGTTCGACCGCAGCGTCAGGAACCGGCTGTCATTGACGCCGACCGGCGAACTCGCCGCCGAAGAGGCGTCGCGGCTGCTCGACGACTATGAGCGCTTCGTCGAGACGGTCCGCAGCGACGCGCGCCTGCGCAACGAAATCGTCATCGAGTCGGTCGCGCCGGGGCCGCTGCATTTCCTTGCCTCCCTTGAACATGATGGTGACACCGCCGCGGCCGACGCAACAGGCGCGGCCGACGCCACAACTGATGCCCCTGCCGCGCACATCACGATCCGTCACGACCTGATCGATCCGGAGGCGGCGCTTGACGAACTGCTGCAGCGCAAGGCGACGATTGTCTTCACCGACCGCGAGATCGACGATCCGCGCGTCGAATCGCTGTATCTGGGCCGTGAATTCCTCGGCGTCGCCATCGACAACTTCAATCCGCTCGCGCAACACTCGAGCGTCACCTTCGCCGATCTCTCCGGCATGAGCTTCATCGTCGCCTCCGACATCGGCCCATGGCGCACGCTCATCGAGCAGCGCATCCCGGGGGCGCGGTTCCTGTACCAGCAGGATCTGGGTTCGCTTGAGCAGATCAGCCGCTATTCGGCGTTCCCCTTCTTCTACTCCAATCTCACGCGTTCGTCTCCCGACGTCGATGAACGGTTCGTCGTGCACACGCGCACTCCGGTGGCTATCGACGACCCCGCCAACCGCATCGATTGCTACGCGACCTTCCTGACCGATAACCGCCGCGTCGCGCTGCCGATCCAACAGCGGCTGGCGCAGCACTGGCCGCGCGAGACGTCCATGGACGCCATGGTTTCCGCCGCTGGCTGATATGATGACAGACGTCGGTGGTGACGCCGAGGGACGAGCGAGGGGAGCGCGGGACGCGATGGGCATCCTATCCAAACACAATCCATGGGGGCTGACGCCAACCACGGCACTCAGACGTCAACAGCAGGCGCAATCGACCTACATGATGTTGGGGCAGGCTGATTGGGTGCTGCGCCGATCGGAGCAGATCTCCTTCTCCGCATCGGGCAGCACGCGACGCTCGATGACCTTCGACGTCACGCTGCCCGAAGACGAGCAGCTGTGGCTTAAATGGCGCCGCCCGGCGAGCCATGAGAATCAGGTATCGAACGCCGACGAATACGAGGAGCACTACCAATACGTGGGCCTGCCGATCACCTTCCTCGGCAAAGGCGATCTCATCCACTTTGACGCCACCGACGGCCAAGGTAACACGCTGCACACCGTGCTCAGCGAAGACAACGGCATCGTATTGTACAATGCGCTGAATTACTGCCTGTGCGCTCAGGATCCTGAGGAAGCCAACGATCTGCTGTACACGTTGAATCGTGCGATGCATACGCAGATGCGGCGCGAGCTCGCTCGCATCGATGATATCGAGAAGACGCTCGGACGACGCCGACGTGACGAGCTACGCGACGATCTGGCCGAATACCGTACACAGCTCGAGGATGCGGCCGCCTGCTTGCAATGGTGGTGTGACTGCCGTGACGGAAATGTGCTGGAGGACAAGACGGACATCCGTTACGACGGCAAGCCACTCATCGCCAAATATTACTCCAGACACTCGGTAAAATATCTGGCCCTCAACTTGGTGCACGACGCGATTATCCAAGGTATGCAAGGAGCATGGCCGGGTGTGCGTAGTTCCCGTAACCCCGGGAGCATCTTCCCGACGGCGCATGTCCATGGGCTTCCCGAATCGGTCTTCGCTCGCATTAACGCGGGCAGCGGCAAGACGCCATCGATTTGCACGGTTCCGTTAAGCGACGCAGCCGCGAATGAATTAGAAGTTCTGCGCAAGCAGACGATTGCAGCACTGCTTGAAGAGATGTGCCCGGATACCGGAGATTCAAGTAATTCTGCTGATGCTGCGATGGGCATAGTGGCTGCAACTGACGCCAAGCCACTCCATGACGATTGGATCATGACTGCGTTCGCGGAATTCGTCCATCGATGGCGCGCGCAGATTGAGACGTCTTCACTGCCGGCATCGAAGAAACAGGAACGCGAAGACACCCTACGCACCTATCTGCTGCTGCTCTCCTCGGCATGCGACACCTATCCGCTCGTCGTACTGATTCCGCGCGAGCAAGCGCACAAACGGCTGCTCATCAAGATCTCCTTCGACGCCGCGTACCGTGAACGATTCATCGACGTCATCAATCCGTGCGCGCAGACGATCGAGTTCGCGTTCCAGACCTACGGCGCCCACTCCACGCATCTGGAAGTGGAACCGCTCGACGACATGATCCTCACCAACGCCCAACAGGTCGCAGCTGAAACCGGCACACAGCACAATCAGCACCGGCAGCACAATGCGCGGCTGCGCGCGAGGGCGACGGCCAGGCGGCTGCATCTGGCGACGAAGGCGGACGCGAGGCAGCCGATGACCAGGCTGCGACTCTCCCTGATGATGCGGCGCAACTTCATCGTCTCGTTCCTGTTGTGGTCGACGATGACGCTGCTGTTCACGGGTTTCGCCGCCTATCTGGTGAACCTGGCCGATCCGGCCGTGCCTTTCGACCATCTGCCGGCGCAGATCAGCGGCCTGCTGGGACAGGACAATATGCTTGCGCTGCTGGCACTCATCCTCTCTCTGTGGATGGCGCGGCGCATCAGCACAATCCAGCATCCGCTTGTCGAAGGCATCAACGCTTCAACGAACGCGTTCATGAACATGAACATCGCGCTGATCCTTGTTTCGGCGTTCATCGTCTGCTACCAGTCGACGCCCACCGATGCGGTGTCACGAATCTGCACCATCGTCATATTCCTCATGGCTTTGGGCATATGGTTGTGCTCGGTGTGGATGATGTGGACGTACACGCATCGGAGGATCAAAGACGACCGCGTGCTGCCGCTGACGATCGCCGTACCGCATGGCAAGTCCCGGTTAAGCCGCAACGCGGGCAATCCGCAGTCGGCCGTCATGCCTGCGGACAAGGCGGCGTTCTCAATTCTCGAATCGTTCTCAGATGAGCAACGCAGGATCGCAATCGGTGCACTCGAATCGACGATGGAGAAGATCAAGCGCGACATCCATAGCGAAGCTAGGTAGGCGCAGGGCGGAGTACAGGCCGGTCAGAACGTCTGCACCGGCATCTGCACGCAGTATCCTGCGTTGAGGGAGAGCAACTTCCGGGTTTTCCTCGGATATACCGCCCGAAGACCGCCATTTCCCAGTGCCGATACTCGCGCCTATGCCAGATGTTGCTCTCCCCCAACGCAGATATGGCCCGAGCACCTGCCAATCCGGCCCCATGAGCCACGCTGACACCCCATTCTCCGCCCCGGGAGAGCCCGAGCGCACTTCGGGCACCTTCGAAACGCGTCCCCAACCACGCCAAGCGCACCCGCCAGCCCCGCAGCGCGCTATAACAGCAGGTCGTCGTGCGCGTTCACCGAAATGAATGTGACCCTTCCGGCGCCATCGCGCGTGAAATGCAGCCGGTACTGGCCGTGCACGTTGCGCCGGAGGATCACATTGCCCTGATCGTCCTTACGACTGGGATTGTCCCCTCCCCTGCCGGTGCGCAGCGGGTGCTGGCGCAGCCCGTTGGCTGTCTCCCGACCCGTGAGCACGAACAGCATCGTGTGAATCAGCGACCGGCGTGACATGTCCCCGTGTTCGCATTCCGCCAATGAGTCGAGGAACTCGTCCGCATAGGCCCATTGGGCCAGCGGCTGATTCCCGCGTTCCTCGACTGTGAACTGCAGCAACGATTGCGCATGCAGCTGCCAGTCGAGTTCCTCGCGCGGCGACGCGAAGCGTCCGCTGAATGCCGCGAGCGGGTTCCCATCCTCCAACGCCTTCTCGTAGTCACGATTGTCGCGGTTGAGCTTGGCGTTGTCTTCACGGAGTTTGCCAACCGCGTCGTTGAGCCTCCGGTTGTTCTGGCTGAGGTCGACGACTTGCGCGTGCATCCTGCGGATCGTCGCATGGGCCGCGTCGAGCGTGTCCACCGTGGCAAGGAGCCGCTCGACCGGAACGTCGGCGAGTGTGCTGTGTGCGCGCAGCCGCGGCAGATAGTCGAACGCGGCACCAACGCCGAGCCATGCCGGGCCGCCGGGCAGCAAACTCGGCGCCGGCAATACCGTGTCATCCGTGCCGGGCAACGACAGCAGCCAATCGTCGCCGTCGCGTTCCTCGACGCGCAGCGCGATTTTCTGCCCGCGGTTGAGCATCGGCCGCAGGTCGGCGTTGACGTCAACGCCGCTGCGGCGAACAGTTCCGCCCCGCGCACGGCCACTTCGACGGCCGCACGCCCGGCGAGCGCCGGGTACAGCATGATCTTGAACATGTCCTCGCATACGAAGATGATGCGGCCGGCCACGGTGGCGCCGGCGACGTAGTCGTGCAGCGCGTCGGCGGCGGTACGCCAGTCGGGGATGATGATGAAACCGTCCGCTGCCGTCGGGATGTCCGCGCACGGCCTGTCCTTTATGCAGCAGCGGCGCCGCGTCGAGCGACGGCGGCACGTCGAGCGCCGCTTTGCGCAGGCTGCGTTCGTCGTCGATCGTGATGTAGGCGACATCGTCGAGCATCATCGCGACGACGCCTTCCGTGGGCGCGCCGTTCGACTGCACCTCATGCGCCGACTGCGGTTGCGCGTCGTCCTCGTCGGGCACGCCGAGTCGATAGCCTTCGGGGTAGGCGACATTGAGGACGCGTTCGGTGAGTTCGTCGACGACGTGGGCGCTGTCGGCTGCCGAATACATGCGCAGCAGCCGCGAGCGTCCCGGCCCCGCGAAGCTGCTGGGTGCGAGGAAACGGCAGGCGCCGTTGTACGCGCACGCCCAAGGAGGAAGGTGGTCGCGCAGCCAGTCGTCGGCGGCGCGATCGGTGATTTCAAAGACGACGGCGGCGCTCTCAATACCATCAAGCAGCGCATCGACGTTGAGATACGGGTTCGTCATACCCACGCCGAGCGAGACGAGGATGCATGGGCATTCGCGGCGTGCGCCGGCAATCGTGTGCGCGATCATGTTCGCCGGCGGCTTGCGTCGTGTGGGCAGTCGGCGGTCGAGCAGCTCGTCGATGCGGTCGAGGAAGCGCAGTGCGGACAGTGATGGCATCGCGCAGCCGACGAGACGCGGCTCGTCACACCAGGCGTCGCCGGGCGGGAAGACGCGTGCGGCGCTGCGGTAGGGGTTGACGGTGCCGAGATGGTCGCGCGCGGCGTCCTGTACGGCGTTGGAGAGTCGCACGGTAACTGCGCGTGTGCCGGCGACGCGGCGCACCTCGTCAATCGGTACGATCGGCTTGCCGCGCGCGTCCTCGGACAGCAGCACACCGGCGACGTCACGGCTCGATTTGCGCAGCCAATTGACGAATTCGGACAGCGTGAACGTGTCATCGATGACTTTGCCGTCGTATGAGCCGTCCATATGCGCTCCTTGCTTCTACCGCCCCCGGTGGCTTTCAGCATAGCAGCCAGACCGGGGGCGGAACGCGCAGGAGGCTCACTGCCGGCGCAACGACGATGCGTAGTCGTCAAGCACGTCGAGGATGCCGCGGTGCTCCCACACGACATTGCGTTTGGCGGTGTTGCGAGAGGTGAGAATGTCGGCATCGGCGAGCGCACGCAGCGCACGCTCGGCCTGCGGTTTGGATAATCCGACGGTCGAGCGCAGATACTGCGAGTTGATTACCGGCTGCGCAATCAGATGCGGCAGCACCTTCCACACAGCTGCATCCCTACGCGTACCTCGAAGAGCGGTTTTGACGGATTCGATTTGCCCATCGAGTCGATCGATCAGATCGATGCCACTCTGCGCGGCGAACAGGCTCGCCTCCGCGAATACGGAAATCAAAGGAGCCGCATTCCCCTCACGGAATGCGGTAAGCGCATCGAAATACGTGTCGGTAGCGCGGAGAAGACCCGCCGAAACCGGCGGTACGACATGCATGGTGAGACCCTTGTTGCGCAGCACGGCGTGGATGAGCGCACGACCCGTTCGGCCGTTGCCGTCGGCAAATGGGTGGATCGTCTCGAATTGTGCATGGGCCAGCGCAGCCTGCGCAAGCACCGGAATGTCGTCGCGCAGGAGGAATGCGAGCAGATCGTCGATTGCCGGCTGCACCAGCTCCGGCTGCGGAGCCACGAACGAAGCACCTCGCGGCGAATGCGAACTAGTGCCCACCCACACGAGCTGCTCACGGAATCTGCCGGCGTATTCGTCCCAGCCGGGTTGTGCGCTGAGCAATGCCTTATGCATGCGCAGCAGATTCTCCTGCGTCATGCTTCCGCTGAATTCCAACGCCGATTCCATCGCCCGCACATTGCCTACGACGATCTGCGCATTCTGGCTGCCTCCCTCATCAAGGAGCTCCAACGCCAGATTCTTCGCGCCGACGGTGAGATGCTCGATCTGAGAGGATGACGCGGCTTCGGTCCGCAGCAGGACCGCGCTCATCGGGCCGAGGGACTGCACTTGTTCGCCAAGTTTCCACAGTGCATAGGCATCGAATCTAGCCAACGCCTGACTCGCCTCGTCGATCACAGTGCCCAACGCTGACGGCAGATTGACATCCAGGTCACGCAACGCAATGGGAACGGCCGATTCATACGGACCATTGCCCCTCATGCGCTGCGACCGGGAGACATAGTCGCCGTCGGCGATATGCCATACGTGCTCTTCATGGCCAAGTGCAGGAACATGCCATTCGACCATGGTGGGCACCTTTCTGCGTTCGGATGTGTAGCTACCGATGATTATAGCTACAGATAATCGATTATCTGTAGCTATAGAGGAACTTAGCTACGGATATCCGGATATCTGTAGCTAAGGGAGACGATGGCTACAGATATCGCTTCGACACGGGCGCGGGGATGCTGCGGGCCTGCTGCTTCTCCACGCACCGGGCTTCTTCAGCAACCGGCGGCCGATTGACGTGTCATCGTCCTGACGGAAGCGCCGTCAGGTCAGGCTCGTCGGACTGGGCGAATCACCATCACCCTCGCCGTTATGCTTTTTTATATTCTTTATACTTTCGGAACTCCGATAACGAATCTATTCAAACCCACTGCATAACATGACGTCACCCATACTGATCGGCAGAGGAGACGGCCTCGAGAAATTCGAGATGGCGCTCGACAACAGCTTGGGCGACATGGTGCATGCTCCGGAAATCGACGGGCTGAGCTCGATGCAGAAGGAGTATCTGCTCGCCATGGCCCAGGACGACGGGCCATCGCCCACCGGGGATATCGCCAAGCACCTCAAACGAAACGCCGGCTACGCGAACGTGTACCGCACGCAACTGATCAAGGAGGACGTCATCTACTCGCCCGCATGGGGTCAGACGGATTTCAAACTGCCCTACATGCGCAACTACCTGCACGAACACGGCGCCTATCATTTCCTGCACAGCAGTAAGGAGTGATTGGGCCGGCTGGTGACGACGACGGCACTCCCAGATTGGTGAAGAGCCGTTCGACAGGATCTTGGTGCGCTAACCGCATCCAAGCAACCGATTGTCGATTTTTAGCGAACGCATGGCAGGAACAGCGCTCAAATATGACGAAGAAACCCAAATCGTCAAACGAACTTGACAGTAAAGCTTACTTGACATATGCTTGCTTCACCCATCCGCACATCAACATGAATATGGAGGTTATGTCATGAGTGAGAAAACAACTCAGAAACAGTACCGGTTCGGGCGCATCAAGCCGAACGGAACGCCGGCGTTACGACTGGCGGCCCCCATCGGACTGGCGGTCGCGATCGGCATGGGCGTCGCGCTGTGGTTCGCTTTCCCTCATCCGCATGACGGCGTGCGCACATGGCTGGGCATCACAGTTGCGTGCGCATGCCTCGCGCCAGTGATGATCGCACTCAGTTGGACGCTGCTTGTCGACCGGTCGACGATTCCGGGCGCTATCGCACACCCCGAACATAATGTGGAAACCAGCTGGTATGACCAAGCCGCAAAAGACAGCTTCCATCTGCTCCTCGCCGTCACAGGAATCGGCGCCGCAATCGCGAGCTTCTGTTTGCCGTCGACAGTGTCGTGGACACTTGCCGCCGTTTTCGTTTTCACCGCCGTGGCGTTCGGCATAAGCTATCTCATCCACAAGGTCGGCGACCGATGAAGAACCGACTAGCAGAGCTGCGACACGAACGGCAGTGGTCGCAGGAGAAACTCGGCACGATACTCGGAGTGAGTCGCCAAACAATCATCTCGATAGAAAAAGGCCGATTTGATCCATCACTGCCACTCGCATTCCAGATCTCCAACGTTTTCGGCCTGACGATCGAGGACATCTTCACGCCGGAGGAAAAGTGACGGCATCTGGCCATCTTCGGATATCCGGAAATTCGGCGACGACATGGACTCAACACTGGAACCGCAATCACGGAATCAGTGATACATACCAGTTCCCCCATGCTCCGACAATCAGCATTGCTGCACGCGCGCGTCGTCTTAGGCCGCATTTCAGCACCGTTGCGTAACACGTACCGACATAAGCCATTCTTGCATAGGCCCCTTGCCGGCCTCCCCTCAAGAAATATAGTTCTCAATAAGAAGCTGATGCGTGATGCAAAGGAGCATATGATGAAACGCGCACCTATTCCAAAGATGATGAGCATACTGATCGTCCTGTGCGTCGTCATAACGCTGTGTTTGACGACGATCCCTTATGCCAACGCCACCGAGGCTTCGCCGGAACTCACCGCGGAACAAACAGAGTCTGGCGTCATCGCCACCGTCAGAGGCGCTCAATTCGTCAAACAGGATAACGGCAGCGTCGCCATCATATCCAACGAAGGCGCACTTCTGGACACACTTCCCGCCACATATGAAAACAAGTCCATTGAATACGAGATATACAGGGACAACAGCCTCCTGGCACGCCGAGGAGGCGCAGAAGGGCGCACCTTCTACGCAAGACGGGGTCCCGCATTCCGCTCGTTCGATTGGGGTGCATATGCAGGCTGCATTGCAAAGACATCGCTGGGCGCTGGAGCGACAGCAGGCATCTCTACGATTTTCACTGGCGCAGGCGCTGCTGCCGCCACCGCTGGAGGCTTGATTGGCGGTCTGGTCTGGGGCCCGATTGGCTGCTACCGGCGCTGATGCCATCCGATTCGGAAAGGAGCATGCCATGCATCGGAATTATTTGATCAAAATCGCTGTTATCAGCGTACCAGTATTGGTGATTGCCGTTCCACTGAGCATGTGGACATTGGGGGTCGCAAACCCTTTTAACTGCCGCGTACTGTTGAATGCAGCGACGATCACCGCAATCGCAGGTATATCTCAATGGATTGCTTGGAGAATCATGGAGCCAGACAACGGCTCGGACCTATCGGTACAGCCCGAATCGCCCCACCATCGTGAGCAGAATGATGGAAGCGAGAGCTAACGCCATAGAAACATGCAAGCCGTTCCCTGGTATAAGAGCAATCCACGGATAGACAAAACCTAAAAAAGTAGGTTAAATCTAATATTAACCAGCATTCTTTTGAATTGTGGCGGCCGTGATACCGCCCACCACATCGGCGAATGTGTTTGAAGTATCCCCGGCAGGAGGCTGCATCGTGGCACAGCGTGAATCGCCCCAATCGCGTACAAGTCCGACGGCAGCAATACGAATGACAGCGTGAATGTGACCGACAACTCTGGCAGCTACGGAACTGTTAGCTTGCGGGTTTTGCTGCACACTGCACGCGGACCGGCCCCCAATCAACCTTTATGGCGGCCACGATGCGCGATCGCATCGCCACTCCCTGTAGGCGATAAGCGTGCTATAACAGATGCCAGCGAGGGCAACGCGGAGGAGGACATATATGGCACGACGACTATCCAGAGTCATTACGATAGGCGCGCTCATCGTCACCTGCACGTTGGTGTCGTCCTGCGGGAGCGCAATAGGAGGCGCAGACGAAGACAGGTCGGCGAGGCAGTCAACGCCAAGCATCACCCCATATATCAGCGCAATCGACAAGGACGGCGATGGCGTCGACGACCAAAGCGACATCTTGCAGAACGCGCGTGCCTACATCGCCACAAAACCGGCATACAAAAGCGAGTATTACGCAACCGGCTACCCGAACGACGGATATGGCGTATGCACCGACGTCGTAGGCGCAGCCCTGCGCGGAGCCGGCTACGATCTGATGACGCTCGTGCATGAAGACATACTCGCCCATCCTGAGCGTTATGACATCGACACACCTGACGTCAATATCGACTTCCGCCGAGTCCCCGTACTCAACGCGTACTTCGCCGCGCATGCGATCAATCTCACGACGGACACCACAGACGTCGGCGCATGGCAGGGCGGCGACATCGTCGTCTACAGCAACCACATCGGCATTGCCTCCGACACACGCAACGCAGACGGATTGCCGCTGCTCATCCACCACGTGAGCGCGAAGCAAAAGCAGTACGAGGAGGACGTGCTCGGCACGTTTCCGCAAAAGCTCGTCGGGCATTACCGGATCAGTTGAGCGCGGACGAGATCCAGCTTCTGACCAAATCGCAGGACGTGCCATTCTCGGGATGGCGCATATTTCTTGGATCGCGACGATATGGTCGGGGATGACGAGAGGGGATTGCTTTATGCAATGAAATATACCGTAGATGCATGAGATCTGCACCCCCGTGGTCAACGCAGTAGATTGCTATACTATGGCAACAATATGCGACTGGAGTAGGAGATTATGACCGACGTCTTTGAGTGTGATGAAAATGCTCAGGATGGTCTCCGTGATCGCGGTTCGAGATTTTTGGGTTATCTTTCCGCCGTGTCCAAAGTCGGATTGAAACCGGTCAGGATCCTCGAGCCCGGGGAAGACGTCATCTTGTCCTCTGATCTGCCTAATCACCCGTCGATCATCGTTGGACCTAGCGAACGTAGGAACGCTTGGCTGACGGTGAAGAAGACTCGTAAACCTGACGATGTCAGGATACCGGCAGAGTTGAGACGGTACATCGACCCCAGAAGCGTTGCTGACACGACATGCCAGCCGAAGCTCAATGATGAGTTTGCGATGTTGAAGAAAGATGCGGATCTGGAGAAGGCGTGGGATGGCGGGAGTCTCCAAACGGTCAAGCGGGTGAAATCCGCTTTTGAGGTTTGGAAGGAACAGACCTGGAGACCTTGGGTGACTGCGACCCGGCCGCAAGAGAGGGCGTTCGGGCTGTATCAGAAGATGTTCGATCTTTATCTGCGTCTTGATCAGACTTTGGATTATTCCGAACTCGTATTCGGCCATTGCGTCCTGACATGGAAAGGCCGGCAACGTGTGGCCTATCCATTGGTATTGACCGGCATGCGGCTCGTTTTCGGGGAGGACACCGGAGATATTGAGGTGGTTCCATCGGCCGAGCCCCGCATGGTGCTGGATCCGGTCGAAGGCACCGATCTGCCGGGGTATAGTGTGCTTGGTAGGCTGCAGGATAGGTTCAACGATCAGCCTTCCGACTTGTGGAATGAAATTGAGTTGCAGAACCTCGAGAACAGCATCGTTCAAAGCATGGGGTCGTATGGGCAGCTTGGAGACGATCTCTCTCTCGTGCCGGCGGCGGATCCGGTGTTGCATCGTGGATGGGTGCTGGCACTGCGTAAGCGGGCGGATAATCGTGGCAGATTCTACGATGCGTTGTCCCAAAAACTCCGGGAATTCGATGAGCTGCCATTGGCCTTTGAGGCCATTTTCTCCACCCCCTGTATCTTGGAGGGCACCTTCGGGAATGAAGGTCAGGAGGAAGCGGTGCAGCGCATATTGATGCCACTTCCGGCCAATGACGAGCAGCGGAGAATCATTTCACAACTCTCCCGTAATGCCGGCGTGACCGTTCAGGGTCCTCCCGGAACCGGCAAATCGCATACGATTGTGAATCTCATCTCGCATTTGCTTGCGCAGGGGAAGCGTGTACTTGTCACAGCCGAGAAGGAACAGGCACTTGCTGTTCTGAAGGATAAGCTGCCAGACGAGTTGAAGGATTTTGTTGTTGCCAACATCGGCTCATCCACTTCGGAGAACGCCGATCTTCGACTGTCCATACAACGGGTGCAGGATTCCTTAGCTAATCTCGATGTGAATGATGCCGAGGTCCGCATCAACAAGCTCGATCATGCTATCAACGACGCCCAGGACAGGCTGACATCCATCGACCAACAATTATGCGACTCCCTAGCAAGGGAGAACAGTACATACATGTTCAACGGGTCAGAGATGAAAGCAGAGGATGTCGCTCGGTTGGTAGCGAGGGACGAGCTGGCCTCCATCATCCCTGAGCATGTTCCTCCAGATGCGGCGATACCGTTGGATCGGGACGAATTCGAGAGGTATGTATCGCTGTGCCGGAGGCTGGATAGGGATGATGAGCGATATGGAGATGCGGATCTTCCCGACCCGAGCAGGCTTCCCTCGGCCCAAACGCTCGATACTCTGTATGGCCAACTCACGCGCGTGAATCGTCAGGTGGCGAATCTACAGAATGCGGGACTGGAGATATCCGTCTTCGATGCCGCCACACCCCCACAGATGCATGACATCGTCCGCTTGTTGCAGAAAGGGCATTCCTCTCTAGCGCAACTCAACCAGGAATGGGAGCGTCAACTCGGTGACTGGGTACGTGAGGGCAGCCAACAAATCATATGGATCGAAGATGGCATGAGGAAAGCCAGCGAGCAGCTTTCCTGCTGCATGCCTCTGTCCCGTGCGCGTTTAGGTCATTCCGTGATCGTCCCTGATGGTGTTTTCAACAAGCAAACGGAACTATTGCGGACATGGAAAGATCGTCTTGGCCGGGGCAAGGGCATTCCCCGGCTGTTCAACAAGGATCTTCGTGAATTCGCTGCGACCATCTCCGTGGATGATGCCCAACCGCAGACGATTGGAGATCTGAATCTGGTTCAGGGATATATTGAAGAACGCCGGCTGCTCAACCAACTGGGAACCACCCTCGCGCAAAGCTTTCGGGGTCTGCCGATTGACCTTCCCAAGGCGGACGATGGCACGCTGATCCAGATATCTGATCTGATTGATGATGTGAGGAAGACGCTCCGATGGTGGCGCGAGGTTTATCCGAACCTCGAAACAACGGTGCGACGTTTCTTCCCCTACAGGAACATGTCGCATGATTTCTTCCCCGAGGACAATGCTTCCATGGGTGCGGACAACCTTCAGGCGGCCATTCAAGCATTGCAGGATGCGCAAGTGAGACGCGAGCAACAACACCTGCAGCGTGAGCTGGATTCGATTATCCAGAAGGTGGGCGGTCATTCCGGACGCCTATGGGACAGATTATCACAGTCACTGAATGAGAAGGATGTATCCCAATGGTCGGAGGCATTGGCAGCATCCGCCAGCCTTCGCGCGATTGAGGAGCAACATCGTGAACTCGACCGGCTGCATGAACGACTGTCTTCGGTATCCCCGCTATGGGCGAAAAACATCAGGGATTCCCACGGCGACGCCACAGTGACGGGAGCGATTGACAAGTATAGGACCGTCTGGGAACTTGCGAAAGCCCGGGAATGGGTCAGACAGCTGATTCAGTCGTCTGATGTCGACGAGCTCATGCGCGAATCGCAGGGAATCACGAAGAAACTAGTCGATATGGTCACGACCGATGTTGTCCTATCGGCACGTCTCCATCTTAAGCAGGCACAGAGGCCCAGCGACAGGCGTGCTTTGCAGGCCTGGCTGGATGCAATCAAAAAAGTGGGCAAGGGGACCGGAAAGAACGCTTCGCGATTCATGGCCACCGCTCGCAGGGAGCTGCCGCACGCATTGAATGCGATGCCTGTGTGGATCATGCCCATTCACAAGGTGTTGGATAACTTCGATCCAGGAATCTCACAGCCTTTCGATGTCATCATCGTCGATGAATCCTCACAGTGCGATCTGTTGTCGGTCGGTATCCTGGCTCTGGCGAAAAAAGCCATAATCGTCGGCGACGATAAACAGACATCACCGACCAATGCATTCAAAGATGTGGATCAATATACGAAGCTTCAGGAGAAGTACATCCCCGATTTCACAGAGAAAACCCTGTTTTCCGGCGACGAGTCCCTGTATGCGATTGCGAATCGCGTTTTTGAATCTCGTATCCTATTGCAGGAGCATTTCCGCTGCGTACCGGAAATCATCGAATACTCGAACAGGTTCTATAACGGTCAAGTGTTCCCGTTGAGGGAACGCACCCATCCTGAAATAGGGTCGCCTCTACGCGCACGCTATGTCCCCGATGCCACTACAAGAAAGGTCTCGGACAGTGTCGTCAATGAGGTCGAAGCACGAGCATTGACCGACCAGGTCGTGGCCTGCATCAAAGACACCCGATACGATGGGATGACTTTTGGCGTTGTCACATTGATGAGCGGCAGTCAGCAGAAAATCATTGAGAACATGCTTCTCAACGCCATCGGCACGGAGGAGTATGCCAAGCGTAAAATACGGGTTGGCAACCCGCCGGTCTTCCAAGGTGACGAGCGTAATGTGATGTTCCTTTCCTTCGTGTCGGACTCGAAGAAGAGCACGGGTACAACGGAGCGTAGCGCTCAATGGATGAATGTAGCCGCATCCCGCGCACGAGACCAGCTATGGGTGTTCTATTCAATGGACGTCGATTCCCTCGCTGATGCCGATTACAGGAAAGGTCTCATAGAATACGTTCAAAATCACAGCGACGAGACTGTTCTCAACGATTTGTTCGGGACCACCCGCACCGAATTCGAAAAGGATGTTCTCCGTGACCTGCTGACATACGGATGCGAGGAGAGCGGCATTTCGCTCCACCACCAAGTAGGCCGGTACGATATTGACTGCGTCGTCACCATCGGCGCAGGACTGCGGCTCGCCATTGAATGTGACGGCGACGATCCGGACAACAATCCCGAGAGTGCGCGCGAATTCCACAAGGAAATTAAAAAACAGCGTGTGCTCGAAAGACTCGGTTGGCACTTCATTCGTCTAAGTGCCTCGGCCTACTATTTCGACCGGAAGTCCGCCATGAACCCCGTATAGCAGTACTTGAACGATCTTCAGGAACGCAAGCGAAAGCTGCCAGAACCGCTTATCACGCATCCGGTCGCTGGGCAGGAGTCCGCGCACGAATCCGCAACAGTTGCACATCCTCATGCGCGACATGAAAAGCCCGCACGGCTGGAGGAAGACACCGATGACATTCAGGACGATTCAACCTCCCGGTCCTCTGGCGGGGCTTCTGCTCCGCTCTATAGCGATACTGCATCGGATGCCGACACGACTATCAAGAGCAACCTCGACCAAGGATGAAATATACTCGAATTACCTGACGCCATAAACCTCGAATACATCAACAAAAGACCAAAAACAGAATTCTTTAGGTAATTGACAGACAGAAAATCAACAAGGAAATGACTGAATTGAAAGCGAAGGGACATCGTTTCACATTCAAACCAGAGAGCGGTAGGATGACCTACGGACTGCCGGGATGGTGGAAAAATAAATCGCCGTCAAGCCCCGACATGATTATCGCCGGCCGAATGCGGCTCTTCCCTTTTGAGTGCGCAAGGGCCGTGCTCCATCATTTGTTGTGTGAATGATAAAAAGAATGGGGCACGGCCTGTCCCTGATTTTAGCGTGTTCGACGGTCAGTGCCTGTTGGGGCTGGATCGGTTGGATCTTCGCGCCCGGTCCATGCGTTTTCTTGGTCGCGGGGACGGTTCGGACGTGTGGCAGATCCGACGCGAAACAGGGGATGAATCAGCGCGTGCGTGCGTCACGTGTGGCTGCATGTGCCAGGTGTGTATTTTGTCAAATCCGCTTGTACGGTGTCGTCACTTTTTTGTACGGTGTCGTCGGTTGTTTTGTACGGTGTCGTCGGTTTCGTGGTTTCTGGTTTTGTTGGTTTGTTGGTTATTTCATGAGTGAGTGTGTGTTGCGGTAGGATTCGGCTGGATACAGTGGAAGACGAAGGACGGCACTCCCATCGACCAGTTCCGCGCACACGACGACTGACATCGTCGAATACACCCGCAACCCGCGCTTTTTATACCCCACATAACCGTCATTGACCGTCATGTTCGCATATGAGAATATGGCGGCATGAGTGCATCGACGAACGACGAGACGAACGACGTCGTGCCGAACGACGTGCGCAGGCGAAACGTCGATCTCGCGCTGCAATCGGTCGCTTTGGAAGGCGGACATATCGACGGCGACTTGGCGGACGCATTCATCGCATACGCCGACGGCGAGGTCGACGAGGATCTGCTGCTTGAGCTCGCAGTCGCCCGTTATCCCCATCGCGAGGCCGCATCGGAACATCAGATGATCGGCATGAATGAGGCAACCGTCGACCCCTATCTCATTCCCGGCACGCAGGTGCTGCGCAATCTTGTCGGCGTGCGGGATGCGGAGACGCTCTCCACGATCGAGTTCACGTTGTTCGCGGTCCGATTGATCAAACTACAGACGATGCGGATACCGGCGCGCGGCACCGTGCGGCAGCTGCAGCAGATCCACCGCTATCTGTTTCAGGACGTGTACGACTGGGCGGGAGAACTGCGCACCGTCGCCATCAGCAAGGCGTACACGATGTTCCTGCCAGCGCACATGTTCATCACGGGCATCCCGTACTGCGAGCGCGCACTCGCCGACGACTGCCATCTGCACGGGCTGCCTCGCTGGCAGTTCGTGGAGCGGATGAGCGTCCACTACGACGATTTCAATGTGCTGCATCCATTCCGTGAAGGCAACGGACGCACGCAGCGCTTCTTCTGGGATCTGGTGGCGCGCGATGCCGGATGGCAGTTCGACTGGCGGCTGATCGGCAAGCAGGAGAACGACGTCGCATCCGCGCGCGATGCTCGCCGGCGACTATGCGACGCTCATCCGCATGTTTGACAAGATCGTCAAGCCTCTGAGCGAGCCCCTCACCACCGACGACGCCGCGCTGCGGCGACGGGTGGAAGCCATGTCCGGTATGGGTTCCTGAGGCGCCCTTCCTGACCGCTGGGCTTCTTTTCCGACCGTCAGATTCCGCTCCTTTTCCTCCCCGGCCGCTCAAATCTCCTTCGGGCCATCCCAAATCACCTTTTCAAGCCGCCTCGCGACTGTATCTGCGCTGAGGAGGAGCATTTTCTCCGGATCCCTGAGTACTACCCTCCGCCTGCCCGCATCTTTGCAAGCATCGGCGGTGCCGCTACTCGCCACCCAGCCGGAAAATGCTCCTCCTCAGCGCAGATACATCATCGATACCATCCCGACAAGCCACCGACTGCGTGCCACAACGCCTGCGGCAGTGCCCAAGAATGCGGCCTCCGCCGGCGCACATCCTTCGCGCCTCATGCGATTCGCTCCGTAAACCTAGACATTGCAACGAATCGGCAATATTTCGCACAGCCATAATCAGCAGGAACAATGGAGATAGGCCATGACGGCAAAAGATAGACCGCGAGACGCCGCAACGGCAGCGAGGAAGACGGGAGAGGAGCGAGGACATGCCCCGAACGATCGACATGCATATGGACATGACGCTGTCCGAAGTGCAGCAGGCGTTCGAGACGGCGGCACTGCTGGAGGGATTCCACACGAGGTTCCGCGTCTGCGCATTCTCCGACAACTACTTCTACGGCACTGAGCGCTCCTTCATCCCCCGTGTCCATCTGCGACGCGACCACATCGATCTGACCGAGGACGACGACACGAAATGGGATCTTCTGATCCCGGATTGGATCCCCCACTCCGAACTGTTCATCGACTATGCGCTCAACGCCGCAGACGGCACACGACTAGAACCCGGACGACTCACGCTTGTGAGGGCCGCATTGCGCACATCGGATGTCGTCGACGCCTACGGCCTCGTCACCGACCCCGACGATCAGAACATTGTTCCCGACGTATTCGCCCTTGTACTCCCCGACCACAACCTCACGATTCCCTTCAACGCCATGAGCAAAATCATGCTCGTCGACTTCAGCGACGGCGGCGTGGACCATGTCACCGTGGTTGACAGACGTTTTCTCCACCAACTCCCGAAGCTAGAGGCATCCATCAAAAAACGCGCGGCATTCGTCGCCCATCCGCAAGGCCAGCAAATGGTCGACCTCTGCATGGACGAGGCAATACTCAACACCTTGCTCTCAGTCGAAGCGCAGGAGGGGATGGACGACGAGTCCTCCTGCCATTTCTATCAATTCGTCCACGACAACCCTCGCGTCCTGGATCAGACCGAGCAGACCGCGCAGACTCAGCCCGCGCGGACCACACAGCCATCCGCGCAGGGCGCCAAACCATCAGCACAGCCCGAACAGCAAGAGTCGACGCCCCCTCAGTACCAGGTGGAACCGTTCGGACCCGCGGCGGTCTATCTGCTCGACGACATCCGCTCCAAGCGTCCGAACAAGCTGCTGAAGCAGAACTGCTCGTATTTCTCGCGCATGGCGAGAGGAGTGAAGCCATCCGCACGCGAGCTTGCGCCAGGATGGCGTCATGGCATTAGTCTCGCCTACGACTTCCTCACCACCCGCATCGACGCCCACGCTTACTATGAACAGCCCGAAAGAAAGTTCATTCTCGACTTCATCAACGATTACCCGGATCTTATCGGAGCATTCGACCTACTCGGACATCACGATTGGCCGGCTCCCAAACGGCCAACCGGGATACCCTCAATCGACGCAAATCCGGCGGACTGGATCGCCATGCGCATCTTCGGCCTTGTGCCGATCGCCGCACTGATGCAACAGCTGCCGCCCGATCATGCAGTTCGAAAAGACCTAGGCAAAAGAATCGTACGTTTCGAGAACGGCCACTGCGTGCACTTCATGGAAGAACGATATGAAATCGTACGGAACGAGTGGCTGACCAGTCAGATCGCATACTGGTCGAATCTTCCTTCGACCGCAAAGCCCTACCAGCAGAGACTGCGCGACGATGTCCTCGAAGCGTATATCGAAATCGACACACTGCTCGAGCAGGGATGGGCACGACAGGACGCGAATCCGGAATTCTATTTCCTCAGTCCGACCGAATCCTATCTGGAACGCGCTCTGCGGGCAGTGGTCAATACCGATCCAATTCGCCTCGACGCGAATGCGGTCCGTGTGCTTGCCGCCTGCAATGTGCTCGTCATACTCAAGGCGATGGAAACGCAATTGGATCTGACCTACTGCGACAACATCGTGATGCCCCCATCGCTGCGAAGCCTGCGATATGACGCGAAGTGGTGCATGGATACACTGCAGGATCCTCAGAAGCAGGGCATGATCGAGTTCAGCACCGAAGAGTACTTCGGACGGCATTTCGGAAGCCTGCTGCCTTACATCTTCGCCAAGGATTGGCAGTTGAACAACAACCTGCTCTCCCTCGCTCCGGAATACGATTGCAATACCCCCTCCCGTGTGATCCGCACATTGTGCGAACTGGTCTCCGCGGCGAACGCAGAGGATGGCCGCGCCAATCCGAACGACTTCTTCTGCGCCGCGGGAAGCGAACCACAGTTCATGGTCCGCAATCTCAAGAACAGATACGAACTCGACGACGTCGGTCGGATGACCGGACTCATGGGTCGTACGCTCGTGCCGGGAATCGGCAAACATATGAGCTGGGTTCCGGAGCGACTGATGTGATGGGAAGGAGTCCGGCAGCCAAAGCATGTGCCCAGATCGTCGCATGACGCCGCTCATACTTTCAGGACCGCATACTCCCCATTCCCAAACACTGCAAGAAAATGCACTACGATCCAGCAGAGAGTAAAGATTTATATGTAACGTAATATTTGTTGCATATGTAAATAATAACAACAAACAGGAAAGGATGATTATGGAAAAGCCATTCATCACCGAAGCGGAGTTCCTCGAGTTGGGACGCACCGAAATCAGCACGGCGAAGGCGCTCGCGGAAGCACTTCATGTGTTCCAGCCCCAGGTGACCCTCACCGATGAGGGCGCGAAGAAACTGTACCGGAACATCCAGCTGTCGCTCTTCGCCACTCGCATCAAGGATGCCGAGAAGGGCAAGAAGAGGGAGGACGACGAAACGATCGCCGGCTGGCTCGATAAGGGCTTCCCGACGTTCCGCTACGGCCATGCCGGCAACTTCCTCGTTCCGGATCCCAAGGACGACTTCAGCTGGAATCGTCCGTGGGATGACATCGAGCATCCTTCTGAGGAAGACCGCGCCCAGCTTCATCGCGAATACGAGACGCTGTGCAACGAAGGCGCGCTGAGCACCCCAGTCATGCTGATTCAGATCAATTGGTCCGGCATCGGTTGGAACAACAACGCCCCGTTCTGGTACAACATCCTCAACCACGGGGGAGTCGACGGGGAGAAAGATGGAGTCAAATGCATGGCCGGCAGACTGCCGAAGATCTGGCACACCATCGTCGACAACGGCTACGAGGACACGTTCCGCGGCGCTTATGTGACCGATTTCTACAAGCCGTTCTCCACCCCGAAGTCAGGCACGTTCGAAGAGACGTTCAAGGGCGCAACCCTGGGCGCATACCTGCATGACGACGATGCCGCCAAGGCCAAGTGGAACACGAATCTCGACAATTCGGACTACGCGGATCTGCGTCGTTTCGCCACGCTCGAGTCCGGCGACGACTTCACCGGGAACATCGACCCGCAGCTGAATCTCCTGACGCTGCTGTACATGGCGATGTTCGTCCAGCTGTGCGAAGAAGCCAAGATGCTCCACATCGAGCATCCAATCATGGTTCCGTGGGGCCGGATTCCTCAGTCCGGTCTGGAAACGTCCACGGCGAAGGCAGAAGGCAGCGAGACGTTCCCGCTCCCCGCCGAGCTCCCGTTCCTCGACGGCAAGTCGGTCGAAGTCGCGTTCGCCGATACCTTCATGCAGCATAATTCCAACGGAAACGGCCATATGGGCGGCTGGCTCGAGACGGAAGCCCTCAGCACCTTCTCCACCATCAGGGACATGAAGGCGGACTGGAAGGCCGAATACGGCGACAAGGCCTGATGCGTTCCCGCTCAGGAAAACAACATCGCCGAGTTCAGGTGACTGAACGAACGCGATGAAAGACAAGCATGGGGGTCGTGGTGCTCGTACCACGCCCCCCATCGTTCAGCAATGAATCAGCGTCCGCGCCTTATTTGGCATCCACCACGAGCGATTCGTCTTCGGCGGTGATGCCGTTGGTGTCATCAGCGTCCCCCGAGACGGAGAAGGCGGAGTCGTCACCCGACAGGGTGATGACCGCGCCCTTCACCACGGCAATCCATTCGGGCGCTCGAGCCACATACAGAACGATTTCGTCCATATACGGCGCCGCCGCCCTGCATCGACGTCGCGGTGCGAATGTCGTCGATGCCGGGCGGCGCCTGAAACAACCGCGCAGCCGTTGCACTCAGTCGAGGATCAGATACGACTTGATCGTCTTGCGCTGATCCATCGCCTCGTAGGCGGCTTGGATGTCGTCAAGACGGAACTCGGATGTGAACACGCTGCCCGGGTTGATGTCCGCATTGAGCACGGCGTCGAGCAGCACGTCCTTGTCATACGTCGTGACCGACGCAGGGCCGCCGTAGACGCCGACGTTCTGGTAGAACGTACCCTCGCCGCTGATCTGCTGACCGTGCGGCAGGCCAACGCGACCGATCAACGCGCCCGGACGCGCGACCGACACGGCCTCTTGGAACGAGGCATCGGTGCCGACGCATTCGAGGACGGCGTCGGCGCCGCCGTCGCTGATCTCCAGCAGCTTCGCGACGCCTTCGTCGCCACGTTCGGCGACGTTGTCGGTCGCGCCGAACTCCTGCGCGAGCGCGCGGCGGTCGTCGTGACGGCTCGTCGAGATGATGCGCTTGGCGCCCATCATCTTCGCGGCGATGATCGCGCACAGACCGACGGCGCCATCGCCGAGCACGATGACGGTGTCACCGGGCTTAACCTGCGCGGTGCGGGCGGCATGGTAACCGGTCGCCATCACATCGGACAACGTGAGCAGGCTCTTGAGCATGCCTTCGCTGTAGTCCTCCGGCTGTCCCGGAACCTTGACGAGCGCCCACTGCGCATGCTGGAAACGGATGTACTGACCCTGCGCACCCATCGAGAAATTGTCCGGATGCGCCATGCAGGAGCCGTCGAAGCCGGCGCGGCAGGCGCGGCACCGGCCGCAGCCATGCGTGAACGGCGCGATGACGAAATCGCCGGGCTTGACCGACGTGATGGCGTCGCCGACCTCCTCAACGATGCCGATGGCCTCATGCCCCGAGTTCTCCGAATGCTCCTCGGTCTGGTTGATGCCGCGGAACGGCCACAGATCCGATCCGCACACGCATGCGCGCACGACGTGGATGATCGCATCGTCCGGCTGCTCGATCGCCGGCATCGGAGCCTCCTCGACGACCATATGTCGCGCCGACTCGAAGATAGATGTCTTCACAGTATGATGTCCTTCCGTCAGAGGCGTCCGGCCCGCGCCGGAACACCCGATTTTTCAACCGTTGCATCATTGTATGATGCAGGAATTCGCCTGCGCCGTCAGTAGCAGCGAATCCTGATCCCGCCATGCCGCGTCATGCAAGGCCCTCGATGCAGATGCCCGCGGTTTGGGATTGCGCCGGCAAACCGAACGCGCCAAGCGCCTTGCATTCCTTGTCGAACTGCGCACGGTTGGCACCGCTCAAATCGAGCTGATATTCAGGAATCGCGATCAACGGGCCGTTCAACTCCAAACCATCCGCCGTGCCGTCATCGACGATCACGATGCCGACGCCGTACAGATCGGCATACGTACAACTGATGAGCGTGAGCCGGTCGCCTATCAGATATCGGCGCAGCCAGTTGTAGAGGAAATCGAGCATTGCGTCGGAAGGTTCGGTCGGCAATGGCAGAATCGGCATGCGCTTCGACCGCAAGTCGGACGGGTAGTAGACATCGTTCACGTCCACATACAACGCGGCGTTCTTGACGACGATGAATCGTTTTCTGATGAACGCGAGATACTGCTCTCCCACAACGAACGGGATGACGATCATGAACACCATCGACACGAAGCCCAATAGGATATGCCCGTATTCGCCGAGCACATAGGTCACATAGGCCAGCCCTATCACCAATGCGATCGCAGCCATGCACACAAGCGTGGCGAGCGGCTTCCTCCGCAGCATGACGATCGACGTGATGTCGTTGCGAATCACGCGTTCCTCAGCGGATGAGCGGGTGCGCGCATCCTTCGTTCTGCGCGAGAAATAGATGAAGAACGGGGAGCCGATGATCGCGAACAACACGGCGATGAACGTGAACACGATGATCGGATAGCACCATTCGCCGAAATCGTTGAATACGGCAATGACGACGAACAGGAAGTCGACGAGCAACAGACCCCAGCCGACGAGCTGCCAGAACAGGTATGGGTGTCTCTCGGGAAAGCTCATGCCGCTCCGTTTCGTGTCCGCGGGGCGCCGCGCGCACGGTGCGCGGCGTTTGGTTCCAGCATAAGGAACGCGGTGGCGACGTGAGGTGCGCGTCTCACGCGTATCTCACACGTATCTCGTCACTTTGGGTGTTTCATCTACCCAAAGACGACGAGATAGACACCAGAACACCGCTGTACGATTCCAGGCAGCGGTTTGGCGCACCCAAAGATGGGGAGATAGGCGCGAGCGCGCCGCCGCGCACGCTCACGCACCGATTATTCGCTGAGATCTTCGGCGATTTTCTCCAGTAGACGCATGCCGCGCTGCGATACGTACACTTGGATCTGCCGACGGTCGAAGGGGTTGGCTTTGCGGTACAACAGCGCTTCGTCGGTGAGCCGGTCGACGAGCCGGGACAATGTGGCCGCGGGCAATACGGTTTCCTGGGCGAGCCCGGACATCGTGATGCCGCCACGCCCCGCGATCGTGTCCATGATGAGCCATTCGTCGACCGTCAGATCGAAGGGTTTCAGGCATTTCGCCATGGTCTTCACAAGGCGGCGGCCTTCCACGACGCTTGTCTTCCAACCATCCAGCCGCGCGTTCGCCCACCGGGCCGGGTCCATCACTGCGGAAGCTTGCGTGTCCGTGGCGTTCATCGTATCCGCTCCCTTCATACCGGTGATATCAGGGCATATCAGGGGCGTTCGCGAGACCCGTAACAAACCCATGATGTAATTCTATACGGAAACAGTGTAACAGTTTGGCGTAAAACGCCGAGTCATTCATCGTTTCATGCCGGAAGCAAAACGGAAGGAGCTACCATGGCCGATTCGCTGCATGTGGGCATGGTGCTCCCGTTCTCTGGGCCGGGAGGCCAATACGGGCCGTCATCCCAAGCGGTGACCGAGTTCGCGATCGAGGACATCAACGCAACGGGTGGCATCCTCGGACGCAGGCTGTCCCCGGTATGGATCGACGGTGGCCGCGCGCCGGACATCGTCGCGCAGGATGTGCGGCATATGCTTGACGATGGTTCGCTTGACGCGATAAGCGGCTGGCACACGTCCGCGGTCCGGGAGGCACTCGCCCCGCTGGCCGCGGGAAGCATCCCCTACGTGTACCCGGCGCTCTACGAGGGCGGCGAGACGACGTCGCGCGTCCTATGCACAGGCGAGACGCCCGACCTGCAGATCATCCCGGCGATCCGCTGGCTGCGCGACCACAAAGGCGCGCAACGCTGGGGCATCGTCGGCGACGACTACATATGGCCCCGCAAAACCGCCGCCGCCCTCGGGGAGCACACCAACGAACTCGACATCTCGATCGAGCGCCAATGGTTCGTCCCCCAGGAGGCGACCTCGTCGCCACGTGCGTTGGCGCATATATGCGACGACATGAAGCAGCATGCGTTGCAAGGCCTCCTCATCCTCATGGTCGGGCAGAACGCGGCGCGGTTCAACCGCGAATTCTCGAAACATCTGCAATTGAGCGGCATCGCGCGCTTCTGCCCGCTCATGGACGAGAACACGCTTCTCGCCTGCGGTGCGAAAAGCACGAAACGGCTCTTCACGGCCGGCGGGTATTTCTCCTCACTCACGACAGAGGACTCCCTCGACCTCAACGAACGCTTCACGCGCACACTCGGCGAGACGGCGCCGCTCTTGAGTACGACAGCGGAATCCTGCTATGAGGGATTGCTCGCGCTCCGCGCACTGCTCTCGCAACAGGCGTCCGCGCCACTCTCCTACCGGGGACCTCGCGGTGCGGTATCGCTTGGCGCGCACGCGCAGCAGACGATATACATCGCCCAGGCGCATCATTACGATTTCGAGATCCTCGACTGCATATCACAGTGACCTCCGCGCATCGCGCACCATTGGATACATCGTCGTCATATATTTCCATATGGAAACATTTCGGCAACACAACGACCATCTCCCCGAAATCTCGTCCTGAGATATTTCCAAATGAAAACAATATCTGAATTCCAGCGATCAGGACAAGGAGAACACCATGCGTCACGGAGATATCAGCTCAAGCCCGAACACCGTCGGCATCGCCGTCGTCAGCTACAAGATCCCACGTCTGCACACGAAGGAGGAAGTGCTCGAGAACGCGCGGCACATCGCGGATATGGTCGTCGGCATCAAATCCGGATTCCCAGGAATGGACCTCATCGTCTTCCCCGAATACTCCACCGAAGGCATCATGTACGACGAGGATGAGATGTACGAGACGGCCACGACCATCCCCGGCGACGAAACGCGCATCTTCTCGCAGGCGTGCATCGACGCGGACACGTGGGGCGTGTTCTCGATAACCGGCGAACGCCACGAGGACCACCCGAACAAGCCCCCATACAACACGCTCGTGCTCATCAACAACAAAGGCGAAATCGTGCAGAAGTACCGCAAGATCCTGCCGTGGACGCCGATCGAAGGGTGGTATCCGGGAGACCAGACCTATGTGTGCGAAGGGCCCAAGGGCATCAAGATGTCGCTCATCATCTGCGACGATGGCAACTACCCGGAGATCTGGCGCGATTGCGCGATGAAGGGCGCGGAACTGATCGTGCGCTGCCAAGGGTACATGTATCCGGCACAGGAGCAGGAGGTCATCATGGCGAAGGCGATGGCGTGGGCGAACAACTGCTATGTCGCGGTCGCCAACTGCTCCGGGTTCGACGGCGTCTACACGTACTTCGGGCATTCGAACATCATCGGGTTCGACGGGCGCACCCTCGGCGAAACCGGCACCGAGGAGAACGGCATCCAGTACGCGCAGCTGTCGATCCCCGAGATCCGCGACGCGCGACGCCATGACCAGTCGCAGAACCACCTGTTCAAGCTCATGCACCGCGGATACACGGGCGTGCTGCACGGCGGCGACGGGGACAAAGGCATCGCCGAATGCCCGTTCGACTTCTACAAGACGTGGGTCAACGATCCGAAGAAAGCGCAGGAACAAGCCGAAGCCATCACGCGGTCGACGATCGGCGTCGCGAGCGCACCCGTCTATGACCTGCCGACGGAAGACACAGAGGACACGGAAGACACGGAAGACACAGCAGCGGTGGGCATCAGTGAAACCATCATCGAGGAAACGGAGGTGGCGTGATGAGCGCGGAAACGATCACCCCAGCGGCACCGAACGCAGCGAAAGCACCCCCGGCATCGGCCGGGGCAGCACAAGGCGGTGCAGCGAGCGCGTCGAACGCGGCGAAGGAAAGCCTTGAGGACTACACACTGCGGTACGCGCCGCGCAGCTACCGCAAATGGACATGCGGCGCGGTCGGAGCCGGCGCGCTCGGCGGCATCGCCTATCTTGCGGATTTCGCGATCGGCGCCAACATCGGCCTGTCCCACGGCACGGCGAACGGTCTGCTCGGCATCCTCGTGGCGGCGGTCGCGATATTCCTCACCGGACTGCCGCTCGCGTACTACTCCGCGCGGTACAACATCGACCTCGACCTCGTCACACGCGGTGCGGGATTCGGCTACTGCGGGTCGATCATCACGAACATCATCATGGGCAGCTACACGGTCATCTTCTTCGCGACGGAAGGCGCGATCATGGCGCAAGGCCTCAAACTGGGACTCAACATCCCACTGCCCATCGGATACCTGATCACATCCGTCATCATCCTGCCACTCGTGTTCTATGGCATGAACGCGCTCACGATCCTGCAGAAGTGGACAACGCCGATCTGGCTCGTGCTCATGCTCGGCCCCGTCATCTACCTTGTCGTGAGCCACCCGGAATCGGTCCATCAGTTCATCTCATACACGGGCACCGATGGCGCGGGCGTGAACTTCGGCAGCGTCATGCTCGCCGCAGGCGTCTGTCTCTCGCTCATCGCGCAGATCTCGGAACAGAACGACTACCTGCGCTTCATGCCGCCGAAGACGGCGAAGAATCACAAGTCCTGGTGGGCGTCGATGCTGCTCGGCGGCCCCGGTTGGGTCATCTTCGGCGCATGCAAGCAGGCGCTCGGCATGTTCCTCGCGATCTACCTCGTGAGCAACGTCGTAGGCGGCTCGTCGTTCGCGAACGAACCGGTCCGCCAGTTCGTGTTCGCGTTCCAGCAGATGATGCCCCCGGCTGTCGCGATGTTCCTCGCGGTCGTCCTCGTCGTCATCTCCCAGGTGAAGATCAACGCGACGAACGCCTATTCCGGTTCGCTCGCGTGGACGAACGCGTTCACGCGCATCACGAAAACCTACCCAGGGCGCATCGTGTTCCTCATTTTCAATGTGGGCGTCGCGCTCGCGCTCATGGAAGCGAACATGTTCGATATGCTCAACGCGGTGCTCGGTTTCTATTCGAACGTCAGCATCGCATGGATCTTCGTCGTCGCGACCGACATCGTCATCAACAAATACGTGCTCAAGATCTCACCGAAACAACCTGAGTTCCGCCGCGGCATGCTCTACGACTGGAACCCCGTCGGCATCGTCGCGCTGTCACTAAGCGCAATCGTTTCGATCGCGGCGTATTTCGGGGTGTTCGGTCCGCACGTACAGCCGTTCTCCCCGATCATCGCGGCCGCGATCGCGTTCATCTGCACGCCGCTCATGGCGCTCGCGACGCGCGGCAAGTACTATCTGCGCCGCCGCGACGACGGCATCGACCTACCGATGCTCGACGAGGACGGCAACCCGAGCGGCGAGAAACTCATGTGCCACGTCACCGGCATGGAATTCGAACGGCCGGACATGATCGCCTCGGCCAAGCGTGGCGCCAACGGCGAACCACAGTACGTGAGCAGCCTCGCGCTCGCGACCGACAAAACAGGCGAACTCGTGCTTCCCGAGGATCCTCCGGTACGCAGATGATCGCGGATCACCGATTCGTCGGACGAGATATCCATCCTTGGTCAGCCAAGGATGGATATCTCGTCATCTTTGGATGTTTCACCTACCCAAAGATGGCAAGATAGCCGTCAAAATACCGCCATACGAGTCCAGATCGCGGTGTGAAACACCCAAAGATACCGAGATGTGCGCGCGAGCGCGACCTCGCGCGCCGTGACGTCACACACAGGACTTGAGATAGCGGCCTGTCACACTCAGCGGGTTATCCGCGACCTGCGTCGGCGTGCCGACGGCCACGATCTCGCCGCCGTTTTCGCCGCCGCCGGGACCCATGTCGATGATCCAGTCGGCGTTCGCGATCATGTCGAGGTCGTGTTCAATCACCAGCACGCTCGCACCATGGTCGATGAGCTTCTGGAAGACGCCGATCAACGTGCATACATCGAGCGGATGCAGACCGATCGTCGGCTCGTCGAAGACGAACAACGTCCCCTCCTGCGCGCGTCCCATTTCGCTCGCGAGCTTGAGCCGCTGCGCCTCGCCGCCGGACAGCGCCGGCGTGCTCTCGCCCAACGTCAGATAGCCGATGCCGAGTTCGTGCAACGTCGCCAGTTTCGCATGGATGCGCTTCTGCCCGACGAACGTGTCCATCGCCTCGTCGACGGTCATCGCGAGCATGTCCGGCAGCGACACCGCCTCGCCGCCGCCCTTCGGCGTCCGCGTGATCTCGCCCGCCGCGTCGCTGTAGCGGGTGCCGTGGCAGTCGGGGCAGTCGATGTCCACGTCGGGCAGGAACTGCACATCGAGCGTGATCTGTCCGGTACCGTCGCATGTCGGGCAGCGCAGCGAGCCGGTGTTGTAGGAGAACGCGCCCGCCTTCAGGCCGCGCGCCTTCGCCGCGTCGGTGCGCGCGTACAGGCGCCGCAGGTCGTCGAGCACGCCGCTGTATGTCGCGACGGTCGAGCGCACGTTCGCGCCAATCGGCGTCGCGTCGATCATCGTGACCTTGTCAATGCCCGGCGCGTCGAGCGCGCGCACATGCTCGGGCAGCCGTTCGTCGGCGATCTTCGCGCTGAGCGCGGGCACGAGGCTTTCGAGGACGAGCGTCGTCTTGCCGGAGCCGGAGACGCCGGTGACGACGGTGAGACGATGTTTCGGCACATGCGCATCCAACGCGTGCACGGTGTGCAGCGGCGAGGTCCTGATGTCGATGTCGCCTTCGTCGAACATCGCGTCGGCGGCCGTCTGCGGACGTACGATGCGTGCACGTTCGCTTGCGAGGAACGGGCCGATGAGCGAATGCGGATCGTCTTCGACGTCGCCCACCGTGCCCTGCGCGATCACGGTGCCGCCGTGCGCGCCGGCGCCGGGCCCCATTTCGATGATCCAGTCGACGTCGCGCAGCACACGCGCGTCATGATCGACGACGACGACGGTGTTGCCCTGCTCCTTGAGGTCGCGCATGACGCCGATCAGACCGTCGACGTTCGCCGGATGCAGGCCGATCGACGGTTCGTCGAGCACATACATCGCGCCGGTCAGTTCGCTGCGCACGGCGCGCGCGAGCTGGATGCGCTGGCGTTCGCCTGTGGAGAGCGTGGAGCCTGCGCGGTCGAGAGTCAGGTAGCCGAGGCCGAGTTCGAGCAGACGGCGCGCGGTGCGCGTGAATTCGTCGACGATTGTCTGCGCCATCTCGCGCATGTCGTCCGGCATCGTCGCGGGCACCGTACGCACCCACGCCGCGAGGTCGTCGAGCTGCATCGCGCACTGTTCGGGCAACGTCCTGCCGTCGACGGGCAATGTACGCGCGCGTTCGTTGAGCCGTGTGCCGTGGCAGTCAGGGCATGGTTCCTCTTTGATGAACGGCTCGACGCGCTTGAGCGCCTTCGCATCCTTCGCCTTGTCGAGCGCGTTGAGCACGGTGCGTTCGGCGCTGAAGTATGTGAAGTCGAGTTCGCCGGCGCGGTTCAGTTTCTTCGAGTGGTACAGAATGTGCCGTTTTTCGGCGGGGCCGTGCAGCACGATCTCCTTCTCATGATCGGTGAGGTCCTTGTACGGAACATCGGTGCGCACGCCCATCTCACGGCACACGTCGACCATGATCGACCACATCAGCGAACGCCACGGCGCGACCGCTCCCTGTTCGATCGTCAGGTTCGGGTCGGCGATCAACGTCGACTCGTCCACGGTGCGCACGATGCCGGTGCCCGAACACGTCGGGCATGCGCCGCCCGAGTTGAACGCGAGCTCCTCGGCGCCGAGCGGCTGCACATCGGCGCCGCACACGGGGCAGACGATCGGGCGTTCGAGCGCGACGTTCGGCGTCGGGTCGAGCATATGCCCGTTCGGGCACGTGTAGTTGCCCAGACGCGACGTCATCAATCGAAGACTGTTCAACAGTTCGCTCATCGTGCCGAAGGTGCTGCGGATGCCGGGAACGCCCGGCCGCTGATGCAGCGCGAGCGCGGGCGGCACATGTTCGATCGCGTCGATCTTCGCCTCGCCGCTCTGCGCGATGCGACGACGCGTGTACGTCGACAATCCCTCGAGATACCGCCGTGAGCCCTCCGCGTAGAGGACGCCGAGCGCGAGCGACGATTTGCCGGATCCGGAGACGCCCGCGACGGCGACCATCCTGCCGATCGGCACCCGCACATCCACGCGCTTGAGGTTGTGCACGCGCGCACCTGTGATATCGATTGTCTTCGCCATGCCGTCACTTCCCTCCGCCTACATCCGGCCGCCTATGTCCGCCGTTCGCCCGATGATTCGCCGCATCGACGACGCGCAGATTGCCGAGCCGCCGTCCGATGCCGCTATTGCCGAGCGTAAGACGCGCGCACACGCTCCGCCGTCAGCACATTCGCACGTACGGCCATCATGAACGACGCGACGACGGCGAATACGGACGGTCGCCGTATTCGCCGGACGACGCGGGGCTATCGATCGAGACGCGCGCAGGGACGGCGATCGCATTCATGCGAATCCATGCGAACCAACAGCGTTCTTTGAGCTTTCGCCATCGGTTTTCCAAGATGCGCGCCATACCGTAAAGCCATCGGCTCACGGGATACGCGAACCGAGATAACTGAACATCTCCTTTTTCCTTCTCTCTCAGTGTTCGGCCGGGACCGCGAACAGCGCGGCCCCGGCCCTTTCCTTGTCCTTGTATCGATATCGATCGGCGGCGGCTCAGCGTTGCGGCTTCACGCTCCATGTGGCCACGTAGGTCGGCACATGGTGCTCGTGCAGGTTGCCTTCGCCGTTCGTGTCCTCATACAATGCGCGCAGCATGAACCCGGCCTCAAGTTGGCCGCCGATCTGCTCGTCGAGCGTGTGCGAGAACTGCATGCCGCAGTCCGCGTCGAGCAGCATCCGCCGCGCATGCTCGTCGTGGAGCGGATTGAACGGCAGCGTGTACGTCAGCGTCGTCTCGTCGTCGTCGAAGATGTAGTTGACGCCGTTGTCGTAGCCGCCGATGAGTGAACCGCCGGGTTTGAGCACACGGAAGCACTCGCGGAACACCGGGCGCACCTGTTCGATGTAGCAGTTCGAGACCGGATTGATGATCAGGTCGAAGCTTTCGTCCTCGAACGGCAGCGGTTTCGTCATATCCGCCTGGACCACATCGATCTCGTAGCCTTCGCGTTGCGCGACATCGGTCTCCCGTTCGCATTGGCGCGACGAATAATCGAGCACCGTGCACTGGGCGCCGAGCGCCGTCATGATCGGCATCTGCTGTGCGCCGCCGCTCGCCAGTCCCAGCACGCGTTTGCCGCGCACGTCGCCGACCCATTCGTGGGGAACCGGCTTCGTGGGCGTGAGCAGGATGTCCCATTCGCCGTTACGTGCGCGTTCGAAAGTCTTGTGCGAGATCGGCACGCCCCACTGCCAGCCCTCATCGACCCACCGGTCGATCGTCCGCGCGTTCTCGCTTTGATAATCCTCCATGATTGAGTCCGTTCTCTTGCTTTACTGCTCTCACTGTTTGCGTCACGCTCAAGCCTATCATCGACGCGCATCGTGCAGACGAACACCGTATCCACGATGAACATGAGCGCCATTCCGTGCTGAAATCGACATTCCAAGTCCGCCATTCCGTGCTAGAATCGGCATACAGAATCCGCCATTTCGTGCTGAAAACGACGTCCAGAACCCGCCATTCCGTGCATGGAGGGAGCGCAGATGTTCAAACGCAAGGCTTACGAGTTGCATGAACACTGGAAGGACATCAACTGGCAAAACATCCCCAAGCAGCTGGAACGAGACGGCGATCGCGTCAGCCTGTCCCCTCTATATGAGCGGGCTGCTGTGAGCATGGCCATCACATCACAGATGCAGAAAGGAGCAGCATATGATGTCGCGCAAAGAGGCCTTGGATGTTCTTGGACATTGGCGATTAGAGACTGAACCCATCTTCGACGTTCCGTCCAGGAGCAGCGGAGTGGAAGGAGCCGGAGCCTTCTACATCGGCGACGATTATGTACTGAAGTGCTGCGAAAACCCCGATGAGGTCAATAACGCCGCGGCGCTCTGCGAGGCACTGCAAAGCGCCGACGTATACGCCTCCTCCCTCATCAGGACGACGGATGGACGCGCATACGTACAGGACGGCGCACTGTTCTTCTATATGACACGGAGAATCGTTGGCACGCAGTTGACCGCCCGGAATTTTTACGGAAGCGACCATACCGCCAAAGCACAGCTCCTCGGTGAATCCATCGGGAAGCTGCATCGCGCTTTACGCCAAGTGAAGGCATCCGTGAACGATGTGAATCTGTATGAATCGGTGAAGAACTGGGCATTGCCAAAAATGGAGGACATCCTTCCGCTCCCCGAATCGTTCCGCCGCGATTATCTGCATGAATTCGGAGCGCTGTACTCCGACCTGCCCAAACAGATCATTCATCGCGACCCGAATCCGTCAAATATTATCGTTTCGCAGGACAAATGGGGTTTTATCGATTTTGAACTCTCGGAGACCAATCTGCGTATCTACGATCCCTGCTATGCGGCCGTCGCCATTCTGAGCGAAAGCTTCGACGGGAACGACCACGCCGGACTCTCGACATGGTTGGAGACATACCGGAATATCATGAGAGGATACGACAACGCGATACGGCTTACCGATAAGGAACGCGTCGCGATTCCTTACGTGGTCGTGGCGGAGCAGATGACCAGTACGGCATGGTTTTCCGAGCAGAACAGATACGCAGGCCTGTTTGAGACCAACAAGCGCATGACCCAATGGCTCATCTCTGTTTTCGACGAACTGAGATTCGACCGGTAGTCGCTCGGAGAATAAGGCCGCAAGACGTTCCCATAAGCGAGACACGGTCAGCACGCGCTTTTCGACGGCGAACCGGGCCCATCCCGATGCGCTACTGCCCGACGACCATGTCAATGAGCGCGTCGGCCTGATTGCGGATCGAGGCCTTGGCTGCGTCGTCAAGGTCAAGCCTATCGCTGACGAACATCTCACGGTTCAACGCCACGCCGGTGAACGTCGCCGGAGCGATGCGCATCTTCAACGCCTTGAGCACCGGCAGCCACGTCGCGAAGCAGTCACGCGCGCAACTCGAGCCGGCGGCGCCGCTCATCGTCATCATCTTGCCGACGATCGGCGACGGCGAACCATCCTGCGCCGGCCGCGACAGCCAATCGAACAGATTCTTGAGCGGCCCCGGCATGCCATGGTTGTATTCGGGAGTCGCGATCCAGATCGCGTCGGCTTCGGCGACCTCAGCGCGAACTGCCGCCACTGGCTCGGGCGTCGGGAATTCCTCGTCCTGATTGAACACCGGCACCTCACGCCAGTCGAGCATGCGCACATTCGCGCGGTCGGCGAGCTCACCGGCGGCGAACTGCGCGAGCTGCCTGTTGAACGATTTTTCGCGCAGCGATCCGACGATCATCAGCACCGTGGGCAGGCTGCCGTCATGTTCCTCGATGCGCACCTCATTGATCGATTCCATCCTCGGATTCCTTTCATATGCTCACGTCGTATACTCATGACCGAAATAGCCGAATGGCTGTATTATCAGCCGTCGCATCGCACGCCGGCAACCCGTCACGCCCTCAGCTGACCGTGCGTAGACGACCACGGCTCGATTCCCTCATCACAGTCACACTGTCACATCACTGTCATTCACACTGTCACATCACTATCACATGATAGTGTGATGATAGTGTGATGACAGTGTGACAGACAGTGAGGCATTATGGCGATCATCGAAGAACCGCTTGCTCAAGCCATCGAACGGCTTCGGGACCAACACAATGACGATGCCGACTATGAAGCGAAAAGCTGTGCCACAGATCTGAGCAAAAGCGTCTGGGAGAGTGTGAGCGCGTTTGCCAATACCGACGGCGGCACACTGCTTCTCGGCGTCGACGAACGCGAGAATTTCACCGTTCCGCCGCAATTCGACGCGGACAGAACCATCAATCAATTCATCGACGGCATGGGTGACGGCAACCGGGACGGAGCCAAGCTGGTTTCGCCACCCAAATACTCCATTCATCGTGATACCGTCGACGGCGAACACATGGTGGCCGTGCAGGTGCGCGAGAACGCGCTCGCACAAAAACCCTGTTACGTCAAAACCAAGGGGCCGAGCTCCGGCAGCTACAAGCGCCAGGATGACAAGGACCTCCCATTGTCGCCGACAGAACTGTTCGAGATGCGCAACGTCTATGCATCGAGCGAAGCGGATCGCATATCCATCACCGATGCCGATCGCAGCGATCTCGATGATGCCACCGTCGCCGCCATCATCGACGCGTACCGCGGCATGAAAGCGCTGCGCGGTGCGCAAAATGAGACTCAGCAACTCGAACGACTGAACATCCTCGACAAAAGCGGCCATGTGCGCCTCGCTGGATTACTTATCGCCGGCATATATCCGCAGCAGTTCTTCCCTCGACTGTACGTGGATGTCGCCGTTCATCCGGGGATCGACAAAGCCCAGAATGACGAAGTCCGCTTCCTCGATCGCGTGCAGTGCGATGGCCGACTGCAGGAGATGGTCGATGACGCGGTAAAGGCTACGTTGCGCAATCTGCGCACCTATTCACTCATCGAGGGCACCGGAAGGCACGATGTACCCGAGATTCCTGCCGGGGTACTGCGCGAGGCAATCGCCAACGCTGTCGTTCATCGGGAATACGACGCATTGTTCCATAACGATCCGGTGAGCGTCGATATCTATTCCGACCGCGTGGAGATTTCAAGCCCCGGCGGATTGTGGGGCGGCAAAACGCTGCAGAATCTCACCGACGGCGTCTCCAAGTGCCGCAACGCAACCTTGATGCAACTGTTGCAGCATACGCCACTGCTGCGTGGCGACGATAAGGCAGGTCCTACCGTGGAAGGGCAGGGCTCGGGTATCCGTTTCATGATCAGCCAAATGAAAGACCGTTCCCTCGCACAGCCTGACTTCAAACCGGCCTTCGATCGTTTCCGCGTGGTTCTGTATCGCGGCGGCGCCGAACTCGCCATGAACCAGCAGTGGGTGCGCAACCATGTGGGGCACGATCTGCCGGGGCGCGAAAGCTCGGTGTTGCATACCGTGCGCGCGCTTGGACGGGCAAGCGTCCACGACATCCGGGATCGGCTCGGACATGATTCCGATGACATCCGTACAATGCTGTCCGCGTTGGCGGAGGACGGCCTCGTCAAACAGGTGGCCACAGATACGTACGAACCCTTGGAAGCACCGGCGACCACCGATGCCGACGACGCCCCAACGGCACCCCCCGCAGCGGCGACATCGAGCCGGCAAGCCATCATCGACGCAGTTCCCGCATCCGGCACAATCAGCGCACGCGAGATCGCGGAGACCACCGGTCGAAGCCTGCAGACGGTACGCCGCCTCCTGCGCGAGCTTGTGGACGACGGCACCATCACCGCAATCGGGAAAAAGCAGAGCCGTTCGCGCGCCTACACACGCGGACGCACCACCGAGTGACGCTCATCGCCAGCCGCGCACCACCCACCACTCCACCGACACGCCGTCGATGTTGACCCTCACATCATGTCAGGCCGTAGCGTGGCAGTCATGCGAACGAATCGAGGACAAACGGCAGCGCACGGCGCGATGCTGACGATCGGCGAAACGGCGTCACTGTGCGCGGTCAGCGTACGGATGCTGCGCCATTGGGAGTCGGTCGGCCTGCTGCGCCCCGAACGGGACGGCAACGGCTACCGGCTGTACGGCGAGCGCGACATCGCACGTATCCGACGGATCCAGCTGTACCGCGACCTCGGTCTCAACTCTGAGCAGATCAGCGCCGTCCTCGGACAGCCGACGAAGGAGACGCTCGCACTGCTGCGCGCACACCGCGACCGCATCGAACAGCGCATCGCCGAACTACAGGAGACGCTGCAGGACATCGACGCACTGAGCGGGCACGCGCGGCACGACACCGCATCAACGCAATCAACGGACAAGGAGAACGGCATGCACGATCCAACCACCGACGAAGCACACGAACGTTGGGGAGACAGCGCACAATGGATGGAGTACGCCGAGTACCGCACCCGCACCGACGACGCGCAGCAGCAAGCGGACCGCGACGCGATGCAGACGGTCGAACGCGAACTCGCGCAGGCGATGCGCCGCGGCGTCGAGCCGGGCAGCGACGAGGCGAACGAACTCGCGTTGCGACATCGGGAATCGCTCACGTGGTATCACGTGACGCCGTCGATGCACGTATGCCTCGCGACGATGTACACCGCCGATCCGCGATTCCGCGCGCATTACGACGCCATCGAGCCGGGACTCGCCGATTGGCTGCGCGCGATCATCGAAACGCAGGCCGCCACGGAGGGCGTCGACGTGGAGCATGCGCGCTGGGAGTGACTCAACGCAGCCATGATGCCGCGTTCAGCGCCGCGCTCAACGCTGCACTTGCGGCACCTCGAAGATCGTGCAGCGATTGAGCTCGCGACGCAGCTCCCTCCATTTGGGCAGCGCGTCGGTCATCCTGGTCTGGAAGGCGGCGCCGTGCCCATGCTCCCACAGATGCGTCATCTCATGCACGAGTACATATTCGAGGAACTTCGGGTCCATCAGTCCGAGTTGCAGATTCAGGCGGATCCGCGACGTCTTCGGCGTACACGAACCCCATCGCGACGTCATCGCACGCACGGTGATCTTCGACGGCGAACGGCCGATGATCGGCGTCCACTTCTCCAGCAGCGCCGGAATCCGCTGTTCGATCGAACGCCGCGCCTTCTCGACATACCGTTCGTTCCACGTGAAACCAGCGGCGGTATCGACTGCCTCGCGCGCGACGGAGACCTCGGTTCCGGTGGCGGCGATTGACGGCGACGGCACTGAAGGATCCACATCCGCCGACGCGAAGGTGCGCGAGCGCGCGACCGCCATCTTGCGCAACGCATCGTCGACCCACTCACGGCGGTCGCGCACGAAATCGACGATCGTCCGTTCGGGCATGCGCGCGGGGGCGGTCACCTCGACGGCGCCATACGGCGGCTTGATGCGCAGATACATGTTGCGGTTGTTTTTGCGCAGCACCGTCACCTGCAGCCCGTCGACGTTGAGCGTCTCGCGCGAGATCAGCGCACGCTGCGACGGCCTGGAGAACGAACGGGCACGGGGCATTCCACGAAACGACATACGAGCATTATCGATATGCATTCGGACATATGTTCGAATGCATATCGGACGAAAGACGCAGCCCGCGACGACACGCCGAACGATGATCAATTTGCGCAAGTACACTCCGAAGAGTATTCTCTTTATCTGTTGCGTCTAGCGCAATCGGATCGGGCCCGTAGCTCAGGTGGTTAGAGCGCATCCCTGATAAGGATGAGGTCGGAGGTTCAAGTCCTCCCGGGCCCACGTGGGGAGCATTCTCACGTGTTCCCCCGTTCGGGGCTATAGCGCAGCTGGTAGCGCATCTGCTTTGCAAGCAGAGGGTCCCCGGTTCGAACCCGGGTAGCTCCACTCGCGGTAACCGTTGAAAACATTGGGTTTTCAGCGGTTTTTCTGTTTTATCCGGCAGCTGCGAGGCCTGTTCGGGCAGACTGCGACGGCGCAAGCATCACGCTCACGCTGCGCACAACCGCCCTACACGAGGCTCTCATGCACGGACGCGTTCACCCACTGGGTCTGCGCCACATTGTCGCCGGAGAAGACGCCGATGTCGAGCATGCAGTCGCGGTAATCACGGCCATGCGCGATGGTGATGTAATTGTCGTCGACCATACGGTTATGCGTGGGGTCCAGACCGACCCAACGGCGGTCGCGATACACCTCGACCCACGCATGCGTCGCCCCTTCCCCGTCGAGCAATCCCGCGATATAGCGGGCGGCGATGCCAAGGTCGCGGCATACGGCGAGCATCACATGCGCATAGTCCTGGCAGACGCCCTTGCGTTGCGCGAACGCCTCTTCGGCGGTCGTCTGCACCGTGGTGGATCCGGGAGTGTAGTCGAACGACCGATACACCTCATCCATGATGACACTTGCACGGTCCAGCTCATCGGCGCCATCCCCCAATGCATCGATTCGGGTGCGGCAGCGCACGATCAGCGCTTCGATCGCCGGCCCCGGCTTCGTCAACGCGGACGGGAAGCGGTACAACGGCTTGAACGGCTCCTCCTTGATGTTCGCGTTGTCCACGAACGCGATGCCGGTCACACGATAGCCGAACTCGCTGTGCGCCTGCGGCATGTAGCCGGTCATGACGAGCGAACCGAAGGAATCGATCGTCGACTCGAGCTCCACCTGCGGCTCCATCTGCACATCGACGTCGATGACCTGCTGACGAGGACCGGTCACCGGGGCGCAACGCAACTGGAAACGGTGTTCGGTCACCGGCGCGCTGAACGTCAGTTTCATCTCATACGCAAAGGTCAATTTCTTCACGCGACACACCTTATATCATGCACACAGATGCCCAGTCGAATCGGTCCGCAGACCAGACAGCATGGCGGCCAAAGCCTCGGAAATCGGCGCGTAGCCGCGCACCGAGGTCTGTTCGACGAGCCACACCAAACCGGATTCAAGGCATTCGGGCATCTGCAGACCATCCAGCACCTGCACATAGGTGGTCATCTTGCGCAGCGGCGCGTCGAGCTCCTGCGCCGAAAGCCCGAAACGCGTATACAGATCCACCCGTTCCAGATACTTGCCGAGGAACAGCAGCGCCTTGAGCGGCGCGTCGATCTGCGAATCCTCGATGCCGCCCCAGAAGGACAGGATGAGGTCGGCGAGGTCGCGATGATCATACAGATCGTCGGCATGCGAGGAATGCGCGGCGGCCTCGTCGATCCCACCCATCGCCAGCTCGATGTACTGCAACAGCCGCGAGCCGAGCTCCGGACGCAGCGGCACGGCGTTCGTGAACGCGCGGCGGATGGCGGAGCGAATCGAGTCGGGATTCTCGCCGTCATAAAGGAACGACGTGATGAACGTGTCGAAATCAGCGAAATCCTGCGGAAGGTCGAGCGCGCTGGCGAACGGGCGGAACGCGTCGACGTCGGTGTCCATGACACGGTCATAGAACGGCAGGAACGTGTTCAACGTCGTGAACACGCGCTCGCTGTAGCGGCCGAGCCAATATAAGTTCTCCACTTTCGACTTCGTGATGAGGGCGCTCGAACGCGCGGCGGCCGATTGCGCGGACGTGCGGACGCTGGCCGGCTTGATCAGTTCGACATGCGGCGACGTGTCGTACTCCACACCAGTGTCCTTCGCGAGCACCCATGTGTCCTTGAATCCGCCGCCCTGCGACGAATTGACGATCATCTGCCCCGGCACGGACGAGTAACGGGTGAGACCGGAATACCAGACATGCGTGTTCTGCCCTGTGAGCACGAACGCGCGCAGATCGCATTTTCTGGGCGTGCGCTCGCCCGTGTCGGGATCGATGACGTCGATGTCCTTGAATTGGATGACTTCCTGCGCGATGAAACGGCGTGGCTCCTCGGCGATCTTCGTGGCGAGGTCGCGACGCTGCCCGCGGTCGAGCGACGAACCGAACACGACGCCGTAGCCGCCTGCCTCGGCGACGTCCTTGATGACGAGCTCGCCGAGTCGGTCCATGATCTCCTTGCGATCCTGTTCGAACAGCGGCATGTAGGTGGGCGCGTTGTTGAGCAATGGCTCCTCATGCAGGTAATAGCGGATCATCTGCGGCACGAAATAGTAGATCGCCTTGTCATCGGCAACGCCGTTGCCCGGCGCGTTCACGATGGCCACATTGCCGGCGCGGTAGGCGCTCAGCAGCCCGGGGACGCCGATCACCGAATCAGGGTTGAACGCAAAGGGGTCAAGGAACTCGTCGGACAGACGTCGGTACAGGACGCCGACGCGGTGGCGACGCCCGGCGTAATCAAGGAAGAACAGCCGGTTGTCGACGACCTCGAGGTCTTCGGGGAACACAAGCGTGGCACCGGTCTTCTCGGCGAGATACGCGTGTTCGAAGAACGCCGAGTTGTAGCGGCCCGGCGACAGCACGACGGCCATGCCTTCGGTCGAGACGAAAGCCATCGATTTGCGCAGCAACCGCGGATAGTCCCGGTTGTCGCGCACGCGCACGTCGCGAAACAATCGCGGCGTGGTGCGGCGCTCGATGTCACGGGCGAACAGTGGATAGCTGGCGCCGGAGGGGATGCGCAGATTGTCCTCGAGCACCCACCAGGCGCCGTCCTCGCCCTGTACGAGATCCTCGCCGGCGATGTGCGCGAAGACGCCGCCGGGAGGCGTCACGCCGTTGACCTGCGGGAAATAACCGGAACAGGTGTAGACGAATTCCTCGGGAATGATGCCGTCGCGCACGATGCGCTTGTCCGAATAGATGTCGCGCAGATAGGCGTTGAGTGCGTTCACGCGTTGCTTGAGACCGGCTTCGAGCTGATCGAACTCATCGGAGCCGAGGATGCGCGGGATCGGATCGTAGGGAAAGAGCTGATCCTGGTATTCACCGTTCTTGTAGATGCCGAACCGTACGCCGTTGCGCGCCAGTTCGCGATTGAGCGCGTCGCGCCTGTTGACGAGTTCGTCCGCCAATTGCTGTGCCGCTGAAATGACCATGGCCTTCTCCCATCCATTCCATATTTATGCATGTACATGCCCTCTGTATGGATTATCGCGTCCTGTAGTAGTGCTGCGTTCCGGTATAGGAAGAGGAAATTACCTGTAACCATTGATTTTGTTACGGTTATGCTTCGCCGTCATGGGCGTCTGCATGAGCCAGGACGCGCACGGAGCTAATCTGTGAGCGATATCCAATGCGCGGATGCCGCCCAACGGCCCCGGCATCGACGACCGTCGTCTACTCGGTGAGCATCGCGACGATCTGCGCTTCGGGCCAATATCCCCACGACTCCACGATCATCCCGTCGACGACGCGGAAGTTCTCGAGCGCCTCGAACGCGATCCGGCGTCCGGTCGGCGCGACCCCGCAGCATTCGCCGATCTGACGGCCCTCATACCGGATGCGCGTGGACACCATCGCACCGTCTGCGAACACGTCCTCAAACGTCAGCCGCAAATCGTTGAACATACCCTCGACGACGCGCAGGATCCCCACGGCATCCGCGTTGCTGCGCGCTCCAGCAGGACTGTGATCCACATAGTCCTGCGCCACGAGATCCATTACACGGTCATAATCGTGATCGATATATCCCGCGGTGAAGAACTCGCGCACCACCGCTGTTGTTTCATCCATCGCCATATCGTCCATCCTTACTTTATGCCTCACTTTATGCGTATTCGGCATCCCTATCCGCGCAACCCTCATCTGTCCGCGCCGCCGCGGGCATACGGTGCCGTCAGCGTCGGCGCCGTCTCCTCCAGAATCGGGTCGCATGAGGCATGGTTGGTCTCCGGATACGTTAGTTCGATCATGCTGATGGCCTTCTCCCCGATGACCTCCCTCACGTAATGCACATCGCCGTCCTGCGCCCAGGTGGCGACCATGACGTCGCCTTTGACAAGACTGTAGCTGACGTCATGCTCGCTCTTGTACATCGCGAGCTGCTGCTGCGGCGTCGTGTCCAGAGTGTTATGCATCGCGCTGACGGTGATGCGCATGTCCAGATCCTTGTTCACGAACGTCCGGCCGGCTCCGTTGTCCGGGGCGGGCGTCACGATCGCGAAATCCTCGGGGATCCGCACGCCGAATCCGTAGCGCGCGTTGATGTATTCCCGCTTGCCGTCCTTCGGATAGGACAGCCAATCCCCGTCGATGTTCTCGCCGTCTGCGCGCGTAGACGAAGTCGTCGATTCCTGATCGTCGTTCGTCCGCTGCGCCTTGCGCGCCTCCTCTTCGGCCGCCTGCCGCTCCTCCTCTCGCTTCTCCTCGGCGGCTGCATCGGCGGCTTGCTCATCGGCTTTCTGCTGCGCCTTGCGCGACGCCTTCACCGCCTCGGCCGCCTGGGCGACGGCCTGCGCATCCTTGCGCTGTGCGTCGGCGCGCGAACGCGCCTGCTGCGTCACGTAGTCGAGCACGTCCTTATGCGCGTCCGCCGCGCAGGTCAGGCCGATTTTGTCTCCGGAGAGCTTGTGATAGCGATCGATTGCATCCTTGAGTTCCTTGACCGTATCCTCGTCTGCCACATCATCTGCCGACAACGTTTCCAGTTCATGCGCCTCATCGACTTCCCGTTGTGCGGCCGCATACTGGTCCTCGAGTTCCCGCACGGCGGCGTTGCAGGACTCGCGTGCTTGCGACAATTCCGATTGATGCCGCCGATTCCAGATGAAACCGCCGACCGTCCCGATGACGATGACGACGGCCGCGATGATCGCCGTGATGATGACGGCCTTTCCGGCGCCACGCGCATGCCGACCGTCATGAGGCGGTTCAGGTTGCGGCGCCGGGGCCGGCACATTCACGACTGGCGGCGCGGACTGTGTGGCCGGCGTGGACTGTGCGGGCGGCGCCGACGGTGCAGGCGGCACCGACGGCACGAAGGTCGCCGTCTCATCCATGAAGGACGTCATGCCCGTCGCGACACGCGTCCGATCCGGCATCGGCGCATCCTCAAGCGGCATCCCGCAATTCGTGCAGACTGCGGCATCCGCCGAGACGTTCATGCCGCAATTCGGACACGATTCCCATTCCGACTGCACCATCCTTGTCCCCTTCCCTATCCGTTCGCGGCCTGCTCACCACGACAGCCTCCGCTCCTTCCCGCCAATATACCGCCGTTCCAACCCATCAAGCCTCCGCCGTCCCATCCGTCTCCGTCCCACTTCATCGACCACCTCGACGATTCCACCCACGGACCGGTCTGTCCGCGTCCCAACTCATCGGCACCATCGACGAACCGACCCGCAAAAGACCCCATCTCCGACCCAATCCGTCGAACCTCCCGATGAACCGACCCACTGCGTCCCAGCCCATCGACACCGCCGACGAATCCACCCACAACCAAGCCCATCTCCGGGCCATTCCGTCGAACCGTCCGACAAACCGACCCACTGCGTCCCAACTCGTCGGCCAACCCGACGAGCCCACCCGCAAAAGACCCCATCTCCGACCCAATCCGTCGAACCTCCCGACAAATCGACCCACGCGACCACCTTGCGCCTACAACGGCATTCTCAGGAGATGGACTTGCAGCCGCGCTCCGCTCCCCCGTATGCCACAATCTTCATCATTTACAACATCGAACGTCCACACGAGCAGAGGCCGGGCATGCATACCCAAGAAAGGCGCCGGCAACCATCATGAGCAGCAGCACACATTCCCGGCGGTCATGCAAGCACAATCTTCTGCTGGCCGTCGTCACGACGATCCTCACCGCCCTCCTCCTCGGTTTCGCCGGCACCGTCATCCTCGCCGGTATCGCGAACAGCGGCCGTGACGCGCGCATGGCCTACCGCACGCTCGACTACGACGTCACCGTGCAGGACGACGGCAGCCTGCGCATCGTCGAGACGGTCGACGTGCGGCTCGACAAGCAGAAGAACCACAAGCCGTGGCGTCAGATCTACCAGCGCTACACGCTCGACTCCAACCAGCTGACCGGCATCAGCGGCATATCGGTGGAGCATCTCGACACCGGCGACATCTACACGCAGGGCGACATCGTGCAGCCGAAGGACGTGCGCCGCGCCCACGGCTGGAACAGCGAGCACGCCGGCACTTGGTACATCGCGAACGTCGAGAATCCGAAGTCGAAGCAGTCGCCGCTGACCGGGTACACATCGATCGCACCGACCGACAACGTGGCCGATCCGCATAGGCAGACGGTGGAGATCGGCTGGAACATCCCGGAGACGAAACGCGCGTCGAGCATGCGTTTCCGCGTCGAGATGACCTTCGACAACGTTGCGACCTCCTACGACGACGTCACGAAGTTCCAGTGGGAGCCCGTATCGAAGGACAACTCGGTGCCGATCGGCACGCTCACCGCACGCATCCACTACCCGCAGCCGCTCGATGACGCGAATTCATGGGCTTGGCTGCATTTCGAGGGTCCTGATTCGTCGATCGGTCGCATCGACGACGGTTTCGAGTTCCGCGCGCACGACGTCCGCTCGCGCATGTACGTCGACTATCTGAGCATGACCGCGAACGATGTCACGCCGTACGTCATGCGCATGGCGGACACGGCGACGAAGGACGCGACGATCGCCGCCGAAGCGCAGGCGCGCGCCGACTGGGACAGCAGACGCACACGCGACGCCCGGCTCACGATCGCCGGCATCGCCATCGGCGGCGCGCTGTGGCTCGTCTGCGTCGTCATGATGGTTCTGCAATGCCTGCGCATCCTGCGCGGCATCCGCTACCGCGGTCCGATCGAATACTGGCGCGGCGCGCCGGCGATCAGCCCGGGCGCGGCGGCGCGGCTGTACAACATCGTCGTCGACTACGGCAACGGCGAGGCCGCGACGGCGCCTGCGATGGCGGCCACGCTGATGGCGCTCGTCAACAAGCGCATCATCGCCGTCTTCCCCGGCAAGGTCTCGCTGTACAACGGCGAGGACGGGCGACCGCCGCTCGACCTGACGTCGGCGACGCCGTCGATGGCAATGGCACGGCTCAACGCGCTCGACGAGGAGCATCGGAGCAAGGCGATGAAACGGTGCACCTTCGTGCTGCTGCCCGCCGCCTTCGACCAGCGTGACCCCTACACGACGCGGCTGTGCGCGTCAGAACGGGCGCTGCTCGACATCCTGGTGGAGATCGGCGAGCGGACGGGGAGCAACGTCTTCGACACGAAGCAGATGAACAAGGCGGTGCGTAAATGGAAGCAGGCGCGCAAGCGTTTCCAGCAGTTCACGCAGACCTGCCGCGGCGAACTGCAGCATGTGCATGCCGTCAAGGTGTCCGATCGCGCGCTGCACTGGTGGGGCGCCGGCGCGATCGCGTCGCTGCTGTTCGTCTGCGTGCTGCTGTGCTTCGGCGTCGGAGAGGTCGTGTTCACCGGCATCGTCGCCTGCGCCGCGTTGGCGTTGACGCTGTTCCCGCTGATCCGCGCGCCGAAGTACACGCTTGATCCGCAGGGTGCGAAAGTCGCCGGCCAGGTGGAGGGGTTGGCGCGCTATCTGCTTGATTTCAGCCATTTCCAGGACCGTACGATGCTCGATGTGACGTTGTGGGGCGAGTATCTGGTCTATGCGACCGCCTTCGGCATTTCGAAGGACGTCGTCGCGCAGTTCGCGAGCGCCGCCGCCGAATTGCGCGACGCCGCATGGCTCGACGCCCACGCCGACATGGCCCCGGTCCTCTACTGGTCGATGTGCACGACGACGTCCGGCGCCGCGTTCACGAACGATGGCGGCGCAAGCGTCGGCGGCGCGTCGTTCTTTGATTTCGGCGCGCAGATGGGTTCCAATTTCTCATCGATGATGTCGGCGGCCTCAGGCGGTGGATCATCGTCGGGCAGCGGTTTCGGCGGTGGCGGTGGCGGTGGCGGCGCCGGCGGCGGATCGTTCGGCGGTCGCTGACCGCGCCTCCCTCCCCCGGCCTCGCGCGGCGATCGGCCGCATCAGGGATATGGCATGGGCAGGCGCCCGCGTTCGGGGCGCCTGCCCATGCAATGCGGCCGCATATGCGGCCTGTACGGCGAAAAAGCGGCAGTTACTTGGTTTCGGCCGCTGCCGTGGACGTGGCGGCGGTGCCGGCGTTCTGCTGCGCGGCGAGCGAGTTGCGGATGTCCTGCAGCAGGATGACCGTCTGCTCTTCGGGGCTCAGGTCGGGCTCGGAGGCGGCGACGTCCTCGTCGTTCTTCTTCACCTTCGCCATCGCCTTCTCGCTCATGTCGCGCAGCTTGTTGATCGGCACGACGATGCAGAAGTAGACGGCGATGGCGATGATCAGGAAGTTGAGCAGCGCGTTGAGCACGGCGCCGAAGGAGATGACCGAGTTCTCGCCGGCCCAGTTGGTGATCGTCCAGTTCCATGTCTTGCTCAGGTCCGGCTTGCCGAAGATGGCGGCGACGAGCGGATTGATGATGCTGTCCACGAGCGCGTTGACGACGCCCGTGACCGCGGCGCCCATGACGACACCGACAGCCATGTCGACCATATTGCCGCGCGCAATGAATTTCTTGAATCCGTCCAACATGATGCTGACTCCTTTTTCAGTGTTCCGACGGGTGATGGCCGGACATCCGTCGGCGCCCCGCCTCACGACGCGGGGAAGGGCGGGAATCGGCGCAATGACGACCACGTACTGCCATAGTAGGCGACTCGACCACGGGAACATGTCCATATCGGCGGAATCGCCGCCGACTTCCGCGTTGCGCGCATTGTCGCCGATGTACGCAACAATCCCGGATTCATGAATCCGCCGGCGCCGGATCGCGCGACGGCGACTGCCGTGTCAGGCGCATCGCGAACAGCACGGTCGCCGACGCCCCCTGCGCGCCTACAATAGCGACGCCGCTCTGCATGACGCCACCGACTCGATCGGGGCGCCGGGTTCGTCATCGCGATCGGTCGCGCTTACGGCCGTGCTTGCCGAGGCGGCGCGGCGGCGGCCCCGGATCCGCGCGGTTTGACGTCCATCGGGCGTCCGTCGAAAGGAAGCTTCCATGTCCCATGCATCCAAGTGCGCCGTCGTCGCGCCGACGGACGACGCAACGAACGGAGGTCGTCGATGAGCGGGCGCGCGCCGTCCGACGGCTATACGCGGCGCGACGGCGACGGCCGCAAGGAGCGTCTGATCACGCGCGACGTGGCGCTCATCATGGCGGCCACGTTCTTCTTCATGACGGCGAGCATGATGAGCGGCCCGATCATCGCCGGCTTCGCGCACACGCTCGGCGCGAACGGCGCCTTGATGGGGTTCATCGCCGGCGCATTGTCGCTGGCCGCGCTGTTCTGCCGCCCGGTCGCCGGACGGCTGTCCGACCGTACGAGCAAACGCGTGCTCGCGGTCGTCGGCGGCGCGCTGTACCTGATCACGAACGTCTGGTACGCGTACGCGTCGAATCCAGCGTCGCTGCTCGCCGCACGCATCGTCAACGGCGTCGGTTTCGCCTGCATCTCGGTGTGCCTGTCCACATGGCTGTCGACGCTGCTGCCGTTGTCGCGCATGGGTGCCGGCATGGGATTGTACGGGACGATGAACGCGTTGGCGCAGGCCTTCGGCCCCGATCTGGGCATCCGCATCTCGAAGGCGGTGAGCTACCGCGCCGCGTTCCTGACGGCCTCGGCGATGGCGGTGCTCGTCGTCGTCTGCGTGCTGTGCATCAGGGACGCCGGCCGCCCATACGCCGCGCGGACGGCCGAGAAGGGACGCCGTCTGCGGCTGAGCGCGCTGTTCGAACCGAAGGTGATCCCGATCGCGCTGATCTTCATGATGTTCGGCATCCCCTACTTCGCGAACCAGTCGTTCATCGTCGACTACGCGGCCCATATGCAGGTGCCGTTCGGCGTCTCCGTGTTCTTCCCGATCTACGCGCTCGTGCTGCTCGCCGTCCGCATCGTGCTGCGCAACTGGTTCGACACGAAGTCCTTCCTGTTCTTCCTGATGCTGTGCACGGTCGGCGACGTCGCGATGCTGCTGTCGCTCGCACACCTGCGCAGTTTCTGGATGCTCGCGCTGGCGGCGGTCATGACGGCCGGCGGCTACGGGCTGATGAGCTCGGTCACGCAGGCGAAGGCCGTGCTCATCGCCGGCAAGGCACGCAGCGGCATGGCGAACACGACCTACTACGCCGGCATCGATCTGGGCATGTTCCTCGGCCCGCTCATCGGCGGCTTGCTGTTCGGAGGCGTCCCGATCGCCTGGTTCTACCCCGCGCTGCTCGTCACGATGCCGATCGCGTGGGCGATCTACCTGCCGTTCCGCCGCACGATCAACGGCGCGCTGCCCCGATCGTGACGGTCGCGTCCGTCTCTCTCCCCCCCCCCCGCATCGCGACCAACCGGGGCGCGGCGCATATCACTCCCGTCCGCGTTCCCCGTCGCCTGCAACCAACCCGGACGCCGCGACGGATGACAGCGTTGGCAAAATCACCTTCCAAAACATGAAACATGCTTGTGTGCGCGTTTTCGCTGTCTTTAGAATGATGCTGTTTTGTCCGTATCCGACATCAGAAAGAGGAACAATGCTCACCGATGAGTATGTGAAGCGCGTCTATGCCAAGGTCGAAGAACGCGACCCCGACCAGAAGGAGTTCCTGCAGGCCGTGCAGGAGGTGTTCGAGAGCATCGAGCCGGTCTTCGCGAAGCATCCGGAGTACGAGGCGGCGGGCGTCCTGCAGCGCTTCGTCGAGCCGGAGCGCCTCGTCAAGTTCCGTGTGGCCTGGGTCGACGACAACGGCGACGTGCAGGTCAACCGCGGCTACCGCGTCCAGTTCAACTCGGCGATCGGCCCGTACAAGGGCGGCCTGCGCTTCCACCCGACCGTCACCGAGAGCGTCATCAAGTTCCTCGGCTTCGAGCAGATTCTGAAGAATTCACTGACCGGCCTGCCGATGGGCGGCGGCAAGGGCGGCGCGGACTTCAACCCGAAGGGCCGTTCCGACGCCGAGGTCATGCGCTTCTGCCAGGCCTTCATGACCGAGCTGCAGCGCCACATCGGCCAGTTCACCGACGTGCCGGCCGGCGATATCAACGTCGGCGCCCGTGAGGTCGGCTACCTCTTCGGCCAGTACAAGCGTCTGCGCAACGAGTTCACCGGCGTGCTCACCGGCAAGGGCCTCGAGTTCGGCGGTTCCCTCGCCCGCACCGAGGCGACCGGCTACGGCCTGTGCTACTACACGCAGGAGGCGCTGCGCGTGCTGCGCGACGATTCCTTCGAGGGCAAGACCGTCGCCGTCTCGGGCTCCGGCAACGTCGCGATCTTCGCGATCGAGAAGGCCACCGAACTCGGCGCGAAGGTCGTCACCTGCTCCGATTCGAACGGCTACATCTACGATCCGAACGGCATCGACCTCGACGTCGTCAAGGACATCAAACTCGGCCACCGCGGCCGCATCAAGGAGTACGCGGACCGCGTCGCCGGCGCCGAATACCACGAGGGCTGCAGCGGCGTGTGGACCGTCAAGTGCGATATCGCACTGCCGTGCGCGACGCAGAACGAGATCGACGGCACGTCCGCGCAGACGCTCGTCGACAACGGCTGCACCGTCGTGTGCGAGGGCGCGAACATGCCGTCGACGCCGGACGCGATCGCCGTCTACCAGAAGAACCATGTGCTCTACGGCCCGGCGAAGGCCTCGAACGCCGGCGGCGTTGCCGTCTCCGGCCTCGAGATGAGCCAGAATTCGTACCGTCTGTCGTGGACCTTCGAAGAGGTCGACGAGCGCCTCAAGGACATCATGAGGAACATCGTGTCCGAGTCGCTTGACGCGGCGAAGGAATACGGCCATGAAGGCGACCTGATGTTCGGCGCGAACATCGCCGGCTTCGTCAAGGTCGCCGACGCGATGGTCGCCCAGGGCATCTTCTAAGACCGCCCGCGACGCGTCGCATCCATACGCGAACCACCCGTATGCGCGGCCGTTCCCCGTCAGAGGAACGGCCGCGCATTTTTTCCCGTGCACGAACCTATGCTAGGAGGCATGGTCGGCGAGAACAGCAGAAAACGGAGGAATCAGGTGCGCGCGGTCTCCCAGAGCCACCGCCCCATCTACAACATCCCACGCTCGGACGATGACGAACCGCGTCGTCCGCGGAAGACGGTCACGGCGAAGAAGCTCAACGAGCAGAAGCGGCGCACCGTGAGATTCAGCGAATGGCGCGAGCGCCGGCGGAGCCTGCGCGCGAAGCCGAAGCTGCGCGGCTGGCTCCATCTGGTCGCGTTCCCGTTCTCGATCGCCACGTCGGTCATCCTCATCTGCCTTGCACCCGCCGGTTGGATGAAGGTCGGCATCAGCGTCTACGGCGCCACGATCATGCTGCTGTTCGGCAACAGCGCGGCGCTGCATCTCGGGCATGGCCATTTTCCCAAGCGCGTCGACGATGTGCTGTGCCGCATCGATTATTCGAACATCTTCCTCGTGATCGCCGGCACCTGCACGCCGTTCCTGTTCGCGCTCAACAACAAGCCGTTGTGCTGGACCTACATGGGCATCCTGTGGGTGACGGCCGCGGTGGGCACGATCGTGCATCTGCTGTATCCGGTCGGCCTCGATTGGCTGTTCACGATCGTCTACATCATCCTCGGGCTCGCGCCGATCACGATCATCTACTTCTTCTGGACGTCACCGTTCATCGGCCCCGTGCCGACGATTCTCGTCATCTGCGGAGGAGCCTGCTACATCGCCGGAGCCGTGTGCTTCGCGCTGCGCAAGCCCAACCCCTTCCCGCGCTGGTTCGGCTACCACGAGCTGTTCCATCTGGGCACGATCGGCGGATACGTGTGCCACGTCATCGCGCTGTTCGTGGTCGTGCTGCAGATGCGCTGACGGCACGGCCGTATCGCCGGGCACGAGATCCCACGGCATCCGGTGCATGACGATCCACCAGAGCACAAGCGCGGCCGTCAGATACCAGAACCAGCGGTCGGCTCCGGTGTTGAGCAGGACGAACCAGGCGCCGAGCACAAGCGTGCGGACGGCGTAGAACAGCATGCGACGCCAGCCGGTACGCGACGTCGTCTCGATCGTCATGCGCGTGTACGCGCCGCCGAGCGTGCGGCCGTCATGACGCCACGGACGCCACACTTCGAAGACCAGGAACAGGGCGCCGGCGAGGATGCCGGGCACCCAGCGCACGCTGTCGCTCGAGATGAGCAGCGCACCGACCGCATAGTGCGTGTCGTCGAGCGCGACCGCGCACTTGTAGAACACATAGGTGAGCAGCAGCACGAGCGCATACAGGATGACGTCCATGATGATGACGTCGATCGCGAGCGCGACCGCACGGTGGATGAAGCCCGGATGCGTGTTGACGCCGCCGGTCTGTTTCACGCGCCTGGGCACGAGCTTCGTGTAAAGGACGGCGAGGACGTAGCCGAGCATCGCGCCGATCGTGTTCGTCAGCATGTCGTCGACGTCGAAGTAGCGGTAGGCGCAGGGGTAGAGGCCCCAGATGCCGGTGAGCTGCGTCGTCTCGATGAAGATCGAGCAGGCGAGGCCGGTGCCGGCGGTCTGCCAGAACCTCCAGCCGGCCCAGCGGCCGAGCATGAAGCCGAGCGGCAGGAACAGCACGACGTTCATGACGAGCTGCAGCACGCCGGACAGGCCGCTCTGCGCGTCCTGGATGAAGCGCAGCAGGTCGAGCTGCGGTCCCAGATGGTGGGTGCGGCAGTAGGCGGTCGGATCATCGGGCATCGGGTACATCGTGAACGCGATGAGGCCGAGCGCGTAGAGCACGGCCACGTAGGCGCTGAAGGCGCTCATGAAGCTCAGCCGATGGTTGCGGTGGTAGATGATCGCGACGATCGGCAACGTCAGCAGGAAGGACACGAACGGCCACAGCATGACGGCGAGCATGAACGACTGACTGAAATACCCGAGATATCTGAACACGGTCTTGAGTTTACCGGCCGCCGCGACGCCGCAGCATGGTCCGTATGGATGATTTTCCGTCCGCGATCGCTTCCACCACATTGTGCACCGCCGACGTTCGCAAAGACGATGCTCTGCGAACGCTGCAGCCGCACGCCGCACCCGAACCGATCACAGCGATAGACGGAAAGGCGGCCTGCGGACGATCACCGTCCACAGACCGCCTCCGCAGCGAATATCGGAGGATCAGTCGTCGCCGAGCGTCACATGGACGCCGCCGACGAGCGAACAGACGACGTTGTACAGCAGCGCGAAGATCGTGACGAGGATCGTGACGAGCACGATCTCGGCGATCGAAAAGATCGTGACCCCGCTGAGGATCGTCGGCAGCGAGAAGACGTTCGCGAGATTGATGCCGCCCGCGTCGAGGCCGGCCGACGAGACGATCTGCGTGACCTGGTCGAAGACGCCGACGACCTTGAGCAGCGACCACAGCAGCGCGACGGCGATGATCTGGATGAGCGCCCCGGCGATCGACAGCATGAACGTGACCTTCGCGACCGACCAGGCGTCCAGATGCGTCAGCGAGAGCTTCATGCGACGTGCGCCCGGCTTCTTGCGACGCTTGATCGGGCGGACCGGCTTGTTCTCCTCGGGACGGTCCTTGTCCGCGATCAGCGGGCTGTTCGAGGCGGAACGGGCGACACGCGGCGCATGCTTGTCATGCGTCATCGAAGCGGTCGTATGCTCCAGTGGATTGGCCTCGCGGGGGTCGCTCATGCTCTGCTCCTTGAAATGCTCATGGCTTTGAGGTCGAGATTACCAACGTTCGGGGACGTGCCGACGGCCGCACATGGCCGTCGGCACGTCCTTCACGGACGGGGTCACGCGGCGTCGGCGCCCGGTTCGTCGGTGCGTTCGATCGCCGCCGAATCCTCCTCGATGACCGGCGTCGGCTGGTCGCCGTCGGCGCGCACCGTGAAGACCGGTTCGCCCTCCGCCGGCTGGACGCTCGTGCTGCCGGACGAGGAATCGGTCGTCACTGTGTCGCCGTCGGCGTCGTCCTCGGTCTCGGCGTTGCGCGCGATCGAGACGATCTCGTCATCCTTGTCCGGCTTCGCGAAGGTGACGCCCTGCGTCGTGCGGCCGGTGCGCTTGACTTCGCTGACATCCGAGCGGATGACCTTGCCGGACTTCATGATCGCCATGATCTGGTCCTCCTCGGACACGACGAGCGCGCCGACGAGGAAGCCGCGGCCTTCGACGAGCTGCACGGCCTTGACGCCGTAGCCGTTGCGGCCCTGAAGGCGGTATTCGCCCAGCTGCGTGCGCTTCGCGAAACCCTCGTTCGTCACGACGAAGAGGTCCTTGTCGGTGTCGCCCCAGACGACGTCCATCGCGAGCAGTTCGTCGCCGTCACGGAACTTCATGCCCTGCACGCCGGCGGTCTGGCGGCCCATCGGGCGCAGCTGCTCGTCGTCGGCGCGGAACTTAAGGCTCATGCCGCGCTTCGAGACGAGGATGATATCGTCCTCGGCGTTGCACAGGTTCGCGCCGATCAGCTCGTCGCTCGTCCCGCCGTCCTCGCTTTGCATCAGGCGCACCGCGATGAGGCCGCCCTGACGCGGCGAATCGTATTCGGACAGGCGCGTCTTCTTGACCTTGCCGGAGCGCGTCGCGAGCACGAGGTACTTCGCGACCTCGTAGTTCGGGATCGACAGCACGGTCTGGATCTGCTCGTCGGGCTCGAACTGCAGCAGGTTCGCGACGTGCTGGCCCTTGGAGTCGCGCGACCCCTCCGGCAGCTCGTACGCCTTGCAGCGGTAGACGCGCCCCTTGTTCGTGAAGAACAGCAGCCAGTTGTGCGTGCTCGTCAGGAAGAAGTGGTCGACGACGTCGTCCTCGCGCAGCTTGGCGCCCTTGACGCCCTTGCCGCCGCGGTGCTGCGCGCGGTACTCGTCGGCCTTCGTGCGCTTGATGAAGCCGGCGTGCGTCACGGTGACGACGACGTTCTCCTCGGCGATGAGGTCCTCGACGTTCATCTCGCCGGAGAACGGCAGGATCTTCGTGCGGCGGTCGTCGCCGTAGCGCGCGACGATCTCGTCGAGTTCGTCGCCGACGATCTTGCGCTGGCGTTCCGGCTTGGCGAGGATGTCCGCGTAGTCGGCGATCCTGCGCATGAGCTCGTCATGCTCGTCGAGGATCTTCTGGCGTTCGAGCGCGGCCAGACGGCGCAGCTGCATCGCGAGGATCGCGTCGGCCTGCACGTCGTCGACGTCGAGCAGGTTCATCAGGCCGGTGCGCGCGATCTCGACGGTCGCCGACGAACGGATCAGATGGATGACCTCGTCGATCATGTCGAGCGCCTTGAGGTAGCCCTGCAGGATGTGGTCGCGTTCCTCCGCCTCGCGCTTGAGATAGGCGGTGCGCCGCGCGATGACGTCGAGCTGGTGGGCGACCCAGTGGCGGATGAAGGCGTCGAGGCTCAGCGTGCGCGGCACACCGTCGACGAGCGCGAGCATGTTCGCGCCGAAGGTCTGCTGCAGCTGCGAATGCTTGTACAGGTTGTTGAGCACGACCTTCGGCACCGCGTCGCGCTTGAGCACGAGCACGAGCCGCTGGCCGGTGCGGCCGGAGGTCTCGTCGCGCATGTCGGCGATGCCCTGGATCTTGCCGTCGCGCACGGCCTCGCGGATCGAGACGACGAGACGGTCCGGGTTGACCTGATACGGCAGCTCGGTGACGACGAGGCACATGCGGCCGTGAATCTCCTCGGTGTTGACGACGGCGCGCATCGTGATCAGGCCGCGGCCGGTGCGGTAGGCCTGTTCGATGCCCTTGTGGCCGAGGATCGTCGCACCGGTCGGGAAGTCCGGCCCCTTGATGCGGGCGATGAGCGCGTCGAGCAGCTCCTCGCGCGTCGCCTCCGGATGGTCGAGCGCCCAGTGCACGCCGTCCGCGACCTCGCGCATGTTGTGCGGGGGGATGTTCGTCGCCATGCCGACGGCGATGCCGGAGGAGCCGTTGACGAGCAGGTTCGGGAAGCGCGCGGGCAGCACGGTCGGCTCCTGCGTCTTGCCGTCGTAGTTCGGCACGAAGTCGACGGTGTCCTTGTCGATGTCGCGCACCATCTCCATCGCGAGCGGCGCCATGCGGCATTCGGTGTAACGCATCGCGGCAGCCGGGTCGTCACCGGGGGAGCCGAAGTTGCCCTGGCCGTCGACGAGCAGGTAGCGCATCGACCACGACTGCGCCATGCGCACGAGCGTGTCGTAGATCGCCGAGTCGCCGTGCGGATGGTACTTGCCCATGACGTCGCCGACGACGCGCGAGCACTTGTTGTAGCCGCGGTCGGGGCGGTAGCCGCCGTCGTACATCGCGTAGACGACGCGACGGTGCACCGGCTTCATGCCGTCGCGCACGTCGGGCAGCGCGCGCTCCACGATGACGGAGAGCGCGTACGAGAGGTACGACTGGCGCATCTCCTCCTGCAGGTCGACCGGCTGCACGCGCGTGCCGACCATCAGGCCGTAATCGGTGTTGTCCGCTTCCTGCGGGCTCAGCGGCTCCAGCGAGCCGGAGAGGTTGTTGAGCTCGTCGTCCGAGCCGTTGTTGGTGGGTTCGTCTGCCACTTTGCTTCCTTTGCCTTCGCCGCGTCTGGGCGGTCACGTCTTGTTGCGGGTGGTCTTGCCGGTGTACGTCCGGTCAGGCGTCGATCCAGCGGGCGTTGTGCGCGTTGCGCTGGATGAACAGACGGCGGGGCTCGACCTCGTCGCCCATCAGCATCGAGAAGGTCTCGTCGGCCTGCAGCGCGTCCTCGATGTGCACCTGCTTGAGCACGCGGTTGTCCGGATCCATCGTCGTCTCCCACAGCTCCTGGTAGCTCATCTCGCCGAGGCCCTTGTAGCGCTGGATGCCCTCGCCCTTCGGCAGCTGGCGTCCGGCGGACCTTCCTTCGGACAGCACGCGGTCGCGTTCCGCGTCGGTGTACACGAAGTCGTGCGGGCCCTTCGTCCACTTGATCCGGTACAGAGGCGGCATCGCCACATAGACGTAGCCGGCGTTGATCATCGGACGCATGTAGCGGAAGAACAGCGTGAGGTTGAGCGTCGCGATGTGCGCGCCGTCGACGTCGGCGTCGGCCATGATGATGACCTTGTGGTACCTGACTTTGTCAAGGTCGAAGTCCTCGCCGTAGCCGCCGCCGATCGCCGTGATGAGCGATTCGATCGTGTCCGACTTCATCATGCGGTCGAGACTCGCGCGCTCGGTGTTGAGGATCTTGCCGCGCAGCGGCAGGATCGCCTGCGTGTTCGGGTTGCGTCCCTGGATCGCGGAGCCGCCTGCCGAGTCGCCCTCGACGATGAACAGCTCGCACTCGCTCGGGTCGTTCGACTGGCAGTCCTTGAGCTTGTCCGGCATGCCTGCCGATTCGAAGATCGACTTGCGGCGCGTGTTCTCGCGAGCCTTCTTCGCGGCCATGCGCGCGCGGGACGCCTCGATCGCCTTCTGGATGATGTTCTTCGCCTCGTTCGGATGGGCGTCGAACCAGTCGCCGAGCCGGTCGTTCATGATGCGCTGCACGAAGGTCTTCGCCTCGGAGTTGCCGAGCTTCGTCTTCGTCTGGCCTTCGAACTGCGGATTCGTGAGCTTGACCGAGACGACGGCCGTCAGGCCTTCGCGCACGTCGTCGCCGGAGAGGTTGTCGTCCTTGTCCTTGAGGATGTTCTTCTCGCGCGCGTAGCGGTTGACCATGCTCGTGAGCGCCGCGCGGAATCCCTCCTCGTGCGTGCCGCCCTCGGTCGTCGCGATCGTGTTCGCGAAGGTGTGCACCGACTCCGAATAGGCGGTCGTCCACTGCATCGCGATCTCGGCGGAGACGCCGATGGAGAGGTCCTCGGCCTCGATGTCGATGACGTCCGGCTCGATCGGCTGCGCCTTGCGCATCTTCACCATGTACGCGACGTAGTCCTTGATGCCGTTCGCGTACTGGTAGGTGACGCTCTGGTGCAGCTCGTCGCTCGCGTCGCTTTCGCCGGTGACCTCGTCGCCGGTCGGCTCGGTCTCGCGCATGTCGGTCAGCGACAGCTTGAGCCCCTTGTTGAGGAACGCCATCTGCTGGAAGCGCGCGCGCAGCGTCTCGAAGTCGTAGATCGTCGTCTCGAAGATCTTCGGGTCCGGCCAGAACGTGACCGACGTGCCGGTGGACTCGCCGTCCTCCATCGCGCGGCCGCGCTCAAGCGGCGCCGTCGGATGCTGGTTGATGTAGGTCTGCGTCCAGTAGTAGCCCTGGCGGCGCACCTCGATGTCGACGCGCGTCGAGAGCGCGTTGACGACCGAGATGCCGACGCCGTGCAGACCGCCGGAGACCGCGTAGCCGCCGCCGCCGAACTTGCCGCCCGCATGCAGCTTCGTCATGACCGTCTCGACGCCGGAGACGCCTTCGCCGGGGACCTCGTCGACCGGGATGCCTCGGCCGTCGTCGACGACGCGGATACCGTTGTCCGGCAGGATCGTCACCTCGATGTGCGTCGCGTAGCCGGCGAGCGCCTCGTCGACCGAGTTGTCGACGATCTCGTAGACGAGATGGTGCAGGCCGCGCGGACCGGTCGAGCCGATGTACATGCCCGGGCGGATGCGGACCGCCTCAAGGCCTTCGAGGACGCGCAGATCGCTCGCGTCATAGTGTTCGGGGGAGAGGGTGTCGTCCAGTTGGCCGTCGATGACCTGACCGTCATCGTTCGAGGATGCGTCCACCGCATCAGCCGTGAGATCTGCCACAGAGTATCCTTTCTGTGCTCGTCGCGAGGGCGTTTTCGCGATGCGATATGCCCTATAACACGAATAAAACGCCCTTGTGGGCGTTTGAGTACACTACTGGATATCTTACTTATGCATAGGGACGGAATGCAACAGCGGCCCGTTATGCGCCGTTGTTCTCCTGAAGCGAACAACGGCGGCATCGGGAGCGGCTGTGGGCGCGTGGACTAGCCGTGCGGATGGGGCCGTCTCGTGTTCCGCTGCACGTATTTCATCATGCGCACACCGCGGCCGTGCGTCTGCGGTCCGGTGACGCGCACCTCGTCGATTCGCAGGCCGCCGAGGCGTTCGCGCAGCGTCTCGGTGAGCGTCGGCGCGATCGCCGTGAGCTGCTGCGTCCACGACGGCGAATCGGCGGCGATCGTCAGGACGCCGTCCACGTAGCTCGCGACGCGCGAATGGCGCGCGTTGACCTCGCCGACGACCGACGCCCAGTCCGATTCGAGCGACGCCATCCTCAGATGCGGCCCCCACCCCGACTGTTCGACGATCTTCGCGAACACGTCGCCGAGTTCGTGCGGATCGCGTCCCGGCTTGCCGAAGTTGTCGAGCGCCTCCTCGCGGCGCACCCGCAGTTCCCTGATGAGGCCGGCCTTCGCCGCCACCCGTTCGAATTCCTCGGCGCCGAGCTTGCGCTCGTCGAGTTTGAGCGTCACACAGATCGGTGTCTGCATCACAGGATCTCCTCGTCGTTGCGTGCGCGCAGCGCGGCCACGTCGACGATCCGCGCGCCGGCGAATGTGCCGTCGTCGGGAATGTCGCCCGCGGCGGCGACGGTGATGAGCACCTGCCGCTGCGCCGCGGCGAACCGCAGGATCTGCGCGCGCCGCGTCTCGTCGAGCTGCGCGAAGACGTCGTCGAGGATGACGATCGGCTGCGTGCCGAAGCGTTCCTCGAGCAGCCGGTAGACGGCCATCTTGAGCGCGAGGCCGAGCGTCCACATCTCGCCGTTCGAGGCGAACTCGCGCGCCGGGAACCCGTTGAGTCCGATGAGCAGGTCGTCGCGCTGCGGGCCGATGAGGTTGCGTCCGCGCGCCACCTCGCCGGCGTAGAGCCGCCGGAAATGCTCGCTGATGAGCCGCGGGGCGTCGTCGCCCTGCATGATTTCGTCGAAGGAGGGTTCATAGTCGAGGGTGGCGTCCTCGCCGGCGCCGGCGAGCTCGTGCACGAGCTCGCGGAACGGCGCGCGCAGCCGGTCGACGACGGCCATGCGGTCGCGCGTCAGTTGCAGGCCGAGGTCGATGTACTGGCCGGTCCAGATCTCGAGGCCGCTGAGCGCCGCATCGCGGGCGGCGTCGAAGCCGTCGGCCGCGCCGAGCTGCTTGAGCAGCGCCGCACGCTGCTTGGCGACATGGGAGAAACGCTGCAGCGTATCGGCGTAGCCGCGCACGAGCAGCGACGCCGTCTGGTTGAGGAACTGCCGTCGCGAGGCCGGATCGGCCGAGACGAGCCGTTGGTCGTCGGGCGTGAACGCGACGAGCGGGATGTCGCCGACGATGTCGCGCAGATACGTCGACGGACCGCCGTTGACGCGTGCGCGGTTCGCCCCCTTCGCGCGGATCGTCGCCTCATAGGTCGTCACATGGCCGGACGTCTCGCCGTTCACGTTCGCGCGGATCGTCGCCTTGTCGAAGCCGCGTTCGACGAGCGGCGCCGATGATGAGGCGCGGTGGCTCGAACCGGTCGCGAGGAACTCGATGGCCTCGACGATGTTCGTCTTGCCGAGTCCGTTCGCCCCCTGCAGGATCGTCACGCCGGGCGTGAGGTCGAGCAGGCAATGGTCCCACGAACGGAAATGGTCGAGGGCGAGGCGGGAGATGAACATCGGTTTCCAACGGTTCGGTGGTCGGCGGGAAAGGTACGGGGGGCCGTGGCGTCCGCCGTCCGCGGGGACGCCACGGCCACGGATCAGCTGTTGAAGCGCATCGGCACGAGCAGGTAGCGGTAGGCGAGCGACTCCTCGGAATCCGCCTCCTGCTGGCCGTCGAATTCGACCGGCTTGACGGCCGTCGTCATCTTCATGCGCACATACGGCTCGGTGATCGCGCTCAACCCCTCGCGCAGATAGTTCGGGTTGAACGCGACGGTGATGTCCTCGCCGTCGAGGTCCACGTCGAGCACCTCGCTCGCCGAGGCCTCGTCGGCTGCGCCCGCCGTCAGCGTGACCTCCTGGCCCGTGAAGACCATGCGGATCGGCGCGTTGCGTTCGGCGACGAGCGCGACGCGCTTGATCGCATCAAGCAGGTTCTGCTTGTCGAGCACGGCGTGGATCGGATAGGAGTCGGCGTACAGGCGGTCGACGGCGGGGAAGTCTCCGTCGATGAGCTGGACTGTGGATATGCGCCCGGCGTTTTCCACACCGAGCAGCGTCGGGTTCTCGACGTCGAAATACAGGTTGACGTTCTGGCGTTCGTCGAGCGAACGCGAGATGTCGCGCAGATGCGTGCCCTTGACGAGCGCGACGGCATCGAGGCCGTCGTTCGCCGGCGACCAGTGGAAGCTCGATCGCGACAGGCGGAAACGGTCGGTCGACGACAGCGTCACCGCGTCGCCTTCGAACTTCATCTGCACGGCCGTGAGCACCGGACGGTCGTCGGTGCGTGCGATCGCGACGGCGGCCTGGATGATCGACTGCGTCAGCGTCGGCGCGTCCACCTGACCGAGCAGCGGGGGGAGCTGCGGCAGATCCGGGTATTCGCTTTCCGGCATGAGCTGCAGTGTGAACGTCGATTTGCCCGAGGAGATGCGCAGCGTCGAGCCGTCGGTCTGCAGGTAGGTCTTCTCGAAGGGCAGCGACTTGCTGATCTCGGCGAGCAGTTTGCCTGGCACGACCGCGGCGCCGGCCTCGTCTACGCCCGCTTCGATGTGATCGCGTGCTGACAGCTCGTAGGTGAATGTGGACAGTTGGAGCGCGCCGTCCCGAGCCTCGAGCTTGATGCCGGAGAGCAGCGGGTTGAGCTGCTTGGCGGACAGGATGCTGGTCGTCCAGGACACGGCATCGGCGAACGAGGTGGAATTGACTTCTACTTTCATGCGTTTTCCTTGGCTGTTGACGATTGTGTGAGTCTGGCACTCATTCTAACTGCTCTTTGCTTGCTTCGTCGAGGTGACGCACAGGGCGCAGCGAACGGTCGTTGATGGTCATGATGAGAGCTTAAGTAGGAAAGGTTTCATCACCATTATAAGCACGGTGGATATGTGGAAAACCTGCGAAAGCCTTACGCGGCGGCGGGTTATCCACATTTGCGGGCTGTGGATAACCTCTGCATCGAATGTGGATAACAAGCCGGGTTTTCCACAGGCCGATGGGGGACGATTCTCCGTCCACATTTCAGCTGCCCCTCTCCACGGGTTATCCACAGCCGATTTCGGCGTTTTCCTCGCGATATCCACCGTCTTTGCCAACAATTGTGGATAACCATGTGGAAAACTTTGCGTCGAAATCGGCATGCTCGGGTGTGTCGCATCCGCGCACCGTCCACATCTCCCGGACGGCTATTTGTTGTTGCGTTGGCGCAGCAGCACAGTCAGCTCGGTGACGTAGTTGTAGATCTCCTGCTTCTGCTTCATGCCGTCCGAGATGATCTTGATGTTGTGCATGACCGTCGTATGGTCGCGTCCGCCGAAGACCTGGCCGATGTTGACGAGGCTCATGCTCGTCAGGTCGCGCGTCAGGTACATCGCGATCTGACGGGCGAGCGTGATGTTGCGGTTGCGCTGCGGGCCGACGATGTCGTCAAAGGTCAGATGGAAGTATTTCGCGACGCGGCCGATGATGTCGGTCGGCTTGACCTCGATGTCGGTCGAGAAGAAGTCCTGCAGCGTCTGCTCGGCGAGCGCGACGGTGACCGGCTGGCCGTTGAGCGAGGCGAGCGCCGTGACGCGGTTGAGCGCGCCCTCGAGCTCGCGGATGTTCTCGGTGAAGCGCTCGGCGATCAGGTCGAGGACGTCGTAGGGCACGCGCATCCCCGAGTTCGATGCGATCATCCGCAGGATCGCGATGCGCGTCTCGAGATCCGGCGGCTTGACGTCGACGGTGATGCCCTGCTCGAAGCGCGAGATGAGGCGCGACTCGAAGTCCTTGAGGTTCTTCGGCGGCACGTCGGATGCGATGACGATGCGTTTGTTCGCCTGGTACAGGCTGTTGAAGGTGTGGAAGAACTGCTCGAGCGTCTCGGTCTTGCCGCCGAGGAACTGGATGTCGTCGATGAGCAGGACGTCGACCTCGCGGTATTTGCGGTTGAACGCCGTCACGCGGCTCGAGCCGGACTTCGTGCCGGCGTCCATGCGCAGCGAGTCGATGAACTCGTTCGTGAACTCCTCGCTCGTCACATAGCGCACACGGGCGCCGGGCTGCTTGATCAGCGAATAGTTGCCGATCGCGTTGAGCAGATGCGTCTTGCCCAGGCCGGATCCGCCGTAGACGCACAACGGGTTGAAGTCGCTGCCGCCGCCTTCGGCCACGGCGAGCGCGACGGTGCGCGCGAAACGGTTCGAGTCGCCGGGCACGAAGGTGTCGAAGGTGTCGGAGGGGTTGAGATGCGTTTCAGGGTCGATCATCGGCTGCGGGGAGCGGCCGAAGCGTCCCTTGAAGACGTCGGCGGCGCCGCCGAGCGTCGTCGACATCGCTGCCGCCGCCGACGGATCGAGGTCGTCGCCCATCGAATCCTCGAAGGTCTGCACGACGGCGTCGTCGTAATGCGTCGTCTTCGGCGTCTGCTGCACGACGACCGGTTCAGGCGCGGGTTCCGGCTCGGGCAGCGGCTGGCGTTTGCGCGTGTCGCCGCGCGGGGCCTCCTCGCTCAGCGCGGTGACCGGCAGCACCGGCTGTTCGGGCTCGTTCGCACGCACCGTGATCTTGAAGGCGGGGAAGAGGTCGACGCCGCCGTTCGCGATGCGCAGCGCCTGCAGCAGCTCGTCGTTGAGCTCCGTCTGCAGCACATGCTGCGTCTCGCTGTTCTCGACGGCGAGGATGATGTTGGTGCCGAAGAGCGCCTCGGGGACCACGCCCTCGAACCACCCCTTCTCTCGGGCGGTCAGCGACGAGTTCTTCCGAAGCAGTTCGAGCGCGTTCGACCATATGACGGCCGTCGCGGCCGCCGGGTCGTTGGTTGCTTCGCTCATGGTTTCGTCTCCATCGGTTGGATGCACATGCGTAACAGGTCATTTTTACTCTGACTGATGGAAGTTATCCACAAGCTCGCGTGTTGGAAATGCTTGGTTTTGTAATTACAGCGGTGTGGTTTGTGCATAACTTTCCGGGCTTTTCCCCTGTATTCGCGACGGCTCTGTGGACGTCGCCGCGGCCCCGTCCACGGCGGCTGCCGGGCGTGTCGGGAACGTTCCGCGTACGGCCTCGCGCCGGCGGCGGCCGTGCAAGGTATAGGGGTATCGGTAAATTGGTAGAGATTGTCTCAAGCGAAGCCATGCATGAACGCATGGCCCACCGACCTACCTAACGGGAGCATGAAACTATGAAGAGGACATTCCAGCCGAACAACCGTCGTCGCCACATGAAGCACGGCTTCCGCGCCCGCATGCGCACGCGTTCCGGCCGCGCGCTGATCAACCGCCGCCGCGCCAAGGGCCGCAAGGCCCTCTCCGCCTGAGTCTTCGTTTCAGTCGGACGAACGTGGAACGGCTCAGAAGCCATCGCGATTTCGTCGCCGTGCTGCGCCGTCGCCGGAAGGTCTCCGGCGACGACCTCGTCGTGCATTATCTGATGCCCGACGACACGGACGGCGCCGGCGATGCGTCCAGGCATGTGGGGCTGGCCGTTTCCAAGGCGGTGGGGAACGCGGTCGTGCGCAACACGGTGAAACGCCGTTTCCGCGTGCTCGCGCAACGCTACGAGGACGAGCTCCCCGAGCGCTGCAGCGTCGTGCTGCGCGCCAAGCCGAGCGCGGCGCATGCGTCCTTCGCGTCGCTCGACGCGCAGATGGCGCAGCTGTTCCGCGCGGTGCAGCGCAAGACGGCGCGTTGATGACGGGCCATGCAGGGCGGGCGATGATTCGCTGCATCCGCTGGTATCAGCGGCGGATTTCAGCGAACACCCCGCCCTCATGTCGTTATTACCCCAGTTGTTCGAACTATGCGATCCAGGCGATACGCCGCTACGGCGCCATGCGCGGCGGCGTGCTCGCCGCGTTGCGCCTGCTGCGCTGCCGCCCGTGGAGTTCGGGAGGCATCGACGACGTGCCGCAGCGGTTCTCCCTGTTCTACAGATTCTCTTGGTCGCGCGCGCACGAAGAGCCGCGGCTGACCCCTCTGCCCCACGACGAGAAGGAGTGAATGGCCGGATATGACGGATAATTTCTTATTGGACAGCGGTTTCTGGGGGTGGCTGTACAAGCTGCTGACCCCGGTCGAGTGGCTCATGACGCAGGTCATGTACTGGTTCCACAAACTGCTCACGCTCATCGGCATGCCGGCCGTGGGCCTTTCCTGGGTGCTGTCGATCATCTTCCTCGTGATCGTCGTGCAGGCGTGCGTCTTCCCGCTGTTCTACAAGCAGATGAAGTCGATGCGCGGCATGCAGGCCATCCAGCCGAAGATGATGAAGATCCAGAACAAGTACAAGGGCAAGAACGATCCCGCGAGCAAGGAAGCGATGCAGCGCGAGATGATGAAGCTCTACAAGGACAACCACGCCAATCCGGCGGGGTCGTGCCTGCCGATGCTCATCCAGGGCCCGGTCTTCATGTGCATGTTCTATGTGCTCTCGGCGATCCCGTACATCGCGCGCGGCAAACGCGCCCCGCTCGGCGCCTTCGACGTTGCGACCGCGCAGGAGTTCTCGGCGACGACCTTCTTCGGCACGAAGGTCTCCGACACCTTCACGACCGCCGGCACGAGCGGCAAGGTCGTCATCGCGATCTTCGTGTTCGCGATGTGCGCGTGCCTGTGGTACATGCAGTGGAACACGATGCGCCGCAACACGGCGCCTGCGTCGATGAACAAGCAGACCGAGCGCATGCAGAAGATGATGCTGTGGATCTTCCCGATCATGTATGTCTTCTCCGGCGTCGCGATGCCGTTCGCCGTGCTCGTCTACTGGCTCGCGAACAACATCTGCAACCTGCTGCGCTCGTTCTGGCAGCTGCGTGAGTTCCCGACGCCCGGTTCGCCGGCCGCGCTCGACAAGGAGAAGCGCGACCACGACAACGAGAACAGGAAACGCGCGCGCGAGGGCCGTCCATCGCTCGAGGAGGAGGAGCTCATCGAGGCGAAGAAGGCGGCGGAGCGCAAGGCGGCGCAGGGTCATCAACGCCAGCAGCCGCAGCGCAAGAACCGCAGGAAGAAGTAGCGGTTCCGACCTGTCCCATCCCGATTCCCACGACCGTCCGACGGCCGTGGGAATCGTCGTATCCGGCCGCCGCGCGCGGCCGTCGTGTCGGGTGGCGGGGGACTGCCCTACACTGGTGTCCTAGGCGTGTATGTCCGGCGGAACGCTCCCCGGACCGAACGATTTTTACAATGTTGAGAACATTCCAATGCATGCAAGGAGTGCGTATGGTGCAGGACGAAGAACGAAGCGTGGAGCAGCTGGACCGCGAGGCCGACATCGCGGCCGACTACCTCGAGGGTCTGCTCGACATCGCCGACTACGAGGGCGACATCGAGATGGGCGTGCGCAACGGCCGCCCGATGGTGCAGATCGTGGCCGACGACGACACCGACATCAAACATCTGATCGGCCGCAACGGAGAGGTCGTGGACGCGCTGCAGCAGCTGTGCCGCCTCGCCGTGCAGCAGGAGACCGGCGAGCGATCCCACCTGATCGTGGACGTCGACGGCTTCCTCAAGCGCAAGCGCCAGATCCTGCGCGACATGGCGCTCGACGCCGTCGACGATGTGCGTGAGACCGGCGAGCCGGTCGATCTCAAGCCGATGAACTCCTTCGAACGCAAGATCATCCATGACGTCGTGCGCGACGAGGGCCTGCGTTCGCGTTCGCACGGCGAGGAGCCGAAGCGCTACGTGACGATCTACCTCAAGCACAACGACGCCGACGACGAGGAGCTCGAGGACGACGAGTACATCGTCGAGAACTGATCGCCGCGCCGGAGAGCGCCGACGGTCGTCTGGATGAGTGCGAGGGGCGCGCGAACCATACCATCTATGGTTCGCGCGCCCCTCGCGCTCGTGCCGTCGACGTCGTCGGCGGTCACATGAGGCCGCGGTACAGCTCGAGGATGTCCTCCTTCGTCGCCGGACGCGGATTGCCCGGCGTGCAGACGTCGGCGAAGGCATCCGCGGCGAGCGCGTCAAGATCGTCCTCGGTCGCGCCGACCTCGCTGATCGTCGTCGGGTTGCCCAGCTCGCGCGTCAGCCGGGCGACGGCCTCGACGGCCTCGTCGCGCACATGCTCGAGATCCCCGGTGTAGGCGTCCTCGACGCCGAAGGCGTCGGCGATGTCGCGGTACTTCTCTCCCGAATAGTCCTTGTTGTACGCCATGACCGGCGCGAGCAGGATGCCGTTGGCGACGCCGTGCGCGACGCCGAGGCGTCCGCCGAGCGGATGCGCCATGCCGTGCACGAGGCCGAGGCCGACGTTCGAATAGGACATGCCGGTGATGTACGAGGCGTAGGCCATCTGCTCGCCCGCGTCCCGGTCTCCTTCGACGCTTTTGGCGAGGTTGTTCGCAATCATGCGGATCGTCTGCATCGACAGCGCGTCCGACAGACTCCACGCGCCCGGCGTGATGACGCTCTCTATCGCGTGCGTGAGCGCGTCCAGGCCGGTGGCGACCTTCAGGCCGCGCGGCATGCCGTCGGTCAGGTCGGGGTCGACGAAGGCCGCGACCGGGATGTCGTGAGGGTCCACGGCGACGAACTTGCGCTTGTTCGCCGTGTCGGTGACGACGTAGTTGATCGTCGTCTCGGACGCGGTGCCGGCCGTCGTCGGCACGCCGAAGATCGGCACGCTCGGGTGCTTCGTGTCGGCGACGCCCTCAAGCGAGAGCACATCGGAGAACTCGGGGTTCGCGGCGACGATGCCGATGCCCTTGCAGGTGTCCTGCGGGCTGCCGCCCCCGAGGCCGATCAGGAAATCGGCGCCGGACTTCCTGAACTCCTCGACGCCGTGCTGGATGTTCTCGACCGGCGGGTTCGGCTGGACGTCGTCGTAGATCGCATAGGGGATGCCGGCGGCGTCGAGCACGTCGGTGACCCTCTTCGCGGTGCCGTTCTTGACGAGCACCGGGTCGGTGACGATGAGGGCCTTGTGGAAGCCGCGGGCCTTCGCCTCCTTCGGGATCTCTTCGATGGCGCCACGGCCGAAATAGGCGGTCTGATTGAAAATCATGCGGTAGACCATAAAGCTACGCTTCCTTTCGTGCGTTGCGGCCACAGCGTCGTGGCCACATGCATCTCAGCGTAGTCGGGCCGGTGCGGGGCGGGCAAATCGCCGGTTTCCCGCCCGTCGTGCCGTCTCAGCGCGCGTCGCGCACGGCCTGCAGCGCCTGGCCGGCGTCGATGAACTGCACGCCGTGCAGGCCGATCTCGGTCGCGGCGCGCGCGTTCTCGAACTTGTCGTCGAAGAACATCGCCTGCTCGGGCCTGAGGCCGAAGCGTTCGATCGCGATCTCGTAGATTTGCGGATCGGGCTTCGCGCAGCGCTCCTGAGAGGAGACGATCGTGCCGCCGAGCAGATGCATCGCCGGGAACTCGGCGTGCGCGAGCGTGACGAACGGCGTGCTGAAGTTCGTCAGGCCCCACAGCCGGTAGCCATGCTCGTGAAGCTCGTGCAGCAGGGCCGGCATGCCGGGCATCATGCCGGCGAAGGCGCGCCGGTAGTTCGCGAAGTACAGGCGCATCGCCTCGTTGAGGGCGTCGTCATGCGGATGGCGGCGGCGGAAGTCCGCGAGGACCTGTTCGGGGCTCCAGCCGAGGTCGCTCATCAGGTCGTAGTGCCAGAAGCCGTAGGGGTCGGCACGGTCGAGCACGCGCCGGATGACCGGCGTCGGCACAAGCCCCTCCATCGTCAGTTCGGGGCGCCAGTCTAGCAGCACTCCGCAGTAATCGAATACGACGTCGGTGATCGGCATGGTTCCCTCGGCTTTCCTGTTTGCGCGTCCATGGGCCTTGTGCGGGAGGGGGATTCTGCTCCTGCGGTTGGACGTCTGCGGCATTCACCATCCTAACGCCTGCCTCTGCGACTCATCCTCGGGATCGTCCGCCCCGCGTGGACGCCCCGGATCATTGCGTGCGCGTGGCGGAGAGGCGCACGAAGCCGGAATGATGCATCGTGAAGCGCATGCGGTCGGCCAGGTAGGTGTCGACCGCGCGCTCGCATGGCACGCCATACGCGTCGGCGGCGATACGGTGGATGCACAGCAGCGGCGTCCCCTCCGCGGCGCCGAGGAGGGCCGCCTGATCCGTGTCCGCGGCGGTCACGTCGAGCGTGGCCTGCGCGGCCGCCATGCACACCGGGTTGCCGCCGAAGGTGTTGAAATACGGGATGGAACCGGCGAAGGGTTCGAGCACCTCGTGGCGCGCGACCATCAGCGAGGTGGGCAGTCCGTTCGCCATCGGCTTGCCGCTCGTGACGATATCCGGCACGATGCCCTGCCGCTCGAAGCCCCAGAACGCGTCGCCGGTGCATTGGAACATGACCCGATCGATTTCCTCGGGCATCGTGGAGAGGATATCCTCCGCGTAGTTGAGGATGTTCTCGTGCAGGTAGTGCGTATGCGTGTTGAGCGCGGCCGCCTGTCGGGTCATCGCGTCCACGACGCGTGGGTTCGCGTGTCCCACCGATGCGACGTTGTTGTACACGTCCAGGTATTCCGTGCCGTCCGCATCCCACAGGCGCGCGCCCCGCCCGCGCACGAGGTGCACCGGATTGCGGTAGAACAGGCGGTAGGCCGGCCCGAGCACGTTGCGTTCCTCGGTGAGCCGGCGCGTGCGCCATGACCGAGAGCGCCTTGTCGAGCGCGGCCCCGCAGATCCCACGCTGCAGTTCGTTCAGTTCCGCGGTCTTCCAGCGGCCCCAGCGCGGCGAGACGCCGATCATGTCCGACAGCCTCCAGTTGAACCGCTTGAATCCGTACGGCTTCCTCCATGTGCGCGACTGCGCGTGGAACCTCGCCGCCCATGAGCCGATCGTTTCGTAGTACGCGCTCGGGTTCGCGAGGTCCTCGAGCACCGTCCCCTCCACGAATTTCGTGGAGACGACCATCCAGCTCACGCCGTTGAGGTCGCGGATCCTCGTGACGAACATGCCGCGCACGGTGGGCACCGGGTCGATCAGGTGGACGCCGTCGATCTCATGCAGCGCGTTGAGCCACGCGATCTCCGAGGCGACCGCTTCCGGACCGCCCACATACCCGGGCTGGGAGACGCGCACGACGCCTTCGGGCCGGCCGTCGATGATGAGCACGAAGGTCGCGTTTTCGGAGACGGTGATGAGGTCGAGCCGCGCGCGTTCCCTCTCGATGCCCCATGCGCCGCACACGCCGCGGAACAGCCAGTACGGTGCCGGTGATCCTTTGGCGAGCGAGCTGAACGTGTTGAGCGACGCGGACGCGACGGGGTCGTCGAGCAGCGGTTCCAGTTCGGTGTCCTGTTCCTGCATGGCCGTATCTCCTTTCCTGAGGTTGTCTTCGATTGTGCGCGACCGCGGATTTCCGCGCGCCCATCCGCCGTTACGCCCCAGTAAACAAACCGTCCCGGTTGATTAATGGCGCGTTACATGCGCCGGCGTATGTACCGCGCCGACATGTGATGGCGGCGCGGTATGCGCGTCGAAGAATGTTTCACGTGGTGGGATGATGGTTTCACGTGAAGAAAAGTGCGAGGCGGCGGGGATGTTGCATGCGGAAACGGTATAGGATGGTGCGTTATGAGTGACGAGATCCATACCGACGACCAACTCGCCGATTCCCCGGTGCTTGAAGGGGTGTTCGGCGACGCGCTGGATGCGCTGAAGGTGTTTCACGGGAAACTTGCGCAGGAGGGCGAGCCGAGGGGGCTCATCGGGCCGCGCGACGTGGACATCCTGTGGGAGCGGCATCTGCTCAATTCCGCGGCGATTGTGCCGTTCGTCCGCGAGGCGACCGAAGGGCGGCAGTTCAAGACCGTCGCCGACATCGGCAGCGGCGGCGGCTTCCCGGGGCTTGTGGCCGCCGCGATGCTGCCCGACCATGCATTCACGCTCATCGAGCCGATGGAGCGCCGCTGTGAATGGCTTGACGAATGCGTCGAGGCGATGGGTTTGCGGAACGTGACCGTCGTGCGTGCGCGCGCCGAGGAGGCGATCGCCGCGCTCGACGAACGGCGGCCGGCGACGAAGCGCCATGTCAGGGCCTCGGTCGTCGTCCCCGACGAGGTGCGCGAGACGATCCGGCACCCCTTCGCCGCCGTGACCTGCCGGGCCGTCGCGCCGTTGACGAAGCTCGCCGGCTGGACGTTGCCGCTCGTCGAGCCCGGCGGCGAGCTCATCGCGCTCAAGGGGCGTTCTGCGCCGGCCGAGATCGACAAGGCGCGCAAGGTCATCGCCCAGTACGGCGGCGTGCGTCCGCGGGTCGTGACGGCGCCGGTCGCCGACGGCCTCGAGGATACGCGCGTCGTCATCATCAACAAGAAGGCGGCCGGCAAGAAGACCGCAAAGCGGTAGATTATCCACATCGTCCGGCGATCCGGAAAAGTTATCCACAATGCCGATGTGGATAACTTGACGACCGCTGACCGCTTGAAAATCAACGGTTTCCACAATGGAGACGCCGTGGACGGAAGAGAAGTTATCCACAATCGTCCACAGGTTATCCACAACGGGACGGGGCGCCCGTCCTGTCCATACGGCTACACAGACTTGAAGACACTGCGACTCAACTAGGAGGACAGTCCTCGTGACAGATCAAGGGAACATCCCCGGAATGGAAAGCACCACGGAGACGCTGGCGCGCATTTTCAAAGGCAGCGACTCCGGCGTCGGTTCGCAGATCGCCGACGAATCCACGCGCTACGAACGCATCAACGCCGCGGAATTCAAGCGTCCGGCGAGCACGCGCCGCATCGCCGTCGCCAATCAGAAGGGCGGCGTCGGCAAGACGAGCACCGCCGTCAACGTGGCCGCCGCGTTCGCGCAGACCGGCATGAACGTGCTCGTCGTCGACATGGATCCGCAGGGCAACGCGTCGACGGCGCTCGGCGCGAAGCACAACTCCGGCGACCCGTCGGTCTACGACGTCATCGAAGGACGCGCGACGATCGCCGACGTCATGCAGACCTGCCCCGACTACGAGACGCTGCACGTCGTGCCCGCGTCGATCGATCTGAGCGGCGCCGACCTCGAGCTCGCCGACATGCCAGACCGCAACAACCGGATGCGCCACGCGCTCGACGACTTCCTCGCCGACAGCGACGTGCACTACGACTACGTCTTCGTCGACTGCCCGCCGAGCCTCGGCCTGCTCGTCATCAACGCGATGTGCGCGGTCTCCGAGATGCTCATCCCGATCCAGGCCGAATACTACGCGCTCGAAGGCCTCGGCCAGCTCATCAACACGATCGGCCTCGTCCAGTCGAACTTCAACCCCGAGCTGCTCGTCTCGACGATGCTCGTGACGATGTTCGACCGCCGCACGCTGCTCAGCCGCGAGGTGTACGAGGAAGTGAAGACGCACTATCCGAGCATCGTGCTCGACACGACGATCCCGCGCACCGTCAAGATCTCGGAGGCGCCGAGCTTCGCGCAGACCGTCGTCAGCTACGATCCGCGCGGCATGGGCGCGATCGCGTACCGCGAGGCCGCGCTCGAAATTAACAACCGGTCGGCCGTGGTGCTGGAGACCATCGCATCGAGAAGAAACGAGGAGTGACATGGCATCGAAATCACGTTTGGGCCGAGGACTCGGTGCACTGTTCCCCTCGCTGCCAGGCGAACAGCCCGCGGCGCCGGTGACGCCGACCGAGCAGCCGAAGAAGACGGCGAAGCCGAAGAAGACCGCGAAGGTGACGAAGGCGGCGCCCGGGAAGCAGAAGCAGCCCGCTGCGCCGACGCAGCCCGTGACGGGCGAGCAGGCGGCCGCGCCGGTCTCCCCGCTGAGCTCGACGATCCCGTCAATGGGCGCGATGACGCGTCACGGCGCAACCGTCTCGAAGCTCGCCGCGCCGATGACGCTGCAGCCGGAGGCCGCCGAGCACCGTCCGCCGGCGCAGGACGCCGCCGACGACGCGGACGCCCCGACGCCGGCGCCGAAGCGCGCGACGATGCCGGCGATCGGCGACATGGCGCATCCGAGCGACATGTTCTTCGACGGCACGCCGATCGTTGCGAAAGACGACGCCAAGGCGCGCAAGGACACGGCCGAGGACGGCCTCAAGCCGGTTGAAGGCGGCTATCTCGTCGAACTCGAGGTCACGCAGATCGGACCGAACCTGCATCAGCCGCGGACCGTCTTCGACGACGAGGAACTGCGCGAGCTGTCCGAATCGATCAAGGAAGTCGGCGTGCTGCAGCCGATCGTCGTACGCAAACGCCCGGTCGAGCAGATCCGGGCCGCGCATGCGCAGCCGAAGCAGTCGACCGGTGATCCGTTCGCCGACCGCATGGACAGCGAATACGAGCTCATCATGGGGGAGCGCCGCTGGCGTGCATCGCAGATCGCCGGACTGACGAAGATCCCGGCGATCGTCAAGACGACGGCCGACGACTACATGCTGCGCGACGCGCTGCTCGAGAACCTGCACCGCGTCGCGCTCAACCCGCTCGAGGAGGCGGCCGCCTATCAGCAGATGATCGACGAGTTCGGCCTGACGCAGATGCAGCTCGCGCGTTCCGTCTCGAAGTCGCGTCCGCAGATCGCGAATACGCTGCGCCTGATGAACCTGCCGGCGAGCGTGCAGAAGACGGTCGCCTCCGGCAGGATCTCCGCGGGGCACGCGCGTGCGTTGCTCGGACTGCCGGACGCCGCGTCGATGGAGGCGCTCGCCAGGCGCATCGTCGACGAAGGCCTGAGCGTGCGCAGCGTCGAGGAGATCGTCTCGATGCAGGCGAGCGACCATCCGAAGAAGCCGAAGACGAACAAGCACAATCCGTGGGCCGGCTCGCCGATCCAGGTCAGCCTCGAGCAGCGCTACGGCACGAAGGTCTCGATCAAGGGATCGGAGAACCACGGCCGCATAGAGATCGTGTTCTCGTCGCCCGAGGAGATGGAGCGCATCATCGGCCTGCTCGATCCGCAGTGACGACGGCCGTCGAATGATCCCGGCGCAGCGTCGCCGCGTCTACGCAAAAGGGGCCGTGCGGACCGGAATCGGTTCGCACGGCCCCTTTTGCCGCATTCGTTCGGCGCGGTATGACGCCTCAGTCGCCGGCCTCCTCGGCGAGCGATTCCAGATACATCTGCACGTCGATCGCCGCGCGGCAGCCGGTTCCTGCAGCGCTGATCGCCTGCTGGTAGACCGGGTCCGCGCAGTCGCCGGCCGCGAACACGCCCGGCACGTTCGTGCGCGTGCTTGCGCCGTCGACGATGATGTAGCCGTGGTCGTCGAGCGCCAGTGCGCCGCCGAGGAACGCGGTCTGTGGAATCTGCCCGGCCGCGATGAACACGCCGTTCGCGTCGAGCTCGCGCTGCTCGCCGGTGCTCACGTCGCGTACGCCGACCGACGTGACGGCCCTGCCGTCGCCGTTGATGCCCGTGACGACGGTGTTCATCATCACGTCGATCGCCGGGTTCGCCAACGTGCGGTCGACCATGATCCGCGACGCACGGAACTGGTCGCGCCTGTGCAACAGTGTCACCGATGAACCGAAACGGCTCAGGAACCCGGCCTCCTCCATCGCCGAGTCGCCGCCGCCGACGACGACGATCGGCTTGCCGCGGAAGAAGAAGCCGTCGCAGGTCGCGCAGTACGAGACGCCGCGCCCGGCGTACTCCTCCTCGCCGGGCACATCAAGGTGACGGTAGTACGAGCCGGTGGCCACGACGATGGCGCGGGCGCGGTAGACGTCGCCGCCGCTGCAGCGCACCGTCTTGACCGTCTCGTCGAGTTCGACCGATTCGACGTCGTCGTAGACGAGTTCGGCGTCGAAACGCTCCGCCTGACGCTGCATCGACTCCATCAGGTCGGGGCCGAGCACACCGTCGGGGAAGCCGGGGAAGTTCTCGACCTCCGTCGTGTTGACGAGCTGTCCGCCCGGCGTGAGCGCGCCTGCGATGACGAGGGGCCTCAGTCCCGCCCGTCCCAGATAGATGGCCGCCGTGTAGCCCGCGGGGCCGGAGCCGATGATGATGACGTCGCGAATTTCATTCATGCCTTCACAATAGATGCGCCCCGCCGATTATTTCGGCGCATCTCTCTGTGGGCACATGAGCGACGGCGCACCGGAAGACGCGAAGGCCGCGCGGATCGTGCCGCGCGGCCTTCGCATCGAGGTGCGGACGGCCCTAGAACGCCTGCACCGAGTTGATGTACAGCTGGTTGCCGGGCAGGCTGTCGAGCGGCACCCACATGATGATGTCCTGCGTCTCGATCGGCTTCGAGAACTTGACCTCGGTCGTGCCGCCGTCGGCGAAGGTGAACTCGGCCATCTTCTCGCCGCCGGTCGGGTTGTCGGCCGTCGCGTTCGCGTAGACGACGCCCTTGCCGCCGGACGACTGGATCTTGACGACGAGACGGTCGACGTTCTCCTTGTTCTGCAGATGCAGATAGTAGCCATAGCCCTGCTGGCCCGCCGGACGGTCGAGGAACTGCTGCGAGGCTACCGGGTATGCGGTGTTGTTCGGCGCCTTCGACGGCGTCGGCGTCGGCTTCGGCGACTCGGTCTGCCGGTTCGAGGCCTCCGGCGCCTTCACATCGCCGCCATTGCGTTCGCCGAAGGGGACGTCGGACAGATCGGAATCCGGCCAGTACGTCGTGTCCTGTCCGCCGAAGCCGAACAGCGACCCGCTCGTCGCGATGCTGTGCACGGCGAAGCCGAGCGCGACGAGGATGGCAATCACGCATACGACGATCGCGGCGCGCTTCTTGTGCTTCTTCGGCTTCGGTTCGGCGAAGCTCGACGTCGACTGCGTCTTCGGGCGCTCCTGCGGCGCGAAGCTCGGAGGCAGCGCCGGCGCGCCCATGACATAGGTCGCGTCGATGTCCTCGCGTTCCTTGCGCAGTTCGCGCTGCGACTGCGAGCCGTTGGGCACGATGTTGCCATCCTCGTCGATCGCCGGCAGATGGCCGGTCGACGACGTCGACGACGTCTCGTCGACGGTGCCGTCGCGCATCGAGGACACGTCGAGCGGCACCGTCATGCGCGACGGCGTCATCGGCGTCTCCTGGACGGCGTTCGGATCGAAGGCCGTGAACATCTCGGTCGCGTTGTTCGGCGAGATCTCCGGGATCTTCGCGGCCGTCTCATCGGTGCCTCCCATGATCGCCTTGCTCTTGTTCCACAACGCCTTGAACGAGCGGGCGGCCGCCGCGTCGTCGTCGGCGTCCCCGCTCGTCTGCTCGGACTCCTCCTCGAGTTCGGCGAGCGACTCCGGATCCAGCTGTTGCGCCGGGAACATCATCGACGGCATCGTCTGCGACGAGACCATCGAATCGGGGATCGGCAGGATGTCGCCGGGCAGCGCCGGTTGGATCATCGCGCGCACGATCGAGCATTCGCAGTCGGCGCCGGTCAGGCGCAGGTCATGGCGCGTCAGCGCATGCAGCGGTTTGCGCGCTCCGAGCAGCGCGTCCATCTCGGCCATCGTCACAAGCGGCACCGTCGGCTTGTCGCCCTCGTTCAGCTCGAGGCCGCGCTTGACGATGAGGCGGAACTCGATTGGCGTGTCCTGCGGCAGCCTGTCGAGCGAGAAACGAGGATGCATCGTCGACGGCGTGCGGGTGAGCATGCCGTAGAGGACGCCGGCGAGCTGACGGATCGCACGGCGTTCGTCGTTGTATGAGGCCGGCGTGTTCGCCGTGTCGGCGAGCGCGGCGCTCACCGGGGTGTCGGCGAGCTGAACGCCGTTGCGCGTCAGGCGCACCGTGTCGGTCGACAATGCGCGGTGCGTCAGGCGGTCCTTGTGCAGGAAGCGGATCGCGTCCATCGTCTCGCCGATGATCGTGCGCATCGCCTCATAGCTGAGCGGCGGCGCGCCGGGGCCGTCGTCGCGCATGTATTCGCTTATCGAGACGCCGCCGTCGAGTCGGGTGAGGATGACGGCGATGTCGCCGTCGTGCTGCAGCTGGATGACCTGCGTGAAACGCGGGTCGCGCGACGCGGCGAGCGTGCCGGCGAGCGCGTTCGTGCTCGGCAGGACGGCGCGGTTGTTGACGATGAACAGCTGGCAGTCGCGTGACAGGACTCGGTCGTTCGACTTCCACACCTGCAGGCCCGCCTCTTCACGCAACGGCGATACGAGCGTGTAGCGGTTGAGAATCGTATCTCCCAGATGAGGCTTCATGGTCACCCCTGATTCATAAGACCGTGCGGATGTGTGCACCGTCATTCTACTGTCCGCGGTGGTCGTCGGCGCCGGCGTGCGAGACCCGTCGGCGCCCAGCGCAACCGGTGGTTCGGCCAGTGCCGCCGGCACCGGCGGATCAAGCTGCGCGAGCTCGTCGATCGGCACCGCCGGCGCGATGCGGCTCAGTTCAGGGATGACGCGCGTGCTGTCGTCGTCATCGTCGGCGAGGCCATGGGCGGCGTCGTAGGCGCGTTCCTCGCCGTCGACGGCGTCGACGAGCGCCGCCGCGGGCGCTTCGGCGCCGACGGGCGCCGCGCGGCGCGAAAGACGGCGGCGCAGCGCGGCGACCCCCTGCGTGAGCTCCTCGCAACGCAGCACCCACAGCACGGCCAGATAGACGGCGACGATGACGACGAACAGCATCGCCGCCGCGCCGACCGACTGCAGCCAGCCGACGACGCCGGTGCTCGACGGGTCGTCGACGTGCAGCAGACGGTAGACCGGACGCTGCAGCCCGAAGCCGATGACGACGCTCACGACCATCGCCGCGAAGGCCTTGGCGTAGGTGAGCGCGATGCGCCGGCCGTCGAGCGAGCCCTCGAAGCGCCTGCGCAGCATGTGCACGAGCGGGATGAAGGACAGCAGGTAGCTTGCCGAGGCGCACAGGCCGACGGCGGCCGCCCAGTCGGTCGGCGGCAGCAGGCGCGTGCACAGCAGGCACGCCGTCAGCTGCAGCGCATACATGATCGCCATGAAGATGAACGGGGAGCGGCCGTCCTCGAAGGCGTAGAACGTGCGTTGGATGATCAGGTACGCGCTCGCCAGCGGCAGGCATGCGCACAGGCCCATCAGCGGCCCGCAGATGAGGATCGCCTGGTTGACGGAGACGGTCGGCAGCAGCGCGCGCGTGATCGCGAGCGGCATGACGAGGAAGAAGGCCGTGAACAGGAACATGATCGCGCCGACCGTGCGCAGCGCGCCGCTCAGGTCGCCGCGGGCGCGCTCGATGTCGTCGTCGGCGATCGCCGACGAGATCTGCGGGAAGATCGCCGTGGCGACCGAGACGGCGATGAGCGAATACGGCAGGATGTAGATCGTGTACGCGTTCTGGTAGGTCGCGTTGCCGGCGACGTCGAACTCGCTGAGGTGCATCGTGCGTTCGGCGATGCCCGGCGCGCCCGTCAGGATGCGCGTGATGACGATGTTGGCGATCTGGTCGATGGCGACGATGCCCATGCTCCATGCGGCGATCGGCCCCATCGTGCGCAGGCCGATGCCGCGCACGCCGAAGCGCGGCCGGAAGCGGAAGCCGGCGCGCAGCAGCGGCACGAACAGGATCAGCGCCTGAAACGTGACGCCGAGCGTCCACATGCCGGCCGTCAACGCGATCTTCGACGTCGTCCACTCGCCGGCGGACGACTGCGCATGGTTGCCGTAGAGCACGATGAACAGGACGAAGCCGAGACAGCTGATGAGGTTCGCGCCGACCGAACTCCACGCATAGGCGCCGAACTTGTTCTTCACGGCGAGGATCTGGCCGAGCACCGTGTACAGGCCGTAGAAGAAGATCTGCGGCGTGCACCAGAGCGTGAACGCGCAGGTCAGGCTGATCAGCTCGGGGCTGCCGCTGACGTACAACCGCGTGATCCACGGCGTGAGCGCGGCCATCAACACGGTGACGCCGAGCAGCAATGTGACGGCGAAGGTGACGATCTTGTTGAGCTGCTCCTCGGCGTTGTCGCTGTGCAGCGTGCGCACGATGTGCGGCACGAGCACGGCGTTGAAGATGCCGCCGGAGACGAGCGTGTAGATGACCTGCGGGATCATCGAGCCGGCCTGGTACGCGTTCGCCGCCAGACCGGTCGTGCCGATCGCCGCTGCGAGCAGGATCGTGCGGATCTGGCCGGTGATGCGGGACGCGGCCGTGCCGGAAGCCATGATCAGCGAATTGCGGCCTACGGAAGAACTCATTCGTCGGGATCCTTCTTGCGGTGGAACTGCCGCCACAGGCCGAGCAGGCCGAGCACGACGGCGATGATGATGATGATGAGACCGCTCTTGTCGCTGATCTGCAGCGAACTGGTGATCGAGGTCTGCTGCACGGCGCCGAAGGGGACGCCGTCCCTGTCGACGAGCTGTTCGCGCGCGACCGCCGTGCCGGAGGTCGTCACACGGATCGAGATCGACGCCTGCGCCTCGCCGTGCGCGGGCACCGTGATCGGGGTCATGCGGGCCGTGACGATCTCGATCGCGTCGGTGCGCGATGAGACGTGCACGTCGATCGGGAACGGCAGCCCGTTGCTCACCGTGACCGGCATCGACGCCGTCTCCGACAGCACGCTGATGTTGCCGGACGGACTCAACGTGATCGCGCCGAGCGCCGCGTCCGCGAGCTCCTGGGTGGCCTTGCTCATCGACGTGCACAGGGCCGTGTCGCCCTGCAGCGCGAACAGCGCGAGCGTGTCATGGGCGTCAAGCAGCCGTCGTGCATACGCGGACTCGGTCAGTCGCGAGCCGTCGGACGCCTCCGGCGGCGCCGACTGCGCGTCCACGGTCGCATTCGCGGTCGCGGACGCCGTGGGGGAGGAGGCGCCCGTCGCGTCCGCGTCGCCCTCGTCGTTTGCGTCGTCCTTCGGCGCGCCGCCGGACTTCGTCGCGGCGCCGTCCCTTCCGCCGAGGATCGACGAGGCGAGCCGTGACAGGTCGTCGCGGCTCGCGCCGAGCTGCACGAGCGTCTCGCGGACCGTCTCTGCGCGGCCGTCGGAGAGGCCGACGTTCTCGTCGATCAGCTGCGGCGTCAACGCGGAGTCGATGAGCGTGTCCTGACCCGTGAGGTCGGCGAGCGACTTCAGATCGATCCAGCTCGCGTCGCCGAGCGCGTCCATCAGCATCCTGACCTCCTGCGCGGTGGCGTCCTCGCCGAAGCAGACGAGCAACGTGCGCTGCGCGTAGGGCTGCTCCATCTGGTAGAACGCGCTCTGCGCGATGAAGCGCGCGATGCGTCCCGCGTCGGTGCGTTCGGCGCGCGCATGCTGCGACGAGGCATGCGCGTTCGCGAGCGCCGTGAGCGTCGGCTGCGCGCCGAGCACGGTGACGTCGCCATGCTCGGTCGGCACACGGTAGACGAGCGTCTGCGCCGTCGAATCGTCGGCGATGTTGAAGTCGCCGGTCGCGATCACCGTGTCATAGCCGGCCTCGCGCGCCGCGTCGAGCGCATCCATCGTCCAGCTGTCGGAGCCCTGCCATGCGATCGTCGGCGCGTTCGCTGACGTGTCGCCGATCGTGCCGCGCAGCTGCGCGAGCGCGCTCTCGGCGCTCCAGATGTCCTTGCCGACGCCGGCGCGCGCATAGGCCTGCGGGTCGTCGGCGCGCGCGTAGGCGGTGATGTCGAAGCGCGCCGGCTGCATCAGCGCCGTCAGATGCGGCGTGCCGAGCGTTTTGAGCACGCTCGGGTCGGCGACGACCTGCAGCTGCGGATACTTCGTGCTCAGCTGGTCCTTGTCGTGCAGCGCCTTGCGTTCGTCCTCGCCGAGCGTCGCGATGGCCGAGGCCGGCACGTCGCTTGCGTTCGACGTGATGAGCCGCTGGCGCGCCTGTGTGTCGACGCTCCAGCCATGCGACGTGAGTGGCATGACGACGCTCATGCCGATCGACGGCGTGCGCTCGCCGGCCACGCCGTCCTGCGAGCGCGTGATGTAGGTGTTGAGCGCCGCGCCCGTCGGCTGCGCGCCGTCGGCTGTCTGCGCGGTGTAGAGGATGCGCAGCGGCCGCGGTCCCCATGTCGTGAGCGCCGCGAGTGCAGAGTCGTGGGGGGAGAGGTCTGCGTGCACGGAGACGCGGCCACCGGCCGGGATCGACGCGACGTCGGCATGCACGAGCTCATGCGTCGTGTCGATCTGCGCGACGCCGTCGGCCCACTCCTGCACGTCGGTGCGGGAGACGAAGTTGTAGTCGGGATTCGTCAAGATGTCGATGACGCCGGCGGGCATCGTCTGCGTCGTGCGGTTCTCGACGGTGAGTGTCGCGGAGAATCCGGAGGTCGCCGTGACGACGGCCGTGAGCGATTCGACGGAGAGCGCCACGCCTGGCACGTCGGTCGTCGCGGCGTCGCCTTCGTCCGCGGCCGCCCGGGGCGTCTGCACGTCGAGCACCGTCGCGATCGCCATGAGCAGCACCAGCAGCGCGCACCAAGCACGACGCCGGACGTGCGGATTGGTGTGACGTCGGTTCACGTTAGCCCTGCCTGTTCAGTTTCCTTGCGTACAGCCAAGCTATCTTACGCTCGTTGGGGTAACTGAGCACGTCGTCCAGATCGGCGAAGTCCACCCAGATGGCGTCCTCGGCCTCATGGTCCGGGTCGCCCTCCACCGTCAGTTCTCCGCCGATCTGGCGCAGCGCGAAGTGGTGGACGAGTTTGTGGACGCGTTGGCTGGTTCCAGTGAACCAATAGTCTATCGTGGCGATCGAATCGACGACCTCGCCGAGGATGCCGGTCTCCTCGTGCACCTCGCGCACGGCCGTCTGCTGGGGCGTCTCCCCTTTTTCTATATGGCCCTTCGGCAGGCACCACTCGAGGTGGCCGCTGCGTGAGTGACGCGCGATGATTGCGACGCGGCCCCGCGCGTCGAAGACGAGGCCGCCGGCCGAGTATTCGCGCACGATCGGCAGTTCCTGCGCGTCGAGCGATGCGAAGGTCGTCGGGCGGTCGCCGGTGCGGCGGCGCGGCATCATCGCCGGCGTAGGCGTGCGCGGATCGGGTTTCGCGCGCGCCTCGTCCGTCGCGATGCGCAGCGTCTGCGACTGCGACGTGTACATGAGCGCGTCCGGCTCGAGCGGATTGCGGGCATGGTTGACCGCAGCGTTGGCAAGCATGCGTGCAACGTCTGCGGGTGTGGTCATGTAGTCCACCTTACTCATGTTTTGCCGCCGATGGGATACGGGTATGCTTGAAGGGCAGAAAAGTACCGGCGGAAACGCCGATGGGACGCGCGCGACGCGTGAGGACGATTGCCGGAAAGGGAGCCCGTGAACTTCGAAGTGTGGCCGGAAGCCATTGAGCTGGGAGAGATGTTTGCCGATGCCGGGTATGAGCTCGCGCTCGTCGGGGGTCCCGTGCGCGACCTGCTGCTGCACCGGCCCTCGCATGACCTTGACTTCTGTACGTCGGCGCGGCCCGAGGAGTTCGAGCCGATCCTCAAATGGTGGGGGCATGACGGTTTCTGGGACATGGGACGCAAGTTCGGCACGCTCGGCGCGTTGCGCCGGCGTCCCGACGGCACCGAGGTCAAGGTGGAGGTGACGACCTACCGTTCGGACGTGTACGACCCCGAGTCACGCAAGCCCGAGGTCAGCTACGGCGATTCGCTCGAAGGCGACCTGTCGCGCCGTGATTTCACCGTCAACGCGATGGCGCTGCGTGTGCCGCAGCTCGAGTTCGTCGACCCCTTCGGCGGCGCGAACGACCTGCAGCGCAAGGTGCTGCGCACGCCCGTCGACCCGCGGCAGTCCTTCGACGACGACCCGTTGCGCATGATGCGCGCCGTGCGGTTCGTCGCGCAGCTCGGCTTCTCGATCGAGCCGGAGACGGCCGAGGCGATCTGCGACATGGGCTCGCGGCTGGAGATCGTCTCCGCCGAGCGTGTGCGCGACGAACTGACGAAGCTACTGCTGTCCGACCGGCCGCGCGCCGGCGTCGAGGCCTTCGTCGACTCCGGCCTCGCCGACATCGTCTTCCCCGAGATTCCGGCGCTGCAGCTGGAGATCGACGAGCACCACCGCCACAAGGACGTCTTCGAGCACACGATGATCGTCATCGACCGTGCGGTCGCGCTCGAGACGGCTCCCGACGGCCCGGTGCCGGGGCCCGACCTCGTGCTGCGCCTCGCGGCGCTCATGCATGACATCGGCAAGCCGAAGACGCGCAAGTTCGAGCCGGGCGGCAAGGTCAGCTTCCACCATCACGACGCCGTCGGCGCCAAGCTCACGCGCAAACGGCTCAAGGCGCTGCGCTTCGACCATCACATCGTCGATGACGTCAGCGATCTCGTCGATCTGCATCTGCGCTTCCACGGCTACGTGGACGAACCGTGGACCGACGCGGCCGTGCGCCGCTACGTCAAGGACGCGGGCCCCCTCTACGAACGGCTCAACCGGCTCACGCGCGCTGACGCGACGACGCAGAACCGCCGCAAGGCGCTCGTGTTCAGCTCGGCGATGGACGAGATGGAGGAGCGCGTGCGCAGGCTCAAGGAGCAGGAGGACCTCAAGGCGATCCGCCCGGATCTCAACGGCGATGAGATCATCGCCGAGCTGGGGCTCGAGCCGGGGCCGGAGGTGGGCGCCGCATACCGGCACATGCTCGACTACCGCCTCGACCACGGCCCGGTCGAGCACGACGTCGCCGTCGCCGAGTTGCATCGTTGGTACGAGGAGCGCACGGCCGCACGGTGACGGCCGGTTTGAGAACGTTCCGGGTGTGTGATGTGCATGTGGTGATCGCGCGAAGGCCGGTTTGCGAACGGCGTGGGTGCGGTATGCGCCGATGGTGATCGCCAACACGCCGGTTTGCGAACGCCCCGCACACGTATCGTGTGCGGGGCGTTCGCAAACCGGCGTGTTGGCGATCTAGCCGACCGCCGTATGGTCGGGTGCCTTCGGCAGCGACGTCATCTTGTCCGGAGCCTTGCAGCCTTCGATGTTCGGGATGTCGGAGCCGGTCTTCGGCAGGTCCTCGGTGGGCACGAGATCCTTGAACGTCGCGCCGAGCACGACGTCGACGAGCTTGTCGGGACGGTCGTCCATGACCATCTGCGCGTCGCTGAAGTTGCTTGCGAGCGTATACGCCTGCGGGATCGCGTTCTTGCCGAAGATGATCAGCGTGCGCTCCACCTTCGAACTGTCGTAGTTGTCGACGCCCTGCACGACGAACTCGCGGTTCTCGAGCGCCTCGGCGACGGCCTGCGCGAAACCGGAGAACTGCGTGCCGTTGAGCACGCGCACCGTCACCGAACGGTTGTCCACGTACTTCGGCGTCGAGCCGTCGGCCGCCGGGGACACGCATGGCGCGGTGCGGCCGTAGTTCGCCGACTCCTTGCTCTGCGCGGTCTCGCCGAGGCCGCCCACATGGAAGAACACGAGCGTCGAGATGACGAGCGCGACGACGAGCACGACGCCAATAATGCCGAACACGATCGACTGGCGCTTGCGTACGTATGCCTTGCGGGCCTCGCGCGCCCCGTTGTTCTGTGCCATACCCAATCCCTTGTTGACGAGGTGTGTGTGGTCTCACCTTATCCCATTATGCTGACGCTGCGGGGCCGTTGGCGCCCCCGTCCGGCCGGTGTTCCAGCGCATGCACGATCGGCGCGACCGGCGCCTGCGCCACGAAGAGCCGGTCGACGGCCTGCGCGTCGAGCCATGCCCGTTCGACGGCGCGCGCGGCGGCGTCGTCGGGTACGAAAGCGCACACGGACGGTCCCGAACCCGAGACGAAGGCGCGCGTCGCGCCGGCGGCCGTCGCCAGCTCGATCGCGACGCCCGAACGCGGGTGCAGCGACACGGCCGCGGCCTGCAGGTCGTTCGGCGACCCGTCGCCGCCGAGCACGTCGAAGGCCGCATACACCTCCGGCGTGCTCAGCTGCGCGCGGTAGGCGCCGACGAGCACGCGGCCGTCGTAGCCGTCGGCGCGCAACGCCGCGATGCGTGGATCGTCCGCCGCCACCGATGCGACGATCTCGCCGTAGCCCGATCCGTGCGCGTAGCCGCCGACGAGGCAGAACGGCATGTCCGCGCCGAGCGTCGCCGCGATCGGCGCGAGCCGTTCGAGCGGCCAGTGCAGATCCCACAGCGCGTTGAGCCCGAGCAACGTGCCGGCCGCGTCCGCCGAGCCGCCCCCGAGGCCGGCGCCGACCGGGATGTTCTTCTCGATCGTCACGGCCACATCCGGTTCGCGTCCGCAGGCCTGCGCCATCGCGAACAATGCGAGCATCGCATGGTTGCGCAGCATGTCGCTGCTCGACGCGGCGAGATCGCCCAGATATTGTCCGGAGATCTCGAGCGAACAGCCCGTGCCGTCGGCGCGTTGTTCGAGCGTGACCGTGTCGTAGACGCCGACGGCGCAGTACATCGTGTCGAGCGCGTGGCGGCCGCCCCATGCCTCATGTCGTTCGCCGACGTGCAGCGTCAGGTTCGTTTTCGCCGGGCAGTCGACGCTCACGATTTGGGCGCTCATGCGCCAAGCTCCTTCGCCGCGTCGGCGAGCCGCACGAATTCGTCGACGGTCAACGTCTCGCCGCGGCGCGTCATGTCGATGCCGGCCTTGGCGAAGGCGCCCTCCGGAACGACCTTCCTCAGCGCGGCGTGCAGCGTCTTGCGTCGCTGTCCGAAGGCGGCGTCGATGAGCGCGAATGCGGCCTCGCGTCCCGCCTTCGCGTGCGCGGCCGGTCCCTCACCCGGCGCGTGGCGGTCGAAACGCACGAGCGCGGAGTCGACGTTCGGCGCCGGCCAGAAGACGTTGCGGCCGATCGTGCCGACCGATTTCGCGACGCCGTACCATGCGAGCTTCACGCTCGGCGTGCCGTAGATCTTCGATCCGGGCTGCGCGGACAGACGGTCGGCGACCTCCTTCTGGACCATGACGAGGAACGATCCCAGATTGTCGAAGCGTTCGAGCAGCGTGAGCAGGATCGGCGTCGCGACGTTGTACGGGAGGTTGGCGACGAGCGTGAACGACGCGTCATCGTCGAAGTCGGGGAGGTTGCTCGGTGTGAGCGTGAGCGCGTCGGCGCGCACGACGCGCAGACGGTCGGCCGCCTGCGGCATGAACTCGGCGATGGTGGCCGGCAGCCGCTGCGCGACCGGCGGATCGATCTCGACGGCCGTCATCCGCGCGCCGGTCTCGAGGATCGCGAGTGTGAGCGAGCCGAGGCCGGGGCCGACCTCGAGCACATGGTCGTCGGCGCCGACGCCGGCTTCGCGCACGATGCGGCGCACCGTGCCCGGATCGATGACGAAGTTCTGCCCGAACTTCTTCGTCGGGCTGATGCCGGCGTCGGCGGCGATGCGGCGGATGTCGGCGGCGCCCAGCAGATGGCCGCCGGCCGATGGGGCGCCCGCGGTGGTTTCGACGGCGGTTGTCGTGGATGTGGCATCGGTGGAGGCCGCCGATGCGGCTGCCGTGGACGTCGCGGCGGTTTCGGCGGCGCGGTGTTCGTCGTGTGCGCTCATGCGGATATGTCGTCTTTCCCTTGGAATCGGAATCGTCGGTGTTGATGGATGGCTGCGGATGCGGACGGTCGGCGCGGGCGCCGCCGATGCGGCGTCGGCGCGGGTTTTAGTACCAGCCGACCCGTTCGGAATGCTCCCAGGCCTTCATCGGCGAGCCGTAGCGGCCGGCGATGTAGCTCAGGCCCCAGTCGATCTGCACGGCGGCGTCGTTGCGCCAGTTCGTGCCGAAGGCGGCCATCTTGTCGCCTGGCAGTGACTGCGGGATGCCGTAGGCGCCCGAATACGGGTTTTCGGCGTTCCATCGCCATCCCGATTCGCGGTTCCACAGCTTTACGAGATCGCTCCAGTTCTGTCCGGTCCAGCCGTATTGCGCGGCGGCGCCGGCGGCGTAGGCCTGCGCCGCGGAGGCCGACGGACGGCACAGGCGGCAGTTCTCCGCCGGCGTGCTCGGCTGTGTCGGCTGTGGCGTCGGCTGTGGCGTCGGCTGTGGCGTCGGCGTGGGCTTGGGTGTTTGCGTCGGCTGTGGCTGCTGTGTTGGCTGTTGTGTCGGTTGCGGCGTGGGCTTGGGTGTCTGCGTGGGTTGTTGTGTCGGTTGCGGCGTGGGCGTCTGTGTGGGTGTCTGCGTCGGCTGCTGCGTCTGCGTCGGTTCGTCGCTCGGTTGTGCCGACGGCTGCTGCGTCGGTTCGTCGCCCGGCGTCTGCGTCGGCGCGTCCGCGTCGTCGTCCGCGTCGCCATCCGTGTCGTTGCCGGTGTTCGCGTCGCCTGCGGCCGCGCCGGCCGTGCCCTCCTGCGGCAGCTCGACCTTCTCCGGGCCGACGGCGACGACTTCGTCGAGCGCCGTCTTCGTCACGACCTCGTTCGTCTGCGTCGTCTCCACCGGCACGCCGTCGACGTAGGTGATGCGGTAGGTGATCTTCTTCTCGCCGTTCTCGCCGGTCATGTCGACGCGCCGTGCGCCCGGCTCGAGCGCGTCGTCGAGCACGGTGCGCGTCGTATACGGGATGACGACGGTCTCCGTCTTGTCGCCGTAGGTCACGCGCTGCACGCGCAGGATCGTCTTGCCGCCGTCCTTCTGCACGCTGACGCGGTCGTCCTTGCCGAGCGTGATGCCCTTCGAATCAAGGATCGACGCCGCCGGCAGCTTGCCGTTCGGCGCGATCGACGTCTTGCCGTCGGCGATCACCGTGACCGGGCCGTCGGCGTTGATGACCATGCCGCCGGTGAGCTGGTTGTAGACGTTCTTGATGTCGACGGTGATGCGCGACGCGGCGACCTCGTTCTGTTCGAAGAAGTCGAGCAGCTGCTCGGCGCTGTCCGCGACCGTCCAGAACGGCATCTGCTGTCCGTCGATCGTGATCGTCGTCTGGTAGGCGCTTTTCACGGTGACGACGTCGTTGTCGACGAGCGTGCCGTCGCCGGTGTTCTGGACGAGGTCGTGCGTCTTGACGTCGACGCCCTGTTCGCGCAGCAGGCCGCTCACCGTCGTCGCGTACGTCGTCAGGTGGCGCGTGTCACCGTTGACGTCAAGCGCGACCGACTTGCGTGCCGTGCACGCGAACGTGAGGCACGACGCCAGCACGATCGCGACGGCGCAGGCCATGACGCGGATGCGACGCAACGTCACGGTACGTCGCGGTGACCATCGCTTGGGCATAGTTCCCCTTTTCCTGCTTTCCTGCACATTGCTGTCCTGTCACGATTGTACTGACGCGCGCCGCCATTTTCGCCGTCGGTGTCCGCGTCGATGTCCACGGCCGCGCCGCCTGCGTTCCTTCGTCTCGGTTTCCCTGGATTCTCGGTCACTCATCGCGTCCCGTGACCAGTTCGATGGTTCCGCCCGCGGAAGCCCCGTTTCGCGGGTCGAACCGTCGATGCGCATGACGGGACCGACCGGTGGACGGCCGGGGCGCGGATGTGCGGGCCGCGCACGGGGCGTGGAGGACAAGAAAAACAGGAAACCCTGCGGCCAATGGACGCAGGGTTTCCGTTGGAAGGGGTGGGGGCGAGAGAGAAGGGGATGTTCTCGCCCCCCGCGGGCGAAGCTGGTTGGGGGGATGCTTCACCCGCACCTGAAGGCTATGGTTGGGGGAGCCTTCAGGATTTGCTTACTCGGAGGTAAGTATTCCTTTGCATGAGGCCAAACTTCTCATACACATAATGAGTATATGGATTCTTCGTCCTCAATGCAAATCGAGCCTCCTGTCGGGATCGAACCGACGACCTGCCGCTTACAAGGCGGCCGCTCTGGCCATCTGAGCTAAGGAGGCTGACGCTGTCGCGCCGGGCGCGTCGCGCGCCGACCGTGAACAGCATAGCAGTTCATCTGGAACGGTCAAGGCGTCGGACACGTCGGGCGCCGAACGCACACGGCATCTTCACGTCGCGCGTCCGGCGCGTCGTCACGGGATGAGCGCGTCGCCCTTCGCGCCGATCGACGGCAGATCGCCCTTGACGCCGATATCCGCCGGCTTGAGCCCGATCGCGTCGCACAGCGCCTCGGTGAGCGACGCCTTCGACGTGACCTTCGCGTCGTGGATGTCCCAGTACTTGCCGTTGATCGTCACCGTCGGCGTCGACATCGACCCCTTCATCGAGCCGCTCGTGCTCCACAGCTCCTCACGCGTCGGCGTGTAGGTGTTGACGGCGTCGAGGTAGTCGTCGTACTGGCGGGTGATCGCCTTGTTGGCCACGTCCTTGTCCACGCCGGCGTCGACGGCGCGTTCGGCGATCTTCTCGTCGCTGATCGGCACGTAGTTCGATTCATCCGGCTGGAAGTCGGCGGCGTAGAGGTTGGACATGAACCTGAGCAGATGGTCCGGATCCGGATCGTGGTCGGCGATGTACAGCGCCGTGTTCGCCGTGCGCGTCGAGTACTCGTCGCTCGAGAAGCGGTCCATGAAGGACATGAAATGCAGGTCCAGATTGATCTGGCCGGCGTCGGCCATCTTCACGAGGTCCTTGTCAAGGTTCTGGTTGAGGCTGCCGCAGCCCGGGCACATGAAGTCCATGTAGATGCCGATGGTCGGCACGTCGGCGACCGGCTTGGCGTACCCGTTCGCCGAGATGAGGATGCCGCCCTGGTCGTCGGCGACCGACGGTTTCGACGGGGACGTAGCGAGCGTCGTCTTCGCGTCCTTCGCCTCCTCGGTCGTCGTCGTGGACACGTTGTCCGCCGTCGGATGTGTGCTGCGCCAGACGGCGATGCCGGCGATGACGATGAGCACGACGAGCACGGCCGCCACGATGGCGCCGATGATCGTCTGCTGCCTGCGTTCCTTCGCCGCCTGTGCCGCCTGCGCCTGCCGCGCGGCGGCGTCGGCCTCGCGACGGTCGCGTTTGGATGGGTTGTTTCGAGCCATCGGGGTCCTTTCCTGAATCTGTCTCGAGTGTAGGTTGCCGTGCCGCCAAAATCCACCGTTCGCGCACATCCGTCACGAAGCGCGCACATCAGGGCGTCGCGCCGAGACGACGGCCGCGGCTACCACGGCAGCAGCGGCCACCACGCGACGGCCGGCGACACCTCGATGTTGATCGCGGCCGCGCACACGCCGATGACGGCGAGCGCGAGCCACACCCACTGCCACCGGTTGTGCCGCGGCGGCAGCTGCGCATGTTCGCGTTCGCGCCGCGTCAGACCGAGCAGATGCCCGGCGCCGAGCCGTATCGGCGACGACCATGGGCCGAGCGCGGCGAGCAGCCAGCCGACGGCGAACGCGATCGCGCAGCTCGCGCCGGTCGGCGACGCCGGCGCCGCGTCCGGCACGGCGACCGTCAATGAGCCGCCGAGGAGCGGCAGCGGCGTCTCGTAGCACGGCAGCCGGCAGACGAACGTCGCGAGCGCGACGACGAGCGCATCCGCGAGCCACAGCGCGAGCGTCGCCGGGATGACGAGCACGATCGATTTGAGCAGATGCCACGGGAACGAGATCGCGCGGACCGCCGCGTCGCTGCCGCGGCGTGCGCCCTGACGGCGCCGGATGCGTGCGGTCTGCGCGTCCGCGTTGTAGCCGACCGCCATCAGCATCCACAGCATGGCCGACGCGACGATGGGCGCGACGACCGGCAGGCTTGCGGCGAGCGCAGCGAGCGGCGCGAGCGGCAGCAGGCAGGCGAGCCGTCCGCGCGCCGCGTAGTACGGCGTCGCGTCCTGCGGCGGCTGGGCGAAGGCCGGCTGCGCATACATCTGGGGCGCCTGCTGTTGCGGCTGCATGTCCGATTGCGGCTGCGGAGACTGCACGCCCTCCTGCGTCCGCACCGTCCGCCACGACGGCGCGGATGTCGCCGGACGCAGCGCCTGCGTCGCATCCTGCCCGGGCTCCGCGGCGGATCGCGTCATCGTGGGTTGTGCCGCCGCCTGTGTCATCGCCCCCTGTGCCGTCGCGTCGTGCATCGCGGTGAGCGCGACCGTCGGCTGTTCGATCGGTCCGATCACCTGCGTCGCTTCGGCGTCGGCCGCGGCTGTGTCGGCATTGGTCGGCAGCATGCGCGTCGCCGCGGGTGCTGGCGTCGCCGCGGGCGGCCGCAGCGACGTCGTGGCGGCCGTGAGCGGACGTGTCGCCGTCGGCGGACGTGGCGGATCGAGCGACACGTCGCCATGCGTCCGCATGCCGTCGCCGGATCGGCCGCCTTCATCCGACGGTGCGGCGGCGCGCGGGCGGCCGCCGGGAAACAGGATCGAAGCGGTCGGCATCGACTGCGCGCGCCACAACGTGCGCGGGTTGTTCACGCTCTCGTTCTTCCTGAAGGTCGCTCCGGTGGCCGGGGCGGCTGGCTCAAAAGGGAGGTGCGATTCCGCCTCCCATGCGTCCGCCGATATCGCGTCGAGCAGTTCGTCGGGCGTGCACCGTTCCTCGGGATGTGGCGAGAGCGCCGCGCGGAACGCCTGCAGCGTGCGCGGCGGCAGCCCCTGCAGGTTCGCGTTGCCGGCCGCCTCGCGTTGCAGCACGGCGAGCATCGGCTGCGTGCCGAACACCGGCGCGCCGGTCGCCGCGAACGCGAGCACCGAGGCCGCCGACCACCAGTCGGTCGCCTCGGTCGCTTCCTGTCCTTCGATGATCTCGGGGGCGATGAATCCCGGTGTGCCCATGACGAGGCCGGTGCTCGTCACATGGCTTTCGCCCTCGCCCATCGCGATGCCGAAGTCGACGAGGATCGGGCCGGTGACCGAGACCATGACGTTCGTCGGCTTGATGTCGCGGTGCACGATGCCGGCCGCGTGCACCGCGTGCACGGCGGCGATGAGCTTCTCGGCGAGCCGTTCGAGGTCGCTGCCCACGTAGCGGCCGTTCTGCGCGACGTCCTGGCGCAGGTTGTCGCCTTCGATGAGTTCGGTGACGATGAACGCGAGCGAATCGTCGAGCTCCATATCGACGATGCTGCACACGCCCGGATCCTTGATCCGCTTGAGCGCCATCGCCTCGCGGCGCAACCGTTCGCGCGCCGTCGTCTGCGCGCGTCGCCCCTCCGCATCCGCGGCTTCGTCGTTGAGCGAATCGCGCAGTATCTTCATCGCGTAGCTGGTGCCGCCGCCGTCCGTCACACGCCACACCGACCCCATCGCGCCGGCGCCGAGGCGCGCGTCGAGCGTGTATCCGCCGACGCGATGTCGACGACGTCGCCCGACG